>NZ_LBJP01000065.1:0-55530 GCF_028128715.1 Bradyrhizobium sp. CCBAU 51745 | reverse complement strand
TCGGCAGCAACCGGTTGACCAGTCTACCCGACACTCTCCCGCCCGAACTTAGAGAGCTCGAAGCCGACGGCAACCGGCTGACCAGCCTGCCCGACACTCTCCCGGCCGAGCTCCTGTTGCTCTTCGCCCGCGATAACCGGCTGAACAGCCTGCCCGAGACCCTCCCGACTGAGCTCCAGAGACTCCACGTCAGCGGCAACAGCCTGTCGAGCTTGCCCGAGAACCTCCCGACCGAGCTCCAGATGCTCGAGGCACGCAACAATCGGCTGACCAACCTGCCGGAGACCCTGCTAACCCGGCTCGGTTCTGGGTGCATGGTTTATGTTGAGGATAATGCGCTGCCCGAGCAGGTGCGGACGAATTTGGCGGCAGCTATGAATGCGCCGAGCTATGCCGGCCCGCGGGTCTTCTTTTCAATGGGGGGAGGAACGATGGTGGACCAGGAGCGGCCGCTCGCCAATGCGGTCGCGGACTGGTTGAACGGCGAGCCGGAGGCGATCGCCGCCTGGCAGAACTTCGCCCACGAGGAGGGCGCCCCGGAATACGCGCTCTTCCTCGACAAGCTGCAGAAGACTGTGAACTATGACAATCCCGAATTCCGAGAGGCGGTGGCCGAGGATCTACGTCAGGCGGCGATCAGGCCGGCATTGCGGCGGCAGTTTTTTGAGCTGGCCTACGGGGCGAGCGAGACCTGCCAGGATCGCGTCACCCTGACCTGGAACGGCATGCAGACCGCACGTCTGACCGCCGATGTCGAGGACGGAGCCTATGACGATCGGCTCGGCGAACTAATCCAGCAGGCGCGGGTCCTGTTCCGCCTGAACGCGCTCGAGCCGATCGCCCGTCAGAAGGTCGACGCGCTCGGGTTCGTCGACGAGATCGAGGTCTATCTCGCCTATCAAGTCAAGCTACGTGACCGGCTGGACCTGCAGCTCATCGCTCCGGACATGCGATTCTTTGATGTCGCCCACGTCACTGACGACGACCTCACCGCAGCCGAGAGCCAGGTGCGCAATGAGGAGGCGGCGGGATTCGCCGACTATCTGGCAACTCGCTGGCAGCCCTGGGAGACGGTGGTGAGCCGGATCGCCCCACAAGTTCATGCACAGATGAAGGGCCGGCTTAGGCAGGCGATGGACGAGGAGTTTCCGAGCCGCCTTGAGCAACGGCTCGCCGACCATCAGCTAACCGGAGATAGCGATGCCGAGTGGCAATTCGGAGCCCAGATCAGCGAGGAGATCGCCCGCGAGATCAAGGTCCCTCTGATGCGCCAGGTGCTCGGGGAGCGCGGGCTTGAGCTGTGAAGCGATAAATGATGCGACCGATCGCGCTCCAGAGACTGTCGACGGTTCGTTCTGCGGCCTGACACACAAGCG
This sequence comes from Bradyrhizobium sp. CCBAU 51745, assembly GCF_028128715.1. Classification (NCBI taxonomy): domain Bacteria; kingdom Pseudomonadati; phylum Pseudomonadota; class Alphaproteobacteria; order Hyphomicrobiales; family Nitrobacteraceae; genus Bradyrhizobium; species Bradyrhizobium sp. CCBAU 51745. Next base: position 54,154 of record NZ_LBJP01000065.1, on the reverse strand, counting down.
CCTTGAGCTTGGCGAAGGCGTTCTCGATCGGATTGAAGTCGGGGCCGGTTGAGCGGCGTGAACTCCGTCAGCGTCTTAGTTCTGGTAGAATACCAAGTCGATTCGACCGTTGCCGTGGCTCTTATGACATGCCTGGCGGTCTCGGTCGCGCGTCGGCTTCAGATAATTGATCTCCCCTCCAGTTGATCCTGTTCCGATAGAGAAGCCAGCCAGGATCGATTTCGCCGGACGCCGCGTGCTCGCAGTTGAGCGGTTCGATCGCACCCGGACGCGCGACGGCCGCCTGTCGCGGCTGCCGCAGGAAGACTGCTGCCAAGCACTATCGGTTCCGCCCGCGCGCAAGCTGCAACGGCCTCGATAGCGGCTATGGACACGTCGGGAAACCGTTCCGCACGACGGACACAGGCCGACGCTCCCGGAAGCCCGAACCAGAACAGTCGCCTGATCACCCTCGTAGTAAGCACTCTCTACAACAAACCCACGCGTCACCAAACTGGAGCGGTGGAGTGCCTGCTGCATGGCGCTGATTCTCCTCCAATCAGAACGCCAGACATCCCTCAGACTGCATCAAAAGCGAGTCAGAGCCCCTTTTGGATGCCCATAGGGGGTCCCAGTCGAACGCCGATTGACACCATTAGGGGCGCGATCTCGCTTGAATTGCTCTCAGGATGTAATGCTCGACCTTACCCAAAGCCGTTCGGGGCAAATCGTCCGTGAAGATAATCTCATCCGGTACTTTGAACCGGGCGAGTTGCGACTGCACATGCGCCATCAGCGCTTGTTGTTGAACCTGCGTCCCCGAACGGCGAATCACGTAGGCGATCGGCACCTCGCCCCACTTGGGGTGTAGCCGGCCGACGACGGCGCATTCCCGGACATCTGGGTGCTGCAGGATTACGCGCTCCACTTCCGCCGGGTAAATGTTCTCTCCGCCGGAAATGATCAGATTTCGTTTTCGATCAAGAACCCAAAAATATCCGTCGGCATCGCAACGTCCGATGTCGCCCGTACGATACCACCCGTCGCGCAGCGCCTCACGCGTTGCTTGTCCATTGCCCCAGTATTCGTAGAACACATTGGGTCCTCGCACCGCGATCTCGCCCGCAGTCCCTGCCGGCAATCTGTCGCCAGCATCGTTGATGATTGCAGCCTCGCAGCATAGGCCGGGCATACCGGTCGATCCCTCAAGGGCAAGATCGCCACCGAGCTTTGTATAGATCGCAATGGGGCAGGTTTCCGTGGATCCATAAACCTGCAATGCCGAGACCCCACGCGCTGTAACTCCTGTGATGACCGGCTGCGGCACCATGGTTGAACCGGTAGTGATTGCTTTCAACGAGGACAGGTCGGTCGTCGGCCACCGAGGATGATCGATCAGCGCTTGGATCATGGTCGGGACCATCGCCGTCAGCGTAGGTCGATCCCGGTCAAATGCAGCAAGTGTCGTGTCCGGCGTAAACCGCTTGTGCAGCGTTACCGTCGCGCCGTGGTGCAATGCTGGCGACGTCTGAATGTTGAGGCCGCCAACGTGGAATAGCGGCAACACAGTCAAGACGTGATCAGCTGAGGTGAGGCCGTGCATGTGCTGACTCATCACCCCGTTCCACAATAGTGCCTCCTGGCGCAGGACGGCACCTTTCGGCCGGCCCGTAGTGCCTGATGTGTAGACAATCAGAAGCGGGCAGGACAGGTCAGCGCGGGCATTGCGACCATCTCCCCGACCTGCTTCAAGCAGCTCATCCCAGCTGCTTCCGCAAGGTGGCGCGAAATCAAGACCGACGACGGCAGTTGAGGGCAGTCTCTCCGCTAAAATCGATAGAATCGGCTCAAAAGCTTGCTCGAGCACCAGCACTTGAGCGCCAGCGTCACACAGGATGAAGAGTTGCTCGGTGACAGCCAACCGCCAGTTCAACGGCACGAGTATTGCTCCAAGCCGTGCGCAGGCATACAGCAGTACCAGATAGTCAGGCCGATTGAGGCTCAGGATCGCGACGCGATCACCATTTTCAACGCCGAGCTGACTTTTGAGGGCGCGCGCCGTCAGTTCGATGCGCCTATTGAAGACCTGGTAGCTTAAGCTCGCGCCCTCGAAACGGATCGCAGGCTTGTCCGGAGCGAACGCCACGTTGCGCTCAATCAGTGTAGGAAGATCCATCATCAGTCATTCGCGGGTTCAGTTGCACCAGCTGTCGCCGGCGCTTCGGATAAAGATCTACTCAGTCGACGCGGCGGAGATGGCAATCGCAATCAAATAGAGTTGGACTCCGTAGTGCGTTGCCACAGGTGCACCGAAGATCTCTTTCAGTCCTTGAGTTGGGGCGACTTCGAATAGACCGCGGCTTCTGCACGGGCGGTAAGACGAAACGACGGGACTGCGGTGTAGCCATTGCGGCTCGCGCGGTGCAGCATCGACAAATCATCTCTTTTCGAGCCTACAACCTGACGCCACGCGAGTTTCAAGTCCTCAATGACTTCGCGGTGATTCGGTCTCCCCTCCAAGATCCGCAAGGCCCGTGAGCTGGTTTCTGGCGATTGGTATAGTTGACGTGTTTGATAATGAGGAGATCTGGCGTGGGGCATCTCGCCCGGTGCGCGACCTTCGCTGGGAGCGTCACATTCGAAATACGCCATAATGCGGCGACGCAATCGGGCTGTTGAGCGATGCACTCAGAGCGATTGCAAGCGCGTTTCGAGTATCGACGGGATCAAGGATGCCGTCATCCCACAATTCGGATGTCGCATAGTACGCGCTCGACCGTTCCCGATATTCCTCCAGAATCGGTTGACGAATGGCTGCCAACTCCTCCGTGGCGAGGTGGCCATTGTGCCGGGCCAGCTGTCTGGCCTTAACGTGTGTGAGTACGCCCGCTGCCTGCTCCGCGCCCATCGCCGAAATCTGCGACTGCGGCCAAGTAAACACAAAACGAGGGTCGAAAGCGCGCCCCGCCATAGCGTAGGTGCCAGCTCCATGGGAGGCGTTGCAGATGATCGTGAATTTTGGCACAGATGCCCCGGAGACCGCCATGATCAGCTTGGCGCCGTCCTTGGTTATGCCACGCCTTTCGTAGTCGCGGCCGACCATAAAGCCGGTCGTATTCTGAAAGAAGAGCAGAGGCGTTCGAGACCTATCACACAGTTGGATGAAGTGAGCGCCTTTCAGTGCGCTTTCTCCCAACAGCACTCCGTTGTTTGCGAGAATACCAACCTGATAGCCATGCAGACGCGCGAAGCCGCACACAAGGGTCTCGCCATAACGTGGCTTATATTCGTGGAACCGACTACCATCGACCAGGCGGGCAATGATCTCCCGCATGTCGAATTGCGTCCGGGGATCCCGCGGAACAATGCCGTAAAGTTCCGATGCACAATAAGCGGGCGGCTCCGAAGCGGCTCGATTGACGGAGGCTTTTACAGGGGGGCTGAAGCGAGCGACGACGTCTCGCGCAAGTGCGATTGCATGCAGCTCCGTACTTGCGAGATAGTCGCCCGTTCCAGATACGCTGGTATGCAAATGTGCGCCGCCGAGTTCTTCGGCAGAAATCTCTGCGCCGGTGGCAGCCTTGACGACCGGAGGACCACCCAGAAAGATCGCGCCCGCGCCCTCAACAATGATATTATAGTCGCAAAGCGCAGGGACGTATGCCCCGCCGGCGCTGCAATGGCCCATGACTATACCAACCTGCGGTATTCCCATCTTTGAGAGAATGGACTGATTGCGAAGGATCCGACCCGCGTGATAGCGATCAGCAAAGAACTCCGCCTGTAAGGGCAAGAACCCGCCGGCACAGTCGCATAAATGGACCACCGGCAGGCAATTCTCGATCGCGATGTCCAAGGCCCGCACAATCTTCTTGACCGATAGCGGATACCACGCCCCTCCCTTGACGCTAGCGTCGTCTGCGTGAATAACGACCTCCCGGCCCGCGACAATGCCGATCCCAACGACTTGAGCGGCGCCGGGCACCTCACCGTTATAGGCTTTGTTCGCCGCCAGCGTCGAAAGCTCGAGGAACGGGGTATCTGGATCAAGCAAAGCCTCGATCCGATCACGCACAAACAGCTTGTTTTGCCGCTTGAGGCGCTCAAGATCCCGCACCGGACGCGCGAAGCGTGCGGCCTGCTGACGCTCCTCCAATTCTTTTGCAAGTCGCATGTTATGAAGTTCGTTGAGTCGATAGTCTTCCGATCTGACATCGACCAAGGACGAGAGCTGCTGCATTTCAGGACCGCTCCTCGATGAGCGTAACCAATACGGCATCCTGCTCAAAGCTTTCGCCTTCCTCGAAGTGAATACGATCGACAATGCCATCTTGTGGAGAACGTATGACAGTCTCCAACTTCATACTTTCGATCGTCATCAGGGCCGTTCCCGCGCAAACGGACTGACCAGACGAAACACGGGTGACGACGACAACGCCCGGCATCGGCGCGCGAGCGACGGCTTGGCTTATCTCCTGCTTCGAGGTCGCAAGCGTTCGCAGCGGGTCGCGGTAACGCAAACTGCGCGTTTCGCCGCTTATGTGCACGTGAACGGTTTCGCCATCGATAGCGAAGCGGATCGGCCGGCTTTCATTCGCAATCGTAACAACGCCGTGGCCGTCGCCGCGATCGGAGAACGCGATGGGGGCAATCACCCTGTCATGCAAGCAGAGACGGTAGTTCTCTCGGTATCTGGACATCCATAGCTTGTATTCGACGCCATCAACCTCAAAAGAATGATTCAAGTTAGTTTCTCCAATTGCCCAGCGCCGCATGAAGGTCGGACACGGCATCCGCCGATTCGCGGACCGGTCCGGTCAGGAGGGCGCCTATTGCCAGGAAATCCGATAGATCGGTCAGGGGCTCCCCAGCGGCGATATGCGGATGTTCCTCAAGATACCCCGTATGAATTTGCCCATGAAGAAATCCGTCGTCCGCAAGGATCCGGGCAAGGAAGCTTGCGTTGGTTGCGCAACCGAGAAGCACCAATTCCCGCATCGCGCGATGCGCTTTTTGCGCAGCCTCGATACGCGTGGGCGAATGCACGATGATCTTGGCGAGCAGGGGGTCGAATGCCGTCGTAATCCTCTGACCCCGCGAAAGGCCACCGTCGACACGTATACCGTCGCCATCGGGGTAATCGAGCACAAGGACCCTGCCTGTTGTTGGAGCGTATCCGCGCTCCGGCGCTTCGGCACACAGCCTGGCTTCGATTGCATGCCCTCTCGGCACGATGTCGGACTGTGCCAACCTCAGTGGATGGCCCGCAGCAATGTGGATCTGTTCGGCAACAAGATCGACGCCGGTGATCACTTCGGTCACGGGATGCTCAACTTGCAAACGCGTATTCATTTCCAGAAAATGAAACTCTTCTCCGCCAAGGATGAATTCGACGGTGCCTGCGCCTTGATAGGTGGCTGCACGGGCGATGCCGACGGCAGTATCGCAGATCCGTTGACGCAACGCAGACGATAGCCGCGGCGCGGGCGCCTCTTCGATAACCTTCTGGAACCGACGCTGGATTGAGCACTCGCGCTCGAACAGATGAGTAACGTTTCCGAACGCGTCGCCCAGCACCTGCACTTCAATATGGCGCGGGTGTTCGATGTAACGTTCGACGTAAAGCCGGCCATCTGCGAAGTAGCGCTCTGCCTCGCTGCGCGCCTGCGCAATCGCGTCCTCCAGGGCGCCGATGTCGCGCACAATCTGCATGCCCTTGCCGCCCCCAGCCGCGGAAGGTTTTACGAGCAGAGGGGGACCCATAGCCCGGGCTCTGCGGACGAAAGTTGCCGGATCATCGTCCTCAATGGCGCAAGGAGCGACCGAAAACCCGTGCCGCTGAACGAAGCTGCGGGCCCGGATCTTGTCGCCCATCAGTTCGATGCTTTCGGGGGCAGGCCCGATGAACGTGATGCCGGCGCTTGTAATCGCCCTGGCAAACTCGGCGTTTTCCGACAGAAATCCATAACCTGGGTGCAGTGCACCAGCATTCGCTTTTCGGGCGGCAGCGACGATCTGCCCAATGTCGAGATAGGCAGCAATCGGCGTGCGTCCGTCGATCGCGATGGCTGCATCGGCCATAGCGACAGCAAGCGTGCCCGCATCAATATCGTGGTAAACGATCGCGGCACGAAGCCCCAGCTTGCGAAGGGTCTTGATGATCCGAACAGCGATCTCCCCCCGATTGGCGATCAGGACGGTATCAAAAGGCAGATCATGCATCCCGGTATCTTCAGCTATTTAGTGTGAGCGGCAACAGACGTTGAGAGAGCCGCGGCGGATCGTCCTGCCAGCCCCGTGTGACACATCACAACCGTTGATCAGATCGGTCGGAGGCGGCGCCACCCATAGCGAGAGGGATATGATCCGCCGAAACCAGGTGTCGCGAAGACCTCATCTTGGGACGCCATCACTTGCGGGAGCATCCCGAACTGAGATGAACTTGCGACACTGTACGCTCAAGCGTTGAGTGTTAGATTTGAGGCAGGCCGCGACAGCGTCCTCATCAGGTATGTGAGCGCCGCAGAGGCGAAACGCATCTGGTGTGCACGCCTGTCGCGCCTCCGCTGGGGCCGGCCAATCGCGCGCACCTGCACTTCCGCAGCACAGAGCCGTCGTCACCGCAAGTCCAAAAATGAAGGTTGTATAATGATGCGCTTTGGGGCGCGACGGCTCGTTGGTTCGCTGCTTGTGCTTCACGTCCATCCTCTCTCGGCGATCTACGATATTGTTCATGCCGCACGTGATATGCCCGCATTCCAGACATCGGCGGCACAATTCGAGCGATCGTATGCGGCAGCGCTCACTCCAGAGTGCTTGATCCAGCAATGTCTGACGCAATGGTCTTCAAACTGCGGCGTCAGTACCGGGGGCTGTCAGCAACGGCACCAGTGCGCAAGAGACGTCGACGTCGTGCTTGACTCCGCGAGTAGTTGGCGTGGTTCGGATGTGGCGTCCATCGCATCGGACATCGCGATGGGCGAGCTTGCGACAAGTCCCGCCATGATACCGGAATGGCGGCTTGCGCTGTCGGAAGACGGAGTCAGCGGACGCCGGACCGGCTGTCCTAGCATGATGACCGCTTGTCCCTTTGGGAAGTACTCGGGCATCAGAACGGAGCATCGCGATACAGGTTCGAAATTCTGAGAGGTTCACGAGTCTCATCACGCGTCAAGAAGTAACCCACGGTCGGACGTGATCCGCCGCTTACCCGTATGATGATACAATCTCCCGTTACGTGCGGTTCAAGCCCCTTTTGAGCCGCTCGTCAGAATCGGTCGAGAGCGTTACGCCGTCAGAAGTATCTGGGGCGAACAAAGGCGCGCGCCCAATACTAAAGGCGGTCCGCATTTGGACACCCTCACCACGCCGCGTCTTCACCCAGCCTCGATATCCAGCATCGGCATCCACCCGACAAGCTGCAGGCCTCAAGCAGGGAGAATGACTGGCCATTCAAGAAATTGGGGTTAGACAGAGAGTAAAGCGCAGTAAGGTTCATATATCCGCCAAGATCTGCAGTAAGAGCCTCCCGGCCAAGGCAAGAGCCTTGGGCTTGCGTGCAAATTGAACGTGGAGACCTTGGGTTGCGAGCAGATTTTTCGCGTATCAATCGGGATAAAGCTGTCTTCGATGACATTTATGCCTTGGATGATCCAAGAGCGTATTTCTCTGTTCTTGGAGCCTTAGATTATATGATCCCGGATGTGGCTGAGCCGATCGTGCGTCAGATTCTGGCCGCGAAAGCGTCTGCAACCAGCGTTAAGCCGATCGTGCTTGATGTCGGCTGCTCATACGGCATCAACGCGGCGGTGCATCGTTTTCCATTGACCTTCAGCGGCCTGCGCCACCGCTATGCCCGGCGCGAGATAAGGGCGATCGGTTCCGAGACACTGATGGGTCTCGACCGCAATTTTTACTCGGCTTGGCCTGATGTTGGTCTTGCACGATTTGTCGGCCTCGATGTATCGGCTCCGGCGATCCGCTATGCAACGGCCGTTGGCCTGCTTGAGCAGGGTATTGTCGCCGACCTTGAAAAAGAACCGCTTTCGACAGAAAGCGCGCGTGTTCTCCGTTCCACCGATGTTATCATGTCGACGGGCTGCATCGGTTACGTGACTGAAAAGACGTTCAGCAAAATTCTCGATGCTACACAGAAGCAACCGTGGATCATCTCTTTCGTGTTGCGGATGTTCCCATATGATTCCCTGGCCGCGACGTTCGCGAAACATGGCCTTGTGACGGAACGCCTGACCGGTGCGACATTTATTCAGCGGCGATTTCGCGATGCTGAGGAATTTGAGGGGACGTTGTCCACGTTGGCAGCTCTTGGCATCGATGCAACCGGACTGGAATCGGAAGGTCTGTTCCACGCCGACCTGATCTTGTCACGCCCTGAATCGGATGCACGCGTTGCTCCGCTGGAGGACATCGTCACTGTCGCCAGCGGTCGAGGTCGGCCAATCGGACCACGTTACGTTCACGTTGCAGGTCACGAGGGTTTGCAGGTCGCACTGGAGCCGTGAGAGGTGTTTTTGAAGATAGCCGCGCGTGCGTCCCGTAAGGGCGTACCGAGGTAGATTATGCTCTCAACCTTTCGGTGTTGCAGCATGATGAGACGGGCTGCAGGCGGGTCTGCGCGCTGACCAGCAGGCGGGCGACGGATGGCAGCGTGCTTCTCAGGCTGATTGCATCCTAGAGCCCGACGCTGACCAAGCCCAATGCCCTGCGGCGCGCGTTGAGCGGGATGTCGCGAATTCAATCGAGACGTCTCTCTCTTCATCAACTTATGGCTGGCGCGCGTTGCCATAATCCGTTGCCGTGCGGATCGTCGAGCAAGCAGGATCCAACCTGAGGGAGAAATCCGGACGACGTGAATGGCAGTCATGAGCTTGCTGCGCTTGCCTGAAAGAGCCAGTTCACGGCACGGCCACGAGTGCCTTATCCGAACGCGCGGCGAGTTGCTCGAGCTGCGCCCTAACGGAATGATAAAGCCGGCAACTGCCGAGCTCGAATCCCGCAAAACGACCTCGCGCGTCTGGAATGCAGAGCCGACTTTCCCCACGACGGGGCCAGCCGCGGCCCAGCCTCTCGGAGAAGCGCGTCGTTCCACCTCGCGGGGCGCAAAGGCTGATGGCGAGAGTGCGATTGGCGCTCGATAGGAACGTAAAAGCGCTCACAATCGCCTTGAACGCTCACAAATTGAAGCCGCCTGTTGCGGTCAAGATACGACATGCCGTCAGCGACGTTTGATGTCAATGCTAACGAGTCCGAGCGTATTCGTCGGCACAGAGGAGGCCGTTGGATGCGGCCTGACGGACAAGACCTGCGGCTTGGCGGCAATCGAGATAAGTGGAGCGCGCATTCAGGACAAGCCGGGGTTGGAGCTGGCGACGCTTTCGAGGGGCTGTCGAAGCTTCGGGCATGCGGTGATCGCACCGCAGTCTGATCTCAGGGCGTGCTGGGAGCACGTCCGATCGACGTCGCAAGTCGACGTACACGCAGCGACGCCACCGTGATTGGAAGCATCATCGATACCCAGCAGATCCAGCCGAACCGGCTCATTGATACGGGCTCGCCGCGTTTTCTGGCAACGTTGCCGTCGAGCACGGCGAAGTGGAGGCGGCAGGATCCTGGCCGATAAAGGTCTGCAGCCATCAGTCGGATCCCTCGAGCGGCTGCCGCCAAAAACGATGATGATGAGACCATGCTAATAGGCTCTTCAGCGCCGGGCGGCACGTGACATCCAGTCGAGCAGGGTTAATATGGATGCCTCGGCCAGCCATGATCTGCAGTTGCCAGTACAACGGCAGATACGAGGCAAAGCTCGAGATCGCCTCGAGCGTCACCACGATCGTCAAAAAAGAAGCCCCGGCCTTGGGCCGGGGCTCTCTATCCATCGCTTTACGCGATAGAATCTCAGAATTTGTAGTTGAGCCGGGCAGTCAATAGGTCGAAATCCTGCCGGATGCGATCGCTACCGGCCCAGCCGGCGGCGGTGGTGAAGTTCACGTTAGCGTCTTGCCGGAATATGTGGTCGTACTCCACGCCGACCGACCGATTTGGCGCGAAGCCGAGTTCGATGCCCGCACCGACCACGCCGCCCCAGCGGGTCTTGTCCGTGCTCGCCAGTTGTGCGCCGGTGAGGGAGTTGATCTCATAGGTGTTTCCGGTCACCGCGGCACCGCCCTTGGCATAGAGCAATACATTGTTGATGGCGTACCCGACTTGGCCTGTAAGCAGGCCGAACGAGTCGGTCTTGGTCTGGTTGATGTTCGCTGGGAAGGCGGCACTGACATTCGAATCGTTGAAATCGGCCCAATTGCCCGTAGGACTCAGGTCCGGCCGAGCAGTTCGGATTGGATGATCCTGGCTGCATATAGCGAGGCATCTAGGGGCAAATCACCGAACGCGAGCTGACAGAGCAGGTAATTTGTGCCGGCTTCGTCCATTTGATTGAGCAGAACGCGCCGGACGGACGCTGGCGTTCCGACCACGCACAATTCACTCTCGATGGCCGCATCGAATGTCAGCGGAAGGGGCTTTGGCGTCGGGATACAATTGAGCTCGTAGAGAAATTTGAAGTTCCGCAACCATCGCTCGTAAGCGGACCGGGCTAGGGAATACGCATCCGCCTCGAATCGCCCAATCACGATCATGCGAAGCAATCCGACATATGGCTCACGACCAGAACAACTGGAACTGCGCTCTCGATGTGTGTGGTAGGCATCGGTAACTTTGCGCACAACGGCGGCCGGCCCCATGCAGGCGAGGTTTGCGCCATTGCCTGCGGCCCAGATGGCCGTGTCGGGACGATTGGTTGTTACCCATATGGGGGGGTATGGACGCTGTTGAGGGGTTAAAGTCAGGGGAACCTGGTTCAGCTGGAAATGCCTACCTTGGTAAGACAAGACCCCACCCTTCATGGCGTTCAGGAGAATCTCGTTGGCTTCCTCATACCGGCTTGGCGCCGATTCATCGGAAATTCCAAAGTAATTCAGCTCGATTGGGAGAGTGCCCCGTCCGAAGCCCAGCTCCAGCCTGCCGCCGCTCAATTGATCGAGCATGCAGATTTCCTCAAATGCGCGTAGCGGATGATAGGAATTGAGCAGCATGACCAATGGGCCGAGACGAAGGCGTCGCGTACGCTGCGCGACACTCGACAGGAAAAGACTTGGCGAGGGACTCCTTCCATGTGGCGTGCAATGATGCTCGGCCACGTGATACGCATAGAAGCCGAGGCGATCGTATGCCTCCGCCAAGACGAGGCGATCTTCGTATTGACGACCGAGATCGCGGCCGTCGTCGTCCAGGTGATCGAAAATGCCGCAAGTGAGTTTTGACGAAGGCTGGTGTGTCATCAGAAAAATCCATGGTTGGGCGGGCTACGTAACCGTTTTCTGGAGATTCAAAGAACGAATTGCTAGCGCCGCATCTCTTGACTGTCGGGTCCGGTCCTCTCTCGGTACCCATGGCGAAGATCGCGCGACATCGTGGTGATGCGTCGGCTCCGCAGGATCCGGAGGGGAAGCGATTTTTTGGCGACCGCTTGGCCCTCAGTTGCATGGGGTGTCTGCTTTCGCACGATGCGCGGTCGCGGCCTTCTTCCACTAGCGGTATAGTGAAACGAGCGCACATCGGCGGGCGGCTGGCTATTCATCTCTTTTCATGCCCTCTGAGATCGCGGCAACCGCTGTCAAGAACGAGTCCATTTGCTCCTTTGTGCCGATGCTGATGCGAATGCAGTCGTCAAGGCCGTCATCTGCAAAGACAGCAACGAGTATGCCGTCTCTCTCCAGCGCGGCATGCCACCACTTGCCGTCGTGTCCATTCGGCACCCGCGCCAGCAAGAAATTGGTATGAGAAGGCGCTACACCGAATCCGAATTGACGCAATTGGGTCGCAACTCGCTCTCTTTCGTCCTTGATATGCCTGTGATTCTCCTCATAGGCCGCGCGATGTGAGAGGATGCTGACTCCGACCGCTTGCCCTATGATGTTCATGTTGAAGACGTTCTGGATGTTTCGCAGCCGTCCAATAATCTCTGGATGACCAAGGCCGAAGCCGACCCGAATGCCCGCGGCCGCATAGCTCTTCGACAAAGTCCTCAGGAGCAGAAGGTTGGGATAGCGGTGGACGAGCCTCAGACCGTTATCCGGCGCGAAGTCGACATAGGCCTCGTCCAGCACGATTAAGCGATCAGACTGTGCAACGAGGCGTTCGATATCGTCGATAGAGACGAACGTCCCGGTTGGGTTATTGGGATTGGCCAGCAGGATGAACTTGGCGTCCTTTGCCGGACCGAGGAGCAACTGTTCAATCGGAATGGAATGCGAGTCGCTGCACGACACTTCGAGAAGCTTGGCGCGCTGCAACAGAGCAAGCTTGCGATTGAACGAGAACCCAGGAGACATCATCGCGACGCTGTCGCCAGGTCCAACGAAGGCCCTGTAGATCAGGGCGAGAAGCTCCGACGATCCGTTGCCGGCGATCACATGATCCTTTGAGAGGCCGTAGGCATCAGCGGCAGCTTCTCTCAGGCCGATGTTGTCGTCTTCCGGATACAAATACTGACGTTCAAGCGCGGAGATCGCACTTCGCCATACCATTGTTGGTAGTGGAAATGGGTTCTCATTGGTGTTTAGCTTCACGTAACGTGCATCTGGCGCCCGCCGTCCGGGCGATTGAGCGCCTAGCTCTTTAGCCGGCTGCGCAAGAGAAGAGAGCACACTTTGCAGTTTTACATCGATCATGTCCTTTTCCCTCTTGATGCGCAGACGGCAGTTGCCATCGGGAGTGCGCAAGGCGTTCCTTCAGCAGTCCGTTTTGCGGACGTGGCGTGGCGCGATCTAGAGCGTTGGCGGTGCGCGAGCCGAAAGTCGGCGACTAAAGTACAGCCCGCTTCTCGTAGGCCCTGGTCGGTGGTGCGCGACGTTGCGAGCGTCTTGTCGATCTCAGCGCGACTGCGTGCAGCGGTGCTGAGTTGGCAAGCCAAGCCTTCCAGACTGATGCAGCGAGCCTTGGCCTAGAAGTCGGTACATAGGTGACAGCGTCATGCGATGCTCCCGGTGAGGCGCAGGCCTGCGACGGCTTTTCCAAAGGCCGCGACGGCTTGTTTCTCGAACCTACAATTTGACGCTACGTGCGAATCAAGTCCCGTCGACGTGCCGCCGGGCGGCTCGCGCGAGCTCGAACTATCGAGCGGGTTGGCAGCGCCATTTTCCACGCCGCCTCTTCGCTCGGTACCCGTTTCACGACCTCAGTGTTCGTGTCGAAGCAAATTTGGCGCCATTCTGCTCAGGTTGAGCGCGCAACTCGCGAGAGTTATCGATAATTCCGTTATGGACGACGGCGACATTTCCGTCTTATGCGGTTGGAGCGCCGGCGTGTATGGGCTCTCAAGCTATTCTGGGTTTCGTTGTTCAAGGTAGGAGTTTCAGTCAGTGCCGGCCGACCCGAAGATCGCAGACTTGGCTCCCAGCGCGCCCTAGCTCACCTCATATGACAAGAAGCACCCCGTCACTTACATGCGACTTCTCGATGCCGACGCTGAGAAGGCAGATTGGACCGAAATCGCGCGCGTTGTGCTTGGGCTTGACCCGACCGTTGAACCGGATCGCGCGCGACGCACCTTCGAAAGTCATCTGACGCGGGCCAGGTGGCTAGCAGGCCACGGCTATCGTGATCTGCTGCGTGGCGGTTGGCCAAAGCAATGAACACCGCCGCTCTCAGGATCGGGGAATTTCTAGCAATCGCAAAAACGATCATTCCATCGATTAAGTGCAGGGCCGGTACGCGGTGCGTACGCAGCCGGAAAGCGCCACAATCATGGGAGGCATTTGCTCGCATGTGTAATCTTGCGGGGAAGTTGCGACAATGCGGGGTCCCGACTGGAGATCTGAGGAAGCATACAGCGACTTCAAGAAGGCAGAAGCTGCCGACGTGGCCTGGGAATGGCTGCGCCGAGATCCCGATTGCCAAGTGGATTATAGGCGCTTGTCTCGCCGCCAACAATCCAGCGCAGACACGGAGCAGTTGCGAGGAAAGTGGGGCTGTTGCGGGGTGCGGGCAATCGTATCCATAAGCTACCATGCGCCAATGCGTAAATCGTCAGTATACGCGATCGCGAATGTCTATCGATTATACGTTTCCGCGTTTACTTATGAAGCCCGCGATCCCACTCTGCCTCTCTTATCGGAATTTTAAAAAAACTAAAGCTGATGATCGATGTAGAGCTGGTGGCTCGAATCTGCCGGTGGGCGAGAGAGGCTCGTCGACATGTCGAGGTGGCATCATGGCGTTGGCGACGCCGTCGGCTTCGCAATTGAAACGCGCGCCAGAAGACCTTCCTTGCCTCCCGTAAGCCCGTACTCCTCTGTTGGCTTGCCGTCGAGTTTGGCCGCTTCGGCTACGCCCTTTGCGAGCATCTCGAAAGTGTCGTCCGAAAGACGCAGGGCGCCAACACCAAGCCGTCGTCGCCATCTGGCTCCGCGTTCCCACGCTTCCATCCACGCAAAGCCTAGGTCGCTACTACGTTTGACGGCATTGAATGCTTGAATGAGCGCGCCAGCCTGGTTCATGTCCTTTTTTGCCTTATCCGCAAAGAACACATTCCGTTTGGTCGCGATGATCAGTTTGTGGACGGCGTACCGCTCCGGGGCCGGTACAAGAACCGGCACGCCGGCGCCGTGCAAGACCACAGAGCGGATGGGCTCATGGATCAGGTAGTCTAGGAACCGCAAGACCTGCGCCCCTACAGACGGCTCCAATGAAGGCATCTGCGTCAGTCTGGAGGAGTAGCCCTCGTCGCCACGGTTTGGTGTAAGGAATTCGACCTTGAAGCCAGTGGCATTGGCAAAACCGCTGAACAGCTTGGTTTCATCGGGGGAGAATGAGGGCGCAAATGTCGGATCCACCTTTTTCAGGATCTCTTCGATGTCAGGCATGCTTTCATCGATCGAGATCGAGATGCCGTAGAATTTCGCGATGTCCATATCCTCGGTCGTCACGAGCTCGTCGGGCAGCTTGACGCCGAGTACGCCGCTGTATGTCTGATACGCCATCGAACCGACGAGCGTGGCGCGAAGCCGGAAAAGTCCCGCGCGCGCGAGTTCGTTGACGACGAGACCTTCCATGTGGGGAGGGGCAGGGTAGCCGGCCCGCCTCAACTTCGCTGCCAGCTCGCGTCGCGCGCGATAGCCAATCTTGGTGCGCTGGAAAGCTTCCGCGCGTTTGGCAATCTCGGGATCATCGGCCGGACCGACATATTTGAGGGTCGTCTTCGTCGGTCCCTCGCCACCAGAGGGCTCGTAGGCCTTGTAGTAATAATATTCGCGGTTGGCTCGCTTCTGTTTGAGAAAGGTCCCGTTTTCCGGGAAGTTCTCGTCGAAATCCGCGTCGGTCGCCTTCTGAACCAGGTCGGAGAAGATGACTTGGTCGATGTTGGAAAACTGCTTCATAGGTATTTGTTACCATTTTGGCGGAATGGTAACAATGGATTTGTGTTCCCTTTAGCAAACCCTTGTATCCATTTTGCCATAATGGTAACAACAGGGAATTCAATGACTTGAGCCCGCACTGTCCGGATCGAAGACCGGCACCCAGCGCCGATCGAGCTTTTGGCGCCTCGACAGCGATTGAGCTGGAAACCTGTGTTGGAACATACTAAGAACAGATCTTCCGGTTGTATTTTCAAGGCCCACTCTCAATAACAATGTTGTCCGGCACATCATGCGCTTAGTGTCGCCATCTCAGCATGAAGTCGGGCCCAGGAGTCGCGTCATTGACCTTGTTCCGCCATTTGCATGACGACGCGTTTTTGGCCTTCTCGCGCGATCACAAGCACCTGTACGCGGCCTGCCTGCTCGATCTGCACGAACGCTTCTTTTCAGGCGCGCCGTCGTTTCCGACCCCGCAGCAGGTCGTCCATGCCATCTACGATGTCATGCGCGCCAACCCCGCTCTCTGGAACGAGGGCGATGATTTCGGCAGCCTGCCGGAAATGATCTCCGCGGGACGCCGACGGATCCGGAAGGCCGACGTCGCGCTCGCCTCCGAGAAGGGCGACAAGGCGCTCGGTCTTGCCCGACAACTCTACGCCCGGCTGCTCGCCTGGGGATGGCTTGAAGAGGAGGAATACGGGCTTCGCGTCACCGTGGACATGGCTATGGGACCGCTGCTCGTGATCCAGCGGCTCGCGAGCCTCAATAAAGATCTCTCGCAGCGGTTCGGCGGCTTGATCGTGCAAATCCGCCTCAACCTGGAGGCCGTCGAAAAACTGAGGCCCGAGATCACCGACCGCAAGCAGCGCGAAGCTGCGCTCGCCGTCCGCGAGGCGCGCAATCAGGCCGACCAGTTCACTAAGAGCCTGCGGGCCATTCTGGCCGACCTGAAGCGCGTCCGACGGACCGTCATGGAGTCGAAAACAGTCGCTACCCGGCTGGAAGCCTTTTTCGAGGAGTTCGTCGAACAGCTCCTGCTGAAGGATTTCGAGTCCATCCTCACCGTCAACCATCCGTACCGCTTCCGCGACGCCATCGTCGATCTCGCGCGGAGGATCTCCTACACCCCGGAAACCATGCAGGTCCTCGCCGAGGAGTACACAGCTTCCAGCATGGCAGCCGACATCGAGGACGGTCGAATGGCCGCGGTCGACGACCTGCTGGCTATCGAAAGCATCTTCGATCAGATCGGGGAGATGTTCGACAGGATCGAGGCCTTCCGCAGGCAGCTCGAAGCCCGGGTCCGCAACACCATTAAGTACGCCGAGCGGGGCGGGCAGGGACTCGTCGGCCGGGCCGGCGACCTGGTGCGGCGCCTGGATGCCCTACTGCGCGACGGCAGACACCACAAGGCGACAATCGAATGGAGCATCGAGCCGCTGCGGTCGCCCTGGTCGGAGCACCATCAGGCCCCGGCCAGGCAGCCGCGCCGTCCCGTCGAAGCTAGAGAGCTCTCAGAGCCGCCGTCGGATCCGCTGTACGAACTGCGCAAGAAGCTCCGCCTCGAATACATCGCTCGCATCGCGCCCCGCCCCGAGGATGTCAGACGATTCCTTGAGGGCCAGGTGCCGCCATTCGCAACCAGGGAAGCCCGCTTCATGGAGATCGATACCGTGGACGACTTTCTCGCCTTCGATTGCGCCCGCCGATATGCGTTGACGGGCGAGGTTCCTGCGCAGGTCGCGGCCGGGTTCGAACTCGAACCGTGTCCCGACACGCCACCCCACGACAGCGAATGGCTCCGTTGCGCAAACTTCCTGGTCAAGCGATCGGGCGCACTCCGGAAGGCGAGGGCGGCTCATGCTCGGTGAATTCGAGAACGTCGAGCGCTCCTTCGGCGCGGAAAAGGCAGCCGACCTCCGCAAAGCGCTGCACTTCCTGCTACGGCGGCAGTTCGTGTTCGCGGGAGACCCTCGGACCGGGACAGTCTACAACACGATCATGGACGGCCGCTTCCGCGATGTGGTCGACGGCTTCTTCGATAGTTGCGGATACCGCCTCCATCGCGATCCGGAGGCGCAGTGGGCCGGCATCGTCGCCATGGACGAGGACGTGCCGCTGCCCCGGATGAAGCTCGACGAAACCATCGTCATGCTGGTGCTGGCGGCGTACTGGCAGCAAGAGGTGAACGTCGGAGCGGTCGAGGACCGGGCCGTCGTTGTTGCCACCTTGAACGACCTGTTCGACCGATACCGGGAGATGGCGCAACATGGCGGCGGAGGCGCGATCTCGGCCGCCCGTTTCCGTGACGTCCTGCGCGAGGCCGCCCAGCGCAGTTTGGTCGAAATTGGTGATTTTGACGACGAACAGCAGGACTGTGAGGTCAGGATCCGCCCGATGATTAAGCTGATCAGCGGCGGCGATGCCCTCCAACGGCTTGAGCGCTACGTCCGTAGCGAGGAGGCGCGGTTTCCGCAGCCCGCAGGAGACGAGGCATGATCGAGCTATGCCACCTGACGATGGTGAACTGGCACCTGTTCGACGTCGCCGACATCGACGTGACAGGACACGTCGGGGTCCTGGGCGAGAACCGGTCCGGCAAATCCACAATCCTCGACATGGCACAGGTCGTTCTCACCGGCGCGAGCCGGCGGTTCTTGCGCCTGAACGCGGTCGCCGGCGACAGCGGAAAATCGCGCAGCGGCTCGAAGCGCAGCGTCGTCGATTACTGCCTTGGGACGCTCGGCGAAGACCAGCGCCGGCGCGACGAGGCGCGCACCTACCTGGCGCTAGGGTTTGAAGACACGGAAGGCGCCCGGCCGCCGGTCACGATCGGCATGGCACTTGAAGCGCGCAAGTCCGACAGCAGGGAGACCGTTCTGGCACTGTTCGTCGCCGTCGGCACCATTCTGAGCTCCAAGGACTTCATCGAGCAGCGAGAAAAGTCGCAATTCCCGGCGCCGTGGGAGGACGTGCGCGCCCGGATCGTCGCGGCGGTCGGCGAGGGCAACTTCGTCAATCATCGCGACCGGGCGAGCGACTACGTCCGAGAGTACATGCGCCATCTTCTGCCGCATTCGCCCTTTGGCGAGCAGAACGCCAGCGCCCTGCAGAAATCAATCGTCAACGCGATGACGCTCGACCACAACCAGACGGCGACGCAGTTCGTGCGGAACTACATCCTCGAGGACAGTCCGATCGGCATCAAGGTGCTGCGCGAGTCGATCCAGACCTACCGCAACATCAGCGAATCCATCCGAAAGATGCGCCTCAGGCTCGAAGCCCTGAGGGCGCTTCGGGGCGTGCTTGCCGCGCTTGAAGAGGCGCTCGAGATCAAGTTCAGGGAGGAGTGGATTGCAAAACGCGCGACTTGGCTCGCGGCGCGGGCGACAAACCTGGACTTCAAGACCAAGCGGCGTATCGAAATGGCGCGCCGGGAGGCCGCAGCAAAACAACTCGAATTCATCGACGACGACGTCAAGGCTATCGATAACGAGATCGAACGCCTCACGGCCGCGATCGCCGAGCACGATGCCAAGGCCGGCAGAAAGTCCTTGCAGCAGACCGCCGATGTGGCCGGGCAGGCGGCGCAGCGCGCCTTGGCGGACTTCAAGGCTCGCATGGAGAACATCCGTCGCCTGGAGCCGCTCCGCGCGATGTGCGCGGACGGTTTCGAGGACTTCGTTCCTGCGCTTGAGCGTCTTGTGACTGCCACCGCCGGGGCCGACATCGGGGGCGTCTCCGACGAGGTCCCCGCAGCCGAGAAGTCCTTTGCGGCAAGCGGCGCCAAATGGCTGCCGAAGATCGACGAAGCGCGTCAAAGGATCATCGCGGAGCTTTCCGGCCTCCGAGGCCGGCGCGACGAGGTGCTCGAACGGATCCGACAGCACGCGGCCGGAGGGGCGCGCGCCTATCTTGGCGACAACACCGAACTCCTCTGCCGCAGGCTGCGCCAGAGGGGCATGGTCCCGCGCGTGCTCTGCGACATCATCGAAGTCGCCGAACCCGAGTGGGTGGGAGCCGCCGAGGCGCTCCTCGGCCGCGACCGGGAAGCTGTGTTCGTGGACAGAGCGGATATCAGCGCCGCCACGTCAATCTTCAAGGAAGGTCGGCGCGAGTTTCGCCACGCATCGCTCGTGAGCCTAAACAAGCTCGAGCAGTTCAGGGCCAAGCCGGAGCGCGGCACTTTCCCCTCGATCTTCCGGAGCCAGGATCCGGACGCGATGGCCTTCATCATGCGCCGCTACGGCACGGTCCGCCTCGCGGACACGCTCGACCAATTCAACAGGCCCGGCCGGGCTGTCATGAAAGACGGCCTCTACGATGACGGACTCGTAAGGACCCATCGCTGGATCGAAGCCTCGCAGCACAAGATTGGAAAGGCGGCCCAGGCGAACGCCCTGCGCTCCCTGCAGGATCAGGCCGAGGAATTGGATCGGCTCCAAACCGAAAAGAGCAAGCAGGCCCACGCGGCAGAGCAGGCCTTTGCCGCTCTGAAGAATATCTGCGAGGGACGTGACGATCTGAAGGCTTGCGCCGCTGCCTTCGCAGCCGCGCAGACCGAGATCGCCGAAGCCCAGGCGAGGCTCGAAGCGCTCGACGGCGCGGGCGACGGCGGGCTTCGCGACAAAAAGAGGGCGCAGCAGAAGCTGAAGGAGAAGAGGCTGGAGGAGAGAAAGACACAGCAGAAGGCGTTCGGCGAGCATGACGGCGAGGTCAGGTCGACGGAGAGGAGGCTCGGAGAGGGCGAGAACGTGCCCGGCTCCGAGCTCAACCTCAGGGTCGCCCGGTCGATATACCGCAAGTTCTTCCCACTCTACTCCACCGCGAAAGGCAGGGCCGTCTACCGCGACCGCCTCGATACCGCAGCCCAAAAGGGCTTTGCGGAGAAACACCGGGCCATTGCCGAGAAGGCCTTGAAGGATGCCAACGCTTTCGACAACGAGCGCGCGCGGATCGAGCGACGGGTCCGCGAACTCCTTTACGACTACTTCGACCAGTTCGGGATGAGCTCGCAAGTCGGCGCGGAGAGCGAGCCGCTGCGGGAGGTGAAGCCATGGATGGAACAGCTCATCTCGGATATCGAATCCAATGAGCTGCGCCAGTACGAGCGGCAAGCGCAGGAAGCGGCGGAGAAGGCGTCCACCCTGCTGCGCGGCGAGTTCATCAACGCGCTCACGGCCCGGATCGGAAAGATGGAGCGGGAGCTGCAATCCTTGAACCGAAGTCTCTACGCACATCCGTTCCATAGCGAGCGATATTCTTTCCACCGCACCCAGATGGTGGAATTCCAGCCCATCCTGAAGATCATCGAGATCGCCAAAACCTCTCCGGAGGCGCTCGATATGCTGTTCCGGGGCGACGTGCCCGATGACTTCCCGCACAAGGATACGATCCTCGCACTCGAGGCGCTGCTCGAGGACCCCGACAAGGATTTCACCCAGTTCGAGGACTACCGCAACTTCTACACCTTCGAGATCCACATGGAGGATGTTGCCACCGGCCGCTCGACCCGCTGGGAGCAGCGGCGCGGCACCGGGTCTGGCGCCGAACAGCAGGTGCCTATCTACGTTGCCATCGGCGCTTCGCTGGCCGCCGTCTACGGCAGCGCGGAGCGTCGTGCCGGCAAGCCCGCCGGTTTTGCGCTCGCCATGTTCGATGAGGCCTTCTCTAAGATGGACGGCAAGAACCAGCGGCAGATGATGAGCTTTTACAAGAAACTCGGCCTGCAGTTCGTGATTGCTGCGCCGTTCGAGAAACGCGTCGCCGTGCTCGAGCACATGGACACCATCGTGGAGGTGGACCGGATCGGCGAGCAGTCCAGGGCTACCGTGGTGGAACTGAAAGAGAAGGCCAAGCGCGAGCTGATGGCCATCGATCCGGACCTGATGTCCGAAGATGAGCTCGCCACCCGTCTGGCCGCCGAGTAGCCATGGCTCGGCGTTTCACGGATGCGATCGGCCTGCTGAACGACCTGCTCAACCGCTTCGAGGCCGGAGCCGCAAGCCCGATCGCCCATCCGGACTACCCAGGCTTCCCATCAGTCGTCGCGGCGGACGCCTTCCTGAAACAGATCAGGCAAGCCGAAAGTGCCGGCGCGGTCTCGATTCGCTGGGGGCGCGGCGCCAACCGAGACCAAGTGGCGCACGTGCGGTTGGCCTCGGCGGAGATCTTATACCGATATCTCAGCCGCACCCCGGCCTCACGCATCGCCGAGCATGCGGCCGTGCGGCTTGTAGCCGGAGTGGCGCTGCACGAGTCCTTGAAGAACAGCGGCTCTCAAATCGCAGAGGTGTGGGCGCGAGGTAAGACGTGGCACGGATTCGGTTCGTCCGACGTCGACACGCTGCGCCACGCATTCGTTCTGGCCCAAGCAATCCTTGATAACAAGCATCTGGACGTCGACTACAAAACTTTCTCGCGACGTACGGTGGGACACAGCAAGATACTCGAGCGCATCGAGGGGGCCGTGGTCCGGCTTTTGAGCGGCATAATGGACTTTCCGCCTGGCGCCCGCCCCCGCGAGGCACTGCGAGCCATCGGGCTGGAGCGCTTCGCGCCGCCCCTGCTGATCGCGGGCAAGATCGATCTCGACGGAGCCGATCTTTCCAGGATATCGCCGCACTATCTCGGAATCACTCCCAAGGAAGCAGATCGCGTCCGGTTCCGGGAGCCGCCGGCCTACGTTCTAACGATCGAAAACTTCGCAAGCTTCAACCGGCACATCGCCGAGGCGGACCCCGGCCGATTGGGAACGACCATGTATGTCGGCGGGTACCCCTCGCTTGCCACCCAGCAGGCGCTGCGGACAATCGCAGGCTTGGTATCCGAACAGACGCCGATCTTTCATTGGTCGGACATCGATCCGGACGGCACCTGGATCTTCCACACCATCGAGCGCGCGGTCGATCGACCGATCCGTCCCCACCTCATGAGCGTCGAAGTTGCTGAGCGTTTGGGGCAAGTGCCGTTCAAAAAATCGGCACCCGCTCGATGTCCACCGGTCTCCGGTATCGCAGCTCTGGCAGCGTACCTCGCCAAAGATGGAGCCAAGACACTCGAACAGGAAGAACTCGATCCAGTCCTGCCAGAGTTTCACTAGACTAGAAAATGCGCGCGGGCGCTCGTGCTTGCGGGTTTGGCTGTCTCGCTCAAGACGTCGTTTGTTTCAAGCGCGACAACAGCACGGCCTGCATCTACGTGCTGCGGGAAATCCGACATCGTTTCTTCATAAAACACGCTCAACCGGCATTGGCATGCCGGTTGCTTGAAGATGTCACGCAACCACCGTAACTATGATGCTCGTTCAGCATCCGGTTGAGGTGTTCAGATGAAACTTGCCCGCTTGATCGATGGCAGAGGTCCCCTGATGCGCTTTCCCAACCGTGCGCCTGCCTCGCGAACTCTGCCATCTTCGGATCTCGCTCCGGTTTGCCGGGCAGTGCCGTTGTGTCGCAAGGGGCCTCGCAACGAATGGTGGTTCTCAACAAGAACGTCAGCGTAAAGGCCTCCTCAGCAGGATCGTTTGGCATCGCTTTAGCCCGTGGCTCAGGGCAGGGCAGCTGCGACATGCGGAGCCCTCCGTTCTTGAAGCTAAGTGCCGGCCTTGCATCGGTGCTTGCAGATGGTCAATCAGCTCATGCAGAACGATTGGAATCTTGAGGACATACTCAGGCAACAGGACGAGCTCAAGGTCAAGCTGCTTCGCGCCCAATCGGTTGTCGCCGAATGTAAGGCAGGATTGGCGGATCTGGAGCGAAGGCTTGAGTGTCGAGCGATCTCGATCGATGAACGCCAGCGCAACTCTGCGGCAAACAATTCAATAGGCAACGCACGACCGCGCAAATCGCGAAGTGTCGATGATCCTGTTAACCCGGATGCTGCCGTGGCGTTTTCGCCTCGATCATGGGACCGCTGAAAGCTGCCGCCGCGCACGTTAACGGCGACAGGTTTTGTCCCGGACCTGGCGAAGATCTCCAGACACATGGTGTTGCGAACCCGGCGGGCGAACTGGATAATTAGGTGCGCCCTGCCGATAGGCTCGGCCTTTTGGCTGATCGCGGTGCGTCCGCCAGGGGATGCGCGCAGAGCAGCACCAGATAGGGGACGTATCGCCGCCTCTTTGGTTAGAGCCTCCTATTTCGGGGCTGCGCACGTAGATGCCCCCAATCAAATACCAAAGAGCTCTCCACCCTGCGCCTGTCAGTTCGGTCGTTTGTCCGTCTTCAGAGCCTTCAAATAACCGGTAGACCTGTGTGGAGGGGGCGGGTTCAGTGACACGATTGTCCGCTATGGCCTCGAGGCAAGGCGTGCGAGTCATGGGCGGTGCTGACCGCAGTAACTGACCATGCCTCTGCGCAAGCGATCACAATGCGATCCGAAAAGGGCAGGTAACGGCAGTCACCTTGGTTCGTGAGAACCCAGGAAGAGGGTTCCCGGTACGAATGCGATCCGGTTCCGGCGGTAGCCTCGTCAGCTTCTCGAAAGCTTCTCCGAATACAGACTACCCGCTGATGTGATCCTGGACGGGAGGTTGGCATGGACTCGCACAATTTCGACGTCCAACGCAGCACCTTCGCCATCGGAACAGCACGCCGGGCCAGACGATCAGCAGTCGAACCACGCCGGAGACGGCGCCTTGAGCAGCAGTTGGATGCGGCGCGCGGGAACGATTCCGCTGGCCTTGCCCGACGCCCCCGCCGCAAACCGCTGCCGAATGTGTCGATCGCAGATTTTGATTAGGTTGACGAGATGATGAGCGGGGTCAGCACTCGAAACTACGGTTGGCCGCTGAGAAGTATCTTCAACGCTTTACAAGGTGGCGCTCGTTTCCCCGGCGAGCGCGACCGGTCGCTCGACGCCAGTGATGACAATGCACGAAATCGGCTCTCCAACCCCGTGTTCAAGGAGACAAACAGTAGGTATGGCTTTGCGGGCGCTTCAAGGACAGCGCGGAGGTTCATCAGCAGTCAAGGTCAGGCGCGGGCGTGCCGCGGCTTAGGTCGGGCGCACACCTGTTGCTCCCACTGAGGCGATCTGGCAGCGGCCAATTGGAGGCGGCTCAATCGGAGCGCAACAGATCGCCTTCGACAGCTCTGAGCGCCAGCGGCAGTAAACACGCCATGTCCTTAAACCCACCGGCGCTCGACCTCGATCTTGCCGCCGTGAAAGCGGATCGCGCCCCGCGTTTGTGCCACGACGTGTCGCTACAATCTTGCGATGCGCCTTCCCGGCTGAACGGCGGCTTCGGTATCAGGTGACGGTGGGCGTTCCTGCCACTTCTTGTCGTGCGGCTCGTCGATCAGGCGCGATGCGACGCAGCGTCTGAATTCACGCGCAGTTGTTGATGCCGAAAATCGGGACCGGTTGGGCACTCTCTCAGTGTGAGAACGCTAAGAAGCTATTTGGATTTTGGACTATCGCACAACGCTTCGTCTTGTTCGCGCAGGCCAAGGTGCTGCTGCGCAATCGCAAGGTTCAGGCCTCTGCTGCGTCTTATAAATGTCATCTTACGCGGGCCAGTGACGTGCGCGGTGCCTCCATCGAGGCAGCGCTCAATACCAGACAAGGCACGCGCCAAGGATGCGCGTGACAAAGCACGAGCAGGTCAATGACAAAGCGTTTTCGCAACTGGGCCCTGTTGTCCATACTCGCCTCCATGGTTGTCTGCCCCGCCGCAAAAGCGCAAGACCGCCGGACTATCGCCGAACCCGTTGTACCTAATACGGTCTGCGATCGCCCTGTGCCTTCCGGCAAGAACGATACAGTTAGCCTACAGGACTCCATTCAACATTGCCCCGCTGGCGCTGCAGTTTATCTCGGGCGCGGCGAGTTTCACTCAGGTCCACTCGAAATGAAATCGGGCGTGACCTTATGGGTCGGACGCGGTGCGACACTGATCGCCATCCCCGAACCTGCTGCTTACGACAAGGGCCTCGGACAATGCGGTCGCATTGCGGAAAAGGGCGACGGCTGCCGGCCATTCATCAGCTTTTCTAAAACGCGCGGCGGCGGCATCTACGGAGAGGGCATCATCGATGGTCAGGGCGGCGCACTGATTGGCCACGGCGCGGAAACCTGGTGGCAGCTAGCCCGCCGTGCCCAAGCCGAGGGCCGCAACCAGAACGCGCCGCGCTTGATCCAGATCGATCATGCGCAGGATATTACGTTGTCCGGTGTCACCTTGCGCAACTCTCCGAATTTTCATGTCGCGATGAACCGGGTCGAAGGCGCCACGTTTTGGGGCCTCACGATCGATTCACCGGCTGATGCCCGCAATACGGATGGTATCGACCCTGGCGCAAGTCAGGATGTAACCATCACCCATAGCTCGATCCGCACCGGTGACGACAACGTCGCGATCAAGGCCGGCGACAATGGCTCGAGCAGCCATATCTCGATCGTTGATAATTATTTTGGCTGGGGGCATGGCATGTCGATCGGCAGTGAGGTCAATTCCGGGGTCAGAGACATATTGGTGCGTAATCTGACGCTCGATGGTACGACGTCGGGGCTGCGTATCAAGAGCGATGTTAGTCGAGGTGGGCTCGTCGAGAGGGTGACTTATGAGTACGTGTGCCTGAGGGGCAACCGGTGGCCAATGGCTTTCGATACAAAATATGATCCGCGCGCACGAGGCACGCGGGTTCCGGTCTATCGGCAAGTCGTTCTCCGTCATGTGCATGGCGACACTGGTGTGTTGCTGATGCGCGGCTTAGACGAGGGGCATAAACTCGACGTGACACTCGAAGATGTCCGATTTGCCGATTCCGCGACTTGGCAAGTTGAACATGCCAACGTCACCGCAAATCACTCTGACGTATCGCCGCCGCTGCCCGGGCGAGCTTCACAATCGCTGCTGCGTGGATCTGAGGAATGTTCCACGGCATTCCGAGACGGCAATCGGTAAGCACTACACCGGTGCCGAACTCAGGGTGGTGAGTTCCGCATCTGGGGCCAAGATCACTGGGGCTGACGAAGGTCGGCCTCATGTCCCGAGTTGGTCGCAATTGGCCGACGGTTTTGCGAGGCCGGAAATGCCAAGGCGACGTGCAGGTTCTGATTTGGCGATGAAAATCTCGTGTCGATGCGCGACGGCTATCCCGCTGAGAAACGAAGTGTAAGATCACATGCGAATTTTCATTTCCTCCGCTGTACTTCTGGCCGGATGTTTCTGCATCCCCGCGGCGTACGCTCATCCACTGTTGGTGTCGCATGCCGGAAATGCCGACTATCACTCTGTGCAGCAAGCCATCGACGCGTTGCCGGCGGAGGGCGGAAATATCCGGATCGCGCCAGGCATCTATCGCGAGAAGGTCAAAATCACGAAATCCGGTGTTCATCTCGCAGGGACTGGCAACAAGCCGGAAGATACGGTCATTGTGTATGGCGACGGCGCGATCAATGTAGGAGGAACCGCCCGTTCGGCGACGCTGGATGCCGCTGGCGATGACTTTCGGCTCGAGAATCTGACCATCCAGAACGACTACGCCCTCAATCCAGCCAATCCACCTTCGCAGGCGGTGGCGCTGTCCGTTACCGGAGATAGGGACGTCATTACGCGTGTCCGCCTGCTCGGCGCCCAGGACACGCTGTTTGCCGGCAAGGGACCAAACGGCAGAATGTCACGACAATACTTCTCGAACTGCTACATCGAAGGGCATGTCGATTTTATATTTGGCAACGCCAAGGCCTGGTTCCGGCAATGTGAGTTGCACGGCATCGCCAATCAAGCGGTCATCTATACCGCCCAGAGCAAGTCAACGCCGGATGAGGACAGCGGCTATGTTTTTGATCATTGCAGGCTAAGTGCCGACCCTGCTGCGCGTTATATCGCACTTGGCCGCCCCTGGCGCCCCTACGCCACCGTGGTCTTCCTGTCGGCGAAGATAGATGCCCCCGTGATCGCGGAAGGGTGGCGCGAATGGACGCCCGGCACGACCAATATGTTGAGGACGAGCTATTATGCTGAGTACAGATCCTTCGGCGTCGGGGCTAACCCCTCAGGCCGCGAGCCTCATTCCCATCAACTGACAGATGGCGAAGCCGCGAGATGGTCGCTGGGCGTGTTCTTCGGAGGTGTCACAGATTGGCTGCCAACGAACCATCAGCATGGCACAAAAGACAACCTTCACGTTGAAGAGGTTCAACGGCGATCCTCGGATGAATGACGGGAGGGAGCCTGATCGTGATGGAGAGTCTTGTACATCAACCCAACTGCCGCCGGAGTCACACCGACAGAAGGGGCGGGCGCGACGATCTCATCTGTTCGCGGTCCACCCACATGCGCCCGCTCCAGCTTGTAAATGATCTCGTCCCGTCTTGGCGGATCAGTGTCGGCAAGCTCTACGGACCTCACGTCAGCACCGCCGCCATCGATCGGGAACGGCTGATTGTCTTGCTCAGCGCCTTGCGCAGTTCTCCGGAGAGTGGGCTGATGCTTCGCGGCTATCTTCGTTCGGGCAGTGATGGTCAGGCCCCTCATAGTTCAGCCAACCGCCGGCGCCTCGATCAGCCGATCCGCGCGGTGTAAGTACGGTGGCGTCCGGCGTTCTTCATGCCGGCTCGGAGCCGTATAAACGCGCGTATCGGCTCTCCGATTTCGACAATTCGCCCGTATCCATGCGGCCCTCGATAGCAGCCGACGAGCATCCGCCTCATCGCGAGATCGGCCATCCTCGCTTTCGGGAAACACCCACTGGAAAGAGTCGCGCTGCGCCGGTTTCTAGATCGGCGCGGCGCTGCGCTTGTTGCGCATCGTGAAGACTCTCGGGCGCAAACCGGCGCACCAGAGGGAAACTGTAGCAGGAATTAACAGCCTCCTGCAGCAAAGCTGGCTTTACAGGGTGAGGCCGAGATCATTGAGCACCTTGTCTCTTAGAGCGCCCTTGATCTCACGGGCAATTTCTTTTCGAACTGCGGCACCCAACTCTCGCTTGGCATCCTCGACGAGGCCGGCTTCAACCCCGCTCAAGCCTTTGTCGGCGAGCTGTTGCTCCAGTCGGCTGTCGAACTCCTTTCCCATTGCAGCAATGAGCTGGTCCTGCGTCCTGGCGTGGTCCTCCGGTGCGATGCGACGCACCACGTCGTCCCAAGGTTGCCAGTCCACCGCCAAATAGTCGGCGAATTCCGCCGCCTCCCTGTTCCGCACGGATGTCTCTGCGCTTTCAACGTCAGCGTCGGTGACGCCGGAGACCTCAAAGAAGCGCATGTCCGGCGCGACGTGTTGCAGTCCCAGCCGCTCGCGTAGCTTGTTTTGATAAGCAAGAAAGACCTCAATGGCGTCGATGTCTTCGACGTTGTTGCCCGAGCCTAGCGAGTGAACCTTCTCGCGCGCAATCCCCTCCAGCGCGTCTAGGCGGAACATGACGCGTCCC
This sequence comes from Bradyrhizobium sp. CCBAU 51745, assembly GCF_028128715.1. Taxonomy (NCBI): domain Bacteria; kingdom Pseudomonadati; phylum Pseudomonadota; class Alphaproteobacteria; order Hyphomicrobiales; family Nitrobacteraceae; genus Bradyrhizobium; species Bradyrhizobium sp. CCBAU 51745. The sequence goes on along the minus strand of NZ_LBJP01000065.1, from coordinate 25,362 downwards.
AGATCGACGAGATCGGGAAGCCGGGCCTTGTTGTCATAGACGCCGTTCTCGACGTCTGCGATGAGGCGTGCGGTCTGCATGCCGTTCCAGGTCAAAGTTATGCGATCCTCGCAGGTCTGGTTGGCGTCCCATGCCAGTTGAAAGTTCTGGGCACGCAATTGCGGGTTTTTTGCCGCGTGCCGCAGATCATTGGCCACCGACTGCCGGAATCCTTCATTGCCAGAGTTGACGGAGTCGAACAGCTTGCCGAGGAAAAGCCCGTATTCCCGAGCGCCCGGCTCTTGTGCAAGGTTCTGCCAAGCGGCAAGCACCTCCCGATCGCCCTCCTGTGGATCGCTTTTGAGCCATTCTGCAACTGTTTCAGCGAGCGCATCGGCCTGTTCATCGTCTGTCTCGGACGCTTCACTTTCAACGTCGCGCGAAAGGTGGACAGTCGGACCGACATAACCCTCGGCGCTTAGGACTGTACTCAGGTTCGTCAGCACCTGCTCAGATAGCGGATTATCAGTCAGAACTATGGTGGCACCAGCGCCGAATCCCGTCAGGAGGTGCTCAGGCAAACTCGTCAAATGGTTTTGGCTTGCGTCGAGAAACGCGAGCGAAGCTGGGAGAGCCGGCGGCAGATCTGTCAGTTGATTTTGGCTTACGTCGAGAAACTCAAGCCTAGCTGGGACTGCCACCGGCAGGCTCGTCAACTGATTGTGGCTGACGTGAAGAAATCGGAGCGAAGCAGGGAGGGGTTCGGGTAGGTTCAGCAACCGGTTGTAGTTGGCGGAAAGAAATTGGAGGCCGGCAGGCAGGACGGCAGGTAGGCTCTCCAGCCGGTTGGAGTTCACGTCGAGGCCTCTAAGCCCGCTCGGGATCGCGGGCAGGCTGCTCAGCTGATTGACACTGACATCAAGACGCTGGAGCGAAGCGGGGAGTTCGTCAGGCAGATTGGTAAGCCGATTGAAGGGCACATCGAGCACGACGATTTGGCTTGGAAGTCTGGGCAAACTGGTAAGGGACAGTGACCCGAGATCCAGTATGGCGTCTTCACCCAGAGCATTTACTCGCCTTGCCGCTTCGTCCCGGTCCTCGAGGGGGCCCACGTGCGGTTCAGCAGCCCAATTCTCGAGCGCCTCGTCTTGTTCGGCCGCCGCATGGGTTGAATGCCCGGAGTTTGCTGCGTAGCCCGTCACGAAAGCATCCCATTGTGCCGCCCCCCCGCCCTCCGCCTCCTCTTGTTGGGAAGATGCAGAAGCAATGCCTCCGCCGTGCCGAATCTGTCCTGGCTCAAAAGGATCCATTCCACTCCCCTTACGACACTGAGCCAACCCAGCCCGTGACAACACGCATCTGGACCTAGGGCATTTATCTTTCGACAAGCTGACAGTCCTATCGCCGAAAGGGCAGCGATGGCACCAAAGCCGGCAGAAGTCGGTAAAACGATTTGGAGCAAGGAATTGATCGCGGTCGCGGGTAGTTATCTCCCGTCTTGACGTTTTCCGCATCTAACTGGCGCAGCATAACTTAAACCCCCGCGCCCAGCCCGCTGACGGTGGATATCTCAATGGTTGGCAATGAAACCTTTTCGGCCGAGTGCGTGAAAGACGAAGAGCGGCGGTCGCTCGAACGCCCAACTCCGCGGCCGTCCTTTCACCTGCCAATGCAATTGGGTCCACGCTGGTGTTTGCCACCGTTGATAAAGTGAGCGACTTCGATGTTCCGCAGCGAGGCTCGTCAGCTGATCGACAGGTGACCGTGCTAGCGGCAGAACGCTTTCGTGTTGGCGGTCCCCCGGATCCGTCCGCCCAACGAAATGGCAGCAGACGTTGCAGCAGCATCGATCCATTCGCCGCCTCCAACTCGTGTGAAGCCGTACCGCTTCGATCAGGAGTGGGGCGCCCGGCCCACGTGCGCTCGTCCCAATGATTGTTGTGGCAGCGGGCAACCTGCTTCGTAGCCTTGCGCAGGGGCCGGCGTAGTCTTCAAGATTCCGACGACGGAGAAAGATGATGGACACAGGACAGGCACAGCGGAGCGAAGGTTCCGCCCCGGACACTTTTGAGGAAGCGGAGCGGGAAAGCTACCTCGGCGGCTTCAACCGTGCCCTGGCGAATTTGGTCGAAGGCTTGACAGGGTATCGAACCCCGGCCTCCGCGCGGGCGCGAATCCTGGACGACTGGGTTGCCGAACAGGGGCAGGGCGAAGCCCAGAACAGGCGACACGGGCGCTCGCGAATCAGGGCTGCGGAGAACATGCGCTCGCACTCGGTCGATGTGTCATCGCTGTCCTTAACAGCTTTGCCCGACGCCCTGGCGCCGAGGCTGCTAAACCTCCGCGCCATGCACAATGAGCTAAGCAGCCTGCCCGCTAGCCTGCCATCCGGGCTCCACGAGCTCTTTGTTAGCCACAACCGGTTAACCAGTTTGCCGGACGCTCTTCCGGCGACCCTCTATCGACTAGAGGTGAGCGATAACAGGTTGACCAGTCTGCCAGACCGTCTCCCATCGGAGCTGGGGATCCTGAACGCAAACAACAACCGACTGGGCAGCCTGCCCGACGCTCTCCCGAGCAGTCTCACCTCGCTCGCGGTTAGTGGCAATCAGCTGACCGCGCTTCCCGAGTCCCTCCCATCGGGCCTCGTTGAACTCGATGTCAGCAGCAATCAATTGGCCAACCTCCCAGAAATCCTTCCGAGCTGGCTTCAATCGGTCAATCTGACCGGTAACCGGCTGACCAGCCTGCCTGAGGATCTCCTACCTGGAAGTTTGAGCCGGCCGCTGCTGAACGTCGAATTCGGTGATAATCCATTCCCGGACGAGGTCCGCGCTCACCTCGCGGCGCCGCATCTTCGGCAGCTGCCTCTGTCCGAGGCTGCGGCGCACTGGCTAGGGCACGATCAGGCGGCATTGGCCGAATGGCAGCACTTTGCGGATGAGCCTGGCGCCCAGGATTACGCCCGATTCCTAGATCGGCTACGCGGCACCGTCAATTATGGCAGCGACGAGTTTCGGCAGGCCGTGGCGGATGATCTGCGGCAGGCGGCGATCAATCCGAGATTGCGCGAGCAGTTTTTCACACAGGCTTCAGAGGCCAACGCGAGCTGCGAGGACCGCGTTACTCTGCACTGGAACGGTATGCGGACCGCGCGCCTTAATGCTGACGTCGAGGAGGGGGGGTATGATGATAGGCTCGCCGAATTGATCCAGCGCGGCCGCGTTGCATTCCGCCTGGACGCGCTGGACGGGATCGCGCGCGACAGGGTCAACGCGCTCGTGACCCTCGACCCGGGCGTAGACGATGTGGAGGTCTACCTGGCTTATCAACATCTTCTGCGCGAGCCGCTGGAGCTGATCCACGTCGCTTCTGACATGCGCTTTCTGACGGTTTCTCACGTAAGCGAGGATGATGCGACGGAAGCGCTCGACCTGGTCCGGGGGCGGGAAGCAAGCCAGTTCACCGACTACATGGCAAGCCGCTGGCAACCCTGGGAGACGGTGCTGAGACGCATCGCTCCGGACGAATATGCCGCGATGCAAGACCGGCTCGTCGAAGCCATGGGCGAGGAGTTTCAAACCCGCTTGGATCAGCGACTGGCCGAGCGTGGTCTTCTCAGCGATCCGGATGCCGAGCGGGTGCTTGGCGCCCAAGTCCGAAACGAGATCGGTGGCGAGATCAAACGCGAAGTCATGCACCGTGTGCTCACAGAGCGCGGCCTCGAACTATGAGGCTCCCAAACCACGGCAGAGATATTTATCATCGCTCTGCGGGCGGTACGTAAAGATCGATCGTGATGCCTCGCCCATCGCTTCCAAGGTGCTCTTGCACCTTGGAAAGTGCCCGGCCGTTGGTGAGGCCCTTTCGGCCTTGCCGAGCGACGAAAGTTTCCGCGCGCGAGGCGAGGGCTCATCTGCGTCCTGTCGAAGCCGCTTCAGGAGGAGAGCTCAGCCGTGGACCAGGCGCGCATCCGCAACAAGGCGTTGCGGATTAGGGGCAACAGAAGCCTCGGCCAGGCGAGGACGAGGCGGAGATTGTGGCCGACGGCGGTGAGGACATCGTTGGCGGCGTCCCCCTCGCGGCCTTTGAGATGGCAGCGGCCGAGGTGCCCGTCGATCTTCATGGCCGATCACGGGCTCGATGGCTGAGCAGCGGCTGAGCTTGCGTTTGACGACGCCGAACACCCCGCACTTCTGACCGGAGATGAAGACGCGGGGCGGGTTTTCCGTTTTGTGACCGCGATAGCCCTTGTCGACATAGGCGCGCTCGATTCCGCAGCCGGTAAGCTTTTCGGTGGCGGTGATGACCTCGCCGAGGGTGTGTCCGTCATAGGGCTGCCCGGCAGCGCCTTGGCGTGCAGCACGGACTGGCCGGCTGGGGCGCGAGCATTGGTGGTGACGATCGAGGCTTTGACGCCGAGCTCGTAAGGCGCTGAGGCGTTGCTCTTGCCGATGCATCCGACTTCGGGCGCGTCGAGGGAATAGATCTTGGATCCACGCTGGCGCTGCTCTTGCGAGCGGATTTGCGCGGCGCGCGACAGCGGCTGCTCGAATGCAGCCTCAAGATCGCCCTGACCGGCGATCTTGCGGCGGATGTCACAGATCGGGGCGGCCGGGCCGCGTGCGCAGCCAGCGCAATTGTCGCCGATATCACCTGAACTGTTTGGCATGGGCATAGCGTCCTGCCATCATCGCCGCCTGTTGGGCGATGCGCAGTGCTTAAGGCCGCGCTCGCGGGCCAGCCGATTGAGCCCTTTGATCGCCGCATGCACCAGCTTGGCATCGGTCGTGAAGGTGATGGCCTTGGGCTGAACTGTGGTGTCCACCGTCACCCGCCTGAGATCGCGCGTCCGCAATGCGCCGCGTCTCATGCCCCACCCTCAAGCGCTCGGCCAACGCGTGCTCACGCTTGTCGCCGAGCCGCTTGCGCCAATGGCTGAGGTCGGAACGCTCATGCGGAAACTCGTGCTGGAAGAACTCAAAGCCGGTGAAGTGCTGGGATACGGGTCGTAGACCCAGCGCTCGCAGACACCCTCGTCGGACAGGCCGTAGATGTGTTTGAGCAGCAATAGTCCGATCAGGAATCGGCTTGCGATGCCCGGCCGGCCCTGGTCGCTGTAAAGCGGCGCGACCTCGCGATCGATCCAGTCTCAGTCGATCGTGGTGGCCAGCTGCACCAGCTCGTGCTTCAGGTTGATGATCTGATTCAACCGACGCGAAACAGGTCGCCTTCCCCGTCGTCTCCGGCTGCTTCGGTCGCATCGGTCCGCTCCGCTGCAACCATGGAATCACGCCTGCTGATTCGACGGAATCTTGAAGGCCAAATTGTAAGGTTTCGAGGCCTCAAATCCCAAAAGCCCGCGATCTCAAAACCACGGGCGACAATATAGGCCGGTCAGCAATAGATGGAACGCAGCGCGGATGCGACTTGGTGCCTGTCGAGGGGACTTGATGAGACAGGCGCTATCCTTATCCGCATCCGCACTGACAATGAAGTTAGCCACGGGATCGAGAGGCTAACGCACCGTTTTGCCTTGAGGGCTGTCCACACGAAATGCCTCGCGGGTATTAACAAGAAATCGGCCTTGAGTGACCTACCCGGACTGATAGGCGAGACTGAGGGGGTAGCTGATCGCTCGGATTCATCCCCATGGAGACACCATCGTCCGCCGAGAATGAGCGAAGACGGGCTTGCTGACGCCGCTGCCGATAACGTCGTCCGCCAAGCGTCATCATTGAAGTCGATCTTAGTCCTCGACATCACTCATCGACAAGCCGCCGGAATGCATAGGTATATTCCAAAGCGATCCGGCGTGCCGCTTCAATTAGGTTGGCGGCGGCGCTATGCCCCCCGTCGGTATTCTCATAGTAAAGGTACGGTTGGCCCAACGCAGCGAGCCTCGCTGCAGCCTTGCGGCCATGCGCTGGATGCACGCGGTCGTCCTTGGTGGACGTGAGAATGAAGGGGGCCGGGTAGGTCTTGCCTGGCACCAAGCTCTGATAGGGCGAGTAGCCCTCGAGCCACTTGCGCTGTTCGGGAATGCCGGGATCGCCATACTCGCCGATCCAGGAGGCTCCGGCGCCCAGCTTGGTGAAGCGAACCATGTCGAAAAGCGGAACCTGTAAGATGGCCGCATTGAAGAGGTCGGGTCGTTGAGTGATTGCGGTCCCTACCAGGAGGCCTCCTTGGCTACCGCCGACCACGCCCAGCCGGCGGGGAGAAGTGATTTTGCGCCGAATCAAGTCCTCCGCGACGGCGATAAAATCATCCCATGTCCGCTGCTTCGTTGCTCCTTGGGCAGTCTGGTGCCATTGGGGCCCGAACTCACCGCCGCCGCGCAGGTTCGCGACAACATACGCGTTGCCCTGCTCGAGCCAGAGTCGCCCGGTGAGACCCGCGTAAAAGGGTACGAGCGGAATCTGAAACCCGCCATAGCCATAGAGAAGCGTTGGAGTTGATCCGTCAAACCTTGCGCTCTTGGGTCGTAGCAGAAAGTAAGGAATGCGGGTGCCATCGCGCGAGATTGCCTCGAACTGTTCGACGACAAGTCTCGAGGCGTCGAACCTAGGAGGTGTCGTCTTCAGGGTCTCAAGGCGTTCGGTTGCGCCGTCGAAATACCAGAGCATCGTCGGGCTAAGAAAGCTGGAGACGGTGAACATCGCCTCGTCCGTTTCATGCGATGCCGCAGCTACACCGACACTCGCATCCTCTGGAAGAGGGATCGGCGTGGCCTGCCAGGCGCCCTGATGGTACTTGTAGACGAACGCCCTACTCTGAACATTGTCGAGTATCGTTAGGATTAGCAAGTTTCTTGTGGCGGTGAATCCGCTGATCGCTTGTCGAGGCCCAGGCTTGAAAACGAGCGTGGGTCTGGCGCGCAGCGGATCCTGCTTCCATTCGGTCAGGTCATACGAGATGATCGAGCCGGCTGAGAAGGGGGTGTCTCCAGACGGTGGCATCCAGTCTTCGTTTAGCGTCACCAGCAACCGACCACTCGCGATGCCCCCGATGGTCGCCTTCTTTGGCAGATTGAGCTTGGTCGGCTTGGACCCAAAGAGAACATACTCATGCTCGAACGAACTGATGCTGCGGACGGCGCCGATCGCATGGATCGTGCCTTCACTGTCGCGCAGCACGAATGGTGTGGCCGCGACATCGGTCGGCTCGCCACGGAAGACCTCGCGCGCTTCCGGGAGCGACTGAGCGCGCTTGAGCTCCTTCACAACGAAAGGGTAACCGGCTTGCGTCATGGTCCCTTCGCCCCAATCTCGTGTAATCAGGACCGTGTCCCTATTGACCCAAGTGACCTCCTGTTTTCCCTCGGGAAGTGCAAAGCCGTTCGTGACGAAAGTTTTGGCGATTGCGTCGAACTCCCGGACGAACTCAGCGTCCTTTCCGCCCTCGGACAGGTTGAGCAAGCAGAGGCGCTCTTCCGGCGGAAGGCAGCTCACCCCTTTAAAAACCCAGTTCTTCTTGTCCGCGTCAGCGAGAGCATCCACGTCGAGGATGGTCTCCCATCGAGGGTTCTCGGTACGGTAGCTTTCAAGCGTCGTACACCGCAAGACGCCGCGCACGTGGTCCTCGTCCTGCCAGAAATTGTCGAGACCGCGCCGGCCAAATGAGACGTACGGAATCCGGTCCTTGGCCTGAAGAACGTCGAGCGCTTCCCCATAGAAGCGTTGGTAACGTGGATCAGATTGGAGCGCACTGAGCGTCTTGTCGTTCTCGGTGCGAGCCCAAGCCAATGCGCGCGGCCCTTCGATCTCCTCAAGCCAAAGAAAAGGATCTTCAGCCACGCTCGCAGGCGCTAGCGCTGGGGACTGTCCCGCGGCCATCAAACAGCTGATGGGTAGCGACGCTGCGAGAAAAAGGAAGTCTTTCATGGAAGTTGTCCTGAAGTTAACCAGCCCTGGGCATCTTGCTAGGTGAGTGGAAGCAATCGGAAGATGCATACTCGGCTTCAAAGCGGAGGCATGCGGGAATTGCGTCCGCCGGCCTTCGATGGAGCAAGCAGCGTGCCGCTTGAAAGGGGAGGTTCTTCGACGTTCCCAACCCATTTGAGTGTCGACTTTTGGACGTCCGTCTCAAACCTGACAGTCGGTTCGTAGCAAAGGCGACATGTTGCGCAGCGGCCACCTTGCTCCTCGTCTCACTACGCAAATCTTCGAAGAGCGTTTGCGCCATCGGTTCGGCCACTCACAACTCTGCTCGGATGAATTGCCTTGAGCATGCGGCTCACCTCGCAAACCTTGCGCGAAGGGTTGTCGCTGAAGACGTTGTGGTAAAAGGAGGCCATGCAGCGTTTTGGGCGCGCATCGAGCAGGAACCGGCGAAGCTCTCGACAAGGTCTCTGCAGCAGTCCGAAATGACAGTTCGGGATCCGGCAAAGATCGCGGTCGATTTCTCGAAAGCAAGCGGCATCGCCGGCGTCGTTTCGGGTCCGAGGGTGAGGGGGACGACAAACTCAGGCGTCCTGAACCTCTCAGCTCGCGGCGCAATGATGATCTGATACGAAATTTTGCTTGTGCATGACGCCGTTGCGCGGAGGGCCAGCGGAGAGCGCTGGCTCGGCAAATGTTCGCGAGCGCGCGGGACTTGCTGTCCTGGCCACCAGAACATTGCGAATGTCCACCCTGCTCACTGTAAGTCAGGCGAGTCTGGCGGTGCCGCGCATCTGCATCGAAGGCGGCTTTCGGGACCAAATGGCAGCTACCAGAAAGCAAGGCTCGTCGTGCAAGAGGCTTGGCTTTGCGAAACGCTTCATTAGTATCGTTGTCAGCAAAACACGAGACGATCGGCGGGCGTGAAGGCCGAAGAGCCTTTGAATTTGTGCGCGCGGCAACCACACCACAACATCCAACGTGATGGCCCAGGAGACCGAATAAATCAGCCATCGAGCAGCTTTGGCGGATATCGGCGAGCAGTTGCTGGCTGCCGTCGGCGCGGCAAAACCTGTCTTGCATCCAAAATCTTGATGTGCGCGGCGTTCGTCGGTTACGCTTGCCACGTGCCCGTCATCTCGAACAACCTGCTGGAACTGGTAGTTGATCAGGTGCAATGTTTACCGTCCAATCGCGCGATTGCGGCTCGGCCGATCAGCCGTGGCGCTTGCGTGGCGCGTCCCAGACGAAGTTGCTGGTCTGAGCAATGCGTGAGGCGGGCTCCATCGAACGCTTGCAGGAATCTTCGGACGGTTTGCATTCGTGCCGGGGCACTGTAAGAAAATCTGCAAGGTCCTTCTGAATGATGAGAGAATGCTGCGCCATTGCCGACAAAGACGAGACCCATTGCTCGTTGGTGGCGCTGTCATGGAGAACGCGCAAATTGTCGCGTTGCGTTGCGCAAGAAGGAGCTTTCATAAAAGCAGGCGCAGCCGATCGGGAAGCTCGCCAAGATTGATTATTGATTATTGTATCGACGCTGGTAGTTCCTGTAGCGGGGGAGCATCGCAGGCTATCGCATCGACAAATAAGCCCGCTAGAATGGGATCTTGAGCGAGGGACAATGGACTTGAGTGATCAAGCGGCCGCTTCAGACTTGCGGCCGCTCTTGGACGCGCCGTCAAGACGGATTCTCCCGGTTTTGGTGCTGCCGCTTATCCTCGTCGGCTCGTGTGCTGCTGGCGCCTGGCTTTGGGCTAACCTTGAAGAGCCTGTCGAGACGCCGGAAAGCAGGGAAGACGCTTCAACGATGCGCCTGTCACTGGAGGACAGGGCATCCCTATTCGAGATAAAGTGGGCGCAGCAGAAAGCTAGCGATGAGATCACAGAACTCAACCGCCGGAGCGATGCCCAGCGGAAGGCCCTCAAAGATATCCTGGATCAGATCACCATGCTGACGTCGCGGATCGATTCGCTGCAGAGTTCAACACCTGTCCCTTCTGCTGCTTCCGAGCCTCTTTCTTCGCCAGCCCGAACTGTTTCGAGCGCCGCCGGGAAACGCTTCAGGCGGTCCAAACCACAGGGACCTGTTTCCGTCGGAGGCGCGCCAGTGATCGCCGGACCGAAGAAAGCCGAGCCTTGAGTCTGAGCCGCTGCAGGCGTGGTCGAGTGTCCAACTGTGTTCGAGGAGGGGACCGCAGGTTCGCAGAACCGCCTCTAGCCGTAAAATTTCCGAACCTGGTGCGAGCGACGGCTTCTCCAGCGACACGTCGCTGAGGCCGTCACCATTATCAAGAGCACTCAAGGGGAGGTGGGGCAGAGCCCTTTGGGCATGATCGAGCCGTGGCCCTGAACGGCGCAATCCGCTGCGCTTCTCTTTTAAATCCCTTCCTTTTAGTCCGCCCTCCCGGTTTGGGGCCATATCTGAAAGGTCGTTGCCATGACACCGCCGCTGCATCCTCGAAATCTGACCTGTCTGCCGGAGGTGCCTCTTCAGATCATTCCGTCGCGAAGAGCTTAGATGTTTGAGATCTGCTCACATGCGCGGCTTAGTTAATAGGGGTACGGTCGAGATAGCTGTCGAATGCGGCAGCAACAGCACGAATCAGAAACCGGTGTTCCTGCTTGACCTGAATGAATCCCTCTTCAATGTCCACTATCCCGTCTTCGGCAAGCATTCCCAGCCGGTTGGCCGAATTGAGAAGAGGAATCGGATCAAACCCATGAGCAGCACAGATCGCTGGTACGTCGGCCTGCAAATCGCACATCAGACGCTCGATGATTGCGGCGCGGAGGCGATCTTCGGCGGTGAGACAATAGCCTTTTGCGGTTGCCGGACGACCAGCCTGAATGTGTTCGTGATAGGAGGCGGTTGCGATCTCATTCTGGACGTAACCCTCACCCAGACGGCCAATGGCTGACGGACCTAAGCCGATTACGGTTTTGCAGGTATCAGCTGAATAGCCCAAGGAGTTGCGGCGCAGCCGACCGGCTTTCTGCGCCAGCGCGAGCTCGTCGTCGGGCAGGGCGAAATGGTCGAGCCCGATCTGGCGGTAGCCGGCCGAGACCAGCGTATCTGCAATAGCCGCGGCTTGCTCGGCGCGGGCGACATTGTCCGGCAGCGCCGCCTCATCGATCTGGCGCTGACGTTTCATATAGGAGGGGACGTGAGCATAGCCGAAAACCGCAAGCCGGTCTGGCCGCATCGCCAGAGCCGTCCGTGTAGAGTCCACGCAAGCGCGCACCGTCTGATGCGGCAGTCCGAAGAGAAGGTCGAAATTGATGCGGCTTATCCCATGCTGGCGAAGAGTTTCGACGACAGACGCCGTCTGCACCCCGCTCTGCACGCGGTTGACCGACCTTTGAACCACCCCATCGAAGCTTTGCACACCTATGCTCGCGCGATTGACGCCGGCCCCTTGTAATGTTTCGACCGTCTCGGCCGTGAACGCACGTGGGTCGATTTCTATGGCGATGGTAGCTGATTTGCTGAACGCGAAGCAGCGTCGCAGGAGTCCCATCAAGGCGAGGAAATCGGCCGGTGCAATGGTGGTCGGCGTCCCGCCGCCGAAATGTACGTCGCTTACCGGCAGGTTGCGAGGCGCTTGCTCGGCGATCAAACGTATCTCGGCATGCAACGCCGCCAAGTAATTGCGGATCGGTCGCTGGTTGAGAGTGAGGCTTGTAGGAAAGCCGCAATACCAACAGATAGAACGACAGAACGGAACATGGATATATAGCGACACGGGATCGTCGGGCGACAGCCGCCTCAACCATGTCACACAAGTCTTGGCACCGACAGTTGCGGAGAAATCCGCTACGGTCGGGTATATGGTGTACCAAGGCAGGCGAGCGTCGCAATACTTGTTCAGGAGAGAGGTCTTCAAACCCTAACTTTCTCGTGGTCCAGCGGCATGAAGCTGCCCGATGCCCACTGTTATGTCTTTGCGTTATGTCAAAGGGGTCTAACGGTCCCTGAGACTTGGCCTGCTTTCGATGTCACTGCCAAACGCAGCGTAGGGGTTGAGGCCCGGAAGTGGGAGCCGCTCGTCCGCGATCATATGGACGTTTATGGTGGCATATGAATTTCTACGAGGACGCTCGAATTAGCGCGGCGTGCCGCGACTAGCCGCGCATCAACCTCTCATCGGGTCGCGTCGTTTCCGCATTCCCTGGCGTGCTGCCTTTTTGCGACGGAAACAGGATCTTAAACCTCAGCATGGCAACTGAGCTTATTGCTGGACTTTCAACCCGGTTTTCCGAGGAAAGTCCGAATTGGTTGCTCCGCAACCGACGGATGCCTCCCGTTCAAGGTCGGAGTGTCACGGAGATAAGTAGCTTGCTAGATCAGAGCGCGACGTGCGATTGCAGCACGTGACGCTACGTGCGATTCAAGACTTTTGGAGCTGCTCACGAAAAAAAGTTCTTGGTTTCACGCATGAAATCAATGAGCCTCAATTCCGCCACGCTACTTGTCTCATTGCAGCAAGCATCATCACGGATGTACTGATGATGTTGGGGTAGCCCCGGCGCACTTCACCGCCCTCGGCAAGGTGCGTCGGGTCGCCTTGGCTCGCCGGCGTCTCGTTCAGATCAAAATACATGGCACCGACTCAAAACGACTTGGACGTCGTGCTGATGGCAAACGCGAGCTCGGAACGATTTGCTATACGTTCTATTCTGCTTCATCGTTGAGGCGTTTTGTTTCTGATAGCACCGTTGTTGATCGGTCAGATCGCATATCTGTGCAGCTAGCCTTCATTGGCGTCGCATCACTGCGATGCACCTCCAGACTCATTTCCACATAAGCCTCCTGGTGAGGCGTCGCCGATCTCGGGTATGGCCTTGCGAGGCTTCAATCAAGCGTGCCGGACGAAGAGCACCTGATGAATGGCCCCGTTTGCTCGGCGGGCCTGCCCGACGTTGATCCTCCCGTCGATTGGAAGCGCGAACCGGATGCGACCTAGTGCTGCCGTCCGGCCGAGGACGATCAGCCGAAAGGCGCTCGGATCCGCCTCACCGTCGCTCGACCCTACGGCTTTTCGCGATCGTATTGTCGGCTTGCAGAGTTGGGCAAGGCGCTCGGACCAGGCTTGAGCCGCAGCTTGCAGAAACCTTGTACTTCAATCTGACCGCGCTGGCATCCCGCATGCAAGATGTCGTTTCGACTTCAAGCGCGAACCAATTGAATGCCGGCAACGAGCAGAACCGCCGCCAGTATGAATCTGATGGCTGTCTGGCTCAACCATTTTAGGCCGATTACTGTTCCAGCGACCGCCCCCGCCAGCACGGCGATTGCGTAAAGAGCCAAATCAGGGGAAGGAAATTGGCCAGTGAAAAGAGCTCCGAGGAATCCAACTGTGGAGTTGGCCAGGATGAAAGGGGGTGATAGCGCGACGGCCTGCCTCGGTGATGCCCAATTCAGTGCGATGAGCGTCGGGGCGAGGAACACACCCCCGCCCACCCCAGTCAGGCCGGAAACGAGGCCAAGGATCGCGCCGATGCTCACGCTTGCCCAGAGCGGAGTTTCGCCGACGCGATCGACAGATCGTCCGCGCTGCATGATCATCATTGCGCTCGCCAGAAGAAGAACAAGCCCGGTCAGTGTTTTGTACATCTGCTCCTCGAGCCCAATCAAACCACCGGCAAGCGACGCTGGCATCGACGAAACAAGAAGAGGGCGCAGGATTGTCCAGTCAACGACCTTGTTGCGGTTGAACAGCCAAGTGGAATAGGTCGCGACGACAATGTTGAGACCAAGCGCCGTGGGGCGCATCTCTGTCGACGACATCCCAAAAAATGCCATTAGCGAGAGGAATGCAGTACCGCCAGCCTGGCCAACACTCGCATATAGCAGGGAGATGATCGCGAAGAGCAGGGAAGCCATGCTTCACCGATTTCGGCGACGACCTTCGCCCTGTTTTACCAAGCCAATCATGATTGGTGCATCTGGTGCGGCCTAATTGGGTTTCCGCTCGGGGGCGGATCTAAGCGTTTCGCTCGAATCACGCGGCCGGAGGTGCAGTCAGTTCAAGTTCCTTAGCGAGTGCCATGTGTGGACCCTCCCATCAATCGCCGAGGTTAGTGGTTGACTGGGCCCAATAGGGGTGGGTTTGAATCCCTGAGAGGACGGCACTCGAGGGGGCCGCCGAGGCGAGCTGCCGAGGTGAGCTGCATTTCTTGCTGTAGCTCACCTCATGTCGTGGCTCGCAATGGTGCTGTCGCCTTCGCTCCCCATGTCATGAATGCTTCGAGGCACCTAGCTCGCAACCAGCCGTCCGCGTTTGAAGCCCTTCTCGACGATTGATTTTGGCGAAATCAACAGTTGGTATGGCACTTGCTGGTCCGATCCGGGGGGCTCTCACCTTTGGAGATGCGCATGCAAAATGTCTTCCGCATCAAGCAGGTCTCGCGACTGCGGCTATCTCTTGTTGCACTTTTGACGTGGCCCTTTTCCGCCCGTTCGGTTCGTTTCTACCGGGCCTGCCGGACGGGTCCGATGAAGCGCCGGACAACGATGCGGGGAGCATGGCGTCTGCATCGGATCTTTCGTGCTGCTCATCGATCGCGTCACCGACGCTGTCACACGCCGACGATCAGCAACAGGTTAGCGATGGAGGATTCGCAAGATTGGGAAAAAGGATGACGCTTCTGTCGTCTTCATCTGAAAGCAGGGAATTGGTACTGACAAGACGCAGATCGAGTCCCGCACCGACAAGCGCGTGCTCTCCCTTACGTGTACCGCGCAGTTCAGAGCCCGGGATCTCCTCGTGCTCGCACTCGAGAGAAAGCGAAGCGTCGTTCGGAGGCGACCGCGTTTTTTCGCCATCAAAGATAAACAGATCCAAGCATCTAGCCGTTAGTGCTGCGGGTTCTTGTCGCCAGCACAGTCCCGCGGCCCTCAGTCCGTCACGGCCGGCATGAGTAAGGTGGAGGAATCCTTGTGTTCGCATTGAGTCGATCCACACGGACGACAGGCGATGATCTCCGATTTCGCCAGCTCCGCCATCAGCGAGCACTTGTCGATCGCCTCGGAGCAAGGATGATGACGCTATTTCGGCTGCTTGACGCGGTGATCACCCTGGCGCATTCGGCGGCAGAGCAATGAATGCGGCAAATGGCGTCGGAGAGGGAAAATTGTCATGGGAAATTGGGATGATCCTGGGAACCAGCGACAATGCAATCAATTTTCATGTCGGAAAGCTCGGTGACCAGTCGGATTCAAGCAGTCGCGACAGCTACTCGCCTCGACGTTGTCTGAATTCAGTTGAGAAACGACCGCCAACTGTTTTCTGGCAAACTGAGCATGGCGCTTTCGGTGAACTCGCAGATATAGCGCTCCTTTGGGCAAGTCTGCATCTCGCATTGGCTGAGCTTCTGGGGCTTCGTAGGGTCGGTGAGAGGTGCATGGCTCTCTGCATCCAGCGGGTGATCCTTTGCTCAGACGAGCTCGCACCGCTTGCTCCGGCAGTGGGACAAAGGTCTCTAAGGGAGAGGAACAGCTGAGGAAAGAACCCCGACCGCCGGTCGGGGTCCCGATTCATGCGAGCGCGTGGGGGTCTTTATCTGGCAAACGGCGAGCCAAACTTGTAGTTGAGCCGTGCCGTGATGAGATCGATGTCCTGGTGCACCCGATCCGCGCCAAGGGCCGCGGGGAAGCTTATGTTGCTGCGTTGCATGAACAAGTGGTTATACTCGACGCCGGCTGACCAGCTCGGCGTAAGGCTGACTTCGGCACCGGCGCCCAGCACGCCACCCCAGCGCACATCATTGTTTTTGCCAATCTCTGTGCCAATTGTCACCGAGTTGACGTGATAGGTGTTGCTGGTCACCGCAGCGCCGCCCTTGCCGTAAAGGAGCACAGCATTGAACGCGTATCCGATATGGCCCGTGAGTAGACCGAATGCATCTGTCGTGGTGCCAACGGTGTCTGCCGGGAAGGCGGTGCTGACATTGGCGCCGCGGAAGTCGGCCCAGTTGCCCTGGCCTTCGAGGCCGTACACCATGTTGAAGATGTGCCAACGATAGCCGATCTGGCCGCCAATGGTACCGCCAGTCGAATTATGGCAGCCCTCGGAAGCGACGCCATTGAAATCCCAGCAATTTCTGCTCGTCCCCCAGCCACCATTGGCGCCGATATAGTAGCCGGACCAATCGATGATCGGGGCCGCGACCGGCAGCGGTGCCGCCTCGACCTTGACAGGCTGGCCGGCCAGGTCCGCGCCGAATGAGGGAGTGGCGGCACCAAGTGCGCCCATAATTGCAGTCAGAATCAGAATCTTGTTCATTCGCGTGTCGTTTCCTTTCGGTGCCCCCCGGCGCCGTGCGTTTAACAACATGAACGCGAATTGCTGTAACTGCCGCACCACATGTCCTCGAAACAAATGTCACCAATCGTACGTGGCGTCAGATTGCGGAGCGCGCAACTCAGCAGGCTGCTCCGCTTCTATGGAGAGGCTGTGGCTCGGCAGCGGTTGCGCCGTGCGGATTGTGCTTTGGCATAATTGTTCACGATGAGCTGCGACGCGAAGCAATTTGAGAGGTGTTTGGCTTGTTCTGCCGATAAGGAGCGACAAACCCAGGCGGCGCCCTACAATGATGGACCGATGGCGCCCTTGGTCGCTCGAGGTCATTCTTGCGGCTCGGTGTGCCATCGCTTGAGCGAGGCAATGCCGACCGATTGCAGGATCTTTGGCTCGGGAACGACCACAAGTGTAGCTCGAAGTCCGTCAGCTTCTACCATCGATCGATGGTCGCGAAGCCTGCTGTGGCTATGCTAGACAATGCTCTTGCTTAAAATTGCGCAAGCCCGTGCCGAGCTGAAGGTAAAAAAATGGTCGGCTTCCTGTCACGAGCGAATGCTAGCGCGGCCACCCCGTCTCGTCCATTGGGCCTGTATTCAGCTTGCTGATCTCGGGTCGCCAGAGGAGCTAGAGGCCTCAACTTTCGGGAACGTTCTCGTCAACGGGGCCGCACGTGAGTAGAGAAAAGTCTGCTCGACCACGTGCTGACCCGATTGTTCTATCGGTAAAGGCGCCCTGAATACCTTAACGGTGCCGGACGCTCTCGCCGGTCCATGTACAAGCGCGTGGTCGCTCGGGCGGCAGCGCCAGTTCAGTCCGCAAATTGCGTATCGCCTCGTTTGCCAAATTCAGAGTATTCCGTTCTCCGTTTCTTATTGAATACTCGAGGTAAGTGCGCAATCGGCTTTGAAGGGCGGCCTTGCGATTATGTGCCAGCAGCGGATCCTTCTCGACAAAGCTCCAAGCTTTCTCAAATGCGACGCTCAAGACGGCATTTTTCACCTGGGGGGAAGAGAACTGATCCATCTCAAACACTCCTCGACATCCTGATACAATGAAGTACCTTCGCAAAAGCAAACCGAGATTGTGTTGCATGTCTCAGCAAGAAAGACGTCAGTCTCTGCAGACGTTCTACCGAGCTGCTCACGGTGCTTTCAGGAGAGGATAAAGATGCT
This sequence comes from Bradyrhizobium sp. CCBAU 51745, assembly GCF_028128715.1. Classification (NCBI taxonomy): domain Bacteria; kingdom Pseudomonadati; phylum Pseudomonadota; class Alphaproteobacteria; order Hyphomicrobiales; family Nitrobacteraceae; genus Bradyrhizobium; species Bradyrhizobium sp. CCBAU 51745. The sequence continues at coordinate 8,022 of NZ_LBJP01000065.1, read as the reverse complement.
TGTTGAAGTTGCGATGACCGAACGATGTGCCAGGCACAATTCGAATAATTTTGAAACGAGTACGGGTTGTCGCACTATTCATCGCCGTAGTGGTCCTGTTGCTAGGTCACGAGTCACAAGTTGTGGCTCCTCTTTATTCACTCGGAAGATCGTCTCCAACCAGTCGCGATTAAAGCCGAGGATGAAAATGGAATGGCCCTGCTCCTTCCCACCCTCAGGCCAAGAAGCGTCCAGACCGCAATACTCCTTGTGATGTCGGATTGTGATCATGTAGCGTGTTCCGGATGCGACTTCTTTGTCGGCTTTTTGACATGTCTCGATGGCCAATTGCCGTGTGAGTCAACTGCGCGTGGCTTTTCGGCGCTACTGGCGGCCGCAGAGCTGCGGGTTGCGACGAGGGGGCTAAGAGTTGGGCCGTACTAGCTTCGTTAAGACCTGTAAGCTCAATAGCGTCAGCGCCGAGTTTTGGCTCTCCGACGTCCTCGCCAAGCTCGTTAATGGCTGGCCGGCGGCGCGACTAGACGAACTGCTTCCCTGGGCGTCGACCTGCACGATGCATGGGCTCGATCCGAGATTGGCAGCATGAGCCTCAACACGACCGCCGTCCGGATCAGGGTAACCCTCAAGGACGTAAAGCCAGAGGTAATGCGTTGCCTTGTCGTACCCGTCACCCTGCGCCTTGATCGGCTGCATCTGACGCTTCAGGCGGCGTTTGGCTGGACGAACAGCCATCTCTTCGAGTTCCTAGCCGGCGACGGCTGTTGGGGTATCCCTGATCCCGATGGAGATTTTGACCCTCAGCCCATCGATGCCCGCAAGACGCGGCTCTCCAATATCGTTCAAGAGACCTGCGCCAAGACGATCCATTATCTCTACGACTTCGGCGACAGCTGGGATCACGTGATCAAGCTTGAAAAGTGGTTCGACAACACGACAACGGAGGGACTTCCCCTCTTGCTCGAGGCCGCCGGCCGTTGTCCTCCGGAAGATGTCGGTGGTGCGTCAGGCTATGCCGAATACCTCGACGCCATCGGCGACCCCACCCATCCAGAGCACGAACATATGCGCCTCTGGGGCCCCGAGCAGTTCGATCCCAACGTCGTTGACCGGAAGGCGCTCGAGGCCGCCGTCAATGCATTGTCGGAAATATGGAAGCATCGGCGACGCACCATGCGCTCAAAATAGGCATAAAGCGCCATTCAAAAGGGCCGCAGAGCTACGCTTACCTTTCGACAGAGCGGATTGAGGGTGAATCCTTCTGGCTCTTTTGTCCAGGCCTTGCAGATGAACTCGTAGGGTGTGAGGCCTTTGAGAGTTTTGAGTCGGTTGGCGAAGTTATAGGCGTTGACGAAGTCTGAGAGGTGGCTGCGGAGCTCGGCGTGAGTTTCGTAGTGGAAGCGCTTGACCGTGGCGTCCTTGATCGTTCGGTTCATGCGTTCGACTTGACCGTTGGTCCAGGGATGTTTGGGCTCGGTGAGGCGATGATCGATATCGTTGCGGGCGCAGGCCACGACGAAAGCATGCGCCCAGAACAACTCCTTCCGCTCGATCTTCTCCTTGATGTCAGCCGCGGTCCAACTGTCGCCGGCCGGATCGGTGAAGTGGGTGCCATCCTCCGTGAGGACGGTGTGAACCTTGTAAGGCACGGCCTTGATGAGATTCTGCAAGAAGCCAGCGGCGACGCGCCTGGTGGCTTTCTCGTGCAACTCTGTGTAGGCGAATTTCGACGTGCGATCGATGGCGACGAGGAGATAGAGCCGGCCTTGGGCGGTGCGGACTTCAGCTATGTCGATGTGGAAGTAGCCGATTGGGTAGCTCTTGAACTTGCGTTTTGATGCCTTTGCCATCTTCCGGCAGCCGCGAAACGCTGTGGCGCTGAAGACATCGATGAAGCGATGAGCGGGTCAGGTGCGGGATCGTGGCCTGAAGAGCGTAGAGACAGTCGTCGAGCGGCAACAGGGTATGCTTGCGAAAGGCCACGATGATGGCCTCGTCCTCTACCGATAGAGAGGTGGACTTTGGCTCCTTGGGCCCTGTCTTCAGATCAGCGACGGAGCCGCGCCTCTTGCACTTGGCGACCGTTTTGGGTGATCCCATAGCGCTTAGCAGCGCTCTTAGGCTCTCTTGACTATTTTGTATTGCTCGACGGACCGCCTCCGTCGTGGTGGCGCAGCCGTGTTAAATTTGTCCCATAGCTTCCTTCGAATCGTGCGACAAGGATGCACCATCAAAGTCTGGGACTAAACACCTAGTCTAAACGCTGCAAGCCCTCTTTCCGCTTAGACTTGTGTGTGGGACGAACTAAAACTAAGTTGCGGCTGCGCGGGCGGCGGGAACACCATGCGCTCACGGCGTAAATTGTGCCGATGATAGCGAAAGCGATCGAGAGCAAGAAGAAGAATAGCATCGCTTGAACCTCTTAATTGTCGAAGGTGGTCTGGCTGCATGCGTGGACCGACGCGCGCAGCGCCGAATTAAGCCAGACGCCAATCTTCATACAACGTGACGTAACGTCAGGATCAACAAGCCGGGCGGGGGGAAACGATGTCCTGGCGGTTTTTCTTCACCTGATCGTCCGGGTTCCTTGGATTCAGCGATGGCGCCAACGCTGTCATGGCCGGCGAGCGGATCCGACGATAAGGCGATAGCGAGTCGGGTCTGGCCTCGTAACAGGTCACCGACGCATCGCCCTCACCGAATCAGCGAACCTCTCCTTCCGAGCCTGTTTTCGCGATTGCGAGGTCGGACGTCGATTCCGACACGGCTCGTGCTGCTGTCAGAGGATCGGCTCCGTACTCCGAGTAACCCTGTTCGCTGTCAGGGCCGGCCAAACGAAAGGAGGATTTCTGGTTCATCGTAGCCGTCAGGAGCAATGCCTTTTCGGCGCAAAGCTCGGATATGCTGTCCTCGCCGCGCAATCCTTCCAGCACGATGCAAATCACCTCTTCCCCGAATACTGCCGGCGGGTCTGCCGCCGAATGTCCTTTAGCGCTTGGTCTGCTGACGCTGCCGGATTTCTGTTTCATCGCCTTAGGAAAGGCCGAGATCATCCATTTGGTCGAGCAATCGCACCTTCCGGCCAAGGCGCACACTGGACAAGCTTGGGTTCCCGCGCGCGCGTGGGGTATGACCTGCCGCTGAATTTTCATCCAGCGGCAGCTAGATGTTTGGTCCCGGCATTAGCCGGAGCGGATTGAGGGTGAATCGTTCGGTTTTGTCCAGGCCCTGCAGATGAACTCATAGGGTGTGAGGCCTTTGAGAGTTTTGAGTCGCTTGGCGAAGTTGTAGGCGTTGACGAAGTCTGAGAGGTGGCTGCGCAGCTCGGCGTGAGTCTCGTAGTGGAAGCGCTTGACCGCGGCGACCTTGATCGTTCGGTTCATGCGTTCGACTTGACCGTTGGTCCAGGGATGTTTGGGCTTTTGCGAAAGGCCACGATGATGGCCTCCTCTACCCATAGAGAGGTGGACTTTGGCTCCTTGGGTCCTGTCTTCAGATCAGCGACGGAGCCGCGCCTCTTCCACTTGGCGACCGTTTTGGGATTGATCCCATAGCGCTTAGCCAGCGCTCTTAGGCTCTCTTGACTATTTTGTATTGCTCGACGGACCGCCTCCGTCGTGGTGGCGCAGCCGTGTAAAATTTGTCGCATCGCGCTTCCTTCGAATTGTGCGATAAGGATGCACCATCAAAGCCCGGGACTAAACACCTAAGCAGGACACATGACGGCCTCGCCTCACGCGACCTCGCCAAGCGCGAAACCGACATCCATTTCAGCGCCCCCTCATCTCGCCATCGTGCTGTTCTCGCTCGCGATGGGCGGCTTTGCGATCGGGACCACCGAATTCGCATCGATGAGCCTGCTGCCCTTCTTCGCGGCCGACCTTCACATCGACGAGCCGACGGCCGGACACGCGATCAGTGCCTATGCTCTCGGCGTGGCGCTGGGCGCACCGCTGATTGCCGTGCTCGGCGCAAAATTCGCGCGGCGCACGCAGCTCTTGGCATTGATGGCCGTATTCGCGCTCGGCAACGCCCTCACCGCGCTGGCGCCCGGCTTTGGTTCGATGGTCGCGGCCCGCTTCCTCTCAGGGCTACCCCACGGCGCCTATTTCGGCATCGCCGCGCTGGTGGCCGCCTCGCTCGTTCCGCAACATCGCCGCTCGCGGGTGGTCGGCCAAGTGATGCTGGGCCTTACCGTCGCCACTATCATCGGCGTGCCGCTCGCCAATCTGATCGGCCAGGCGGTCGGCTGGCGCGCGGGCTTTGGTCTCGTCTCGGTGCTGGCGCTGCTCACGATACTGCTCTGCGCGTTGTTCGCGCCGCGCGACCAGGCCGGCCGCTCGAACCCGCTGCGCGAGCTCGGCGCGCTCAAAAGCCGCCGGGTCTGGACCACGCTCGCGATCAGCGCCATCGGCTTCGGCGGCATGTTCGCCGTCTACACTTACCTCGCGACGACATTGATCGAGGTCACCAAGGTCAGCACCGAGGTCATCCCGTTCTTCCTGGCTATCTTCGGCATCGGCGCCACGCTCGGCAATCTGTTCGTGCCGCGCTTCGCCGACCGCGCCTTGATGCCGACCGCGGGCGGCATCCTGGTGTTCGCGGCCGTGGCGCTGCTGGCCTTTCCGCTTGTGGCCGGCAATCCCTGGCTGCTCGCGATCGACATCTTTGCCATCGGAGCCAGTGTCGCGCTCGGTGCTGTCTTGCAGACGCGGCTGATGGATGTTGCAGGAGATGCGCAGGCGCTCGCCGCCGCACTCAACCATTCGGCGTTCAACACTGCCAATGCGCTCGGCCCGTTCCTGGGTGGGCTTGCCATTCGCCAGGGTTGGGGTTGGACCTCGACGGGACCGGTCGGCGCCGCGCTGGCAATCCTTGGCCTGCTGATCTGGTTCGTCGCCTGGCGCGACAACGGCCCTGCGCCGGTCGAACATTTCTCGGGCAGCGGCGCCACGCCACGCGAAGATGCTCCGCTGAAGCAGGCGCCGCCGCTGGCGCCGCGTGAGCGAAGCCGTTCCAAGGAACCGGTGGCCTGACGGCAATTGCAACGCGCTCAGAACAGAGCGGCGTTGAGCGCCTGTCCGTAGATCATCGCGGCCACGAGCGAGACCAGGAGGCCCGCGCCGGAGAAGATCACGAGGATCTTCAGAGTCTCGACATCGACATTGGTTCCCGTCGCGCGGGATATTGCTCTTGCCAGTGCAGCAATCATCGCCAGCTCCGAAGCCGGCCGCGCAGACGCGGGGCCTGACTTCATCTAGATGTTTAGTCCCGGGCTTTGATGGTGCATCCTTATCGCACAATTCGAAGGAAGCGCGATGCGACAAATTTTACACGGCTGCGCCACCGACGGAGGGGGTCCGTCGAGCAATACAAAATAGTCAAGAGAGCCTAAGAGCGCTGGCTAAGCGCTATGGGATCAATCCCAAAACGGTCGCCAAGTTGAAGAGGCGCGGCTCCGTCGCTGATCTGAAGACAGGACCCAAGGAGCCAAAGTCCACCTCTCTATGGGTAGAGGAGGCCATCATCGTGGCCTTTCGCAAAAGCCCAAACATCCCTGGACCAACGGTCAAGTCGAACGCATGAACCGAACGATCAAGGTCGCCGCGGTCAAGCGCTTCCACTACGAGACTCACGCCGAGCTGCGCAGCCACCTCTCAGACTTCGTCAACGCCTACAACTTCGCCAAGCGACTCAAAACTCTCAAAGGCCTCACACCCTATGAGTTCATCTGCAGGGCCTGGACAAAACCGAACGATTCACCCTCAATCCGCTCCGGCTAATGCCGGGACTAAACAATATCCGGTGCCGGCTTGGACTCATCGACGTCCTCTGACCACGTCGCGACATCCACCAGTTCGGCGATACCCGCTGCGTCGATCTATGTTTTTCAATTCGTCGTTCTTAGCGGAGGAGGCAGTGACGATGCGAAGACCGGCGCTCCCCGCGCCGTAGCAAGACCGCGACCGCCGAGAATGGACGGATGACAGCATCTGCGTCGACTTGAAGCGCTGGACGCGCCACCCATCGAGTAGTTCCGCTTCTCGTCCTCGGACAGGAACACCAGACATCGACGCAACGCGTTAGCTCTTGCGAGGCAGAGCCACAAACCCAACCCTGTCGCGGCACTGGATCAGAGCGGGATTAATCGGCAGATTAGCATTTGAAGCAATGCCACATAGGGGCTTCCTTACCATCACGACTTTGCGGACAAGGTCGTCGGCTTCTTGCAACGAGGGCAGACGGGAATGGCACTGGAACGCGGCCTGTGGGGTTGGTGACGAAGGAGGCGTGCAGAGACTAACTGAGAGGGTCCGCCGGATGCTCGGCGAAATCAGGTGAACCTGACGGGCTCAAAACCGACCCGCCCGCGGCGAGCCTTTCGACTTGTTCGACAAGTTGGTCTCTGGCCCGTTGATCGCGTATCCGGAAAAAAGCGCGGATCAACCTAAGTCCCTGCAAATCGCTTTGCGCTGAAGGCGCGTTGTCATTCATTTTCCAGCTCCCACCCCTTTCTGTAGGCGATCCGAGTGGCAAGTGCAACGAAGTTCTGTGTCGCGCACAGGTTGCAGTGTAAATTCGGCAAAAAGGAGGAGCCCTACGAGCAACGACTCCGACAATCGGCCTTAGCTCCCCTGGATACCGATGCAAATTTCCTTCGAGGCTACTTGGCCGGAGGCCGCAAGGGCTCTCCGCCCACTTGCGGGCGGCGGGATCGCGCAGCGGATCGTCCTGATAGGCGAGACAGACGTAGCGCTGCCGCCGTTCGCCAATATCCTCGGGCACGGCCGTCATGGGCTTGCCAACGCGAAAGGCGACTGACCCTCTCGATCCGGCATGCCGAGAATCTGATGCGCTGCGGTTGCAGGTTTGATTCCTGCGATCGTTACCGCACGCAGCCGAAGGCACTCGGGATTGCGAGCGACACGTTCGATCCCTCGCGCGCCAGGTTCTTCGGCGTCACGCGCACCCCGAAGCCGCCGCGACGCGTGCTTCCATTGCGCGGCTCATGAGCCGTACGCATACGACGAAGGCCGCCTGATTGACGCATGCGCGCGAGCACGGCGAGTTCTACGATGGCGTTGCGTGAAGGTCAGGCGGCTTGCTGATCGGCGGACTTGCCGGCTTGGTGCAGGCGCTTCCATTCCCAGGGCAGCAGTTCGCGCAGACGCGTCGTGGGAAGATCAGCGATCCGGGCGAGGACGCCGGCGAGCCAAGCCTTGGGATCGACGTCGTTGAGGCGACAGGTCGTGATCATCGTCAGCATGATAGCGGCACGGTCGGCGCCACGTTGGCTGCCAGCGAAGGTCCAGTTGCGCCTTCCCAAGACAATGCCTCTCAATGCACGCTCAGCGCAATTGTTAAAGGGCATGATGTTTTCAGCGCTCAAACCCGGTGGAGAGGACTGGTCGTCCGGATTAGTCTGTCGAAGCCGGGATAGGGCGCTGGAGCACGAAACGGTGGCAGGCCGCCATGACCATGAGCTGTGAGCTCGCTTTGTTACTTGGCCGCCCCCTACGACTTGCCCGGCTGCGCTGCGAGCGCGGATCCGTAGATGTCGTGCAAGCCACTGGCTCCTGAGACAACGGTGATCCAACCGAGAAGCTCGATGCGATGGAGGCGATCGTGCCGCCCCACCTGCGGCGCGGCGTCTTCCAGCCCACCGACCAGCTGATCGAACTTCTCAGGCGTACCTCGTAATGGAGAGCGGGGTTGGCGGTGATTGGTGCAGGAGCGCGATCAAATAACGGCCAGCTCCCCATTACCGGCTTTGCCCATAAGACAGGAGTTGTAGGCGATCCGGGTGGCACCGCAGTCGTCGCATTGCTCGATGTGGCCGCCAAGCACAGCCGTCCGGCATGCCGTGATTGCGCCCATGACGCGCCGCTCGGCGCGGCCCAGATGTCCGGCACGAGCTTGCCGAAACGCTTCGCCGTAGCGGCGGAAGATATCCGCCACTTCCAGAACCGGAGCCATCAGGTCCGCTCAGCCGGGCGGCACGACCTCCAGGCGGAGCCGGTCAAG
>NZ_LBJP01000064.1:0-53321 GCF_028128715.1 Bradyrhizobium sp. CCBAU 51745 | reverse complement strand
GTTCGCGTCTTCAAAACAAAAGCGTGTACCGGCGTCGCCGCGATCGGTCCACCAGTTAATCTGTTTTCCCTTTGCGATGCGCGAAGCTTCTCCGCGAAGCAGGTCCAATTGTCTTCCAGCAGCATGTACGATCAAGCAATGTTCGTTGGGCATTAGATCTCCGAAAGCGGAATTCGCAGAATACGAAGGCCGCAGCTGGGGCAGCTGCGGCCCGGGCATTGGTCAAAACTTCCGGGTGAAAAATTTAAGTGAAGTATCAGCCAGCCCCGGTTTACCGAATCTTCCCGGCACCACTAGTTCCGGCCACAACAAATGTGAGTCGCGGGATTTATTTTCAGACGAACGGTCCCGAGCATCTCGGGGGCTGGAGACGAGACGCTCCGAGACCGCCCGACGCACCAAACTCAACCCGGCACGCCGGTTCATATCCTTCTGCTCGGGATTCAATCCCTCAGTCTAAAAAGATACAGTGTTCTAAATTTAATCGGCCGTTTGGGTGTGGCGTTCTCTAGGGCGATAGATGGTCCTAGGCCCGCGCCTTGCGCTCGAACAGCGGCAGCTCGCGCAGATCATCGCCCTCGGGCGCCACCAGGTCGAAGGCGTAGAGCTGGGCTTCTCCGTTATCCGGCAGCAATGTGCTTCAAATAGCTACCGGAGGGCACGGTAATCCGACAAGCTACCGGGTTTGCTTGCGTCGAGGCCCCGCTTTGGCGGGGTTTGTGTTTTAAGCGGAATGTCCGAGTTGGGTCACAAGCAGCGGTCGAAGTGAGCACGGGCCCCGGGTCCGGTCTGCCGCCGATAGCCGACAATACAATGGTTTCAGCGTTGTTCGGCTGAGGGCCATAGGCAGACATGAACCGATGCCTGCGGACACCCGGTTATTGCTCAGGTCCCTTTAGGCAGCAAGAACCGATAAGCAAGCCGGTGCGATTATTCAGCGCGCGCCAAAACTGGCGCGAGGCGAATTTGTATCATCAATTTGAGTGCCGCCGAAGCGCTTCGAGCGTGAAGCAGATGCCACGCGTGAGCTATCGCAATGCGCAACAATGGCGGCGAGATCGCGACCTCGAAGGTACATCATTTTTGTCGTCAACCCGCCGCGCCGTGCGATCCAAGCGCGCACCGGAGCTGGATAGGTCGTCATTAGTTCTTGCGTCCCGGATGCGCTGACGACGCGTTTGCCGGAGTCATCGAACATCCAGGCCGCATGAAAACCAAGCACCGCATCAGGGGTGGCGCAGACTCGGTCGCTCGGGACTAATCCGAGCACCATGGTGCAGGCCGAAACGCATTTGCCCGTAATGATGACGGACTCACCGGAGTCGCGCACATGTCGGAAGTGCGTCGCATAGTCCCGCATCTTACCGCCGATGTCGGCGCTGATAATTACGGTCGCGGAAGCCGATGTAACGCTTAGCGCCATCAAAACAACAGCAGCAATCAGGTGCGCTCGCATGTCCTTTTCCTCGGCAGTAGCGGATCAATCCCGCGCCACGCGTCGCAAGTCGCGTGCCACCAGCCGATGCCGTTTAGAACGGTCACCTAAAGGCGTGATCTGAATTAGTTTTCTTTTGAAGAGCGCCCCGCTTTCACAAGGGCAGGCAGGTAAGACGGTTCGCTGAGGCTAAAAAATAGGCACGCTCACAGCTCTTTGATGAAGATGAGTGCAGCAGGGGTGTAACCTGCCAGCAACACTTTGGAGTAAGTGCCGGAGGAAAATCATGACTATCAAATACGTCCTTGCCGTCGCACTCGTCACGCCATTCTTGACTGTGTCCAGCATGGCTCAGCAGTACCAAGGCGGCCCCAAATCGTCTGCCCCCATGACACGGCAAAGCGGTGGCGATATCTATGCGCAAGGAATTGATATTTACGCGCCGCGAAGCGACATCTACGCGCAGGGCGTCAGAACCGAAAAATCCCACGCTTATGGCGGTGGCCCAAAGACTGTCGTTCCGCACGGTAGATGAGAGGACTGCGCTTCGGGATCACGCTCTCTATGAGCGAGAGTGACGCGCCATGATGCAAGACATGATGGGCGGCGCCGGTATGTGGGGCATGGGCTTGATCGGCCTTTTGCTGGTGATCGTGCTGATCCTCGCGGCTGCCGCTCTTATTAAGTATCTGTTCAAGGAATAAGGCATCTCTGGATAGATTTCGGCGCTCGCCAGGACAAGCATTGCCCCTGGCCCGCGCCCGCAGCTTTCTAAGAAATTTGCGCTGCTCAAGAATGTTCTGGCGCACCATCGCTCGAAGCTCGTTGGCTCGCTTTTGCTTCTGGAGCAGGAGCGTCTTCTCATTTGTGGGGAGGCTTTGTTGTTCTCCCAACAAACGTCGAGGGGGCGCTCTGTTGAAGCAGTGCTTCGGAGTTTGCGAGGGCCTCTCTCGCCCGGGCGATCAATTTGGCTTCCCGTGCTGCTATGCGAGAATGGCGGGCGAGCATGGCGGCTCAAGGAAGCAGGGGCGGTCGTCATCCCAGCCGACTATCGCATCAGTCGCTGGCCTACGCGCCCGAGGCCATCACGATGGTCACCGCCGACCTCTACATGCCCACCAAGGGCGTGATCGACTCGGCCCGCGCCCAGTACGATGGCATTTCGATGCGATCGATCTCGGCCTATCTGCCGGGCTCATCAACCGCGACGATGCGTCGTGTCGGAGACTGCATCGTTGACGGACCTCGATGAGGGGTGCCGCCACTTCGCTGATCCGCCAGAAGCGGGGGTGCCACGATCTCTGCTTTTGCGTCACTCGTGTCGCAGCAACAAGCGTCAAGCCGTGACCACCGGATCGAAGGCGCCAGCCGATGCTTTGCGGCCAATCAAGAACCACGTCTGCATTTCTCCTTTTCCCTTGATATCGATTGGGCCGCGCCTCTCGAAGCTGAAGTCGTCCTTTAGGCCCTCGTATGCTTTGTCGGTAACTTGAATCTGGCCGGGAATACCCGTTGACTCCATACGCGAGGCCACGTTCACGGCATCGCCCCAAACGTCGTAGAAGAACTTTCGCGTACCAACCACGCCCGCTACAACAGGACCGGTGGCAACACCAATCCGCACCGGCACCGCACGACCCTTTCCATCAACGAGACCTGCCAAAGCCTCGCGCATATCGAGTGCTAACCCGGCGAGCGCGTGAAGGTGATCAGGTCTCCGTGCGGGCACTCCGCCAACAACCATGTAGGCGTCGCCGGAGGTCTTGATCTTTTCCAGCTCGTGCTGTTCGACCAGACCATCGAGTTGGGAAAATACGCGGTTCAAGAAGCTCACAAGTTCTTCCGGCGTTGTGTCGGCTGTACGGAGCGTGAAGCTTGCCATGTCGGCAAATAGGATGGACGCTTCGGCATAAGAGTCGGCGATGATCGTGCCCGGCCGTTCCTTCAATCGATCTGCGACCTTGGCTGGAAGAATGTTAGCCAGCAAGGCATCGGAGCGCTTACGCTCCCGTTCCGCAGCCTCTTCGGCTCGTTCCATTTGCCACACGGCATAAAAGATAATGCCGTAGAGGAGGGCTGAATTGAGAACGATGCTCGCGCTGAAATTTGTGAGAAAGAGCATCGAAGGCGAAACGAAGCCGGTATCGCGCGGCAAGCTTATTTCTACAAGCAAGATCAAGGAGACTGAGACGATCCCGAGTATGATGCTAATAAAATAACGCTCGGTCCCGATGATTAAGATACTCAGCGCGGTTGCAGTGAAATAGCCAATTTGCGTTGCTCCGCTCGTGCCAACCAGTGAAGTGACCCAGAGAATAACCGCATATGAGACGGCCACAAACGCGAGCGGTGCTGTAATCGGTCCATATCGATGAAGTTGGGGCATTGAAGCGTACGTTGTTGCCACGAGAATATCCGCGACACCGACCTTCCACTTCCCATCGAGGAAGCGGACGAATGCCATGCTCGCTGGAATTAACGACGCAAGCCACACTGCGATGTTGAATCCGCGCAGCCGGCGAGCGACCTTTTCGGGATATCTTTCGGTGCCGTACCGAATGTTGGGGTGCCATGCCATTGACGGTTGCTTTCATTATTGCGCCGCAACGTCATCCGGCAGTAGTTTACCTCATTGCGCGCATATCATCGAGACGGATGGCGCTTGCGGAAGCGGCGATCTCGAAACGAGGTTCGCGATGACCTCCAGGTGCTCGATCAGGCGGCTCGGCGCGCTGCTCGTCGCTTTTTTTCTGACCATCTGGCCGTTGGTTCCTCCGGTACGTGCTATTGAGGGCGCTGCGAAGGTTGGCGTAGTGTCCTTTGGCCTGTATGGGGATCAAGGCGTGTTTAGATCCGAGGCGACCGGCGCGGCTCAGGTCGTGGCCGACCGTTTTGAGACTGGACCGATCAACGTGGAGTACAATTCCAAGAAAGGCGGAAGCGCAACGATCGAAGCTCTGACCAAGTCGTTGCAGACGGCAGCCAACCGCTTGGATCCCGAGAACGATGTTCTCTTTTTGATTCTCACCTCGCATGGCTCTCCTGATGGCCTTGCAATCAAGGCGGGGCGGCTGACAGAAACGCTTACACCATCTCGTCTCCGGGACATGCTCGCGAAGACAGGTGTGCGACACAAGGTGGTGGTCATCTCGGCTTGTTATTCGGGGGTTTTTATTCCGCGCCTGGCGACTCCCGATGTGCTGGTCATCACCGCGGCCGATGACAAGCATCCGTCGTTCGGCTGCCAGGACAAGGCCAAGTGGACCTATTTTGGGGACGCTTTTTTCAATGTCGCGCTCCGGAAAGCCGTCAGCCTGAAGGATGCGTTTCTCGATGCGCGCTCACTCGTCCGGAAGCGAGAATTGCGAGAACATTTCGAGCCGTCGAATCCACTCATGGCGGGCGGTGCAGACGTGCTGCCATTGCTCGTCGGACGCCCTTGAACAACGGGCCGTGAGCGCAGAGGCTATTGCTCGCGGGCGCATCGCCGTTTCCGGTCACCCCCGATAAGCAGACTATTTGGCTACCCGCTTAGACTTCGCATTCAGGCCCATGAGCCGACATCGCTCCAATCAGGCGGCGATACTTGTCAGGCTCCTTAGCGGCCGTAGGGGAAGCAGCGGTTGCGATCGAGTGTGAGACCGAAATGCGCTCCCAGTGCAGCGATGGCCGCGTCCTGCTGCGGGTAAGGATCGGCATTGGATGCGGCAACGATGATGATCCGGAACCCGCCGCGATCCTTGCCACCCGGTGGCAGCATCGCTGTAGTCAGTGCATTGCCCTCCCTGTCGCGCAGCGTGAGGAAAAGCGGCATCTCTCGCTGTATATGGGCCTCGAGGCCGATGTCGCGCTCGATCGCGTTGGGCCGCTCGGGATGCCAGGACTGGACTGCCTTCTCCCGCTCGCGGCGGAAATATTTCTCAACTGTGTGGCCCATCAGGCGCGACTCATGCATCGCTTCACCTTCCGTCTCGATACGGAACCAGGTCTTGCCCTTCGGCGCGTCGCAAACATACTGCATTTCGCCCGTCCTGCAATCGCCGCAATTCTAGGGCGGCGGGCCTGCAAAGCCAATATGAGACTCGCTCCCGTGTATAGCGCTGCACGATCAGAGGGGCTAAGAGTTCTTGATTGGACGTTGAAGTTCTAGGGAGCCCAAACAATACTAGGTCGACGGAATAATCCTCTTCAAGGAGCGTCCCGATGCCTGACGTAAGGGAAAAGCAACGCGAAGCCCGCCGGAAGATCATTCGCCAATGGGCGAAGCTTCCGAAGGATAAACGGCAGTCTATGGACGGGATTTCTGAATTCGCCAGGACCGCCGCTCAGCAGAACGAGAACGCATTCGTCCGCAGTCGTCGCGATCCGTATCAGAAGATCATGGGATGGCTATTGCCGCGTGCTCATCTCTGAACGACTGAGTCCTCTGCATGTCCTTCGAAGGCGACACCGAAATTTCGGCAAAGTCATCGAATGTCCCGCCGTGTCCGAACCCCCGGCAGGGCCGTCACAAAGCACGAGATAACTGTGAAGCTGAAAGCAACCATTATCGTCGTAGCGCTGCTAGCTGCAACGGCTGCACATGCCGAGACGATCGATCTGAAATGCTGGGCGCGGGGCCTTACGGGTGGCGAGCGCAACTCGGTCTACATAAGCGGGGAACAGGTTACCGTTAATCTGGACCAGGGGACGATGCACTCTCTGACATTCGGAAGCAATTTGGCCGTCCACGTCACGGATACGCACTTGTTCTTTGAGACGGCGCTTACCCTCGGCAACATTTGGCAACATCTGTTCGACCCGACCGCTGTCTGGCAAGGTTTCATCAACCGCGTCGACGGCACGCTTAAGGCGCATAAACGCGACGGCACTGTTATCAGCGGGCACTGCCAGCTGGTCGGCTGAACGTGCCCATGTCGCGGATGGGTCAATCGCGTCGGTTTAGTCCTGCCGCGATGGCTTCCGGGCAGACCCGATGAGCGGACATATTCAGTGCTCATCGTTAGGTCTCAAACGGGTCCACTAGGAGACATCAACGCTTTCTTCGCCGCCGAACTGTACTTGCGATTTCCGCCGCTGCATTCTGAAGTTCGCCGAGATGACGGGCCGCGAACGCTTCGATGGAGAATGCGTTCTTGAGCCACAGCATATTGATCGCTCCCAGCACGCGGGGTCCGTCCAGCAGGGGAACAGAAATTGAAAACAGGCCGTCTGAGTGCGGCGGTCCGCCATAGTAGCCTCCTGTGTGCATGGAGTTCCGTATGCCATAACCGCGCGCCCGAACCTCATCGAGAATGGCACTCAGCCGCGCAGGTTCGCGCGCCAGCCGATCTTCCGGGCGGGTGGAGGCGCGCAGCAAGCCAATGACGCGCTGACGTTCTTTCGCAGGACAGTACGCAAGATAAGCCGTCCCCACAGCAGACCATAACCAGTTTACCGGCAATCCTATGCGCTCCTGCTGCAACAGGAACGGGCTCCGCGCTCGGGTTGTCTCGCAGATCTCCATGTGATCGCCGGCAGGCACCATCAAATCTGATGGCCAAGATACGCGCTCGCATAATCGGTCCAAAATCGGAGCCGCGACTTCCGCAATCTTGTCGCGATGTTCACGGTGCGACGGCGCATGCTGCGAAAGCATCGCGCCGATGCGATAACGGCCGTCGCCAAGCCGTCGCGTGACGATGCCCGACCGAGCGAGGGTGTGGAGGATCCGAAGCAGGCTGGGCTTGGAGATGCCGGTCAGAATGTAAAGTTCTTGAAGCGAGGAGTCCGGCTGCATTTGCAGCGCCTGAAGCACCTGCAGCCCTCGCTCTAGGCTCTTGATGATTTTAGGTCCCGCCACCAGAGTTCCGTCCATTCAGATTCCACATTGTGGAACATAGCGTTTCACATTGTGAAACGCACGTCGATTTTTATAGCGTCTTTCGTCGACCCGCTGGAAAGTCATGTGCCTGCAGGTTGCGGATTGAGAGTTCATCCCTTGATGGAGACTTCCATGACACCTCGCCAGTTTAGTCACAGAACTGCATTGCCGATCGCGGCCGTAGCGCTTTTGATGGCTTCTAGCCTACCGATTTCAGCACAATCCTTTCCTTCTGGGACTATTCGATTCGTGGCGCCGAACTCGGCCAGTACGCCGCCCGACATTATAAGCCGGATCATTTCAAAGGAATTGGCGGAATCGGAAGGCTGGCGCGTGATCGTCGAGAACCGCCCCGGGGGCGTCACGACCATTGCTGCGACCGACGTCCTGAACCAGCCGGCGGACGGCAACAGCCTCTATGCGATGTCGGTGCCATCGGTCGCGGCACCGTCCCTGTTGCCCAAAATCGCGTTTGACCTCGACAAAGATTTCGATCCCGTCATAAAGGCGACGGTATCCTACAATGTGCTGGTGGTGAATCCGTCCGTGCCGGCTACGACAGTGGCGGAGCTGGTCGCCTTGCTGAAAAGCCAGCCGGACAAGCTGACGTTTTCCTCGGGGGGGTTCGGCACGCCCGCGCATCTGATCGGCGAGCAGTTCAAGCAGCAGACCGGTACGCGCGCCCAGCACGTTCCATACGCGCAATTTTCGCAAGCAATCGGCGACCTGCTCAACGGCACCAACGCCTTCCAGTTCATCACCATTTTGCCCGTGGTAGACCTGATCAAGACCGGCAAGCTGCGGGCTCTGGCAGTGACTGGTCCGAAGCGCGTGCCGGCCCTTCCTGACGTGCCAACCATCGTCGAAGCGGGTTATCCATCGTTGGTGGTTGAGGACTGGACGGGGTTTGCGGTCAAGCACGGCACGCCAAAGGAAGCGGTGACGCAGCTCAACGCAGCGATCAACAAGGCATTACAAAGGCCGTCGGTGCGGGAAGCACTGGGAAAGATCGGCGCCGAAGCCGCAGGCGGCACGTCCGAGCAATTTGGCCGCATGGTCGGCGATCAGATCACGCACTGGCACCAAGTCATCTCCGATGCCGGCATTAAGGTCGAGTAGCAATGACCGCGGATTTCCGGGTGACGCTGCTCGGGACGGGGGTACCGATCCCCCGTCCAGATCGGTTCGGGCCGAGTACGCTTATCGAGGCGGGCAATCACACTCTCCTTATCGATGCTGGTCGCGGCGCCACGATGCGGCTCTTTCAGCTCGGTGTTCCCATCGGCAAACTCGATGCGCTTTTGCTCACGCATTTTCATTCGGACCACACCGTGGGCATTCCCGACCTCTGGTTGACAGGCTGGCTGAGCTCCTATTTCGCCAACCGTCGTCGGCCGTTCAACGTGATCGGCCCGGTCGGCACCGCAAGGCTTATGCATCATCTCGAAGCGGCTTATGCGCAGGACATTGAGATTCGTATCGAGGATGAGAAGCTCGCTCGCGAGCACGCCGCTATCACGGTGAAGGAATTTTCCGAGGACGGCATCGTCTACGAGGCCGGCGATCTAAAGGTTATTGCCTTCTCGGTCGACCATGGTGAGGCGATCAGGCCGGCTTATGGTTACCGGATCGAGTACCAGAGCCGGGTTGCCGTGATCTCCGGCGACACTCGCTACAACGCCAACGTGGTGCGCTACGGCGCGGGCGCCGATCTGCTGGTGCATGAGGTAGCGATGGCGCGCCTTGAACTTTTGGATGAAATTTACATCCAGCGCATCCTCAATCATCACACCTCGCCGCAGGAGGCTGGACGGGTATTTGCAAAGACAAGGCCGAAAATGGCCGCTTTTACCCATCTCGTTATGCTTGCGAGCAGAGCCGTCGCGGCGCCTAGCATAGGGGATTTAATTTCAGCGACGCGCGAGACCTATTCCGGGCCGCTCGTCGTCGGCGAAGATCTGTTGAGTTTCGAGATAGGCGAGACCGTCACAGTTGTAGGTGCAAAATTGGAGAGCTGAAATGTCGGCATCGAGTCAATCGCGACGGTTTAGCCCAGCTTCTTAAGTTAGTTCGGTCTATCCCCTGACAGCCGACAGATCCTTGGCCGTAGGACGTGGCAGCGATGGGCCACAAGCCGACCATCGACTAATGATGACGAACTTCGATTTTCTTAATGCAGGTATTCTTCGTTGAACTCTCCAATGAGCTCCAACTCCGCACGTTGCAGCAACTCTAGCGTTTGGCTTTTGCCAGTCGATCAGGCCGCGACGACGGAGTTCTTGAATGGTGCGGTTGATGTGCACCACCGAAAGGCCGCAGGCATCGGCAAAGTCAGCTTGGGTGAACGGCAAATTCATTTTGCCATTCCCCGCCAGTCCGACTTTTTGTAGTCGCGTTGAGAGTTCGCAGAGTAAGTGCGCAACTCGCGGAAGTGCAGCTCGTGCTCCGAGGTTCTCGACCCATTCTCGGTAAATTGCCGCCTGAATGACGGACTCTCCCCAAAGAGCGTAGGTTAGTCCGGGGAAGTCCCGCAACACCTGTCTGAGTACAACATGGCTCACGGTGGCGATTGTGGACGGACCCGTGCTGCACAGATCATGATCCATCGTTGGTACGTGCAAAGAGTGAAGGTCCGGGATGTCGCCGGGCACGTAGAAGGCGATATCTGATTTCGTTCTGAAATCACCCGTTGCCGCGACAAGAAGCCGCTCATTAACACCCGCCGGAAATGAGCTTCCGAAAATGGAGGACGATTGCAGAAGTCCAATGAGGCGGCTTAGCGGCAGAAGCGAACAGTCTCGCGCGGATACGGGACAAGTTCAGAGACAGGGTTAACGCGGGTCGGAGAAGACGCGCGCGAGGTGTTTCGCGGCCCAGAGACCTGCGTTCGCGATTGCGTCAGAGCAGGCGAGATGACGCGCGGAGGCGTGAGGCAACTGGTGAAGATAATGACGTCTTGGCGAAGATTTCTTCGTTAACGCACCCAGTTGGAGTGTGGGCAAATCCCGTCAAAAGCACGTGTTAGCGGATATCCACTCCTCCGAACCAGCTTCGGTATGATATTGAAAACTCTGTAGCTATCTGAGTTTGAGGAGCGATCACTTCCAGCAGCTACGGTGACAAGCCACGATTTTGCGCCGCCGAGTCCAGAGCATGACTGCGCGCCGGCGGCCGATGCGACCAATCAGTTCTCAGGATGATGACAGGCGACACCCGCATCACCATCAGTCCGCCATTCCGGATACACAGTGCGGCACAGGTCGGACGCGCGCGGACAACGGGGGTGGAAGTGACATCCTGCCGGCGGATTGGCGGCTGATGGAATTTCGCCAACGATGCGTGGCATTTTGCCTCTGATCCCCGGATCGGGGATCGGCGAAGCATCACGCAGCATGCGCGTATAGGGATGGCGTGGTGCGCCGAACACGCGGGCCACCGGGCCGCTCTCGACGATGCGTCCAAGATACATCACCGCGACGCGCGAGCAGAACCACCTGATAACACCGAGATCGTGGCTGACGAATACGAAGGTCAGCCCGCGCCGTGCCTGTAGGTCCTTCAGAAGCAGGAGCACCTGAGCCTGAACGGAGACATCGAGCGCGGAGACCGGCTCGTCGGCAACGATCAGTTCGGGTTCGACAGACAGGGCACGCGCAATCCCGATACGCTGACGCTGGCCACCGGAAAACTCGTGCGGATGGCGGTCGTAGGCGGATGACGGCAGGCCGACTTCCTCCAGCAATGCGATTGCGCGCTCACGCGCGGCACGACCATGGGCGAGGCCATGCACGCCAAGCGGCTCCGTCAGGGTCTGGCCGATCGTACGTCGCGGATTAAGTGACGAATACGGGTCCTGGAAGATGATCTGCATGCGGCGGCGCAGCCGCTGCAGCGTTGATCCATGGGCGCCGGTCACGTCGATATCGGCGAAGCGCACGTGGCCAGCATCCGGCGGAATCAGGCGCAGCACCGCGCGCGCCGCGGTCGACTTACCGCAGCCGGACTCGCCGACGACACCGAACGCCTCACCGCGTGTGACGGCGAAACTGACGCCGTCGACGGCACGGACGATGGTTGTGACCGGTCGGGGGAAACCCTTGGTGACGGTGAAATGCTTGGCGAGGTCGCGGACCTCGAGCAGGGCTTGGGACGCCGTCATTGCGCGTTCGCTTTCGGATCGGTCGCGTCGTAAAGCCCGTCACCGACGAGGTTCAGTCCCAAGACCAAGGCAAGAATGGCGAGGCCCGGCCATATGCACAGCCATGCCGAATCGAGAATATTCTCGAAACCGTCCCGCATCATGCCACCCCAGGTCGGCGTCGGCGGCTTGACACCGAGCCCGATGAAGGAGAGCGAGGCTTCCGTACGCACTGCCGTCGCCATCCAGAGTGTGCCCATGACCAGGAGATCGTTGACGATGCTGGGCAGCACATGCACGAACAGAATGCGCAAATGCGAGAAGCCGAGTGCGCGGCCGGCCTCGATGAAGGCGCGCTCCTTGAGTACCAGAACGGGAGCTCGCGCAATACGCGCGAAGGGGGCTATCGCGGTCAGCGCAATTGCAACGACGAGATTGGTGACGCTCGAGCCAAGCAGGGCCACCATGATCATGCCGAGGATGAGGCTCGGGAACGACAGGAGGACGTCCATCACCTGCATGGTGATGAGATCGAAACGGCCGCCGACATAACCGCTGACCATGCCGATCGCCCCGCCGATGATGACGGCACCGGCGATGGAAAGAAACGACACCAGCAGGGACACCCGCGCGCCCCACAACAGCCGTGATAGCACGTCGCGGCCGAATTGGTCGGTGCCGAGCAGATACTCCGAACCGGGTCCGGCCAGGCGATCGATGATGTTCTGTTCGAGGGGATCATGAGGGGCCAGCCACGGAGCCAGCAGTGCGCCGGCCACGATGATCGCGCAGACGATGACGCCGGCGAGTGTCGTGGGGTCGGTCAAGATCCGGCCGGCCATCGCGCGCCATGGCGAAGGCGGTGCAGAAACGGCCACATCGGTCATTGCTTAACCCTTGGATCGATGAGGCCATAGCTGAGGTCGGTGATCAGGTTCACGACGACGATCAGGAAACAATAGATCACCATCATGCCCTGCAACATGGTGTAGTCGCGCTGGGTCAGCGCGCTGACGATCACCTTGCCGAGGCCGGGCCGGTTGAAGACGATTTCGGTGAGCACCGAATTGCCGATGAGGATGCCGACATAGAGGCCGACCACGGTGACCACCGGAATCAAGGCATTGGAAAAGCCGTGGCGCCAGATGATGGAGCGGCGCGGCACGCCTTTGGCGCGCGCGGTGCGGATGTAGTCCTCTCCCAGAACCTGTAGCATCGAACTGCGAGTCACGCGCACCACATAGGCCGCCATCACGATGCCGAGTGTGATTGCGGGCAGGACGAGTTTGTGCAGGCCGTCGATCCAGTCGCCCGGGCGCGGATTGCCGATCACCGGAAAGAGGTGGAGCTGCAGCGCAAAGACGATCAGGAGAAAGATGCCCGAAACGAAGACGGGAAATGACAGCCCGAGCAACGAAAAGAGACGCGTCATCACGTCGATCGGGCCGTTGCGATGCAGTGCGGCCCAGACGCCGGCCGGGATGCCGATCAGGCAGCCGATCACCATGGCTGCCAACGTCAACACGATCGTGTGCGGCAAGGCTTCGGCAATCTCGGTCCAGACCGGACGGTGCGTGACCATGCTGGTGCCGAGATCGCCGCGCAAGGCGTGGCCCAGGAAGTCGACATATTGTGCGGCGATCCAGCGATCGAGGCCAAGCTCGGCGCGCAGGGCTGCGAGGGCGTCCGGGGTTGCGCGATCGCCCAGGATTGCAATGGCGGGATCGCCCGGGACCACACGCACCAGCAGGAATACGAGCGTCAATACCGCGAGCAGCGTCGGTATCGAGGCAAGCAGCCTGCGGATGATGAAGTTGATCACCGGACGATCCTGTGGCTTTGTCTCGTTGACCTCACTTGAAGTGCGTGGCCTCGGTCAGGAGCGGACCAAGCGATAGCGACGCCTTCAAATCGTAGCCGTAGTCGAGGTCGGTGCGATGCGCCCAGATTTGCAGGGCTTCGGCGAGCGGAACGGCGCAGACGGCTGCGACGATCTTCTTCTGGGCCTCGACCCAAAGGGCTACCTGCTTCTCGGCGTCGACCTCGGTCTTGGCGGCGTCGATATCCTTGTCCGCCACGTCACAGTGACTGAAATTGGTGACCGCCGTTGGTTTTCCGACGATGCTCGCCGAGTGGAAGAACTGGGTCAGGTAGATGTCCGCAACCGGGAAACGCGCCGCCGCGTAATAGACGATCGGGCTCAGATCCTTGCGGATCTGCTGGTGGAACGTGGCATGATCGACCACCTCAATGTCGAGATTGATGCCCGCCTTCTTCAGCTGGGCCTGTACGACCTGCATGCTACCCAGCATCTGCGGCAACTGCGTGTGGATCACCTTGATGGTCACGCCGTCCGGATAGCCAGCGTCCTTGAGCAGCGCCTTGGCTTTGGCGACGTCGGTGCTGACGAGGCCGACATCCTTCGAGGATCCGAGATAGCCCGCCGGAATCACGCTCTGGCCCGGCCGCGCGGTGTCGGCGCCTTGCCATTTGACGAGCTCCGTCCGGTTGACGGCGTAGGCGATCGCCTGCCGCACGCGGATGTCGTCGAGCGGTTTTGCCGTGATGTTGAGATTGAGATTGGCGAGCTCGCCGGGCTCGAAGATGTCGACGACCGAGTTCGGCAGGGCGCGGATGCGGTTGATCCAGGCCTGATCCTGCTTGCCGTAGACGAGGTCGATTTCGCCGTTCTGGAAGGCGAGGTCACGCGAGGAGTCCGAGGGAATGTAGCGATAGCTCACGTGCGCCAGCTTCGGCTTGCCGCGGAAATAGCCGTCGAAGGCTGCGAGCTCGAGCGACTGGTTGGGCGTGTCGGACACGAAGGCGAAGGGGCCGGTACCGACCGGATTGCGCGTGAAGTCCGCGCCATATTTCTCGACCGCCTTGCGGCTGACGATGTAGCCGCCGGAATAGTTCGTGAGCAACCCGAGCAGACTCGGCACCTGCCGCGCCAGCGCGATGTGGACCGTATCAGGGTCCGTTGCCTCAATGGTCTTGAAAGCGGCGAAATCGGCCGAGAAGGCCGATGTCTTGGCTTCGCTGGCTCTTTTGAGACTGAAGACGACGTCATCGGCGGTCAGTTCGCCGAAGTCACCATGAAACTTGACGCCATGACGCAGATGGAACGTCCAGTCGAGCTTGTCGGCGCTCGATTCCCATTTCTCGGCGAGATCCGGCTCGATCTGCGTGGGGTCCATCGTCCCCGGCTTGAAGCGGACAAGACCGTTGTACATCCACGCAACCACCGTGCGGTCGATCGTGCTGACTGCGCGATGGGGATCAAGCTGGCCTACATCCTGGGCGGCCATGCCGACTCTCAGATCGGTCTTGGGTGCGGCCGAAGCGGGTACCGCAATGAGCGTGGCGGCGGCGAGTGCCGCGCTAAGCGTGACGCGAAGCTTCATGTCT
Organism: Bradyrhizobium sp. CCBAU 51745; assembly: GCF_028128715.1. Classification (NCBI taxonomy): domain Bacteria; kingdom Pseudomonadati; phylum Pseudomonadota; class Alphaproteobacteria; order Hyphomicrobiales; family Nitrobacteraceae; genus Bradyrhizobium; species Bradyrhizobium sp. CCBAU 51745. The sequence goes on along the minus strand of NZ_LBJP01000064.1, from coordinate 38,477 downwards.
CTGTCCCTGCTGGTTGAATGATCCGTCCTGCGCGAAACGATCGATACGAAACGGCTCGAGCGGGACATCCGTGCGGCCGTCGAGGATTAGCTCGCTCATGATGGCCCCGATGACGGGGCCGAGCTGGAAGCCGTGCCCTGAAAACCCGAATGCATGAAACAGGCCGCGCGTCGTGCGGCTGGGGCCGATGACCGGAATGTCGTCCGGCATTTCGCCGTCGATGCCGGTCCAGCTGCGGATCACCTGTACACCCGCGAGCTGCGGCACGAGCTGGAGCGCCTTCGCCATGACCGCATAGCCTGGCTCGGGCAAGGGCCGCGAACGCGGAACATCCGGATCGGATTCCCCGCGGCCGCCGCCGAAGATGACGTTGCCGCGTCGGATTTGACGCAGGTAGACGTCGCCGCCGACAACGCCCAGATTGGGCCTAATGAAGTAGGGTATGGGCTCGGTCACGAGCATGTTCGGGCTGAGCGCCGAAACGGGAACCGGTTCGCCGAATGCCTTGGCGATCGCGCCGCCCCAATAACCGGCTGTGTTGACGAGATGCCGGGCTCGAAATTCGTGCTCGCCCGACTGCACGATGAACTCTGTGCCGTCATGGGTAAGATGGCTGACCGGCATGAATTCACGGATGTCAGCGCCTTTATCGCGCGCGGCTCGCGCAAGCGCTGGGCTTAGCAGACGCGGGTTGGCGGCGCCGTCATCGGGTGCGAGCGAGCCGGCCACGACATCGGAACCCAGCCATGGATATTGCTGATGGACGGCGTTGCCCCCGATCATGATCAGCGGAAGTCCGTTGTCCCGGGCAACGTCGAGATAGGCGACGAGGTTGGCTTCCTCGGCTTCGTTGCGTGCGAGCTTCAGGTGACCGGTCACCTCGAATTCGCAGTCGGTGCCGATGAGCTCCGGCAGCCTTGCCCAGATTTCGCGGGAGCGGCGGGCGAGCGGCAATTCGGCCGGATGCCGTCCCTGCTGGCGTACGCCGCCGTAATTGACGCCGCTGGCTTGTCCGCCGATCTGGCCGCGCTCGAGCAGGATGCACCGCACGCCGCGGCTTGCGAGATGCAAGGCCGTGGAGCAGCCTGCGCCACCGCCACCGACGATCAGCACATCGGTCAGCGTCGCGCTCATGCTGCCTCCGCCGGAAGGATGGGTATCGGCTTGACGGGCGGCTGACCGCGCAGCCGTCCAACCTGCTCTACCGGGCAGGAGAGTGTGGACGCCAGCACTTCGGCCGCCGCTGCGCCGCAGACGCGCCCCTGGCAACGTCCCATGCCGACACGGGTCAGGGCTTTCGCCCGGTTGACCTCCGGCGGCGGAAGCGTGGCCAACGCCTCGTTGGCAGCGGCGCGCAGTTCACCCGCCGTAATCAACTCGCACCGGCACAGGATGGTATCGTCGGCGATATCAGCCGCGAGCTTTGCCGGAAACGGAAATGCCCGTTCCAGCGCTGCGCGGAAGGTGGCGCCGGCCGCCAGAATCGCATCGAGGCGCGCGACTGCGCGCGCATCGACCCCGAGGCCGCGCGCCGCCAGCACAGCCCAGGCGGCGCGAGCGCCGGCCGCCTCGGCGAGATCAGCGCCGCGAATGCCGCTGCCGTCGCCGGCCAGGAATACGCCGTCTACGGAAGTTCGGCCTGAGGGGTCTCGGTGCGGCACCCAATTGTGCTGCACAGGATCGAAGTCGAACGGCACGCCAGCGAGATCAGCGAGCTGCGCCTCGGGCTTCAGCCCCCAGCCGAGCGCAACGGCATCGACCGACGCTTCGTGCCTGGCGCCGCCCGCGTCGCGCCAGCTCAGCGATTCGACCCGGCCGTTGCCCTCGATGGCAAGCGGGGCCGCGCCCTCGACGATGGGAATGCCGTGCGCGCGCAGCCAGGCGATATAATAGAGTCCCTTGGCGAAGGTCGTCCCGCCGCGGATCAGCCCAAACGCTCGTTTCGCCTTGGTGGCGAACGGCGTCGTATCGAGCACGGCCACAACTTGCGCGCCGGCGCGCGCATATTGATAAGCGACGAGATAGAGCAGGGGGCCCGTTCCAACAAAGGCGACCTGCGCGCCGATGGCGCAGCCCTGGGTCTTCAGCGAAATCTGCGATCCGCCCAAGGTGAAGACACCCGGCAGCGTCCAGCCCGGGAGCGGGATCACGCGATCCATGGCACCGGTGCAGAGGATTGTTTGCGCGAACGGCACTGTGTGCGCCTTGCCCTCGCAGATCGTGTCGATGACGCCAGGCCGCAAATTCCAAGCCAGGGTTCGCGGTCGGAAATCGATCGAAGGACGAAGCCGGTCGAAGACGTCGTGGATGGCCCGGGCCTTTGCGGCCTCGAAGCCATAGAGAGTGTACGCGGCGCGGCGGAAGCCGGCGGGTTGGCGTTGATAGATTCGCCCGCCGTTCTCCAGCCCCTCGTCGATCACGACCGGGCGCAGGCCCGCGCCGACAAGAACTTCGGCCGCGCGCGTACCGGCTGGACCAGCGCCGACAATAACAGTGCTCATAGATGCACCATCCTGCGCGTCACGCACATGCCCTCGGTGATCTGCGTGGTGCAGGCGCGCACGCGGCCACCACCCTCGACGTTGACCCAGCAGTCCTGGCACGCCCCCATCAGGCAGAAGCCGGCACGGAGGCCATCGCCGAATTCGCTTGTGCGCAGGTGACCGTCCCGCACGAGGATGGCCGTGAGCAAAGTATCGCCCTCGAGTGCGTCCGCAGGAGTGCCGTCGAGCAGGAACGACACCGTGGGCCGGTCCGTCTCCGCCAGCCGCCGCAATCTCATAGCATGTCCTCCAGCCGGCAATTGATCAGCAGTTCGGCGATCGTCGCCGTGTTGGGCAGTCGCAGGACCGTCGCGATCAGCTCGGCGATGTCGCGCGGATCACTCATTTTTTCGCGCGGCCATTTGGTGACATGGGCGGTCATGTCCGTCGCAACAAAGCTTGGGCAGATCGCAGTCGCGCGAATGCCGTGTTCCCAGCCGTACTGTCGTACGGCATGGGTGAGGGCGAGCAGCGCAAACTTGCTCATCGCATAACCGGCATTGGGATTGCGGACGCGCTTGCCGGACATCGAGGCGACGTTGATCACGCGCCCTTCGCCGCTCTTTGCGAGATGCGGAAGCGCGAGGCGAATGAGCCGCATCGGCGCCTTGACGTTGATCAGCATCATGGCGTCGAGCGCCGTTTCGTCAGGATCGATGAGATTGGCTTCCGGATTGATTCCGGCAGCGTTGATGAGGCCGTCGACCCGGCCGAAGCGCTCGATTGTCGTTGCAACCCATGCTTCCGCCGAGGGCAGTGACTCGGCGTCGTAACGATGCAGCATCAGCCGATCGGACCCGACCAGCCCACGGGAATCGCGCACCCCGGCCGAGACGCGATAACCGCCATCGATCAGGCGCTCCACCACCGCGCGGCCGATCCCGCGCGAGGCACCGGAAACCATGACGACGCGACCATCCGCCTCAAGCACGGGCAAGCTCCTTGCCAAAAGCGTTGGTTGCGACGTGACACCGCGCGAGATGCCGTGGGGCAGCGGCCACCAGAATCTGCGGAACCTCACATCCTTCGCGGCGCAACGGGCAGCGCGGTGCGAAGCGACACCCTTTCGGCATGTCGTTCAAGGGTGGCACGCGTCCCGGAATGGCGGCGAGGGTCTGCTCGGCGCGATCCATCCGCGGGATGGCCGAGAACAGCGCGCGCGTATAGGGATGGGCAGGCGCTGCGAAAATCTCGTGCACAGGCGCTTCTTCGACAATCTGGCCCGCATACATGACCGCGACGCGATCGGCGATCTGGGCAACGACGCCGAGATTGTGCGTGATGAACAGCATCGCCATGCCATGCCGCGCCTTCAGGTCGGCAAGCAGCCCGAGCACCTGCGCCTGAATGGTGACGTCGAGGGCAGTCGTCGGTTCATCGGCGAGCAGCAGCATAGGCTCGCAAGCGAGCGCCATCGCGATCATGACGCGCTGGCGCATGCCGCCTGAGAATTGATGCGGATAATCGTGGAAGCGCTGCTTTGCGGACGGAATCTTCACTTCCTCCAGCACAGCGAGCGCCTTCGCCTGCGCGTCCTCCCGCGACAGGCTGCGATGGACGCGCAGCGCCTCGCCGACCTGCGCGCCGATGCTCATCACCGGATTGAGGCTCGTCATCGGTTCCTGGAAGATCATCGTCATGCGGTCGCCGCGCAGAGCTTCGAATCCGGTCTCATCGAGCGTTCGCAGGTCCGTTCCGTCGAGCAGGATGCGCCCCGCCGACACGCGACCCTGCGGCTGCGGCACGAGACCCATGATGGAGAGGGCGGTGACCGACTTTCCGCAGCCCGACTCGCCGACGAGGGCCAGCGTCTCATTGCGGTCGAGCGTGAAGGAGACGCCGTCGACGGCCGGATACCATTCCGCGCGAACGCGAAATTCGGCTCGAAGATCTTCGACACGCAAGACCGGTTCGCGCATGGGGCGGGACTGCCAAAGCGAGGACGTCACCCGCTATTCAGGTCTTTGATGTCTGTCGTGTCAATGCCATATTCCGATATGTGCAAAGAGGTGGCCCTACTTTTCCAATATATGTAACGCCGGGGGCCCCTAGGCACAGAATGTTTTCATATGATGGATGATGCCTTAGGAAACGGACCTTCCGGAAGTCTGCCGCGCGCGGTTGCACTGCTGCGTGCACTGGCCGCGAGTGGCGGCGAGGGGGCGAGGCTGACGCATGCCGCCCAAACGGCTGGATTGACCCCTGCCTCAGCGCATCGGCTGCTACGCATGCTGATCGATGAAGGCATGGTGGAGCAGGATGTGCGCAGCAAGTACTACCGGCTGAGTGTTGAGTTCTTTTCGCTTGCGGCCCGAGCGGGGAATCCGAGCAATCTGCGCGACATTTGTCGACCTGTGCTGTTGCGGTTGTCCGCGGCGTTGGGCGACACTGTGTTCCTGCTGGTGCGCAGTGGGTATGATGCGGTCTGTCTCGACCGCTGCGAGGGGCCGGTGCCGATACGCTCCTTTACCAACGACGTCGGCGGCAAGGTGATACTTGGCGTTGGCCAAGGCAGCATGGCAATCCTCGCTCACTTGCCGGAAGCGGAGCGCGAGGAGGTGATCCGCTTCAACCTGCCGCGGCTCCTCCATTTCGGCCTGTTCGACGAAGTGTTCTTCCGCAATGAGATCGAGCAGGTTCGGGAAAGCGGCTTTGCCGCGCGCGGGTCGGGGCTTCTGCCGGATATGGCTGGGGTTGCGGTGCCGATTCTCGATCGCGAGCGCCGACCGCTCGCCGCAATCAGCATCGGCACCACAGTCGCGCGGCTCAATGCTGAGCGTTTGCCGACTGTGGTCCAGGTGCTCCGGCGCGAGGCGGAGGCGCTTGCGCCGAAGATTAACCCGTTTGATGCAGCCTTGCGCAGGCCGGGGCAACAGGCCGGCTCGTATTGATATCTCCCATGCGCGGTAAGATGCGTGAGTTCGTGCGGACCATCGCAACGAAGCCGCCAACACACCGTAGCTAGGGCCGTAGAGCGTGCGGGGCGAGGACGGAAAACTCCAGCAATTTCAAAAAGGGTTGACAGACACCCCTACCTCCGAGCGTATCGATGCTTCCAACGCTTCGCCAAGAGCCTGGAGCCTGCTGAGAGGTCGTATTGCCCGGACTGATAATGTTTGATCGCAAACGGAGTCAGTCTGCGGACCGATAATGCGAATGCTATCATTGGGGCCGGGTAGCTCGCGACCGGGTCACTTCTCAACTCACTGTTAGGGAAAGCTCTTGGGATTTCGTCGTGTACCGGAGGAAAACGGGCCGAGAGTTCAGTTCGGCCGACGACGACATCATCACGCCTTTACCTCTTTACCTGGCGAGTGCGTAACTTTTGCTGAGGTGTTGGTGCAGCACCCTTCAATAGAGGATTTGGCCTTCACGAGCCATAGAGCATTTGAATGGTCGCTTATGGCAATAGGGCAGCCAGCTTGCCTTCGGGCTTATCGCGATATCGACGCAATGATCGTACTATCGATCGCATCCAGCCGGTTGACTGGATCGAGATTGGTGAGCGAGAGACCAAGTTCTTCTTGCTGCCGTCAAGCTGCGACCAGCTCTCTCTAAGCCGATCGGCTTGGCACTGCTGGCGTAGGGCGGCTAGACCCAAGTGATCTTTCCATCGCCGATCCAGAAGTGGGCACCGCATTTTTCAGCGGGTACCCACAGGGACGGATGGAAGGTCGGCTTTCCGTTCACCACCGCTAACTGCCATTGCGTGATCGCATCAAATTCACGTCAATCGTGTCACCACATCCGCACGGTTACAAACCGACCGGGTCAACGCTCTGGGCAAGATACTGCCTAGAAATTTAGGCGTTCCAAGTACAGATTCTTCATCTTGACCATGCAGCTTTCCTCCATGCGAGAGCGGGCTTCGATACGAACCGAAGTGCTATTGCCAGGCACCATCGAGTTTGGTCTAAACTCAGTGGCGTGCATGATCCGCAATTTTTCCGAGCAGGGTGCCGCGCTCGACGTAAGCAGCTCGTTCGGCCTGCCCGATTACTTCACGCTCGTTCTAACCCTAGAAGGCCGGCGCTTTTCAGCCCGTGTTATCTGGCGGCAAGACATGCGTATCGGCGTTGCGTTTGAATCAAGCATCTAGCTCACGCGCCTTGTAGCCTTCAGCCCGATCTCGACCAAGCGCCGTCCAGATTGCGGGCGCGCTGCGAAGGTATATCGCTTCGGTCAAGCGGGTTGCGGAAACCTGGGGCATCCAGCTCCGGTGACGAAGCTGGATGCCGTTCACGTGGACGGCTTTTTCCTTTGGGGCAGCCCTTGAAGACTGAATTGAAAACGTGCAGTGCCAATCGTCCGACAACGGATGCCGAAATTGTCGCAGGTGAGCGCGAGCGTCTCCGGCCAGGTTGGCCTACGATGTGCTTAGGACTCGTGCGCCGCGCCGATCGTGCGGAACGTCGCGCCTGCGGCTTTCGTTCGCCGGCGGGGCGACGGCGGTTTTTAGCTAATTTACAAGGAGCGCCGCTCTCGATAGCATCTCCCGATTGCAAATCCGAAATTTTGTTGTGGAGTAGCGTTATGTCGAGTGCGATCGAGATGATTGTGAGCGGGTACGCCAAGCTCGGGGATCGTCAGTCCCTGGAAAATCTGAGGACCCATCGTCGACACTTGGCAATCGACCTGAAAGCCAGAACCGGCTTCGACTGTCGAGCTTCCATTGCTGAGGTCGAGCAGGACATTGCCGCCATAGAAGTGGGCCTCCAGACGCTGTCCGGCCCGATTGGCGGTTGATCACCGCTGGTCATCCAAGGCATTTGAATATCTTGGTGCCCTGCCGTCGCGCTGGCAGGCTCACTCTGCGCACGTGTTCTATGCGGCACTGAGCACTTGCACTACCATTCGAATGACGACTTCGCCGGCCCCCAGCTCCATTTGCCCGGCAAGTAATGGCTACCGTCTTCCGCACACGTTTCCGTTTCGGCGAAATTGACATTGGACGGTTGAGTATGGACGGCGCGGGCAGCATCTGCGGCGACCTTGGTGCGGTCTTCGTCCGGTTTAAGGCTCTGAGCGTGATCGATTGCCATGCGGGGCCTCCGATGTGTTGCGAACACTCTAGCAACACAGTCGGAAGATGCTGTCACCGAACCGCTACATCGGTCGGCCATTCGCTCGGCAGATGGAACACCAATTGTTTCAACGAGTAATAGTTGATCATGCCCCGCGCGGGTTCACGCTGGCGGCGCGTCAGTAACAAGCCCCTGCCGGTGCACGCGACAGGGGCCGTGCAGGTGGATGGCGCAAGGCTCACGCGGATGAGGTGTCGCACCAAGGACCCGCACAACTAGTGAACGCCATCGGCGCGCGATGGATGGGCGCAAATGTTGTGCAATGGGCGCAAATAAGAGGCCAGATGATTTCGCGGTTAGCGCCGTGCCCTTCACTACTCCATAACCTCATATTGGAGTGCCACGCCCTCTGACGTTCTCCAGGCTCTATCGGGGTCGCCTACATCATTCGCCGGCTTGCGGGGTAAGCGGATACTCCTGGCTGAGCCGGCGGGCCGCGAAGGTCCCGAAGCCAAACCAGCCAAGCCGCCATCACAATTCGCTGTTCATTGCCGGATGACTCCGGTTCTTGACCTTGATCCACTCCTTTGAGCGGCCGGCCTGGTAGGGTCGATCCCGACGCTTCGAGACGATACCCTCGAGGCCCATTCCGACGGCTGCTCGGAACAGATCCGGTCCGATCTCGCCCAGCTCGAACGGGGCGATGAAGATTCCGTCCCGGCCGCTCGACACTATCCGTCAAGGCCATTGCCCCAAACTTCAGACTCAGGCTTCTTCATCGAGCCGGACTTACCTCGATGGGGGACCAACGTGCATGGCGAAGCCGGATGCATCCTTTGCTGTCAAGCCAGAGTGCTGATAGCTCTTTTTCCGGTGCCTGACGGCTGCGAGCTGAAGCTCTATGAATGTGCTAGCTGCGCTAGCCGTATGTGGCTGATCACTAGAGCATCGACGCCAAAGCGGGGCAAAGACGAAAGGCAGTTTACGACAATCGACGCTGCGCTAAATGTCGCTGCCCTCGGAGTACGATTGCCCAGTAAACCTATCAGGCGGTGATAGGGATCGAATCGACCCTCCGACACGGCAAGCATCTGTAGGCGTATACGGCGGGCAAATTTGCAACCCGTGGCAGCACCGCAAGGTAATCCATGGGCCGTCTGCACTCCTTGCAGATAAGGATCGGTGGATTCTCCCGCGTCATCGCGGCAGGTTAGGTTCTCCATCTGTGGAGTGCACGACCGGCGAAATACTGGGGGACTATCGAAATTCGGCGGGCGTCAAATCAAAAGCAAAAAGGCCGCCTGCTTGAAAACAAGCGCAGGCGGCGACTATCCAGCCCCGAGGGGGATGATTGCAAAACCCCGGTAATTGTTAGTCTGCACGCGCCATGCCAAGGTTCAACGCGTCAACTTAGGACGTTGGAAAATTTACGGGTGGTCATCGCGACATCTGATTGTCGCCTGGCGACAAAAGCCGGACGTAGGTCCCGCTCTCGTGCAGTTCCATCCAGCCGTTTTTGATCGCGTATTTGATGCCGGCGCCGAACTCGGCGCCCGTCGCGTTGCATCCGGACTTCGACAGGAAAGGGCTGTTGATCCTCTCGATGTGGATGCGGCCGGCTTGGACCGCCTCGACACCCTTGGCGAGCTCGACCAGCTTCCGTGCTGCGACCTCTGGATCAGAATACGGACGCTCATTCATCAGCTTCATTGATCAGCCCCTTGCGGTGCGTCCTATAGGCGATTCTCAATCCATCGGGGCACTCCGAATCTTGCTCGGCAAAATGGCCTGCTCGGTGCCGTTGCTGCCGGCGACAATACAGGACCCGCGCATGCCGCAGGCTGTGCAGACGAACCGCGGCTCGAGCTGCGAAATCCTGAGTTCGTTCGGCCATCGGTCGACGTACACGGCTGCAAGCTTGACGTTGTGGCTGCAGCGATAGTCCAAGCAGAACACGATCAGATCTCGCACGCCCGTCGACCTTAGGTCGCCCAGCGTGATCTTGAGCGGCCGGCCGTCGGCGTGCGTGGGCGTGTGGCGTCGAGAACAGGGCATGGCGCTATCGAAGCGCGGTGCTGGTGGGCTTCTTCCGTGGTTAGCGTTCCGGTGTTGAGCGAGTGAGAACTTCGTAGGCTCGCTCTGCCTGCTCCCTCGTCAAATTGGCTGCCATGTCCGTACCGAGCAGCGCCGGGCCCCGGCGCTCTCGATCGTAAACCATCCAACCTTTGCCCCCCATTCGAATGAAAAATCTGCTTGTGGTTCGCCCACCTTCACCCACCACGGCCTCTTGGTCTCTTTTGCAATCTGTTGAGTAGGCCTCGCTCATTCCGCGGCTGCAAGACACATGTGAATCTAGCCGGGAAAAATATGCAGCTGGAACTGTGCGAAAGCGAACAGAGCCACCCTGCGATCTGTGAGCAGGCTTTTCATTGCTTGGTGCCTTCGAACCAAGCACCTCCAGCGGCCCCGACCCGTCCTCCGCCCAAAGTTGGTCGGGGCCGTGCGAGCTACTGCGCGCCTGGGTGTGGAAAGCGTTCTCTTGTTGCTCGAAATGCGGGCCATCACCCGTCTGCTGATCGCGTTCTGAGGCTTGCACAAACAAGTATAAGCTGTCCCGAGAATCGTTTTATCTTCACCTTAGCCAAACCTCACGGGGGAAGCGGGGAATGGTTAGGCCCGGCGCGCGATCACCGGACAAGAACCGCGCCGGGCCACGAGCGTTTGATTGTCAGAAATACCGTCGGTTCATGCTGGCGGGCCCTCCACCCCGTGAAATTTGGCGCTCGATAGGCTCCTTTCCGGTCACCTTGCACCGGGGAACAGGCCTTTGGCGGCTCGATCTTGAAGCCAAATCGGACGGCTCTCATTTCAACCGCCTGGCGCGTCCCGAAGCATTCCTTGCAGCTTTCATCGGTCTTCATCATGTGACTCCTGAGGCCAGAATGGCCGCACGAGAAATCGGCACGCTGGCAGACGGCCAGCAACGCACCAGGGTTAGGCGCCCCAACCCTCGATCAAGCCACGCGTAATTCGAACGAACATTCTCGCCAATCGATCGCTTGCTCGCGCGGGACTTGTCCTGGACGGAGCCGCCGCGATGGCAGGTCGTCGAAGTAGAAATAGACGCTCCGGCGACCATCAGCGAAGCGTACCTCGAAGCTTCCTGTGCCGGGCACGGCTTCGTGTTTGAGAAGGCGGACACTCGTCGGTACTGCCAAGAGTCAAATAGTTGATTCCCTGTGGCACTGAACGAGCGCGAGCCACTGGGAGTCGTGGTGTGGAAAAGCGGGATCAACTTTAAGGACCCTGTCGAAGTTAAGAGCGCTTCATGAAGAAGGGACGTCCTCGTGCCTCTGCTGATTGCGCGGCCCCGGGCGCTCGTCCCAGGTCACATACCCGCACCATCGACACCGATACATCGTCACCGTCCCATCGATGCGAGCGTTGACCAGTTCGCTCACGATTACGTCGCTGCTGCCGCGGCATCGTCCGCAGGTCGGCAGGGATGCAGGCGTCATGTTGAAATCCGCCGCCTTTCCCACGAGGATAGCTCCAGAGCATGCCTTCACCGCAGACTTCTCTGTGAACGGCCCGGCGCTATCAAAGTTCATACCCGGCGGGGAGAATAGAAACAGGCCGTCAACTCAGGCGGCCTCACTCTTTACTGAGCAGTTCAACCTCCAGAGCCAGTATCTGAAATTAGAACTTGCGTTGTGGCTTCGCGATCATCCATGCCATCGGCGACTTGCCTCAATCGTGCGATCGTGGCTTCCAGTTCTTTCCGTGCGGTGAGGGCGTCCTAAGCTTCCACCTCCTATTCCACCCCCTTCCACCGGCTTCCACCTCATGTGCTACCAACCCCTTATACCCCCAGGGCGGTGGAAGCACCGCCGCTGTGTTCGGTCAGGGACGCTGTCTAGTCGCTCCAGCCGGCCCGCCTACGGTCGGTAGCGGCTCACCGGGAGCCCGATCAAGTGGTTGATGTGGTCTCGCGAGGCCCGTCGTATACGGCGGCGCGTCGTTGCTCGCTGTCCGGAGGTTGACCTTTTCCACGGTGACTGCAGACGCGATCACGACAACGGCGACCACGGCAAGTGCAAACAAGACCAATGCTGTCCGGTGCTGATCCATCAAAAACCCTCCGCGAAGGGCGAAACGCCAAGGCTTGAAATAAATGTCGCTAACCGAGCCCTAACGCGCCAGCGAGGGCTGGGTTTCAAAATTGCAACCACGAAATGTTATAATGCCAACACGAGCAAAGCAATTCCGGCCGCTTCAGTGGCGACCCTACGTTAGACCCGTCTTCAAGTCAGACGCGTTCTACAAATCTGCAGGGTGGCGAGCGCTACGAGCCGCGTGCCTGCAGCGTGACGGTAACCGGTGCACCGAGGCTTTTTGCAGCACCCCGAACGACAGGCTAACGGCGCATCACATTATTGAACGCGGCACGCCCGGTTCGACCGACACGCTGGATAACTTCCGCGATGGAGATGAGCTCATCCTCGATGAGGAAGGGATCGACTTGCGCGACATAGTCGCAGTGCAAAGAGAGGCGGCTCGCGCTCTGACAGGGCTTGCATCGGATAGCGCGATAAGCTTCAGGGGTTCCCAAATCCATCAAATGGCGATCGCGGTGCGCGATGAAACCGGCCCTGTGATGGAAGTCGAGTTCTCGTTCAAGATCATCCGCAGGCTCAAGCGGCCTAAGTCGGCTGGGTCTTCGCCTGCACGCAACGCAAAGGCAGCCGGAGGGGAATCGCAGTGGCGATAGCAATCCTTTGCCGCGACGTCGTAGCGTGTTCGGGGTTGGTTCGACTCGGAAAAGTCTTTCCAGAAATGGGCAAGACTTTTCCGCGTCAAGAGAACGAACTGAGACGAGTCAACGCTGGTGACCGAGTCCGATTCCGAGCTTGATTGCCTTCTGGCGAAGCGAACCTTCAGTGCGCTTCATTTGTTTGGCGATCTTCGCAATCGGTGTGCGTGCCTTTGAGTGCGCACGCAGTTGCTTGACGTCATCTGCGCTGTAAGGGCGGCGTGTTCTTTTCTTGGCTTTTTTTGCCATTTTGAATTCCCGAGTCGCTATTGACCGGGGCCTTCTAAGTAAGATCGTCGCGAATATCAACACCGCACCAGTTGCAACATCTTCTGTCAGTAATTTTGTCGACGATCGCCAAAGCCATACTCATCGAGCGGCCCGCGATTGATGTCCGGTCCGCTACCATTTGCCGACCAATTGCGGACGTTGTCCGGATTCGCAGACGGGCCATAAACTGACATCTCCCAAAGCTGATAAAGAGGCGCGAGAAGGCTGAGATGTTAACTCTCCAATTCGGCTCTTCAGGTGCGGGTCTAACTAGCTAATGTGTTCTCGACGCATGCGATGATCGTGAGTAGTCTCTGTGCCAGGAAAGCACCTAGTGTCGTCGCGATCTTGACTAAGCTCACCAGAACTTGCGGAAGCTGCACTGCCTGCTGCGATGGCTGGCTGCAAATCGAGGTGCGCGGCCACAAGGTGGCCAAAGGGCACCCTTGCCCGTTCAGCGTTGCCCACCAATGTTCGATCTATCCCGAGCGTCCCCAGCATCCCTGCCGCGAATTCGTCTGCGGCTGGCTGGTCGCGTCGAGCCCGCTGCCCGATTGGATGCGGCCGGACCAATCCGGCATGATCATGCTGGCCGCCAACTTTGCCTGGCGCGGCCTGCCCGTCGACGTCGCGGTGCCGGTCGGCGAGCGGCCAAAGAAGAAGGCGCTGGACTGGCTGACGCGGTTCTGCGCCGAGAACAGGCGACTGCTGGTCTACCAGATCGGCGACGAGTGGTTCGCATTCGGGCCGCCCGTGTTCCAGACCGACATTGCCAACCGTCTCGCCCGCGGCGAAACGCCGTGGGGTGACTGAATTAAGCTCGGGGCAAACCCGGAATTCATTGGCCTTTTAGCGCGAAACCGGCGGCAAACACCGCAATGCGGCAGATCGCCGCGCGACACGCTTTATCGGGGATAGTTGCCTGCGAGACACACTCGGTTGCGAAAGCGAGTACCATCACACCAATCACATTGTATATGGTATCTGGCATACATTACGCTCCACTTTATCCCGGGCCCACTGAGAGTCCGCGGCGATAAAGGGGAAACCAATGAGGAAAGCCTTTCTGCTCGGCACAGGCTTCGCGGCCCTTTGTGCAACCAATATTAGCTATCCGTTAAGAGCTGCAACCATAGATGACGTCGTTGCCCGCCTCGATGCGCTCGAGCGCAGCAATGCCAAGCTTGCCAAGGAAAACGCGCAGCTGCGCGATCGCGTCAATCACATGAGCGAGCCGAAGGCCGCGGCGACAGCCGTCGCCCCGGCTTCGCCCAAGGGCAACCCGGTTCTTCACGCGGCGGTCGCGCCGTCCCCAGCGCCGGCACCTGCGGCGCCCGAGCACACCGTCGTCAGCATCGGCGGCGCCCCGCTCTACAGCAAGGCGCCCGGAAGCAATCCGTTCATCGACAACACCACGGTGACACTCTACGGCCACGTCGACCTCTCCGGCGACATCTTCAATGCCGGCGTTTACGATCAGGGCACGAAGTTCGGTGTCTCCAGCAACCTCACCTATTTCGGCGTTCGCGCGCGGCACAACCTCGATCCCTATGGCTATCCCGGATGGGCGGCCATCGCTCAGTTCGAGTCGCTCGTCGAGGTCGCAGCCGTTCCGACCGAGCGCGCAGCGTTCGGCACGCGCGACAGCTTCCTCGGCATGGAGAGCCCGTGGGGTACGATCAAGGCCGGCAAAGCCGACACGCCCTACAAGAAAGCAACGGCGAAGTTCGATCCGTTCTCGGCCACGCTCGGCGACTACAACTCGATCATGGGCAACACCGGCGGCGATCTCCGCGCCGAGTTCGATTGGCGCGCCGCGCATGCGATCTGGTATGAATCGCCGGTGTGGAACGGCTTCCAGGCCACCTTCATGATCTCGCCGGGCCAGAACACGGCGAAGGACAACAGCGACTTCGCCCTCGGCGATTTCAACTGCCCCGCCACCTCGGCGCGCGGCAGCGGCTCGGGTTTCCCGCTCACATCGGCACCGGAAGGCTGCAACGACGGCTCATACGGCAACCTCTACAGCGCATCGCTGACCTACAATCAGGGCGGCTTCACCGGCATCGCCGCTTACGAGCTGCATGAAGGCACAAACCGAACCGGCGACGAGGCGGTGACACCGCTCAGCAACGGCGGTGTGCTGGTCGTGCCACCTGGCGCAGTCGGCATCGCCAACGAATGGGCCGCGAAGGTCGGCGCCGGCTACAAGTTCAACGACGTGATCGGCAGCCTTCAGCTCTACGGCATCTACGAGGTCATGCGCCGTCAGAACACGGTCGCCGCTTTCAACGAGCGATCGCGCGACGGCTACTTTCTGAGCGCGACGCAGACCGTGGACAAGTGGGACCTCAGTGCCTCCTGGGCGCACGCCAATGCCTCGCCGGGCTCGCCGGGCACGGGCGTCATCAACGCCTATCCCACCCCCGGGGTCGCGGTCTCCGCTCCGGCCGGAGCCGCCGACTTCGCGCTTAACACGGTGGACTCCAGCGCCGACCAATACGCCATCGGCGTGAAGTATCACTTCAGCCCATTCGTGAGCTGGTACATGGTCGGCAGTTATCTGCGCAACGGCCCCGGCGCGCATTACTGCCTGGGTGTCAGCGGACACGGCTACGGCGTCTGCGGCCGCGATGCAAACAACAACGTTGTTGCCGGCAACAAGGCCGAAGCCGTCACGACCGGTATGACGTTTGATTTCTGAGGTCATCAGTACCACCGTTAGCGACGAAGGGGAGCCTCTTGGCTCCTCTTCATCGCGATAAATACGTTGCCGGCGCTGACAACGGCTGAGACGCCTCGTCTCGGCGAAGGTGGGTACGCGATGCTTGGCCGAGGTCGGCTAAGGGTCGATTCTGTTGAAAAAGGCCGGCAGTATTCCGTTGTAATGGTTGGGCCGGGGATGAGATCGAAGTGGTCCCTATGCGGGCCTTGCGATAGGTGTGGCGATCAGCTTGGCCATCTTCCGAAGGTTCTGGGCGGTGGCTGCGAGAGTGAACTCGTCGCGTGCGCCGTTTGGGCCTCGTAATCGCAAACGGTTGAGCTTGAGAATGCGCTTGAGGTGCGCAAACAGCATCTCGATCTTCTTCCGCAACCGGCGTGAAGTACGGCCCTCCCATGATCGTGCTATCTCGCGCGCCATGTCGCGAGCGCCCTCGTAGATCGAGCGAGACACTTTGCGGACCAAGTCCTTGGGGCAGCAGCGAGCCTTCAAGGCGCAGCCGGTGCAATCGCGCTTGCTCGCACGGTAGAGCATCGTTGCGCCATCGTTCACCAGTGTTCCGGTTGTGGTCAGCATCTTGCCGCCGGGGCAGGTATAGACGTCGCTGGTGTGGTCATAGGTGAAGTCCTCGCGCGAAAAGGTCCCGTCCGCGCGGACCGACTTGTCGAACACCGTCACGTGCGGCTCGATCCCGTGCTCGTAAACCAGCCAGCCGAGCTTCTCGGCCGAGCCGTAGCCGCTGTCGCCGAGGAGCCTGGTGGGGTAAAGGTCGAACCGTTTGAGCGAGCGCTCAATCATGCGCTTGGCAGCCAACACCTCCGCCCTGCCGGATTGCCGTGGTTGCCTCGACATCGACGATGATCGCGTTCTCGACGTCGACCAGATAGTTTGTCGAGTAGGCGAAGAAGGCTTGGCCGCCGTGCGCGCCGTCCAGCGTGCCGCCGGATCGGCGGGCGACACGAACTTCGGGATGACCTCGGTCGCTGCTGCGAAAGCGGCATCGTCGAGGACGGCGAGGTACTCGCCTATCGCCCGGCCTGCCGCCTCCGGTGGGAGGCCCTTGTCCCCTTCAATCCCCTTTTGCCGATTGGCGTCGGCCTTGATCAGGCTCGCATCGACGGCAAATCCTTCACCGCCGACCAGCCGCTCCTCGATACAACGGTGCAAGGCGTTCTCGAACACGCGACGGAAGAGATCGCCTTCTCGGAAGCGACCATGTCTGTTCTTGGAGAATGTCGAGTGATCCGGCACCGCACCGTCCAGGCCGAGCCGGCAGAACCACCGGTAGGCCAAATTGAGATGAACCTCATCGCACCGCCGCCGCTCCGATCGGATGCCGAAGCAATAGCCGATCAGGAGCATCCGTATCATCAGCTCGGGATCGATCGAAGGCCGGCCGATCTTACTGTAGAAGGACGCCAGGTCCTGCCTAATCTGTTCAAGATCGACAAATCTATCGATCGAGCGAAGCAAGTGGTCGGAAGGGACGTACCTCTCGAGCGAGAACTCATAGAACAAAGCAGCCTGTTCGACTTGCCGATGTCCCATCATGATCTTCGGCGGTGCCTCGCTCTGGGTGATGGGCGGCAAGTCGGTCCTGCCAATTAGACAGACTGAATCACTGGCATCTCTGAGTCGCAACTGCGGCCTTTTTCAACAGAATCGGTCAAAGGCTGCCCTCGGCAGCCAGCATGCCCTTGGTCGGGTCATCTCTCGGAAGCCGACACCACCGTGCTCTGGGCTGAGGTCAGCCACGGGCCCTGGCTGTGTGAAAAGCCACGAGTCGGCTACGATTCCTCCGTTTCCTGATGGGGGATACGGATGGGACGCTTCGTTGAAGGCGCGGACAGATCCCAGCTGACGCTCTTGCCGGAATGTCTGGAGGATTGGGTAAGCGAGGACAACGCGGTCCATGTGATCGATGTGTTCGTCGAGGCGCTCGACCTGCATGGAATGTGGTTTGAGCGTACGATCGCCAAGGAGACGGGCCGGCCCTCCTATCATCCGGCAGTCCTTCTGAAGCTCTACATTTACGGTTATCTCAATCGAGTGCAATCCAGTCGCCGCCTGGAACGTGAGGCGTGCCGCAATATCGAGGTGATGTGGCTGATCGGCCGCCTGGCTCCCGACCACAAGACGATCGCCGATTTCCGGAAGGACAATGGTGCGGCGATCCGGAAAGTTTGTGCGAAGTTCATTGCACTATGCCGGCAAATGGGCCTGTTGCAGACCCCAAGCGTCGCAATCGACGGCAGCAAGTTCAAGGCGGTGAACAACCGCGACCGCAACTTCACGCATGCCAAGATGGCGAGGCGGATGGCGCAGATCGAGGAAAGCGTCGGTCGATATCTACGTCAACTCGATAGCGCCGATCGGCAGGATCCATCGGAAGCGATCAGCATCAAAACGACGAGGATCAAGGAAAAGATCGCTCGGCTGAAGCAGGAGATGAGCCGCCTGGAAGTGCTCGATGCGCAGATGCGCAACACGCCGGATCAACAGATATCGCTCACCGATCCGGATGCCCGTTCGATGGCCACCAGCGGACGCGGATCGGGTGTCGTCGGCTACAATGTCCAGGTCGCGGTCGACACCGAACACCATCTGATTGTTACGCACGAGGTCATAAACGTCGGCAACGACCGTGGGCAGCTTGCTCGGATGTCGAAACAAGCCAAAGAAGTGCTCGAAGTGGACAAACTCGAGGCGGTCGCGGACCGTGGCTACTTCGACGGAGAGGAGATATTAGCCTGCGAAGAGGCTGGCGTTGCAGTCACCTTGCCCAAGCCCATGACGTCGAACGCCAAGGCGGAGGGCCGGTTCGGCAAACAGGACTTCGCCTACCTGCCTGATCAGGACGTCTACCGCTGCCCATCCGGCCAGTTGCTGCCCTATCACTACACCAACATCGAGCATGGAATGACGCTGCGCCGTTACTGGTCGACGGCGGCCTGCCAAGGCTGCGCGATCAAGAGCCAATGTACGCCGTCCAAGGAGCGCCGCATCACGCGCTGGGAGCACGAGCATGTGGTCGAGGAAGTCCAGAGACGGCTCGATTCCAATCCCAACGCCATGCGGACGCGGCGCGAGACGGTCGAGCATCCCTTCGGCACGATCAAAGCCCGTATGGGTGCGACCCACTTCCTGACGAAGCGCCTACGGAACGTCGCCGCCGAGATGGCGCTGCATGTTCTCGCCTATAACCTCACACGGGTGATGAACATCGTCGGCAAAGCGAGCCTGATTGCAGCCATCCGCGCCGCCTGAAGGCCCGG
The DNA here is from genome assembly GCF_028128715.1 of Bradyrhizobium sp. CCBAU 51745. Taxonomy (NCBI): domain Bacteria; kingdom Pseudomonadati; phylum Pseudomonadota; class Alphaproteobacteria; order Hyphomicrobiales; family Nitrobacteraceae; genus Bradyrhizobium; species Bradyrhizobium sp. CCBAU 51745. The sequence goes on along the minus strand of NZ_LBJP01000064.1, from coordinate 19,830 downwards.
GAAGTGCGTCCAAAAGCGCAATACCGCGTCGCGATTCCTACTTTGGCCGGTCATTGGACGATCCGAGGCGAGAACCTCGGCCGTCTGCAAGGATTGGCGACCACGGTCGCGTGCCGACTATCTGTTTGCACACAACCAAGGCCAGAAGGAGACATTCGGCAGTGCGAACGACCAACGAGGCAAAATTCAGCTGCGTGGTGCGCGCCGCCGAGGCGGGGCTCAATCCGTGGGCTGCGGGCCCTCGTAGCCCTCGATCACGATGATATGGATGTCGCGCCCGCGCGCAGTGCCCTCGCCTTGGTGTATTCAGGTGAGCGGTAGCAGGCGAGCGCGGTTTCGTAGTCCTTGAACTCGATCACGATGTTGCGGTCGCGCGCCTTGCCCTCCACCGCCTCGAATGTGCCGCCGCGTACCAGGAATTTCGCGTGGTATTTGCAGAGCACCGCCGCGAGGGCGGGGCCGTAGGCTTTGGTGTATTCGGGTTTGATCACATCGATGCGCCCGATCCAATACCCGTTCGGCATGTTGTCCTCCTCATTTTTGCATTCTCAAATTAAGAGGGGCCGCTGGGAAGCGAAGGGCCATTTCGGACTCATGCACCGCAGTAGTGGCAGTACGGCGACCCGCGCGCGCTCGCGGCCGACGTCGCCTTACCCCCGTTCGACAACGACTGTTCCCCTCACCACGAACAGGGTTCGGCTGCCGTCAGTTACCGCAATGGAGACATAGGTGTAGGGGACGCTCCGCAGCTCTTTTGAGGCCGTCTGGCATCCGCTGCGCGGCTCGGTGACATGCTGCCCCATCCGTCGGGAACAGTTCTCCACGCAGGTCTTCTGTCTTTTGGCTCGCGCATGCTAATGAAAGAAGTAACGAGGCATTGCAGCTTCCTCCATTCATGAGCAACCAAGGATGAGCGGCTTGGTTCAAGAGCCGGAGTTGGTTCCTAACGCATTCGTGTAGAAGATATGCTGATTGAGAAGATCGGCCTATTAGCTGCATCGGCCACCTCCAGTGACCAATCTTGGCCCGGTCGATACCTGCCGTCGATCTCGTTATGTGGGTGACGACGTCGTCCCAGGCGTGCTCTTCTTCGGCGGGATAGTTGATCAGCACGTGTTTCGGCACCGAAGTCGGGACCTCATCCGTGGTTGATTCAAAATCGAATTCAGCACTTTGAGAGGGGGCCCCAATCGGCGCCGATTGGGACCCTCTGAAAGAACAACTTCTCAAATGTTATCAGCCTATTGCGCCCGGTAAGGCAGGGATCCCATTTGGATCAGCAATGACAGCTTGATCCTGTCCGGCCCGAGGGGTGCACTCCAGAGAAGGGCTCAATCAGTGCGCCGAATGACACGCTTGGCGCGAGTTGCAGAAGAGGAGCACGCCGCCGACCTGCTCGAGCCGAAGCTCGGCCACAACGGCCGGGAAGTTGGGGACCAGCATGAGCGCCACGCCGCTCCATTGATATTAGCACTGCCTATCTCGCTGAAACAACCCGGCGTGATCATCTGACTATCAGCTGCTTTGCCGATGCAGCAGGGTGAACCGCGTATCGATTACAGCCTGTTCCGGCCCGATGTCGGGATGCAGGATCCGAGCGATTATAAGTCGCGCGGCTTCCTTGCCGATCAGGTCGCCGGGCGGGCGGATTGTCGTCAGCGATGGATTTGCGGCTGCGCTGAAGCTCAAGTCGCCAAAGCCGACCACCGACAGGCGCTGGGGGATAGAGATGCCAAGCCGTTGACATTCGAAAATTACGCCCAGGGCGACATGATCGTTGGAGCAGGCGACCCCGTCGACATTCGGAAACCGATGCATGGCCTCGCCAAGCAGCATGGCGCCGACTTCGGCGCTCGCCGGAGCGGGGTGCTGGATGATCTCTGCGGTGACGTCAGGGACGTTTCGAGCCGTCTCGACGAAGCCTTGGGCACGCCGCGCCGCGCGGCGATCCTCGTGGAGACGGGCGCCGAGATACAGTAATCGCTTGCGCCCGCGCTGAACAAGATGCGACGCAGCGGCGTGACCAACCTGGTCGTGGTGGAAGCCGACTGCCATGTCCATGGTTGGGGAACCAAGCTCCCAGATCTCGACAACAGGCACCTTGCTGTCGCGGAGCAGCCTGCGCGTTGCCGGGCTGTGAGAAAGGCCGGTCAAGACGACAGCGGCGGGGGCCCAGGACAGTGCCGTGCGGACCAGGTTCTCCTCGTCGTGCTCCTTGTACTCGGTGTGGCTGAGCATCACCTGTAGTCGCTGCTTGCCGAGTTCGTCCTGCAGGGCAGCGACGGTCTCGGCGAAGAACGCATTGCGGACCGATGGCACGATGATGCTCACGACGCGCGATGAGGCCGCTGCCAGGCCACCGGCCATCAGGTTCGGCACGTAATCGAGCGCTTCGATGGCGCGTGCGATCGCCCCGCTCGCCGCGGCCGAGACCGCATCTGGCTTTCTGAAATAGAGGGACACGGTGGAGGGCGACAGCTCTGCGCGCGCCGCCACATCCATGATCGTGACCCGTTGCATCTTGCGCCGGGTGCGTGTGGGCTTTGATGCGGCCATGCGGTCGTGGCTCAAGATAATAGCGCTATTACTTAGCTGAAGCTTGGAAGCCATACAACCTCGTTTCGCCTGTCTAACGATATAGTTTGTGAAATCAGCTAGATATCATGGAATTGTACATCATAGTTCGCCGGATTGAGCTGGGTGTGGCTCAGTCGTTGATTTCCATAAATCGCAGCGCTACTATAGATGATCACCGCGGCTGCAAGAACCGTCGGGACGGGAGAACGGGCTCATGGCTTCGGTCAGCCTGCGCAAGCTTGAGAAGAGCTACGGCGCGTTTCGCGTCGTCAAGGCGATCGACCTCGAGATCACGGACGGTGAATTCGTCGTGCTCGTCGGTCCGTCCGGCTGCGGCAAGTCGACCACGCTGCGCATGATCGCCGGCCTTGAACGCATCAGCGGCGGCGAGATCCGGATCGGCGATCGCATCGTCAACGATCTGCCGCCGCGCGAGCGCGACATCGCCATGGTTTTCCAGGACTACGCGCTCTACCCGCACAAGACGGTGCGCGAGAACATGGGCTTTAGCCTGAAGGTGCGCGGCGCGAATGCGGCGGACGCGGACGCCAAGATCAGGGACGCGGCGGAGGTGCTCGGCATCACGCATCTGCTCGACCGGCGGCCGGGACAGCTCTCCGGCGGTCAACGTCAGCGCGTTGCGATGGGCCGCGCCATCGTCCGGCGGCCGCAGGTCTTCCTGTTCGACGAACCGCTCTCCAATCTCGACGCAAAACTGCGCGGGCAGGTGCGCACGGAGATCAAGCGGCTGCATCAGACGATCGGGACCACCATCGTCTATGTCACCCACGACCAGGTCGAGGCGATGACCTTGGCCGACCGCATCGTCATCCTGCGCGGTGGCGATATCGAACAGATCGGCACGCCGGACCAAGTCTACAATGATCCGGCGAGCGTTTTCGTCGGTGGCTTCGTCGGCGCTCCTTCGATGAATTTTGCGAAGGCCAGGGCCGCCCGAGGCTATCTCGACTTCGCCGACGGCAACCGTCTGCCGCTTGCGAGCCTCGCCGGCACAAAACTCTGGGCCGCCGACGGGCGTGAATTCATCGTGGGCATCAGGCCCGAGCATTTCACGCCCCTGATGTCCGACATCGGCCTGAACTGCCAGGTTCAGGTCGTCGAGCCGCTCGGCTCCGATACGCTGGTGCATTTTGCGGTGGGCGGCGCGACGCTGACCGCGCGGCTGCCGCCCGAGCTGCGCCCGCAAGCCGGCGAAGCCATCAAGCTGGGGCTGGACCCCGCGAAGATTCACCTGTTCGATCCGGAGACGGAGCGCGCCTTGCAGTAAAGAGTGCGCAGCGAGACCACCAACAGCAAGCAAGCCGCAACAAGCGGCGATTATCCGGGAGGAAGGCATGAGTTCAGGACGCATTTCCAAGATGGCGGGATTGCTACTCGCGTGTGCCGCGGCCGCATTCGCAACCGGGGCATCCGCCGAGACAAATTTGAAGGTGTTCGTCACGAGCCAGGGGCAGCCCGCCATCTGGCGCACGCTGCTTGATCAGTACGAAGCGCGCAATCCCGGCGTCAAGGTCAGTATCGAGCTCGGCGGTACGACCTCGGACATGCAGGCGCAATATCTCAACACGGTGCTCACGGCGAAGGACTCCTCCCTCGACGTGCTGATGCTCGACGTGATCCGCCCGGCGCAGTTTGCGGCGGCGGGCTGGACCAGCCCGATCGCAAGCGACATGTCTTCCTATCTGCGCGCCTATGCCGAGGCGAACACGATCGACGGCAAGGTGGTGGCGCTCCCCGCCTTCGCCGATTCCATGTTTCTGTATTACCGCAAGGACCTGCTGGACAAATACGGGCTTCAGCCGCCAAAAACCTGGGACGAACTCGCGGACGCCGCCAAGAAGGTCGCGGACGGCGAGAACAATCCGAACCTGCAGGGTCTGTCGTTCCAGGGCAAGGCGATCGAAGGTGCGGTCTGCACCTTCCTGGTGCCGTACTGGAGCCAGGGCAAGGTGGTGACCAAGCATGGCAAGCTCGATTTCGATCGCGAGGCGGCGACTAAATCGCTCGCGCTCTGGAAGGGTTTTGCCGAGAGCGGCGTCGCCAAGAAGAACATTGCCGAGGTCGCGACCGACGATACGCGCAAGGAGTTCCAGGCCGGCAACGTCCTGTTCGCGGTGAACTGGGCCTATGCATGGGCAATGTCGCAGGGCGCCGAGTCCGCGGTCGCGGGCAAGGTTGGCGTCGCACGGCTTCCGGCCGTCAAGGGCGGCGAACAGGCGACCTGCCTTGGCGGCTGGGAGTGGGGCGTTTCCGCCTTTTCCAAGCATCAGGACGAAGCGAAGAAGCTGGTTGAATATTTATCGAGTCCAGAAGTCTCCAAATTCGTGGCCATCAACGGCTCCCTGCTGCCGACCTACGGCAAGCTTTACAAGGACGCCGACGTGACCAAGGCGGTGCCGTGGTTCGCCGACGCGCAGTCGATCGTCGAGACGGCAAAGTCGCGGCCGGTGACGCCGCGCTACAACGAGGTCAGTGAAGCGATCCGGACCACGGTCAACGCGGTGCTGGCGGGCGCGACCACGCCGGCGGACGGCGCCGCTCAGATCGAGGCACGCCTGAAGCGGATCATCCGCTAAAGCGCGTACTGCAGTCCGGATCGGACCTGATGACGACGACATCGATGTTCAAGAGCGAGGCCGATCGCCCGGTTGTGCGGCGTTCGTGGCTGTCGCGCTGGTCCGACCCTGATGACACCACACTTGCCGTGATGCTTCTGGCGCCCGCCGCGATCCTGCTCGGCGTGATGATCGTCTATCCGGTGAGCCGGCTGATCTACACCAGCTTTCTCGACCTCTCGCTGACGTCGGGCCTGCCGGCGCGGTTCGCGGGGCTCGCGAACTTCAAGCAGATGCCCGACGATCCGGTGTTCTGGCAGGCGACCTGGAACACGGTGCTGATCACGCTCATCACCGTGCCCGGCTCGCTCGTCGTCGGGTTCGCACTCGCGCTGCTCGCCAATCTGCCATTCCAGATGAAATGGCCGGTCAGGCTTTCGCTGCTCATTCCCTGGGCGTTGCCGCTCTCCTTCGCCGGCCTGATCTTCGGCTGGTTCTTCCATTCCGAGTACGGCGTCGTCAACGACGTGCTCAACCGGATCGGCCTGCCGGGCGTGATCTGGTTTAACTCGCCGCGGCTCGCCTTCGCCGCGATCTGCCTGGCCATCATCTGGAAGGCCTCGTCCTTCATGGCGATGATCATTCTCGCAGGCCTGCAGACCATTCCGCGTTCGCTTTACGAGGCCGCCGACGTCGACGGCGCCGGGCGCGTGCGGCAGTTCTTCGAGATCACGCTGCCGCTGCTGACGCCCACGATCGTCGTCGCGCTGATCTTCCGCACTATCACCGCGCTGCAGACTTTCGACATTCCCTACATGATGACGGGCGGAGGGCCGGGCACCGAAACCGCGACGCTGGCCATGTACATTCATCAAAACACGGTGTCGTTCCTTGACCTGGGCTACGGGTCGGCGCTCGCCGTGGTGATGTTCGGCCTGTCGATGCTGGTCACCGCGCTATACTTGCGCATGATCCGCGGCAGCGGGGCTGCATCATGACCACGGCTGCCGCCTCTACGTTCGACTCGGCTCTGTCAGGCAAGCCGCTGCGGGCCATCGCCGCGCTCATTCTCATCGTCAACGGCCTATTCCCGGCGCTTTGGATCCTGCTGACCTCATTCAAGACCGAGGCGGAGCTCACGCAGAAGCCGATCACCTGGCTCCCGCACGCTGCAACGCTGCGGAATTACATCCAGGCGTTCTCCGACCAGCCGCTGCTCACCTTCCTGTTCAACAGCTTCATGGTCGCGCTGCTCTCGACCGCGCTGACGCTGCTGGTCTCGGTGCTCGCAGCCTACGCGCTCGCGCGGCTGAACTTGCGGTTCAGGGGGCTGATCATGTCCGTCATCATCGCAGTCTCCACCTTTCCGCTGGTGACGCTGCTGGTCCCGCTGTTCGAGACGATGCGCGCTCTCAATCTCCTCAATTCGTGGACGGCATTGATCCTGCCCTACACCGTGCTGAGCCTGCCCGTCTGCACCCTGGTGCTGACCTCCTTCTTTGAAGGTATTCCGCGCGATCTGGAGAATGCGGCCATGATCGACGGCTGCACGCGGTTCGGCGCCCTGTTCAGGGTGGTGGTGCCGCTGTCGGCGCCCGGTGTCTTCACCGCCGGCATCCTCGCCTTCGTCAACGCCTGGGACGAATTCCTGCTGGCCCTGTCGTTCAACTCCAATCCGGGATTGCGCACGCTGCCGGTCGGCATCCAGCTCTATCAGGGCGAGTTTGCGTTTCCCTGGCCGGTGATCTCGGCTGCGCTTGTGGTCGGCATCGTGCCCATCGCGATCCTGATCGTGATTTTCCAGGAGCGCGTCGTCTCGGGGTTGACCGCAGGTGGCGTCAAGGGCTGACGGAAAGGCCGGAAGAAATGGACTTGAAACTTGACACGACCTCGTCCGGCTTTGTGCTGTCCATTTCGGGTCGCCGGATACTGTTGCACAGCGCTGCGGCGCCATGTTTCTTCATCGGCCGCGGCAATGACCGCATCGAAATGCATCGCGGCCGCTTCGAAATCGAGGATCGCCTCGTCGAACGCTGCCCGCTCGCGCATGCCGAGATCGACGGCAACACGATCATGTTGTCCTCTGCCACCGGGCAGCCGCCGCGCCTCGCGGCGACGCTTGAGGGCAATGCGCTGAAGCTGCGCTCGCTCGATTCCGCCGTGAATCGATTCTGGCTGCGCGTCGTGGCTGACCGCGACGAGCATATCTGGGGCGGCGGCGAGCAATTCTCCTATTTTGATCTGCGTGGACGACGGTATCCGTTGTGGAGTTCGGAGCCGGGCGTCGGACGCGACAAGACGACGGAGATCACCTTCAAGGCGGACGCGACCGGCCACGCGGGCGGCGACTACTATCACACCAACTATCCGCAGCCGACCTACATCTCCTCAGCGCGCTACGCGCTTCACGTCGAGACGTCAGCCTACAGCGTGTTCGATTTTCGCGAGAGCGAGTTTCACGAGATCGAGGCCTGGGCCGTCCCTGAACGCATCGAGTTGTTTGCCGCGCCGTCGTTCGTCGCGCTGGTGGAGACGCTGTCCGATCGGTTCGGTCGCCAACCACCGCTTCCGGAGTGGATCTACAATGGCGCGATCATCGGCCTGAAGGACGGCGCGAACTCGTTCACGCGCCTCGCGACCATGCGCACGGCGGGCGTCAAGGTGTCCGGTCTCTGGTGCGAGGACTGGGTCGGGATTCGACAGACAACCTTCGGTGCGCGGCTGTTCTGGGACTGGAAGGCGAACGAGACGCGTTATCCTGGCCTGCGGCAGCGCATCGCCGAATTGAACGACCAGGGCGTCCGCTTTCTCGGTTACGTGAACCCGTATCTCGCCAGCGATGGCGTCCTGTTCGCGGAAGCCGAGAATGCCGGCTATTTCGTCAAGGATGCCTCCGGACAAACGGCCCTGATCGATTTCGGTGAATTCCACTGCGGCACCGTGGATTTCACCAATCCGCATGCCGCGGCATGGTTCTCCGAAGTCATCATCGGCAGGAACATGCTCGACTACGGCCTATCCGGCTGGATGGCTGATTTCGGGGAATATCTGCCGGTCGAGGTGCGTCTTGCCAGCGGCATCGATGCAAGGCTTGCGCACAACCTCTGGCCGACGCTGTGGGCCGAAGTGAATGCGAAGGCGGTGGCGAGCCGCGGCCGCACCGGCGAGGTCGTGTTCTTCATGCGATCCGGCTTTACGGGCGTGCAGAAGTTCTGCCCGTGGCTATGGGCCGGCGATCAATCGGTCGACTTTTCCAGGCATGACGGGCTGGTCACGGTGATCTGCGCCGCCCTGTCGTCGGGATTACTCGGCAACGCCTATCACCACTCCGACATCGGCGGCTACACCAGCCTATTCGGCAGTGTGCGCACACCCGAGCTGCTGATGCGTTGGAGCGAGATGGCGGCCTTTACGCCTGTGATGCGCAGCCACGAAGGCAACAGGCCCCGTGACAATCTTCAGCTCGACGGCGATCCGACGGTTCTCGCGCATTTCGCTGCGATGACGTCGATCTACGTTCACCTCTCGCCTTACCTGCGGGCGTTGTCGCTGGAAGCTGCGCGCCGGGGCCTGCCGGTGCAACGTCCGCTGTTTCTCCATCACGAAGACGACCGGCGAACCTATGGCATTCAGGATTGCTACCTTTATGGCCGTGATCTGCTTGTCGCGCCCGTCTGGCAGGCGGGTCAGGATCAGCGGAGCCTCTACCTTCCGACAGGGACCGACTGGATTCATGTCTGGACCGGCCAGTCATTTGCAGGCGGACAGGACCTATCTGTCGCGGCGCCGTTGGGACGGCCGCCAGTGTTCTATCGCGCGGATAGTGAGTTCGAGGTTCTTTTTGTTGAATTGCGGGATTTGTGAAGCCTCCTAGATTGCTGCGTTTAGGCTGACTTTCTTCCAGACGCCCTCGTTCGCCGCTCTCGCCAGTTGGGATTCCGACGCGCTCCTGCGCCAGCAGCGGCGCTCGCTGACCAATGGTGCGATGATGCGCAAGCTTCGATCCCCACCAGGCATGGCAGCAACTTCTGGAAACACGCCAAGATGTAGCGGCGCCTCAACTAACGGCGTACGACCACCTGACCGGCTGCATCAACGCCGTGCACTTGGAAGACCGACTTCGCAATATCAAGGCCAATCGTCGAAATCGACTGCATAGGTTGCTCCTCCGAATCGTGGGAGCCTCAAGACGGCACCATTCCTTGGCACTCTCGTGCCGGTGGAGGAGCGGTCCACAGCATCAAAAGCGGACTTTGGAGATGTCGTTCCCATCTCAAATTATGGGGTCAGCGGTTGGTGCGCATCAACCGGAACGCATACCGTCATCGGCCACGAGGATGGTGGCGGTCATGCGGCTTGCTCGAGCCTTGCGTCAATCTCCTGGCGCAGCGCCTCGAAATCGATCGGTTTGGTCAATAGGTTGGTCGCGCCTTTCTCCAGCGCTTTGCGCTTGGTTTCGGCATCGCCATAAGCTGTGATCATGATGACGGGAACATCGGGTCGGGCCGACCGCACGATCGGCAGCATCTCCAGCCCGCTCATCCCGGGCATGTTGATATCCGACAGGATCAGGATGAGGGTGGCATCGCGAATCTCGAGCGCGCGTTGCAGCGCGACCGGCGCCGAACGTGCAAACTCCATTAGAAAACGGCCGCGCCGCAGATCGCGCCTGAAGTGCTGACGGAACAGCACTTCCACGTCGGGCTCGTCATCTACGACCAGGATATAAACGCTCAACTCTTGCCTCCGGTCTGCAGTGGTGCGGTCGCAGTGCGCGGCAGCGTGATGATGAATTCGGTAAAGGCGCCAGGCTCGGTATCGACGTCGATCCGTCCGCCATGCTGCTTTACGATGATATCATGGCAAATAGAAAGGCCGAGCCCTGTTCCTTCGCCGGCCGGCTTGGTGGTGAAGAATGGATTGAATATGTTCTCCTTGACCTCAGCAGGAATGCCGGCGCCATTGTCGCGAAACCGGATTTCAACGGCGCTGCCGAGATTTCTTGTTGCTGCGCTCAGCCTTGGCTCGAAACCGTCGCCGGCGCCTTCCTTGCGCTTCGTGGCTGCGTAAAAGCCGTTTGAAATCAGGTTGAGGAACACTCGCGTGATTTCCTGCGGGTAGAGTTCGACCGTCCCCGCGGTGGGGTCGAGGTATCGCTCGACCGTGATGTTGAAGCCCGGCTTCTCCGCGCGCGCACCGTGATAGGCGAGGTTGAGACTTTCCTCGACGATCGCGTTGATGTCGGCGGGACGACGCTCGCCAGAACCTTGGCGCGAATGCTGCAGCATGTTCTTGACGATGGAATCGGCCCGCTTGCCGTGCTGGACGATCTTGCCCAGATTGGCGCGCAGGGTGCCGGCCAATTCGGTGATCTCGGTGCGCGCATTGTCGTCGAGCGTCACTCGCCCGAGCGCCTCATGCAGTTCGTCGATCAGTTCCACCGATACGCTGGAGAAGTTGTTGACGAAATTGAGCGGGTTCTTGATCTCATGCGCGATGCCCGCCGTGAGCTGACCAAGTGAGGCCAACTTTTCGGTCTGGACCAGGCGATCCTGAGCCGCCTGCAAGTCACGCAATGCGGCCTCGGCGGCATCGCGTGCCGCGCCGATAGCTTCCTCCGCGCGCTTTCGCTCCGTGATGTCGGCATAGATCATCACGAAGCCGCCGTCCGGCACTGGATTGCGGCGCACCTCGACGACGCGACCGTCCGGACGCGTCCGTTCGTAACGCATTTCGTGCCTCGTATCTTCGAGGGAGCGGCTCAGTTGCGTTTCGAGATCGGCCGAGCCGAACTCGCCGCGCGCAGCAAGATAGTGGAAAAGTTCGGCAAGGCGCGGCCGCGCGGCAAGCAGGGACTCCGGCAGGTCGAGCATCTCCTGCAAATTGTGGTTCCATGCCGCCAGGCGACCCGCGGCGTCGAACATTGCGACAGCGTCACCCATATTGTCGAAGGTTGTGCGTAGTTCGGCCTGGCGCTCGCGTAACTCTCCCAACAGCCGCGCATTCTCGATCGCGATCGCGGCTTGTGCGGCAAATCCCTCCAAGATGGCGATCGCGTCCTCGGTGAAGGGCCTGACTTCGCGTCGGCCGCAGACGATCATTCCGAGAAGCGTCTCGTCGCGACGCAGCGGCACGAACAGCGCGGTACGAATCCCGCCAAGTTCGACTGCACCTCGCATCACCGGATGGTCGATTTCGGCGCAGTCGGCGAGGTGCACGAGGCGCTCGCCGGCGAGCAGGCGCCGGCCGGCGGGATGATCTGATGCCCGAAAACCCCGTCGCAAGATATCGGCGAATTGTTCCGGCAGATCATGCACCGCGACAGCGCGGAACCGATCGCCATCGTAGACCTGCAGGCTGCCATAAGCGACATCGCAGAGGCGGTGTGCCTTCAGCAGGATGGTATTGAACACCGGCGCGAGATTGCCCGGCGATGAATTGATGACTTGCAGCACTTCGGCGGTCGCGGTTTGTCGCTCGAGCGCTTCGCGTTGCTCGGTCAAGAGCCGCGCATTCTCGATTGCGATGACCGCCTGGTCGGCGAAGGTGCACACCAGTTCGATCTGCCGTTCGGTAAACGGCTCAGGTCGTTGGCGCGCCATGCTCATCATACCAATCGGCTCGCCGTCGCGCAGCAGCGGCACGCCGAGGAGCGCGCGTACTCTCGCGAGCTCGAAGATCTCGGGAAACTGATATTCCGCGTCGGCGGTGATATCGGCGATCTGAACGGCGCGGCGTTGCGAGATGACGCGTCCGGTCATCGTGCGCTGGCCCGAAAGCCCGGAAACCGGATGAGTATCAAGGTACTTCTGCAATCTGACGGCGCCAGCCGCCGCTTCAGGAGTCGAACTGACGGCCGCGATGTAGCGGAAGACGTCGCCATCGCGCTGCGAGATGAACGCCATCTCAGCCTCGCATAAATGCGCCGAGGTCCGGGCGACCGTCTCCAGCACGGGCTTGAGGTCGAAGGTCGAGCGGCTGATGACCTTCAGCACATCGGCGGTCGCGGTCTGATGCTGCAAGGATTCAGTCAAGTCGGCTGTGCGCTCGCGTAGCTCGCCCAGGAGCCGCGCGTTCTCAATGGCAATGACGGCTTGAGCAGCAAAATTCCGGACCAGCGCAATCTGCTTGTCGTTGAACGCGCGTACTTCCTGCCGGAAAAACACCAGCGTGCCGATGACGTTGCTCTCCTTGAGCATTGGCACAGCCAGGACAGTACGATAGCCGCCGAGCTCGGCGGCTGCCACCGCCAAAGGGTCGCCTTGAAGGTAAGGTTGCTCGATGGTGATGTCTGTCGTTTGCGCAACCTGCTTGGTTGCTACTGCGCGGCCAAAGGTGATGTGCGGATTGGGCCGTACCGGCCCGCGCAGCATGAAATCAACGAATGCTTGCGGCGCGTTGTGGGCCGCGCCCAGTCGAAAAGCATCACCCTCTGCCAGCATCAGCATGCCGAACTTGGCCTGGCAGATGCGCGAGGCGTTCTCCAGGATCGCAGCAAACACTGGCTGAAGATCGCCTGGGGAACGACTGATGATCTGGAGCACTTCGGAGGTTGCCGTCCGCTGTTCCAATGCTTCTGTAAGCTCGTCGGTGCGCTGGCGCAGTTCGCCCAGGAGCCGCGCGTTGTCGATGGCAATCACGGCCTGTGCGGCGAAGTTCTGTACGAGCGCGATCTCCTTATCGGAGAATGGTCGCACCTCCTGACGGTAGACGTTGAAAGCGCCAAGCAGGGCGTTATCCTTGCGCAGCGCGATGCTGATCAGCGTGCGCGCGCCGCCCAGGTCGACATAGGCGCGGCGCACGTGATTGCCGGCCTGATAGAGCTCTGTCGCCGCCAAATCCACAACATGAACCAGACTTTGACCGCGCACGATGTCCAGAAGACTTGCCGAAGCCGCCACCGGCACAGGCTCGCGGACAAACTCGGCGAGCGCGGCTGGCACCGCGTAGGTGGCGGCGACGCTAAATCGCTCCCCGTCGTAAGTCCAAAGAGTGCCAAACCCGGCTCTGCACAGCTCTATCGCTTTCTCGAGCATCGCCTGAAACACCAGGGCGAGATCGCCGGGCGAGGAATTGATGACCTGCAGCACCTCCGCGGTCGCGGCCTCCCGCTCACGTGCTTCTTTCAGTTCGCGGGTGCGCGTGTCTAGCTGCTGTTGCAGGTCGGCAATGGATGGGGCTGCGCTCGACGGGTTGGGCGCTTTGCGCCCGCTCACGCGCCGCTCCTTGACCGGATGCTCACTTCCGCTGCGTCGCCGCATCTCGCTCCCCCGGATGGGTCAGAACGATGCTCAAGCTTATACAAATCCGCAGTTTCGCGCCATGGCCGGGAAGCCGCTATGGGTCAAAGGCTGCCCTCGGCAGCCAGCATGCCCTTGGTCGGGTCATCTCTCGGAAGCCGACACCACCGTGCTCTGGGCTGAGGTCAGCCACGGGCCACAAGCTGAAATACACTTTCTCGACGCTCGCTACGGACTGGCTGTGCGCCGCGGCGTTTGGGCCCGAGTATGAAATACTACCTACCATCGGTCCTGAACGCGCGTTTGCCAGCCCCCCTGTGATCGGCATCACATACCGTCCGCTTGCCTTTCGCCACGCTCTGGATACGCTGCTACCATTGATTTGGGACTGTAATGGGCGCGCTTCGTCTTCTTTTGATCATTTTTGCCGTGTGGCTCGGATGCGGACCGGCGATGGCCGAACGGCGCGTTGCGCTGGTGATCGGCAATTCGGCCTACAAGAGCGCCCCGAGGCTCGCCAATCCGGTTAACGACGCCACTCTGGTCGGTGGCATGTTCAAGACGGCCGGCTTCGACGATGTCGATGTAAGGCTCGACCTCAATGCCGCCGACATGCGCAGGTCGTTGCGCGAGTTTGCGGGCCGGACCCGCGATGCCGACGTTGCCGTCATTTATTATGCCGGCCACGGCATCGAGCTCGACGGCACCAACTATTGATCCCCACTGATGCCGCGCTGGAGACAGACGGTGACGTGCTCGACGAGACCGTTGCGCTTGACCGCGCGCTGTTCGCCGTGGAACCGGCCAAGCAGCTGCGGCTCGTCATCCTGGATGCCTGCCGCGACAATCCTTTCGCCAAGACGATGAAGCGGACGGTCGCCTCGCGCGCGATCGGCCGAGGCCTTGCCAAGGTCGAGCCGACCAGCCCGAACACCATGATCGCCTTCGCGGCGAAGGCGGGCTCAACGGCCTCGGACGGCGATAGCAAGAACAGCCCGTTTGCCACCGCGCTGGTCGAACGCCTGCCGACGCCGGGGCTCGATCTCGGCAAGGCTTTTCGTTTCGTCCGTGACGACGTGCTCAAGGCCACCGGCAACAAGCAGGAGCCCTTTGTCTATGGTTCGCTCGGCGGCGATGACGTGGCGCTTGTGCCGGCGAAGCCGGTCGCGGCTGGACCGCAGGCCAGCCCGGACAGCGAAATCCGGCGGGACTACGAGCTCGCGCTCCAGATTGGCACCCGCGACGTTCTGATCCTCTTTCATCAACCGCTATCCAAGCGGCTTCTATACCGACCTTGCGAAGGGCCAATTGAGCAAGATTGTCGCCGAAGAAACCCGGGCCGCCGCCGCGGAAAAGGCGAGGCAAGCCGAGGACGAGAAGTCTCGGCTTGCCGCCGAGCGGGCCAAGAAAGCTGAACAGGAGAAGGCAGCTGCGGCCGCCAAAGCGGCAGAGGACGCGCGGCTAGCGGCAGAGAAGGCCAAGCAGATTGAGGAAGTCAAGGCAGCCGCAGCAGAGCAGCGCAGGAAGGATGCAGAAGCCGCCGTCGCCAAGGCGCTGGCCGACAAGCAGGCCGCCGAGAAGGCGCTCGCCGACAAGATCGCAAGCGACAAGGCGGCCGCAGAAATGGCTGCGAAGCAGGCGGCGGACGCGAAAGCGCGGGAGAGCGAACAGAAAGTTGCCGCCGTTGACCCGACCTCTTCACCGTCGAGCCTATCTCCGCAGGAGACTGCGAGGCTGATACAGTCCGAACTCCGCCGGGTCGGCTGTCTCGCGGCCGCGGCCGACTGCGACTGGAACGCGTCATCGCAACGCTCGCTGACGCTATTCAACAAATACGCGGGAACGAAGTTTGACGCCAAGCAGGCGAGCTTCGAAGCGCTCGATGCCATCAAGGCCAAATCAGGCCGGGTCTGCCCGCTGGTCTGCGAGCACGGCTTCAAGGCCGATGGCGATGCCTGCGTCAAGGTCACCTGCCGCGCGGGCTATCGCGTCAACGACGCCAACGAGTGTGGGAAGACGCCGGACAAGAAGCCGGTTGCCACCCGCGAGGCCAAGCCGCGAGACGACGAGAGAAAGAAGAGCGAAGCCACGCCTGCAAAGCCGCAGGCCACGGGGCAGATCTATTGCAACTCTCAGATATGCCGTCCAGTGCGACAAGGGTGCCGCTTGCAGCTGCCCAAGGGTGCTTTCACTCACGGAATAATGACTGAGGTCTGCGATTGATAACGAGCTTCTCTTTGCTAACGAAGTCCGTTTCGGGTCTTGGCTGCGTGAAAACGCTAAGACGCTTGAGCGCGATAGAAGAAGTTGTTTGTCCAAGACCGATGTCGCGCGCAAGGTCGAAAGTGCCTTCAACTTTGACGACGAACTGTAGAATCCAATTCTAGTCGTGTTTCGCACTTTTGCGTTTTCACGCAGCCAGGGTGAAGAGCGACATAATTGCTGCGCGGCAGTAAAATGTCGCGATGAGCCAAAGGCGACATCCAGTCACCCCTCAGACCGTCTCGGTAAGGGACGTGCTGGATAGAAGCTGCGTTCAGCACGTGACGAGATCGGTATGGCCAAATCCCTTGGTGTAGTCGAGCACTGAGATCACGGTTGGCGTCAGCCGAAAGATGCGAACATCTCCGGGCATCGGCAGCGCAGCCGGCATGGATTTCTGTTCCGGATATCTCTGGAATAGCAGCCGCAACGCTTTTTCGCCTTCGACCGGATCGTTGACCACTTCGGCCCGCGCCGCCATGGACAGCCCGGTGATTTCCATTACCTGCGGCGTGTCGTCGTCGATCGCGAGAGATGCGCGGTTATCGCGGGTCAGATTGGATGCTTTTTGGCTTTCTTTCCCGCACAGGAAATAGATCGCAAAGCCGTCGTTGGCGTAGCCCACGGTAGTTACCTGGGGCCAGCCGTCCGGACGCAGCGTCGCGATACGCATGGTGCGGTGCTGATCGAGTAATGCCTGAATCTTTCGCCTGGATACGTCGTCCATGGTCATAGACCTTCACGTTCGCCCACAGCATGAAACACAATAGCAAAGGTGAGCGAGGCGAGGTTGAGGCAAATCAAGACGAAAGCTGGGGCGTGGGCCGAGCTCGATCGTGCTACGGCCGGTGCAGCGATGAGAGTCCGCCGTTAGTTGCCGCATCGGCCGTATCCGCGCATGTCTTCGATCCAGCGCGCACGTTTATGCTCGTCCGCGAATGTAAGTCCACAGAGACTTTTGTGGATCGGCTTTATTACCAGCAATAGACCGCCGCAGGCATACCCATTGTTACAACGATGCGGTCCGAACGCCCGGTAAGCAGGCGCCTCGGGAAATGTCTCTCCCTGGCGAAGCCCGGCCGGAAGATTTGTTCTAGAAAACCTTTGGACATCGCCGGCATCGTTCCCGGGGGTTCATCGCAGCAACCGCTGACACCTATCAGCGCCCGCATTCCCTCAACGTTCGTGCGGTGGAAGCTGGCAACTAGCGGCACGGAAGTCGGCCTAGTCGTACCGCTCAAGGCGCCGCCAACCAGTGTACATGCAATCCCATTAACTTGAACGCGATGAAGGCATGTTCTGCTTTGTTTGATTTACCTCTCGTGCCACCATTGGGGATGCGGAGGTCCACGATGCAGCGGTGTGTCTCATTGGGTGCGGTCATCCTCGGTAGTCTGCTCGCCGGCAGCGGTGTCGCCGGAATCGTCGCGCCGAGCCAAAGCTCGGAAGTGGTGGACAAGCAGGCCGCGCCTTCCGTCGACGTCGAACTCGTCATCGCGGTCGACGTCTCCTATTCCATGGACATGGACGAGCTCGCGGTCCAGCGGGAGGGCTACGCACAGGCCATCGTGTCCAAGGAATTCCTGCAGGCGCTGCGCTCCGGTCCAAACGGCAAAATCTCGGTGACCTACTTCGAATGGTCGGCCTCCAGGGACCAGAAGATCATCTTTCCCTGGCGCGTCGTCGACGGCCCCGAGACAGCCGACGCCGTCGCCAACGAGATCATGCAGACGCCGGTCCGCCGGGGATCGCGGACCTCGATCTCTGGAGCCATCCTTTTCGCCATGCCGCTGTTCGACCAGGATCCGCAGCGGGGATTGCGGCGCGTGATCGACATTTCCGGCGACGGACCGAACAACAACGGCGACCCGGTCACGCGGGTTCGCGACGAGGCGCTGGCGAAAGGCATCGTCATCAACGGACTGCCGATCATGATCAAGGAGCCGTCCTATTCTACAATGGATATCGACAATCTCGATTGGTACTACGAAGATTGCGTCATCGGCGGGCCCGGCTCGTTCGTCGTGACGATCAAGGACCGTGACCAGTTTAAGGAGGCGATCCGTACGAAACTTCTGCTCGAGGTCGCCGGAAGGAGGCCCGAACACCGCATCGTTCCGGTAGCTGAAAAGGAGCCGCGCGTCAGTTGCACGATTGGCGAGAAGATCTGGCAGGATCGCTGGGGGCGATGAGACGGGCTTCGTCCAAGCGGGCGTACGCATGACTGATTGACCGCCCTCTCTCTTGCGCTCGCGGTCAAGTTGCGGAAACATCCGACGGCCGATCGCCATCGGGCTAAAGGCGAGGAAAAACGAACTTGAGCATAGGGTGGGGAACGACGCAACGCCCTTGCACCAGGCGCCGAATCGCTGGAAGTCGGTCCCGTAGGCCCTGCGCGTTGCCTGGACCTTCGCTGCCTTGGCATGTCCGACAGCCACGGCGATCTCGGGAGCCATTTTTGCCGATGAGCCACTAGGAACCGGGCTCGCCTTGGTGTCCTGATTGATGAGTGCCATGCATCAAACGGGTCGGGCAGGGGCCGGTGGTCTGGGCTAATTTCTACACTGCCTATCAATGCGCCGACCTGATCGGGAAACGCATTGCGCCACTCATTGCAGAGGAGCGCGTGCGGTCGCTGGAGGAGTTCAACGTCGGAGAGCCGCCCGCCAGGGGATTTCCCCTGCCAGCGCGAGAGAGCGTAGCGGATGGCAGCGACGAGCTTGATCTTCTGGCTGATGAGAGCCAGCTTGGCGCGCAGTCATACCTCGAAGGCATCGGCCAGTGGCCGGCTTCTCTGCTGACGCCGAGGCGACGCTCCTCCGCGCTGGGGCCGCGGATCTCATTCTCGGCGCGGGACCGGGCTGTCGCGAGTTCGTAGAAGTTGCGCCGCATGCGCACCCAGCAGAAGGCGAGTTCGACCTCGCCACATTCGGCAAGCTTTGGATAGGCATTGTAGCCATCGACCTGCTGGACGCCCTTGAAGCCGACAAGTTGGCTGAACAGCCGCTCGGCTTTGCGGCCGGGTGCATAGACTAGGCGATACCGGGTGGCGAGGCTGCCCCTAGGCCTGTCGTCGGCGGCGTAGGCCCAGAGCTGGCCGGACTTGGTGCGTCCTCGACCAGGACCGAGCACCGGCACCGTCGTCTCGTCGGCCAACAGCTTAGACCTCGCTCGAAGCACCCTGAGAAGGCGCTCATGCAGCGGGCGCAGATGGAAGGCAGCATGCCCAACCCAGTCCGTCAGTGGCGATCGATCGAGAGCGATGCCCTGGCGGGCATAGATCTGGGTCTGCCGGTACAGCGGCAGATGATCGGCATGTTTGGACACCAAGACCTCGGCGACGGTTGCCTCCGTCGGCAGTCAACCGGGCCGGAGCCTCGGCCTGCAGGACGCCATCTTCGCAGGCTCGGCAGGCCGATTTGGGACTCTGATGACGACAACGCGGAACTGTGCCGGCACCATGTCCAGCCGCTCGCTCTTGTCTTCCGATCTGGTACAGGCCCCTGTTATCGACCGTGGCTGCGTCCTGTCAGAGCGACGAGTGCATGGAACTCTGGTCGATCACGCGTTTGCGAGTGCAGCAATTGCGGCCGGATTCTATTCGGTAAAATTTGATTTTTGTAGATCGACCGTGAGGGATCAGTTTTCGAGGCATGCATTGATCAATCGTGGCCCAATACGTTCAAGCGCATTGCCGATTTGTAACTTAGAGTTGTGTTGTCGCGATCACATGGCGACCTCTGGAGCAAATGATGTACTTCACACTCATCAAGTCGGAGGCGGCATCGGCATCGATGCAATGCAGTCCGTCATTGCCGGAAGCTCTCCTCACCACGGTGCGGCTGCGGTTCTCGACGCTGGCGGCCCGACTTTCAGAGCCGCATGACCGATCCTCGGCTATCAGGCTTGCCGAGGAAGCCGGCTGCCCCGGACGGAGTGAAGGCCGTGGCCCTCCTCTCCCGGGTGTCGCGCTAGATATGAGAGCGCGCGATTGCTGTCCAATTGTCAGCGAGGCCCGCCCAAGGGACGTCGCCAAACAACTGAGCGAGAGCAAATAATCTAATGGCTACGACGCGCGCGATCCATGACATGAGCCAGTCAAGGAAGGCCGCTGCAAGCGGCTGGATCGGGTCGGCTCTCGAATATTATGACTTCTTCATCTACGCGACCGCCGC
>NZ_LBJP01000063.1:0-51215 GCF_028128715.1 Bradyrhizobium sp. CCBAU 51745 | reverse complement strand
CTCGACCGGCAAGATCCAGAAATTCCTGCTGCGCAACGCAGTTGGGTCGGCGAAGGCGATCTCGACCTAGTTGGCGTCGGGTTCGCAGGCTGTCGAGCCTATAGTGCGCGGCCATACCCGCAAAGCTGCGGTGCGCTACGCCTGGTAGGTCAATGTGTCTCCAGCTGCAGGCCGTCATAGGCCGGCACCACGCCTGCGGGCAGAGTCTGCCGGATCACCTCATAATCGACGTCCGCCGTCATGTTGGTGATCACGGCGCGCTTCGGCTTGAAGCGCTCGATCCACGACAAAGCGTCGTTGATGCTGAAATGGCTGACGTGACTGGTGTAGCGCAGGCCGTCGACGATCCAGAGGTCGAGATTTTCCAGCGCGCCCCAGCTCTCGCGCGGGATGTCATTGAGGTCCGGCGTGTAAGCGGCATCGCCGATACGATAGCCGAGCGCGGGAATGTTGCCGTGCTGGACCAGGAAGGCCGTC
Organism: Bradyrhizobium sp. CCBAU 51745; assembly: GCF_028128715.1. NCBI lineage: Bacteria > Pseudomonadati > Pseudomonadota > Alphaproteobacteria > Hyphomicrobiales > Nitrobacteraceae > Bradyrhizobium > Bradyrhizobium sp. CCBAU 51745. The sequence goes on along the minus strand of NZ_LBJP01000063.1, from coordinate 50,738 downwards.
ATCGTCACGGCGCCGCCCTTCCCAAGAATAGTCTGGCTCTCGCCCGCCTCGATCGAATGCCGTGTCAGGATCGGCGGGTAGTCGCTGCCCTCCGGCGAAATGAAGCAATAGGAGAACCGCGCCATGATGTCCTTGGCGGTCGACTGGTTGAAATAGGTCGGGATGCGGCGGCGCATGTGCATGACGACCGAGCGCAAATCGTCCATGCCATGGGTCTGGTCGGCGTGCTCGTGGGTCAGGAACACCGCGTCGATGTGGTCGACGTTGGTCGAGAGCAGTTGCTCGCGCAGGTCCGGCGAGGTGTCGATCACGATCCGCGTCGTGCCATGCTCGGACTTCCGCTCGACCAGCAGTGAGCAGCGGCGGCGGCGATTCTTCGGATTGGTCGGATCGCATGCGCCCCAGCCGAGGGCGGGACGCGGAACACCGGCGGAGGAGCCGCAGCCCAGGATCGTCAGCGTCAGCGTCATGCGGCTCAGAACCTCAAGCTTTCACCTTGGAGAACAGGCGGAAGAAATTGTCGGTGGTTTGGCGAGAAATCTCGTCCAACGACACGCCGCGCGTTTCGGCCAGAACCTTGGCGACCTCGACCACATAGGCCGGCTCGTTGCGCTTGCCCCGGAACTTGCCCGGCGCAAGGTAGGGCGAGTCTGTTTCAACCAGAATACGGTCAGCAGGCAGTTCGGCCGCAAGCGCGCGCAGCGTATCCGACTTCTTGAAGGTCAAGATGCCCGTGAAGCCGATATAGAGCCCGAGGGACACCGCCTTCAGTGCCAGCTCACGCCCGCCGGTGTAACAATGCAGCACGGCGCGAAACGATCCCTTGGCCGCCTCCTCTTCCAGGATGCGGGCGCAGTCCTCGTCCGCCTCGCGGGTGTGGATCACCAGCGGCAGGCCCGTGGCGCGCGCGGCGGCGATATGGGCACGAAAGCCCCTCGCCTGCGCCTCGGGCGAGCCGTCGTCGTAGAAATAGTCGAGCCCGGCTTCGCCGAGCGCAACCACCTTGGGATGCCGTGTCAGCTCAATCAGCTCGTCCGGCGAGATGCCGTCTTCCTCATCCGCGTTGTGCGGATGGGTGCCGACCGAGCAATAGACGTCGTCATAACGCTCGGCGATGGCGAGAAGCTGATCGAGCTTTCGCACTCGTGTCGAGATCGTGACCATGCGGCCAATCCCAGCCGCGCGGGCACGCGACACGATCCCGTCGAGATCCTCCGCAAAGTCCGGGAAATCCAGATGGCAGTGACTGTCGACCAGCATCGTTACATGCGCCTCAGGCCGCCGGCTCGATGTAGCGCGGGAACGCCGGCGTCGGCGCTGGCAGCGTGGTGCCGGGCGCGATCCGCTTCTCGCCGCCGAGCATCGCGAAATTGCGCTCAGCCGCCGGGATACCGAGGCTGTCGAGCAGCAACCCTGATGCGGTCGGCATCGCCGGCTGGGCCAGGATCGCGATCTGACGCACGACTTCCGCGGTGACGTAGAGCACCGTCTTCTGCCGGACAGGATCGGTCTTGGCGAGTGCCCATGGTGCCTCACCCGCGAAATAGCGGTTGGCCTCCGCGACCACAGCCCACACGGCGTTGAGCCAGTGATGGATCTGCTGTGTCGCCATGGCTTCGCGCGATGCGGCAATCATGCCATCGGCCATCGCCAGGATCGCCTTATCGTTGTCGCTGAACGCGCCGGGCTCCGGCAGCACGCCGCCGAGCTGTTTGGCGATCATCGACAGCGAGCGCTGCGCGAGGTTGCCGAGATCGTTGGCGAGGTCGGCATTGATGCGCGCGACGATGGCCTCGTGGTTGTAGTTGCCATCCTGGCCATAGGAGACCTCGCGCAGGAAGAAATAGCGCATCTGGTCGACGCCGTACTGGTCGGCGAGATTGAACGGGTCGACGACGTTGCCGACCGACTTCGACATCTTCTCGCCCCTGTTGAACAGGAAGCCATGGGCATAGACCCGCTTCGGCAGCGCAAGGCCGGCCGACATCAGGAAAGCCGGCCAGTACACGGCGTGGAAGCGGATGATGTCCTTGCCGATGATATGCACGTCGGCCGGCCAGTAGCGCCAGTTCTTATCGCTTTCGTCAGGGAAGCCTACGCCAGTGATGTAGTTGGTCAGCGCGTCGACCCAGACATACATCACATGCTCTTCGTTGCCGGGCACCTTCACGCCCCAGTCGAAGGTGGTGCGCGAGATCGAGAGATCGCGCAGGCCACCCTTGACGAAACTCACCACCTCGTTGCGGCGCGCATCCGGGCCGATGAATTCGGGATGGTCCGCGTAAAGCTTCAGCAGCTTGTCCTGATAGGCCGACAGGCGGAAGAAATAGCTCTTCTCCTCGACCCATTCGACCGGCGTGCCTTGCGGTCCGAGGCGTACGCCATCGTCGTTCAGGCGTGTCTCGTCCTCGGCGTAATAGGCCTCATCACGCACCGAGTACCAGCCCGAATAGATGTCGGCGTAGATGTCGCCATTCGCTTCCATGCGACGCCAGATCTCCTGGCTCGAGCGATGATGCTGCTCTTCGGTGGTGCGAATGAAGCGGTCGAACGAGACGTTCAGACGCTGGTCCATCTCCTTGAAGCGGTTGGCATTGCGGGTCGCGAGTGCGGACGGGGACAGGCCCTCGTTCTGCGCGGTCTGAACCATCTTCTGGCCATGCTCGTCCGTGCCGGTCAGGAAGAACACGTCCTTGCCGTCGAGCCGGGCGAAGCGCGCCAGCACGTCGGCCGAGATCGCCTCATAGGCGTGACCGATATGCGGGCTGCCGTTGGGATAGGCGATGGCGGTCGAGATGTAGAAGACATTGTCGCGGGCGGGCGCAGCAGCGACCACATCCGCTTTCGCTGCGGTCACCGGCTTCGGCGCCTTGGGTTTTGACACTTTGGGCTTCACCGTCTTCGGCGGCGTAGCGACGGGTGCCGGCGCCGCGATCACGGCGGGCTGAGCCACCTTCGCCTTCTTGACCGCGTTCTTCGCAGGGGCCTTTGCTGGCTTCTTCACCGCTTTCTTGGCGATGACCGGCCCCTTGGCAGCCTTCTTGCTGGCCTTCTTTGCCGTCCTTGCAGCGCTCTTCTTCACGCCCTTCTTGGCGACGGCCTTCTTGGTCTTCTTGACCTTCTTGGCAGCCTTACGCGCCAGCGCCTTCACGGCCTTTTTGGCGGCCTTCTTTGCAGCCTTCTTGCTGCTCTTGCCCTTGGCGGCTTTCTTAGCGCGTGTTGCCACGACAAATTCCTTTACCGGCTTTTCGAATTTTGGAAACGAACTGCGTTAGGTTGTTATTCTGAGCATGCTCCTCTCGGAAAACCGCTACACACTTTTCCGGATCATGCTCTAGCGCGTTGCGTCCGCCAGCCAGCCGAACACCGAGAAAACCAAGGGCTTTCGCTCCAGATTGTAGGTTTCGGTGTCGCGCGCGGCGCGGACGATCTTTTCCCATACCTCGCTCAAGCGCGCAAGGCGCGGCAGGTTCTGGTTGGCATTGGCTTCGTCTGCATGCAGGCGCTCCGCGATCCAGCGATCGATGCCGTCGACGAAGGCGGCAAGGGCCACGCGGTCGCTGGTGCCGAGGGATTCACCAAGCGTGTGCAATTCACGCGGATCGACCTCCGGCAACCGTGCCAAGAGCGCGGCGGTGCGCTGCTGGAGCTTCAGCGCATCGCCGCCGAGCAGCGTCAGCGCGCGCGAGACACTGCCCTCGGAGGCCTCGGCTGCCTCGCGGAGTGCCAAATCAGTCGGCGGGATGTCGGCGGCCGCAGCTGCTGCGGCAATGACCTCGTCGGTCGTCAGTGATCGCAAACGCAGCTTGCGGCAACGCGACTGGATGGTGGCGAGCACGCGCGCCGGAGCGTGGCTCACCAAAAGGAACAGCGATCGCTGCGGCGGCTCCTCAAGGATCTTGAGCAGCGCGTTTGCCGCATTGGGATTGAGCTCGTCGACGGTGTCGACGACGCAGACGCGCCAACCTTCTGCTGCAGCCGTCGAGCCGAAGAATGCGATCGTCTCGCGAGTCTCGTCGACCGTGATGACGGTGCGCATCACACCACGGTCATTGGCGGTGCGCTCCAGCGTCAGCAGGCCGCCATGCGAGCCGGCTGCGACCTGTCGCGCCACGGCATCATCAGGATCAATGAAGAGATCTTCGGCGGTCTGCACGGCCGTCGCCAGGGGTTGGCCATGGGCGAGCACGAAGCGCGCCATACGATAGGCCAGCGTTGCCTTGCCGATCCCTTGCGGCCCGCCAATCAGCCAGGCATGCGGGATACGCCCGCTGCGATAGGCGGTCAGCAGCGCCGCCTCGGCCTCGCGATGGCCGGACAGAAGGCTGGTCTCGCGGGGATGCGGGATAGCGCTCTCGCGCTCGGCCTGACGCGGGCTCATGCCGAGATCACCGAAGCCGGCGTCGGCAGGAGGCGTTCGCGCAGCGCGTCCCAGACGCGACCGGCGACCGTATCAGGGTCGGAATTGGCATCGATCAGCATGCAGCGCGCGGGATCGTCGACGGCGATCTTGCGATAGGCCTCGCGCAGGCCCTGGTGGAAGGCGAGCTTCTCGCCTTCGAACCTGTCAGGCGTGCTGCTGCCGCGCCGCGCCGCCGCGCGCGCCAGGCCAACCTCGACCGGCAGATCGAGGATGAAGGTGAGATCAGGCTTGAGATCGCCGATTGTGACCCGCTGCATGGCGTTGATCAGTCCGGCGGGTACGCTGCCGAGGCTACCCTGATAGGCTCGTGTCGAGTCGGCGAAGCGGTCGCACAGCACCCAGACGCCTTGTTTGAGCGCAGGCTCGATCACGGTGTGGACATGGTCGTCGCGCGCGGCCGCGAATAGCAGCGTCTCGGCTTCGGGCCCGAGCAGCTTGCCCATCCCCGACAGCACCAGATGGCGCATGATCTCGGCGCCGGGCGAGCCGCCAGGCTCGCGCGTGACTAGGATCCGCAGTCTGGCCGCACTGAGACGCTCGGCCAGCTTCTTGATCTGGGTCGACTTGCCCGTCCCCTCACCGCCTTCAAAGGTGATGAAGCGTCCGCGCCCGGACGGCCGCTGTCCCGTGCTCTCACTCATGGTCAGAGCTTCTCGGCGCCTGCGCGGAACATGCCGATCACGAGCTCGCTGGCGCCGTCGATCGCGCGCCGCATGGTCGAGCCGGTGCCGATCGATTCCGCGGCGTAGACCGGCGTTTCCACCGCGATATTGCCGCTGCGCCAGACCTTGACCACGCCGACCTGCTGGCCTTCCCGAACCGGCGCGCGCACGGGACCGCTATAGACGACGCGCGCGATCAGCTTGTCGCCGCCGTTCTTGTGCACCATCACCTTCACTGGCACTTTCGCAACCAGCTTCACCGAGCGACTCTCGCCCCCGAAGACCTTTGCGTAGCCGACCGGTTCGTCGGCCGCGATCAGGGTGCGGGTCTCGAAGTTGCGGAAGCCCCATTCCAGCATCTTCTTGGCTTCGGTGGCGCGATCCTCGGGGTCTTCGAGCCCGTTGACCACGACGATCAACCGCGTGCCATTCTGCACCGCCGAGCCGACCATGCCATAGCCGCCTTCCTTGGTGTAACCGGTTTTCAGGCCGTCGGCGCCTTCCATCGAATTGAGCAAGGGATTGCGGTTCGGTTGGCGGATTTTGTTCCAGGTGAACTCCTTCTCGCCGAACAGTTTGTAGAACTCCGGGAAGTCCAGGATGATGTGACGCGCGAGCATGCCGAGCTCGCGCACCGTCATCTTGTTGCCGGGGTCGGGCAGGCCGTTGGAATTGGCGAAGGTCGACTTGGTCATGCCGAGCTCGCGGGCGCGCTTGGTCATGAAGTCGGAGGCAAAGATCTTCTCGTTGCCCGCGATGCCTTCGGCGAGCGCGATGCAGGCATCGTTGCCGCTCTGGATGATCGCGCCATGCAGGAGGTCGTCGACCGAGACCTTGCTGTTGATGGCCGCGAACATGGTTGAGCCGCCCGAGGGCGCCCCGCCCCTGCGCCAGGCATTCTCGCTGATCCGGTATTCGTCGGTCAGCTTGATTTCGCCCTTCTTGATCGCGTTGAACACGACCTCCGCGGTCACGAGCTTCATCATGCTGGAGGGCGCGCGCAGCTCGTCGGCGTTCTTCTCGAACAGCACGCTACCGCTGGAGGCCTCGATCAGGATCGCCGTGGGGGCATCGCCGTCAAAGCCGGCATCTTCGGTTTTCTTGGCGCCCTGGACGCTCTGGTTGGCGGCATAGAGCACCCCGCCCCAGCCGAGGCTCACGGCAAGCGCCGCCGCGACCAGCCCGCGTGCCAGCGCTCCGGCTGTGAACCGGGGATGGCGGAGCGGGATCAGATGAAATGCCATGGCGAAGCCCTGAGAGCGGCGTTCTAACAAACGGAACTGGTGCGAACAACACGAGGATCGGGTGCTTGCTCCGAGATTGCACGATTCTCGTCGCATCCCTATCGTGCCACCTCATGTTTCCCGACCAAACCCCTGAAACAAGGCGGAAAAGCGATGTCCACGACTCGTGTGATCAAGGCCAATGGGATCGACCTCTTCATCCGCGAAGCCGCCGGCCAGGGACCGCTGGTGGTGCTGTGCCATGGCTGGCCGGAACTGTCATATTCATGGCGACACCAGATCCCGGCACTGGCAGCCGCCGGCTTTCACGTCGTGGCTCCCGACATGCGCGGCTTCGGCCAGAGCGCGGCGCCGCCGGACGTATCCGCCTATTCGATCTTTGACCTGGTGGGCGACGTCGTCGGCCTGGTCCAGGCGCTCGGCAAGACCAAGGCGATGGTGGTCGGCCACGACTGGGGCGCGCCGGTCGCCTGGCATGCGGCCCTGTTCCGTCCGGATATCTTCACGGCCGTCGCAGGCCTGAGCGTGCCGCCGCCGTTCCGCGGACGCGGCAGGCCGCTCGAGCTCTTGCGGCAGGGCGGCATCACCAACTTCTACTGGCAGTATTTCCAGGCGCCCGGTGTCGCCGAGGCCGAGTTCGAGCAGAACGTCGCCCGCACCATGCGGATCGTGCTCGGCGGCCGCGGTCTTGCCGACCCCAATGCCGCGATGTTCGTGCAGGAGAGCAAGGGCTTTCTCGGCCACGCGACCGCCGACGAGCCGCTACCGGCGTGGCTGAGCGAGGACGATCTTGCTCATTTCACCGAAAATTTCCGCAAGTCCGGCTTCCGCGGCGGGCTGAACTGGTATCGCAACATCGACCGCAATTGGGAGCTGACCGCGCCCTGGCAGGACGCGCAGATCCGCCAACCCTCGCTCTTCATCGCCGGCGCGCAGGATGCCGTCATCACCGGACTGATCGGTGCCAAGCGCGTCAACGAGCTGGAGCGCGTGCTACCCAATCTCACGCGAAAGATCATCATCGACGGCGCAGGCCATTGGGTGCAGCAGGAGCGGCCCGACGAGGTCAACGCCGCGCTGATCAGATTCCTGCGCGAAGCGTCGTCACCCTCGGCGGCGCGCGATTAGTACAGGCCGCGGCCGGTCAGGATGCTGCGGGCCTCGGCAGCGCCGTCATCTGAGGCGGAAGGACCGCTGTCGGAGGCATAGCGGCCGTCCTGATCATAGGACACCTGGCGGACATTCTGGAGCGCCCGGCCCCGGCTGCGGCTCGAGGCCGACATCTCCGCGGTTGCGTTGATCGAGGCGACGTCCGCTGCGCTATTGCCAAGGCTATAGGGCCGCCCTTCCGGCATCGGGACTTCGCCCCTGATAGCACCGCGGTTCGACGAAGGCAGCTCGGGCACGAATGGCCGCGCCGAGGCGACCCGGACCATCGAGGGCGACGGCGCCGGCACGCCGGTGCGCAAGGTCGCCATCAGCTGGCGGTCATCCGAGCCTTCCAGCGGCGCCCGGCCGACATATTCGACGCGGACCCTGGCGACGCCATTGCCTTTGAATTCAAGCAGTTCGGCGGCTTTGTTCGAGACGTCGATGAGACGGTTGCCGTGATAGGGACCGCGGTCATTGACGCGGACGACCAGCGACTTGCCGTTGGAGAGATTGGTCACCCGCGCATAGGACGGCATCGGCAGGGTCGGATGGGCTGCCGTCAGCGAGCCCATGTCGAAGACTTCGCCGTTGGCGGTCAGACGGCCGTGGAAATCATCGCCGTACCAGGACGCCGTGCCCTCGGCCCGGTAGTTGACGTCCTCCTCCGGCACGTAGGTCCGGCCGGCGACGACGTAGGGCTTGCCGACGCGATAGGTGCCGCCGCCTTTGGGCACGGGCTCGCCCCAGGCCACGACTCGCGGGCTCGACGACACGCCGTATTTGGGATCGACCCGGCTGGCGAACTTGTTGGACGAGGCGCAATTGGCAAGCGCTAGGCAGGTGGCGACCGCCGCAACGCATCGCGCGGCCCGCATCACCGAATCTGACCGTCGGATCCCCATTCGCCCCAAATACCATTTCGCCGGAGACGAACCCAACCCGCTTTCCTGCGGGGGCGCCCTGCGGACGTCAAACTCCGAGCGGCCCACCACCGTCCGGAGACGGTAACGATAACGCAACCCGAACACGGCGGAAATGGGGAGCGCTCAACCTACGCACCGGGATGGTAAACAGGACGTTCGCAATTCTCCGTTCATCTACGGGGCGCGAGGACCGTGGTACCGGCTCGTCTGTGCCAGTCCCGCACAAGCTGTTGCGCCAAAAGCTCACTCCACCCCCGATATCGCTGGCTTCACCGGAATTCTTTTGACTGTGCAAGGTCGCCCGCGTTTTCTCGCGTGCAGGGGCGGGATTGGAATTTAACGATGATCGAGACGGTTTCGGCACTGATGGGTCTGGTAAGCGCAGGGATCTTCCTGGCCCATGCGTTTGAAGGCTACCGCACGAGGGCCTGAAGGCACTCGCGCGCGCGACATTGCATCACTTCTTCACAGCGGCGCGTTCGGACAATTTTAATCAATTCGATCGAGCATCGAGGACGAGAGCAGCAGGTGTCCCATGGGCAAACATGACCTCGTATCCGATGGCTTTCTGGCATTGACCGCAGGCGGTCTGGTCCTGCTCTGCTCGAGCCTCGTGGCGCTGGCCTTCGGCTAATCCTCCAACCACCCTGTCGCATTTTCAGATTGCTGGGCCATGGCAGCGCAGCAGGCGCTGTGACCCGCTCCCATTTAGTTGATTGAATTTTCGTGTTCGGCGCCTCGACCAAATTTCAAGAGGCCACCGCCAGCTAAGGTGACGAACATGCTCGCCGAGAAATTCATCCTGGTTCTGGAATCGCTGATCCGCGGCGGTCGGACCTATCCCGACGGAAGCCCCCGGGTCATCAGCACCTCTGCGCACGTCCCGGTGACGCTGCCGAAGCAGAAATAGCTGCGCTCCGCCACGCGCTCGCCCCGCTCAGCGCAAGCCCAACGGAGAGCTGCGATAGAGGCTGTCGCGGGCTTCATTCGCGCAGACGAAGCTGCCGTCGAACCCCTGGCCATACCTCCTCTGTCCCTTGCGGTAGTAGACGCCCTTCTTGAAATCCAGCCACACCACCTTGTCGCCGGGGCAATGGCGCTGGGCCTGGTCCTCATGGCGAAACGGCGTCAGCGGTGTCGCCGAGACGCCCGTAGCGCCCACGCCGAAGATGATCGCACTCGAAAGCGCGACGTGACCTACGCCCTTGCCAAAGCGGCTGCACAGCACTGCCCACCTCTCCCCGTTTTCCACCTCTACGATAGCATGAGACGACGCGAGCACCAGGAGCCGACCCGGCGGGCCGTCTTTCTCCAGCCATCGGGGCGAGGTACATGGGGGCAGCGTCACCTCCATCATCGGACATTGCATGTCGGTAGAGCCCGAAACCACCACCGGCCCCCGCCCGCCCTCGCCGCGCCTCGGCCTGTTGCCGATGATCATCTTCGGGTCGCGCTGGCTGCAGCTGCCGCTCTATCTCGGGCTGATCGTGGCGCAATGCGTCTACATCGTACTGTTCCTGAAGGAGCTCTGGCACCTTTCCTCGCACGCGCTCGATCTCACCGAGCAGGAGATCATGATGAGCGTGCTGGCGCTGATCGACGTCGTGATGATCTCAAACCTCTTGGTGATGGTGATCGTCGGCGGCTACGAGACCTTCGTCTCCCGGCTCGACCTCCAGGGCCATCCCGACGAGCCGGAGTGGCTCGGCCACGTCAACGCCAGCGTGCTCAAGATCAAGCTCGCGATGGCGATTATCGGCATCTCCTCGATCGCGTTGCTGCGCACCTTCATCGAGGCCGGCAATCTCGGATCAAACCGCGCCAGCCTCACCGAGAACGGCGTGATGTGGCAGGTGCTGATCCACATCACTTTCGTCGCGTCGGCGATCGGCATCGCCTTCGTGGACAGGTTCAGCGATACGACCACGCGCAAGCACCAGGAGTGAGGTGCTGGTCGACGTCAAGCCTGGCGCGAGGCGACTTCGAGCTGCCCCAGCGCCTGGTGCAGGCACTCCTGCATCTTCTGCGCAATCTGCTCGCGTGAAATGCCCTTCTCGGCGAGGTCGCTCGAGACCTTGTTGATGGTCTCGTCCATGGTCTGATTCGCCAGACCGTCGGTCACCAGCTTCGTCGCGTAAGCGGCGGCGGCATCGCCGCTGAGTCCGAGCTCGCCTGCGGCCCACAGCCCGAGCAGCTTGTTCGACCGGGCCGCAGCCTTGAACATGAGCTCCTCGTCATGGGCGAATTTGGCCTCAAAGCCCTGCTCGCGCTTGTCGAACGTGGTCATGGTCAGCTCCATTTGCGCTGTCACTGGGTGGGATCTGGATCGGGAGCGAAAGTCTCCGTGGTTCTGGTCTTCTGAGGATCAATTGAATCTTCCGGCCGAAGGCGTTCGCCGTCAAGCGTCGCTTGCACCGGCAGGCAGCGTCAGGCCCGACCGGTCCGGCTGGCTAGACGATTTGCCGCATGGCCTCGGGGAGATCGAGAGCCGACGCGTGAACAGAGAGCTTCGGGAATTTCGACGGCTTGAGCGCCTGCGCCTTGCGTCCTTCGAGCCGGCGCTGAACCGGCGGCGCACAGCAGCCGCGGACTGTCAGGCCTTTGCTGCAGCCGCCTCGCGCGCCAGCCGCTCGGCCTTCAGCCGCTCGCGATTGGCGTGAAACGCCTTCTGCGCCTCCTCATGGTCGCGCATGGCCTTCTCGGCCTCGATCCGGCGAGCCGCGTCCCGCGCCTGGCGCTGTTCCGGTGTCAGGGGTTTGCGTCGGAAGGAAAGGTCTTCAGTCATGGCGAGGCAACGCGGCGCTGGGGAATAAGTTCCCATCGGACGCCGACCCGGTTCCGTTCCGAGGGAGCTCGTTTGCCAAAATGTCGAAAACAACCCCATGCACAGTAGCGCGCGCGGCTCTGCGGCGGGGCGTTTGGTCGGATCCACCAGGGCCCCTTCCGGGCCGAAGTCAGCGCAGCCGCCTGCTCGGTCGAACAAGGGATCTATGCCGGCAACAGACCCGCGGCGCGATAGCTCTCGATCACGCTGTCGAACAGGGCGATGTCCGCGCGGCTGCGCGCCATCAGCTGCGCGCCGGCGACGGCCGCGAAGATGGCGCGGGCGCGCGCCTGGCTCTGCTTCGGGCTGACGATCTTCGCGGCGGACAGGACCTTGGCCAGCCACGCCACGTTGACGTCGGCGAAAGCCTGCACCTCTGTCTTCACCGCGTCCGGCAGGTCGTCATATTCGGCGGCCATGAAGCTGCACATGCAGATGCGGTTGTCCCGCGTCAGCGCGGTGCGAAACACTTGGGGATAACGGCTCAGGCTTTGCCTGGGATCACCACTTTCGGCCAGCATCGCCTCGAGCTCCGCCGCGGTGTCCTCCCAGTAGCGCCGCGCCACTGCAGCACCGAGTTCGGCCTTGCTCGGAAAGTGGTGATAGATGCTGGCGGCCTTGATGCCGACCTCCGCGGCAAGGTCGCGAAAGTTCAGGCCGCCATAGCCATGGGCCTGCGCGGTGCGCTTGGCCGCCGCCAGGATCGCCTCTTTGGCATTCGCACTCATGGGTCCCTTCATCACCTATCCGTCAGCCTACCAAGTGACAGATAGGCATTGACCAGGTAAAGCACAAAGCTTAACGTCTACCTACCAAGTGACAGGTAGGTAACGAGGAGGCTCCGATGAAGATCTACGACTTTCCGACCGGCCCCTATCCCGCCCGCGTCCGCATCGCGCTGGCCGAGAAAAAGCTGCAGTCCCGCGTCGAATTCGTGCTCGTCAATCTGCGCAAGGGTGAGCATAGGCGGCCCGACTTCATCGCCAGCAAGAACTACTCGGGCACCCTGCCCGTGCTCGAGCTCGACGACGGCACGCTGATCGCCGAGTGCACAGCCATCACCGAATATCTGGACGCGCTCGACGGCGCGCCCACCCTCACCGGCACGACGCCGCGCGAAAAGGGCGTGATCCACATGATGAGCAAGCGCGCGGAGCTGGAGCTGCTCGACGCCATCAGCGTCTACTTCCATCACGCCACGCCCGGGCTCGGACCTCAGGTCGAGATCTACCAGAACAGGGAATGGGGCCTGCGCCAGCGCGACAGGGCAATCAAGGGGATGCACTATTTCGATTCAGTGTTGCGGCAGCAGCCCTTCGTTGCCGGCGAAGCCTTCTCGATGGCCGACATCACCGTGATCGGTGGGCTGATCTTCGCGAAGCTCGTTCAGCTGCCGGTGCCCGGCGAATGCGAGGCGCTGTCGGCGTGGTACTCGAGGATGCAAGCGCGGCCGAGCGTCCGGGATCAGCTGGCGCTGGCGCCGCCGCCGCGGGACGCCGCGGCTTAGACTTGGCCCGCTGGCTCAGCCTGCGCGAGGACGCGACGCCGCCAAGGACGCTATTTTGAGTTCAAGGTGGTGACCGGCCGCCAAACTGTCGGCTTATTCTCCAGGAGCTCCCTGCAACGCGCGAGCATTGCCTTCGCCGGAATATCTTGCGGCTGATCCAGCAGCACCGTCTCGAAATCAACGATCGCGCCTTCGAGATCGCCGCTGCGATATTTGGCAAGGCCGTGCTCGTAGCACGCGATCCACGTTGCGGCCTGGCGCTTTGCGTCAGCCGTCCCTGCGAGGCCGATCAGTTCATGGACAGCGATCCCCTCCTCGCGGCCGTAGACTGCGATGCTGTCGATCTCGCGTGTGACAATGGCACCACGCGCAAGGCGCTCGGTTGCCTCGCCGATCAGAATTTGCGTGCCATAGCTCTTGTTGGCGCTTTCCAGGCGGCTTGCCACGTTCACGGCGTCGCCAATCACGGTGTAGTTCAGCCGCAGCTCCGAGCCGATATTGCCGATCAGCATGCGGCCGGAATTGATGCCGATGCGGATCTGCAGGGGATGGCCGAGATCGTCGGTGAGGCCGGATTCCGCGATGGCGCGGCGGATGCCGAGCGCGGCGCGGCAGCAGCGCTCCGCATGATCGGCTTGCGGCTGCGGCGCGCCCCAGAACGCCATCACGGCGTCCCCGATGAACTTGTCGATCGTCCCGCCATTGGCGACGACGACTTCCGAGGCAAGGTCGAGATAGCGCGACAGCAAGGGCACGACGCGGTCGCCCATGCGTTCTGAGAGCCCGGTAAAGCCGGCCACATCCACGAACATCACGGTCAATTCCTGGATCGCGCCGCCGGGTTTTGCCTCGACGCCCTGGCGCAGCAGCGCCCGGACGAGATCGGCCGGGATGAACATTCGGAACGCCGAAAGGCCCGCTGCCATCTCCGCGATCGCACCCGACAGGCTCGCAATCTCCTTCAGCCGCGAGGGATGACGGCGCACCAGTTCCAAGGCAAAGGTCTCGACATGGCGGATCTCGCCGACGACGCGGGAGAGCGGCGCCGCGATCACTTTGCGCGCGAGCAAGGCGGAGGCGAGAGCCGCAAGCACTGCGCCGACAGCGAGGCCGAGGATCAGGCGCCGTAACGTCGTCTCGACCGGACCGAGAAACTCGGCCTCCGGAATGATGGTTGCGAGCCGCCAGCCGGGAAACGGCAGCGGCGTGAGTGCGAATTCATAGGCGGCACCGTCTGAGGTGAGCCGGCTACGCCAGCTTTCCTTGCCGCCGCCGGCCTGGGCCAGCGCCTTCTGCGCCAGCGGCAGCAACTTCTGTCCACCGTGCGCGGGATGCAGTTCATCGGCGTCCTTGTCGGGCGCGGCGACCAGTTCGCCGTTGCCATCGAAGATGAAGGCTGTTCCGGTGCGCCCGACCTCGAGCTGGGCGAGAAAGCGCGCCAGGCGGGTGTATTCGATCATGATGGCAAGGACGCCCTGGCGTTCCTGATAGACGTCGATCGGGCCTGCAAAAGCGATCGATGGACGTTGCCCGATCGGATGGTCCGTGACCTTGAACCATGCGGGCTCTTCGGCCTTCAGTCCGGTCTTGAACCAGGTGCGATCGGCCACGCGGAAATCGGTCGGCTCGAAACGGCGGTTGGCAAATTCGATATCGCCGGGCACGACATCGTATTCGTCGATGCGGCGCTGGCCGGCATGATCGGTGAGCGAGATCTCCATCATCTCCATGCGGCCGTCGCCGAGCTTGTGGGCGGCAAAGAACGCGCCGTCGGGCCAGCCAAACGCGACCCAGGAGATCGTCGCCTGCGATTGCAGTTGAGACAGAAACACGAATTCGCGCTTGTCGGCCTCACGGGTATCGAGGACGTTTTGCAGAAAAAGTGTGCGGATCGCGGTGTGCGCCGCGCGCGCTTCGTCGACGATCGCGCCGACTTCCTTGCGAACGGCGGCGACGATTTGCTCATTGATGGTCGAGGCAAGTTGCCGGCTGGTCGCCTCCGCCGTGCGCCACCACAGGAGGCTGGACAAGGCCGCGGTCAAAAGGATCGCGGTCAAAACCAGCGCCGACACGGCGAGACGGATGCTGACCGTCAACCGCCGCAGCGCCTGGCCTGATGTCACGCGTCCGTGGCTGGCGTCCATGACTTGATCCGGCGGGTTGACGAGGCGAACTGCTAACCTTCTTCGCAGGCCCGCAGCCGTTCGTTACGTCTCGCAGATGCCAGCAGTCCCGGCCAATGCGCGCCGGCTAAGGTCTCCATAGAGACTAGGCATTGGAACTATTCCCCCACCTGCCGCTAATTCGCCGCCCAAGCGCACGACGAAGTGCGCGTCACCCAACCGTCTCACCAACTCGTGAGCAGCCTTTCCGGTAACGGCGGCCGCGGCGAGGACGAACGAGACCCTGGGCCCACTGCCCTACTCCAGAGGAGAGATCTCATGTCTGCCAAGACCACCATCAGCTCGCTCGTACTCGCCGGCGCCGTCTCCACCGCACTCGCAACGCTCGCCTCCGCCGCTCCCCTGACCAAGGCCGAGGCCGATGCTGCCATCGCAGCCAAGAAGGAAAAGTGCTTCGGCGTGGCGCTGAAGGGCCAGAACGATTGCGCCGCCGGACCGGGCACGACCTGCCAGGGTACTTCGACCGTCGATTTCCAGGGCAACGCCTGGAAATTCGTGCAGGGCGGCACCTGCGCCAGCATCGATCTGCCTGGCGGCAAAAAGGGCTCGCTCAAGCCGGTCTGAGGCAAGGCGGCATCAATGCAAACAGCGCGGAGGAGCGACATGGACGCAACGATCAGCCCCCGGACGTCTGCGGCCGTCCCCCTCCGCTTTTCGCCTCCCGTCGGCGGCGTCGCCGGAACGAGCTTCAAGCCCGAGCATCTCACCGCAATTCTCGCCGAGGGCCCGCAACGTGGCTTCTTCGAAGTCCACGCCGAGAATTACATGGGCGCGGGTGGGCCGCCGCACCGGATGCTGGAGCGGCTGCGGCGCGATCATCCGCTCTCGCTGCACGGCGTCTGCATGTCGATCGGCGGACCCGCGCCGCTCGACCGCGCCCATCTGGCACGCTTTCGCGGCCTCGTCGCGCGCTATCAGCCCGCCCTCGTCTCCGAGCATCTGGCATGGTCGACACACGAGACCAGCTTCTTCAACGATCTGCTGCCGTTGCCCTACAACAAGGCGACGCTCACTCACGTCTGCGACCATATCGACGAGGTGCAGGAGGCGATCCGGCGGCCGATCCTGCTGGAAAATCCCGCGACATATGTAGCGTTCCGCAACTCCACGATGTGCGAAACCGACTTCATCCGCACCGTCGCCGAGCGTACCGGCTGCGGCCTGCTGCTCGACGTCAACAACGTCTTCGTCTCCGCGGCCAACCACTGCTTCTCGGCACTGCAATATCTCGCCGACTTCCCCTTGGCGCGCGTCGGCGAAATTCACCTTGCCGGCCACGCCGAGCAGCGCGACGAAGGCGAGCTGTTGCTGATCGACAGCCATGACGGTCCGGTCGCGGACGCGGTCTGGAAACTGTTCGAGATCGTGATCGGGCGCTGCGGGCCCGTTCCGACGCTGATCGAATGGGACAGCAACATTCCCGATTGGCCGGTCCTGAAGGCCGAGGCCGCGGCGGCACAGACGATCCTGGATCGTCATGTCAGGAGGCTTCGTCATGCAGCCTGAACCGCACGCCTCCTACGCGGCCGCGTTCGCGCCTGCCTTGCTCGATCCTGTCAGCGAGGTCCCGGGCATCGTGACCGGGCCGTGCGGCAAGCCGGCGGTCACGTGCTACAACGTCTATCGCAACAACGTCACGGTCAGCCTGATCGACGCGCTCGCCTCGATCTACCCGGCCGTGCAGAGCCTGACGGGGGCAGAGTTTTTCCGCGCCATGGCGCGTTTCCATGTCCGAGAAACCCCGCCGAACTCCCCATTGCTGTTCGACTACGGCTGCGATTTTCCCGCCTTCATCGAACGTTATGAACACGCTCAATCGCTGCCCTGGCTCGCCGATGTCGCCCGGATCGAGCGGGCGTGGCTTGACGCCTATCACGCCGCTGACAGCGCGCCGCTTTTGCCATCCGCATTGGCGACCATCGCGCCCGACCGTCTTGCCAGCCTCGTCTTCACGTTGCATCCAGCGACGCGCGTGGTGCGCTCGCCTTACGCGGCGGTGACCATCTTTGCCGCCAACCGCGGCACGGAGTCTGCTGACAGCATCGACGCATCCTTACCAGAAGATGCCCTGATCACGCGGCCGGACGTCGACGTCGCGGTGCAACTGCTCCCGCCCGGCGGTGCGGTCTTCCTGACTTGCCTGATGTCGGGATGCATGCTGGCAGAAGCCGCCGCGGCGGGGCTGGAAGACGCACCCGATTTCGATCTCGCCACCAACATCGCCGGCCTGTTCGAGGCGGGCGCCTTCGCCTCGCTGACGTCTGGAGACGCAAGATGATCTCGGAACAACGTATCGCGCCTGCAACTGCCCTGCCCTCTATCGGCGTGCTCGTCGACAGGGCCAATGGTCTTGTCCAGGCGATCGCGACTCCATCCATGGTGCAGCTCGCACTGCGCCTGGCATTGGCGGTCCCGTTCTGGCGTTCGGGCATCCTCAAATGGACCGGCTTCTTCAAATTGAGCGACGTTGCGGTAACGTTGTTCACCGACGAGTTCATGCTGCATCTGCCCGGCGGCCCCTATCATTACCCGAGCCCAGCGACGATGGCCTTCCTGTCCGGCTGCGGCGAGATCATGTTTCCGGTCCTGCTGGTGCTCGGCCTCGGCACCCGCTTTGCCGCACTCGGGCTCCTGTTCATGACCATCATTGTCGAGCTCACCGTGCCCGACGGCTGGCCGGTCCACATCACCTGGGCGGCAATGGCGCTCGGCGTCATGGCCTATGGACCGGGACGGATCTCGCTCGATCATTTGCTTTGCCGGTTCGTGATTCGTCACAACGGATAGCGCAGAGACGCCCTTCAACCTACACATCCATACCAAACGAGAGGACGTCCGTGGTCACGTCACCACGGACGTCCTCTCGTTTGGGTAAGCGCCAACTATCCGATGGCCTTGCTCATTCGGCTGCCATCGGCATCATCTCCTGCTGGTCATGCAGGATCACGCCCGCCAGGGGGTCGAACTCGCCTACCCAAGGCCGGCTTGCCAGCGCCGCCTGGGTGTGCGCGTAGCCAGACTCCCAGCGCCTCATGATGCCTGACGGGCTGAAGTCGATATCCTTGGTGTGCGTCTCGTGATCGAGTTGCGGGGCGAGCAGACGCACCACGTGCATCCGTGTCGGACAGCCATAGCTCGTCAGTTCGCGGACAACGGGATTGCCGCGTTCGTGCTCGGGGAGCCTTGCGGCCAACTGGTTGATGACGTGGCGCAAACGATGCGCCTGTTGCTGGCGCGTGATCTGGCTGGCGATACGGCTGGAGTACTGGACGTCCTTGTGGCGGTTCAGCACCTCGGCCATCGTGGTAGGCTCGGCGCCCACGGGATTCCAGAGGTGCACGGCGAAGATCAGCGAGTTCTTGCGCGGGTTGTCGTCGAACACCGCTTCCGTCGGCGTGTTGGAGAGGATGCCGCCGTCCCAGTAGAGCTCGCCATCGATACGCACGGCCGGAAACGCTGGCGGCAGCGCACCTGACGCCATCACGTGCTTCACCGTCAGCTCGCCATCGCGGCTGTCGAAATAGCGCATCTGACTTGAGCGTACATGGGCCGCGCCCACTGTGAGCCGCGGCGTGCAGCGATTGACCAGGCTGAAGTCGACGAGCTCGTTCAGCGTCTTCTCCAGCGGCGCGGTCGAATAGAAGCCTGCGTGGTCAGCACCCAGCGGATAGGAATCGCCGGCATGCGCCAGCGGATTGGGCCGGAAGAAGCCCGGAATGCCGCTGGTGATGGTTGACCAATAGGTGAGCTTTTCGTTGAAGCCGGGGAATGCGGTGCGGAAGCTCCAGGCCGGGCTCTGCTCCATCCGCTTCCAAAATACCTTCAGCCGCTCAAGCCGATGCTGCGGCTCATTGCCGGCGATCAGGCTGGCATTGATCGCACCGATCGAGGTGCCGATGATCCAGTCCGGCTCGATGCCGGCCTCGTGCAGGGCCTGGTAGACGCCGGCCTGGTAGGAGCCGAGGGCGCCGCCGCCCTGCAGCACCAGCACGACCTGGCCCGGCAGGTCCTTTGAATTGCCTTGCATGCCGTTCATGTCTCGCTCCTGAGGGGCTTCCAATCGTCGGATATTCGTCAGCCGTCGCGGTTTGTTACGCCTGTTCATGTCAATGCGCGGTCCAGCCGCCATCGACCGGCAGCGCAATGCCGGTGATCGAGCCTGCAGCTTCGGTCGAGAGAAACACCGTGAGAGCGCCGAGCTCTTCCACCGTGGTGAAGCGCTTGTTCGGCTGCTGCGCGAGCAGGACGTCGCGGATCACCTGGTCGCGGGAGATACCATGCGCCTTGGCCTGCCCATCGATCTGCGCCTCGACCAGCGGGGTATAGACATAACCGGGGCAGATCGCATTGCAGGTGATGGCTTCCTCGGCGGTCTCCAGCGCCGTCACCTTGGTCAGCCCGACGATGCCATGCTTGGCGGCAACATAAGCCGCCTTGAAGGGGGACGCGATCAGGCCATGCGTCGAGGAGACGTTGATGATGCGACCGAACCCGTTCCGGCGCATCGCCGGCAGTGCCAGCCGCGTGGTGTGGAAGGCAGACGACAAATTGATTGCGAGGATCTGGTCCCACTTTTCGACAGGAAACGCCTCCAATGGCGCAACGTGCTGGATGCCGGCATTGTTGACAAGGATGTCGAGCCGACCGGACTGTGCAACGGTCGCCGCGATCATTTCGGCGATCGAATTCGGCCGGGTCATGTCGGCCGGCGAAAAGCTCGCCTTGACGCCGAACTCGGCCGCGATCTGCTCGCGAACTTTGCCGATCTCCGCGGCGACGCCGAGCCCGTTCAGGACAACATCGGCGCCTTCAGCCGCGAGTGCCCTGATGATGCCGAGCCCGATGCCACTGGTCGAACCCGTCACCAGGGCGACCTTGCCGGCGAGTGTTCGTGCGGTCTGAGACGCTTGCGGCTTGAGGGGAATATTCATGGCCGATCCTCCAATGACGCCGGGGCGGCCTCCTGACCGGGCCCCTGACTGATGCGAATTGTGAGCGATGGCCTCAAGAAGGGGAAATGCCGGATGGCTTCCGAAATGATACGCGCCCGCTATCGGGCGCGGGATGTCCTTCCCCGTCCCGATCGGCTAAGTTCCGTCATGATCCTGCTGGGAGCCGATCCATGGAAATGCACCAGGTCCGCTATTTCCTCGCGGTAGCGCAACTGCTGAACTTCACGCGCGCAGCCGAGGAATGCAACGTGACGCAGCCCTCGCTGACGCGGGCCATCAAGCAGCTCGAGGCCGAGCTTGGTGGTGACCTGTTTCGCCGCGAGCGGCCGGCCGCACAGCTGACTGAGCTCGGTCAGCGGATGCATCCGCTGTTGAAGCAGTGCTATGAGGCCGCCGCCGGAGCACGATCGCTCGCCTCCTCATTCAAGAGCGGTGAAGTCGGCGCGCTGCGCGTTGCGCTGACCCATGCCATCGATCTGTCACTGCTCATTCCGCATCTCAACCAGATCAGGCGGCAGTTCAACCGGCTCGAATTCCGCTTCTTGCGTGGCTCAAGCCGCGAAGTCGCGGAGTATCTCAAGAAGGGTGAAGCCGAGCTCGGCATTGCCGCCGAGATCGACGGGGCCTGGGAGAGGCTCGACGTCTGGCCGCTGTTCACCGAGAATTTCGACCTCGTGATCGGCAAAGGGCACCGGCTTGCAAGCCAGAGCACGATCGAATTCGACGATCTTCGCGCTGAGCAAATGCTGAGCCGAAACTATTGCGAGCATGCCAGCCGGATCTCATCGAGCTTGCGCGAGCACGGCATCGACGTCGATCATGGCCACGAGATCTCCAGCGAGCGCGACCTCATCGAGCTTGTCGAGGCCGACATCGGCATCGCGATGGTGCCGCGCACCTCACCGCTGCCCGACAACCTCAAGCGTGCCGCTGTGAGCGGCCTCGACGCCCGCCGCACCGTTAACCTCTACGGCGTCGCCGGCCGTCAGCGGACCGCCGTCGCCAACGCGGTGATGCGGATGCTGCGCGGCGCGGATTGGCGAGCGATTGCGGGCTGAGCTTGCGGTCCTGCCCGAGAGGATTTCGCAGCGGCAGACCTAATTCTCCCGGCTCGCGCCCTCCAGCGCTGCGAGCAAATCGTCGATCTCCATGCGCTTGCGGAAATCGGGGTCGACGAAGCGGGCTTTGACGAGGCCGTCTCGACCGACCACGAAGACAGCCGGGATCGGTAGCATCCAGCCGTCATTGCCGTGGAATTTGGCCATGTCATGGTAGGACAATAACCGCTGGATTTCGGTGCCGAGCCAGATCGCCAGATTGAGCGACAGCGCATAGCCGTTGTCGAGGTCGGTGAGCACTGGAAACGGCACGCCCGACTCCGCAATGAACTTTTCGGTATATTCCTGCGTCTCCGGCATGATTGCGACGATTTGCGCGCCCATCGCACGGATCCGATCCTGCGCCTGGATCACGGCGCGGACGTTCAACCGGCAGTAGGGACACCAGTGTCCGCGAAAGAACATCACGGCCACAGGCCCGCGCGCAAGCAATGATGGCAGCCCAACGAGCTGCCCCCGATCGTCAGGCAGCATGAAGGGCGGCATCACCTCGCCCGGACGCGGCGCGTTCTCGCCGCCTCCGTTCTGGCTCAATCGATCCACCAGGCGATCGACCGCCTCCCCGTAAGCGGGGAATATCTCGCGGCCGGCCTCCGCATAGGCACGAAGCTGCTCGTTCAGCGTGCCCTCCATGTCGCGGCAGCGTTGAAAGGCAAGCTTGAGCCGTTCTGCATCGGTTGGGGTCAACGACGTCATCTTCCGCTCCGGTACCATGGGTTCGCATTATTTTGACGTTCGCGCCACCCTGCAAGGGGGCACTGCCATCCGACGCCAGATCGTCGGCCGGTAGAAATGCCATTCCACGATTGGTTCGATAGCCGCTGCCTATCGCGCCGCGATAGCGCGGGGCTATCGCGTCGAGAGCGAGACGGCATTTCATTCAGCGCGCGTCTTCGGCGAGCCTGACGCCATTGCCAATGACCCTCGCGGTTGCGGCCAACAACGGAGACGATCCATGATCACGCATTCGAGACTGTCGCTTACCCTCTTGCCCGCCGTCGCTTTGGCCGGCGCGGTCATGTTCGCGATCCAACCCGCCTCTGCCGGCGAATGCCCGGCCGACAAGATGAAGCCGAATGCCCGGCAGATGGTCGATTACAAGCCAGTCGGCGTCACCGACGTCACGCTCGGCTCGATCGACCTCGAGAAGCAGCCGGCCAACATCAGGGATCGCGAGCTGCGCTTTCGCAAGCTGACGATCGAACCCGGCGGCATCGTGCCCTGGCACAGCCATGACGACCGTCCGGCACTGATTTTCGTGCAGCAGGGCGAGATCGTCGAATACGCCTCCAACTGCGTCGATCCGATCGTGCACAAGGCCGGCGATATCAGGCCTGAAGTCTTCGGGACCTCGCACTGGTGGAAGAACCTCGGCAAGCAGACCGTCATTCTCTATGTCGGCGACGTCCGCAAGGATCAGCACGACCACAATATGTAGCGAGTGCATCAAGCCCCTGCCCTCGTTACTGGATGTGGCGCCCGGAATTCCCCATGCTGCCCCGCGTGCCGGGCGTCACATCGTCCTTCTCGTCAGGAGATGCAGTGTCATGACTGATTTGTCCGCCCGCATCAGACCGACCACCATGACGATGCATGGACCCTCGCCGGGCGTCGCCTTCCGTTCGCTCGTCATCGGCTTGACCGCATTCCTGACGGTCGTCGATCTCTTTGCGACGCAGGCGATCCTGCCGTCCCTGACACGCCATTACGGGGTGACGCCGGCGGCGATGGGCTTTGCGGTCAACGCCTCCACCTTCGGCATGGCCATCTCAAGCCTCGTCGTCGGTGTCTTCAGCCCGCATATCGACCGGCGGCTTGGCATTCTTCTCAGTCTCACGCTGCTGGCGATCCCGACCAGTCTGCTTGCGGTGGCGCCCAACCTCGCTGTCTTCACGGGTCTCCGTATCGCGCAAGGCCTGTGCATGGCATCGGCGTTTGCGCTGACGCTCGCTCATCTCGGCGAACAATGCAGCGCGATGGATGCCGGCGGGGCCTTTGCTGCCTACATCACGGGAAATGTCGCAAGCAATCTGATCGGGCGACTGATCTCGGCCGCGGTCGCCGACAGCCTTGGGCTGTCCTGGAATTTCTACTTCTTTGCCGCACTCAATCTGACCGGCGCTGCTCTGGTCTATTTCACCATCAATCGCGTCCAGCCAATGCATGTGATGTCCACGGCCGCCTCGCCGCTTGCCGCCATGTTCGCGCACTGGCGCAATGAACGGCTGCGCGCGGCCTTCGGCATCGGCTTTTGCATCCTGTTAGCCTTCATCGGCACCTTCACCTTCGTGAATTTCGTCCTGGTGCGGCCGCCACTCTCGCTCGGCATGATGGACCTTGGCCTCGTCTATCTCGTCTTCCTGCCCTCGATCGTCACCACCCTTTTGGCCGGCAAGGTCGCCACACGCATCGGGACACGACCGGCGATCTGGGGCGCGCTCGCCCTCGCGGCGCTCGGCGTGCTTTTGATGCTGCGCCCGCATCTTGCCGAGGTGCTCACCGGCATGGTCCTGGTCGGCGTCGGGACGTTCTTCGCTCAAGCGGTAGCGACGAGCTTCGTCGGACAGGCCGCGACCGAAAACCGCGGCGTCGCCAGCGGTACCTATCTGGCCTGCTATTTCCTCGGAGGTTTGACGGGTACCGCGGTGCTCGGACAGATATTTGACTTGATGGGATGGACTGCGTGCGCAATTGGCGTCGCGGTTGCTCTTGGTTCAGCGGCACTTTTGACGCTCAAGTTGAGGATCGCCTGAGGCCAACCACATGGCACGCGCGATGCGGCTCACCTCAGCGAGATCGTGATCTCGCTGATATTGGCCGCAAGCTCGAGCCCAGCCTTTGGGCCCTGCAGCACGATGGTGACGCCCTTCTCGTTGCGGAGCTGAACGCCATTGACGCCGCCGACCAGCGCAAAGCCGCCGCCGACCGAGCTGTAGGTGCCGGCGAAGTCGCTGACGTCGCTTATATCAGAGGCCCAGCCATCGAAGCGACCGACCGTGGCGCCGGCCGTGATGCCGAGGCTCAAGCCGGTGATTTTGAATGGATAGGTCTTGCCGCGATAGGTCAGCACACCGCGGCCGACGCCGCCACCGACCAGCAGGCCGGCCTTGACGATCTTGACCCTGACATGGCCGGCCGCCTGGGCAAAGGACGGCGTCGCCGGCGCTGCCAGCCCGATCGCGAGCAGGAGGACCGCGATCAGACGGAACGCGCGACGGCGGACGGCGATGCGCCATTCAAGGTTTTGCGGCATCGACCTTCTTCCAGGTCTGATCGGGATCGAACAGCGTGGTGCGCGCGGCGATGAACTCTGTGCGGTTGCCGAGATCCTTCTGATAGACGGTGCCGGCATGATTGACCAGGAAGGTCATCACGCCGGAATTGCCATATTCGGCGGGCCAGGCGATCAGGGCGAAGCCGCCGATCATCTTGCCCTTGACGACATAGTTGAGCGCGCCACCCGGCGCATCGCGCCCCTGCCCCTTGAGGATGCGGAAGTAGTAGCCGTGATAGGGTGCGGGCCCGACGTCGCTCGCCTCGTAGCCTTCCTTCGAAGCAGCTGCCGCGAAGGGGCCGAGCGGGCTCGGATCGCTGTCGTCGCGCCAGAACAGCCCGTCCTTCTTGCCGGGCGTCGAGACGAAGCGCTGGGCATAGACGCCGACGCCCTCGCCGCGGTCCTTGTCCGCGTATTCATTCTGCGCATCGACATAGGCGAGCGCAGTCTGGATCGCGTCGAGCTCGTTGCGGCCGATGCGCCGGCGAAGCACCTCGATGCGGCCCTCGTCCGTATCGAATTCCCAGCCGGTCTTGGTGTTGACCAGCGGAATCGGGAACGGGAAATCATCCGGTCCGAGCAACAAGGTCGCGGTCTTGTTGCCCTCCGCCTTGATGCCATGCTTGGCGTCATACATCGACGAGAACCGCGCCCGGATGTCCTTGTCGGCGACCTCGTCGCCTGACGAGACGATGTCCGCGGCTGCCCGGCCCAGCACTTTCAGGATGTCTTTCGGGCCCGCCTTGACTGCGTCGGCAAGTGCTGCGGCAGCGTCCTCCGGGGACTTGTAGGATTCCTGCGCTGATGACGGCGAGGCGAACAGTGCGAGCACGACCACGCCCGGCATGATCGCACGATGGAACCATGTCGCGCCGTTCATGGCGTCACCTCCGCAGGGATTTTCGCGCCGCCCGCGAGCCAGTCGCGGTAGGTGCGGAATGTCAGCCCGAGCTTTTCGTAATAGACCCTCAGATATCCGTCGCTGCCCCGGGTCACCGCGTCAGGCATCACCTGCTCGACCTCCTGCGCCATCACGCCGACATAGGCCTTGTCGCTGCCGATATAGCTGAAGCGATAATAGCCGAGCCCGTTCGAGAGATGGCCGAGCAGGACGATGTCGTGCTTGAGCGCGAGATCGGAACGCCGGCCACCGCCGCCGCCACCACGACCTCCTCCGCCTCCGAAGCCGCCGCCTCCCCCACGCGCGGCCATTCCTCCGCCACCGCGCCCGGCCATGCTCGGTCCACCGCCGCCGCCGCGCGGCATGCTGGCCATGCTCGCGCGTCCGCGTGCCGATGCCGCGGCTGCCGACCGGCCGGACGAGACGTTCATGGCGCCGCCGCGATTGCCACCACCACCGCCGCCGGCACGGTTGGCTGCCTTGGCGCGGTCGCCACCGCCTTTGTTGCCGCCCTTGTTGCCACCCTTGGCACGATCACCTGCGCCAGCACGATCACCACCGCCAGGCCGATCGCGCGTCCCTGCGCTGGCACGATCGCCTGCACCCGGACGATCTCCGCGATCACCGACACCGCCGCGATCACCGGCGCCGCCACGATCGCCGGCGCGATCACCAGCCCGATCGCCTGCCCGATCACCGACACGATCGCCTGCACGATCGCCTGCACGGTCGCCCGCGCCGCCCTGACCGGGACGCAGCACCTGGTTGCCGTCGCGCCCGCGAAAATCCATGCGGTCCGACGCGCCGGCCCTGATATTGTTGTTGCCGAAGCGCTGCTGGACGTTGACGTTGTTGTAACGCACCCCGCCGCGATGCGCCGGATTGTGCTGCCAGCCGTTGCCGATGTTGGTGGTGCGATGATTGACGTAGACGTTGCGGTTACCCCAATTGCAGCCGCCGCCCCAGTAATTGCCCCAGCGCCCGATCGCCCAGGCGGTGCCGAAAGCGATGCCGGCTGCGACCACGCCCGCACCGATATAGGAGGGGTAGCCCCAGTAGTACGGCGGATATTCCGCATAGGGCCAGGTGCCGTAGACCGTCGCCGGATCGTAATAGGGCACATACATCGTCGCAGGGTCCGCCTGCTGGATGACGACGACCTGCTTGCCTTCCTGGGACTGGACGCTGACCTTCTGTTGCTTGGTGGTGACCAGCTTGTTGTTGTCGTAGGCCTTGTTGCGCAGACGCTGGATTGCATCCATCACGTCGGGCTGCTGGGCGAGAAAGGCGTCGCCGAGCTTCTGGGTCCATTCGAGCTTGTCGCTCATCATGGCAAGAACATCGGCGGTGCTGGCGAGCGCCTTGACGCTGTCGTCCCAGCTCTGCTTGTCGACCTGCGTCTTCAGCGCGTCGCCCTTGAGGGTCTTGTTATCCTTCAGCCAGCGATCGGCCTGCACCACTTCGAGCGGATAGGTCGATGCCGCCAGCACGTTGGCCAGCAGTTCGTCGGGATAGAGCGCGATCGGCGCGACCAGCGCCTCGAGCTGCTCTGGTTTCAGCAGCTCGGCGGCAGCGGCTGGTGGCGTTGCGGGCTGCGTCTGCGCAGCCGGTGCAGCCGGCGTAGTAGCTTGAGCCATTGCCGCGGCAGGAACCGCCATTACCAGCGCAAGCGCCATCAGGATCTTGCCGCAGCGAAACATCACGACCTCCACGAAGCTTTCCGCCCGCGACCATCGGGCCGGGACATCGGCGTTTGTTGATCGAGATCAACGAAACGGAGCCTCCGCGCTGTTGCGACGCGACAGACCATTGGATCCAGATGCCGGTGATCAGCGGAGGAGTGGCAGGCGGATGGTGAACCGTGCCCCGCCCGCCGGCTGGTTCGTCGTGCTGATCGTGCCCTGGTGGGCCTCGACGATAGTTTTCGCGATCGCAAGCCCCATGCCCATGCCTTGAGGCTTGGTGGTAAAGAAGGGATCGAACACATTGGCGAGATCGGGGGCCGTCACCCCCGGCCCGGTATCGACGACATTGACCTCGGCCTCCCGACCGGCGCGCACGGTCCAGACGCGGACCTCACGCTTGCCGGTGTTCGCATCGGAGATCGCGTCCATCGCATTGATAATCAGGTTGAGAACGACCTGCTGAAGCTGGATGGGATCGCCCTTGACGTGCAGATCGATCAACACCGGCGTGCAGGTCAGCGTGATCCGGCGTCCATCGGCAACGGCCCTGGCGAGGCCGACCGCTTCGCGGACCGTGTCGTTGAGCTCGATATCCTTGATCTCGAACGGCGTCTTCTTCAGGACACTGCGCAGCCGGCGGATGACCTCGCTTGCCCGCTGATCGTCCCGCCTGATATCGGCGAGGATCAGCCGGATCTCGTCGATATCGGGGGAATTGCCCTGGAGCATGAGTTCAGCCGTCTCGGTATTGGTCAGGATCGAGCCCAGCGGCTGATTGAGCTCATGCGCGATCGAGGTCGTCAACTCGCCAACGGCCGAATAGCGGTTGGCGTGGGCGAGCTCGGCGAGGCGCTGGCGCGACTCGATCTCCGCACCCCGGCGGCGATGACGCTCATGCAACAATCCACTGATCAAGCCGGCCTGCATCAGGATGATGGCGGCGATCAGCAGCATCTGCCAGCGATAGCGCTCCCACACGGTCGCCTCGCGAAACAGAATCTCGCTGTCGGGAGGCAGACTGCTTTCGCTGATGCCCCAGCGCTGCAATTCGCGCCAGTCGTATTTCGGCCGTCCGAATTCGATCGGCTCGTACGTGATGGCAGACGGCTTCTCGCCTCCGAGAATACGCATCACCGCATCGACCGTCTTGCGGCTTATCTCCGCCGTGAGCTGCATCGGGCCGCCAACGGTGCTGCCGCCGAAGAAGGGGTCCTGGTAAGAGAAAATCGGCGCGTTGGCGACCGCGCGCAGGCTGCGCAAGGCGAGGTCCCCCTCGTGGACGATGCCAGCGGCGTCGACCGACATCTGCCCCCAGAACAGCACGGTATGGGGCGGAAGCCTGGCCGCGCGCGCGAGGATCGCCTCGAACGGCAGGTCCGAATACCAAACGAGGTCGACCCGATTGCCCAGCGGGATCAGATCCCGCTTCAACGCGTCGATCCAGAATTTCTCGAGCGGTGATGCTCCGATCACAATGGCGACGGTTCTTGTGTCCGGCAGGACGCGCAGGATATTGTCAAACACCGCCATGAAATCGAGATGGGCCGACACAACGGCGTCGTTGTCGGTAAGATCAGCGCGATCCACCAGCCGTTCCTCGACCACGGTCAGCACCATCGGCGTATCGGGAAAAAGCTTCGCGCGATATCGCTGCGCGAACCTCGCCGCCGGAGCACCAATGCTCAACACGATGTCGGGCGGCGCGCTCTCGTAAAGCGAATGCAGATATTCGACGAAGGGCGCTTCCGGACCAGGATTGTTGAAACGCGCGCTGAGCAGCGTGTGTTCCTGGATGTCGAGCGGCCAAGCCGATCGCTGCTCGAGCCCAGCCTTGATGCTTCGCGCATACTCGCTCCAGGGGCGGAATTCGCGCCCAAAGGAATGCAGCATGAGCACACGCTTGAGTTCGCCGCGCGCGCTGCGCTCGACTGCATCAGCGCTGCCGGAGAGAGCGGCCAGCAACAGACTGAGCCAGAGCCAAACCGGCCCCAGCTTGACCGACATCCGGGATTTGCGCCCGCTCATCTCGCCTCCGCCGGCGACCTTTTTCGGCCGCTTCTGACTCATAATTCTAGCGGGAGACGCACCGGCGTGACAGACCTAAGCGACCTTGTTCCAGCCCTCAATGACCGCTCAAGACCAGCGTCTTGATGGGCATCAGCAAGGCCTGGATGCGGAGCAGCATCGCATGCACGAGGCCGACGCCATCGACGACGTGGAGCGCGATGGCCCGGCTGGTGCTGGTATGCGCCGCGGAAATTTCCTCATGATTGCTGGTATAGGCGTTGACGACGCAGCTGCTGCCCGCCGTCACGCCGTCGAGCCCGTTCTTGTACAGCGGTTCGAGAAACACGAGGATCGTGCCGGACTTGGGCGCGTTCTGTGCCTCAATCAGTTGCTGTCCGCTTTGGAACTGTCCTGCAGCGATATAATCCTGCACCGTCGTGATCACCATCGGGATGATGACCCATGGCTTGGAGATGCAGGCGGCTTCCGCCACCATGCCTTCCTGCAATACGCCAGCCTCGATCTGTCCGAAGCCAGCCTGCAGCACTTTTTTGCCCGCGCCCTCCGGAATGAGCACGCCAGCCGGTCGCATCAACTGGTTGACGACGTCGCCGGGGCGAATCAGGAATTGCTCGACCCGGCCGTCGACGCCGGCGCGGACAATGGTTTTGTCGAGATCGACCTGGGCCTGATCAAGCGCCGCTGCGGCACTGGCCTTCTGCGCCGGCAGCAGAATTGAGACCTGCAGGCTTGCGGACTCTTTCGCGGCGGTCGCGGCGTCAACGCCGGATTGACGCTGATCGACCAGCACCTGCAGCTTCTCGATGTCGCGTTGCGGAACAATGCCGGGATTGCGGCGCTGTAGCTCGCTCTTGACGTCGAGTTCATCCTTGGCCTGCTGAAGATTAGCTTTCGCCTCGCCAATTTGCGCTTCCGCCTTGGCTACGTCGGCCTGCGCCGTCTGCATCGCTGCGTCTACCTCGGCAACCTTCCGCTTGGCGGTTTCGAACGCGGCCTGTTGCTTGGAGCTATCCAGCGTGAACAGGACATCGCCCTTCTTCACGGCCTGGCTGAAACCGACCTTTACTTCGGCAACCCGGCCCGATCCCTCCGGCAGGATCGGCACTGTGCGGAAATAGAGCGTTGCGGAGTCCGTGGCCGGATGAAAGTAAAAGATCATGGTGATCAGCGAAATCGTCAGCATCAGGCAGCCGGTGATGCCCCAGCGCAGCTCATACCAGACCGAGAAGAACGTGATCTCCTTGCCAAAGCGCTTGCCCTGGCCATAACGGCGATAAAGGTAATCAGGCACGATCGTGAGGAGCGAGCAGAACATGAGCTCAAACATGGCTATGCTCCTTCTCCTTGGCGGCAACCGGCGTTTCGGCCGGCGACGGTGCTTCAGCTGGTTCGTTCGCTTCTCCCGGTGTCGCGTCGGCAATTTTCTCGACGGAGTCAGCGATGCTGCGCAACGGCGTTCCAAAGTCGGGAATATCGATCAACGCCAGCAGCAGGCCGGCGATCCAGAAGATGTGCATATGGGTGAACAGCGAGATCAGGCCGAGCACGGCAACGAACTCGAATTGCAGCTTCTGCGACTTGTGCGCCATCCGCTCGGGCAGGCTGTGCAGCTTCCAATACAGCGTGCCGACCCACAGCACGGCGCCGACCAGGAATATCCCCATCACCACCATCAGCGTGTCGGCCCCGCTCCCCGGCGCGAGATAGAACGGCAGATGGTGCGGTGCCATCGGATTGAGCTGATTGTCCAATTGCCTCTCTCCCGGTGAAACGCCTTGGGCGGCACTGTGTTCGGCTAGCCTCCCAGATTGCTTGATTTGAATCAAGGGAACGCCGCGCGCCGGACCTAGCGTTGGTCAACGCTGTTCGAACAATCACAGGGAGCCGCAGCCATGCCCGGGCTTGACGATCTCATTCCCAGTGCGACGCAGATCCGCAAAGAGGCCGCACTGAAGGAGGCCGAGAAGGCGGAAGAGTATGTCCGGCTCGCTGCGGCCGCCGAGGCCGAAAAGCACGCGCTGATCGAGCGATTGAGCAAGCCCTCCGGCAAGACCGAGGAGGAGAAGATCAAGCTCGCCGCGACCATCATCCAGCGTGCCGTGCGAAACGGCCTGACCGAAGTGATGGTCTATCGCTTTCCCAACTCGCTCTGCACCGACAAGGGGCGCGCCATCAACCAGATGGAAAAGGGTTGGGAGAATACGCTGACCGGAATCCCCAAAGAGATCTTCCAGCTCTGGAAGGACTATCTCCAGCCACGCGGCTATCGCATCGCCTATCAGGTCATCGAGTTTCCAGGCGGCATGCCCGGCGACATCGGCGTGACCATTGCATGGGACGACTGATAACGACGCTAAGGCGCGATGAGATTCGGTTGAATCGACATCGCGCTTTAGCTCTTTGTTTGAGCATGATCCTATCGGAAAACCGCTTCACACCTTTCCGGATCATGCTCTAGCAGCGAAAGGACAGGCATGGCCAAGAACGAGCCCGCGGAGAAAATGAAGCGCAAGGCTTATGAGAAGGAGCTCGAAAAGCTCCAGGTCGAGCTCTGCCACCTTCAGGAATGGGTCAGGACCCAAAAACTGAAAGTGATCATCATCTTCGAGGGGCGCGACGCCGCCGGCAAGGGAGGGACCATCAAGGCCTTGACCGAAAAGGTCAGCCCGCGCGTCTTCCGCGTCTGCGCCCTGCCCGCCCCCTCCGACCGGCAAAAGACCCAACTCTTCCTGCAACGCTATATCGAGCAATATCCGGCCGGCGGCGAGATCGTGATTTTCGACCGCAGCTGGTACAACCGCGCCGGCGTCGAATATGTCATGGGCTTCTGCTCGCCGGCCGATCACAAGCGCTTCTTGGAATTGTGCCCGCTGGTCGAGAAGTTCGCCGTGGACGCCGGCATCATCCTGATCAAGCTGTGGCTCGAGGTCGGAATGGAGGAGCAGGAGCTCCGCTTCAAGGCGCGGATCGAGGATCCGCTGCGGCAGTGGAAGCTCAGCCCGATGGACACCGAGTCATTTGGCCGCTGGTATGATTACTCCCGCGCGCGCGACATGATGTTCGAGGCGACCGACACCAAGCATGCGCCTTGGCGGCTGATCCGCTCCGACGACAAGCGGCGCGCCCGGCTCAACGTCATCTCGCATATCCTGCAGACGATCCCCTACAAGAAGATCAAGCGCGAGAAGGTCAAGCTGCCGCCGCGCTCCCACAAGGGTCGCTACAACGACCAGGCCAGCCTGCGCGGACTCAAATTCGTCGAGGAGCGATACTGACGTGCGCGATCGCCACATGAAAACTGGCTGCATTGACGCAGCCCGTTTTGTTTGCGCAAGCCTTGCTCCCGCTATTTCAGCTTGATCGTGACGCCGCCGACCGCGGCCGACACTTCGGCTCCGACCTTCGGTCCGCTGAGCTGAAGGATCACGCCATTGCCGTTCTGCAATTGCACCGCGCCGGCGCCGGCCGCAACGGCCCCACCCGCTCCGCCCGCGGCATAGGAGCCTTCGATCGACTGCGGCCCCTTCAGGTTGAGCGCTCGACCGACCAGTTTGGTCGTGGAGGCACCGACCGTGAAGCCGACGCTCATCCCTGATACCGTGAAGGGATATTTGTGGCCCCTGTAGAGCAGCACGCCGTCCCCGCCGCCGACGCCGACGATGAAGCCGCCCTTGGTGAAGACCACGGCGACCTGGCCGGTATCGGCACGCGACGGCGTGCCGAAGCCGGCCACACCGACGAGCAGAGCGGCGAGAGCGAGGCGCGTTGCAGACTTTCTCATGAGTAGTTTCCCCTTTGCAGTCACACTGAGTTACTGAGCCAAGATCATTGCGAAGTAGCCGAACACCGTGAGCAGGATGCCCGAAACGGCATAGCCGACCGGGAATCCGATCCAGGGTACGGTGCTCTGGATTTCCACCGCCGCCTCGCGGCACGGGCCGGAGTGCGACCGCGCACCGGCCACACCGCCCATCAGCACGGCCGGATTGATCTTGAAGATGTGGTACCCGATCGCCCAGACGATGAAGGGCGGGATCGTGCAGGCGATGAAGCCGACGATGAAGATTTTCAGGGCCACCGCGCCCGTCAGCTGAGACAGCAATCCGGCGCCCGCATTGATGCCGACGATGGCGACGAAGACCACGAGCCCGAGATCCTCGAGCACGTTGCGCGCCGCATTGGGGGTGTTGCCGAAGAAGCGCAGCCGCGACACGATCGATGAGACCAGGACGCCTGACAGCAGCAGGCCGCCGGCATTGCCGAGGCCGATCTTGGCGCCGAAGGCGGGAAATTGGATCATGCCGATCAGGAAGCCGACGATCATGCCCGCCGAGAGCGTCAGCAGGTCGGTCGAGGTGTTGGTACGCGCGATGCGTCCCCACATCTCACCGAGCTCGTTCACGGCCCCCTTCAGGCCGACCACCGAGACGATGTCCATCCGCTGCAGCTGGGTTTTCAGACCAGCGGGGATCTGCACGCCCCCGCGCTCGACCTTGGTGACCTGCAACTGGCCAGCGATGGCCGTTTCGCGGAAGGATTCGAAAGTGCGCCCGACGACATCCTTGTTGAAGACCACGATTTCGGCCTGATCCATGGGGATGCCGAGCGTCCGGGCATCGGCCACTTCGGCGCCGATCAAACCCATCTTCTCGGTGAGGTGCTCGGTCGAGCCGCCCAGAGCGATGATGTCGCCTTTTTGCAGCACGAACTCGGGATCGGCGCCTTGTGGTTCGCCGTCGCGCCCGACATTGACGATCCGGTATTCCGGATTCATCGCCCGGAACTTGGCAATGCTGAGTCCGGCTATTGCGGGATTCTCCAGCCGATAGGCGCGCAGGCCAAACTGGCGGTAGCCGGTCAGGCCGCCGCCTTCGAGATCCTTGACCCCGAATTCCTTTTCATACTGCTTCGCGGCGGCCCTGGCGTCGACACCCCACCAGCGCGGCAGATATTTGCAGATCAGGATGATGCCCACGGTGCCCCAGATGTAGGTGATGCCGTAGGAGAGCGCGATCATGCCCGAAGCCGCTTCAGGAGCCATGCCCGCTGGCAGCTTGACGACTCCCGAGGTCACGGCCTGTTCGGCCGATCCGATCGCGGCCGACATGGTCTGCGAGCCCGCCAGCATGCCTCCGGCAGCGCCCACCGGCAGATCGAAGAGCTTTGCGCCGACCACGACGAGAGTAAGGCCGATCACGCTCGACACCACGGCGAGGAGGGTGAATTTGAGGCCATCGCCGCCGAGGCTGTTGACGAAGGACGGGCCGACACGCAAGCCGACGCCATACATGAACAGGTAGTAGAACAGGCTCTTGGCAAAGTTGTTGAGCTCGAGTTTCACGCCGTAGGTGGACGCCCAAACCGAGAGGCCGGCACCCACCACAATGGCGCCGGCGACCATGCCGAGGCCATAACCCTTGACACTGGCCCGACCGATCCAAACGGCGAGGCCGACGGTGAAAAACAGCAGCAGATACGGGTTCTGCTGAAGGAATGTGAAAAATCCCTGCATGGCGGTCCCTCCGATACTTATGAAGCCGCCTTGAGCTTCGGCTGCGCGCCGGGCTTGGGCCGGCCGATCTTCGCCAGGGCTTCGGTGCGCACGAGCTTGAGCCCTTCCTTGGCGTCGTAACCATGGATTTCCTTCACATCGAGCTTGCGCATGAAGTCGATGGTCTCCTGGGTGATGACCTGGCCGGGCACCATGATCGGGAAGCCCGGGGGATACGGGATCACGAAGTTCGCCGAGACCAGCTCGGGGCCGGCCTTCAGCCGACGGTCGATTTCGGGATCGTTGAGGCGGATATGCTCGCAGCCCGCGACGTCATAGGCGGCATAGAAGCCGCTGCGAATGTCGCCCTCGTTGGTCTTGGTGCCGGAATCGCCGCGGAAGCTCGGATGAAAGTGGGAGAAGTTCGGCAAGTCAGGCACGTCCTTCATCAGGCTCTTGACGCGCGCCTCGAAGGTCTTGCGCGCGTTTTCGCCGCCCTGCAGCAGCCCGCGGTCGACCTCGCCTGCGATCTCGGCGAGAACCCGAATGAGATGCGCAACATCGCTGCGGGTGTTGTTGATGTTGGACTGGACCAGGACCGAGTTGCGCGAGGTCTTGTTGACCTGAATGTTGTACTCGTTGGCCAGAATGCCCTTGAACTGGGTACCGTCATAGCCGGCCATGCCGCACACCAGCGTCATGCGGGTCGGGTCGAGGCAGAACTCGTCCTCATCCAGGCTCTTGAGCGTATTCGCCCAGTTCACGCCGGGAGCGAGAAAATCCGTGAAGCCGCTCTGGCGGTATTGCGCCGGCACCATGGCGTCGGCGCCGAGGATGCGGAAGTATTTTGAGAGCAGCGGATTGTTGTTGACCGCCTGGCGGATCGCCAGCGCGATCTCGATCGCATTGGCGACGAGCCCATAGCCCTCCAGCTCCATCTGTCGCCGCGAGATGTCGAGGCTGGCAATGAGCTGCTGGTTCGGGCTGGTGGAGGCATGCGTGAACACGGCCTCCTTGAACTGCTGCTCGACCGTGTGGAATTCGACGTCCTTGACCGACAGCATCGAACCCTGCCGGATCGCCGACATCGACTTGTGGGTCGAGTTGGTCTGGTAGACCCGCAGGCGAATCTGGCGCGGATCGGGAACGAGCCTTGTGCTGAGCAGCACCTCATCGGTCGGGTTCTTGCCGAGCTGCGCCTTTTGCTTCTCATAGGCATCGACCGACTTCGGATCGCGCATCCACGCCTCGATCTCGTTGGCGGCGCCGAGGCCGGTGCGGCGGCGCAGGAACGGCGAGAAACGCGCGAAGCCGAACCAGGCCTCGTCCCACAGGAAGATCAGGTCCGGCTTGATGGCGAGACATTCCTCCATCACCCGGCGGGTGTTGTAGATGTGGCCGTCGAAGGTGCAGTTGGTCAGGTCCAGCATCTTGACGCGATCGAGCCGGCCCTCGGCCCTGGCGTTGAGCAGCGCCTGCTTGATCGTCTTCAGCGGCACCGCGCCATACATCGAATATTCCGTCATCGGGAACGCTTCGACATAGAGCGGCTGCGCACCGGCGAGCACCATGCCGTAATGGTGCGACTTGTGGCAGTTGCGATCGACGATCGCGATGTCGCCCGGCGCGAGCAGCGCCTGCACCGCCATTTTGTTCGAGGTCGAGGTGCCGTTGGTGACGAAGAAGACGCGGTCGGCGCCAAGCGCCCTCGCCGCCTTTTCCTGGGCCTTCTTGATGTTGCCAGTCGGCTCCAGCATGCTGTCGAGACCGCCAGTGGTTGCGCTGCTCTCGGCCAGGAACAGGTTCGGACCGTAGAACTCGCCCATGTCGCGGATCCAGTCGGATTTGAAGATCGACTTGCCGCGGGCGATCGGCAGCGCGTGGAAGGTGCCTATGGGGCGCTGCGCGTATTTCTTGAGATTGTCGAAGAACGGCGTGTCGTAGCGATCCTGGATGCCTTCGAGAATCGACAGATGCAGCTCCAACAGCTCTTCCACCGAGTAGAAAATCCGGCGAACGACATTGGTTTCAGGATTGCCGGCAAGCTCTTCGACGTCCCGATTCGAGATCATGTAGATGTCGAGCTCTGGCCTGACGCGCTTGATGATCTGGGCGAGGCGCAAGGCGGACGCATCGGATTCATCCTTGAGGCCGGCCATGGCCGTTAGCGAACGGAGGACCGGCGCGTCGTGCCGCGAACGAAGGCCAAAGCCCTCGTTGATGACGACAGCCCCCAGATTCGGGTTGAGCATGGTCGCGCAGAACGCGTCTTCCAGACTGCCGACGATGACGGGTTCGTAGATGAAGCCATCCTCCGGACGGCGCAGCTTGCGCCATTCGGCCGCAAGAGCCGGCCATTGGCTGGACGATATGCCGGTGACGATCAAAGTCTCGAAATAGGGTCGGCGCGCCTTATGCCCGGCGAAGGTGGGCGAGATCAGTTCGGGCGCATCGCCATTGCCGTCATCCTTCGCATTCCAATCACCGGCATGCTGGCGGAACGATCGCGTGGCCAACGCCTGAGTGATCCGGGTCGCAAGCGACCGCGACGCGGCCGCATCGCCTGACGATGCTGCTTCGCGCAGGGCCGCCATCAATTGCAGGCCGGGATAGCCGTGGAATTCTTCCGTCACCGACAGACTGGCCAGCGCCTCGTCATAGGCAGCGCGATCGCCGCCGCGCGCCCAGGCTTTGGCAGCCTCGACCAGATCACGCCAATCGTCCGCCCGCGCGCCGGGACCGGAGAAGAACTGGTCGATGCGCTTCTGCGCCGCCTTGGTGTCCTTGGACATATGTCTCTCCCGATCCTGACAGGCAAAAGGTGATGCGGGATCGTGCTTTGCGCGCTTGTCGCTCCATTGATCCAAGTCAACGGTCGCGCGCATTCTCGGCAGGCGCTATGCCGTTCGCATTGCAACAAGCTCGTCAAGCCGTTCGCTGAGCCGGACCGCCTGTGCTTTCGCCGAGCACGCTGTCGAGCGAGCGCAGCCACTGACTGCTGTCGGTCTTCTCACTGAGCCCCTCGGCGCGCAGGAGGTCACGAAGCTGCGCATGCGCGCCGACGATGCAGAGGCCCACCCGGCGTGCGGCAAGCTCGTCGCAGAGATCGTGCAGCATGCGCGCGCCCGCCAGATCGATCGTGGGCGACGCCGAAAGGTCGCAGGCGACCAGATGGATGCCCGGCGAACTTCGCAGCGCGGTCAGGACCGCATCCAGGATAGTTTCCGCGTTGATGTAGAGCAGCGACGCCTCGGGGCGAAACGCGATGATTCCAGCAAGCGGCTCGACATCCGCATGCCGCGCACTGTCCGAATAGCGGCCACTGCCCGGCAAGCGGCCGAGAAATGCGACGTTCGGCCGCGAGGCGCGCGCCAGCAGCAGGAAGATCGACGCGACCGAGGCCAGCAGGACACCCTGGAGGATGCCGAGCAACAGCACAGCGATCAGGGCGATCGACGCAGCATAGAAGTCGATCCGGCTCACCTGCCACATCCGCACCAGCGCACGGATATCGACCAGCTTGTAGACCGCGGCAAAGACGATGGCCGCGAGCACCGCCTTGGGCAGGTTGGTCAGCAGCCCCGTGAAGAACAGAAGACAGAGCCCGAGCGTGACCGAGCAGATGACGAGCGCCAGAGGCGTTCGCGCCCCGGCGCTGTCATTGACCGCCGATTGCGACAAGCCGCCGGCGACAGGATAGCCATGGCCGAAGGCGGCCGCGAGGTTCGCGGCGCCCAGCCCCAAAAATTCCTGGCGGACGTCGAGCGGATAGCCGTGCTTGACCGCAAAGCTCCGCGCCGCCGAAACGCCCTCGATGTAAGCCAAGAGCACGCAGCCGGCGGCGAGCGGAAACAATTCGTCGAACTCAAGCAGGCCGAACGTCGGCATGCCCAGCGCCGGGAGCCCTTCCGGGATACTCCCGGTAACGGGCACACCGAGGCTCGGAAAGCCTAATATCGTCGCCACCGCGATCGCAATCGCCACCACGGTGATACCGACCGGCTTGCCAGGCCATAGCCGCTCGCCG
This sequence comes from Bradyrhizobium sp. CCBAU 51745, assembly GCF_028128715.1. NCBI lineage: Bacteria > Pseudomonadati > Pseudomonadota > Alphaproteobacteria > Hyphomicrobiales > Nitrobacteraceae > Bradyrhizobium > Bradyrhizobium sp. CCBAU 51745. Next base: position 12,344 of record NZ_LBJP01000063.1, on the reverse strand, counting down.
AGCAGAAGCAGCAGGAGGGCGACAGCACCGATCGCGAGCACCAGGAGATCGAGATGACCGAGTTGACCGACCAGCTTGAAGGCACGGTCAAAGAAATTGTGTCCGCCGCCGGCGACGCCGAAAAGGCTCGGCAACTGACTCATGATGATGGTAAGCCCCGCTCCCGCCTTGAATCCGACAAGGATGCTGTCGCTGACGAGCCGGACCAGCACACTGAGCTTGAACAGCCAGGCGATGAAGCAGAGCACGGCAACGCCGAAAGCCGCGAGACTTGCAATCTGCGCATACTTCACGGCATCGCCACCGGCGAGCGTGCCGACGGTCGCGGCAATCATCAGCGAGATCGCCGAGGTCGGGCCAACCGCCAACTGCCGCGAAGTCCCCAGCAAGGCATAACCAATGCCGCCGAGCATATAGCCATAGACACCGATCTGCGGCTGCAGGCCGGCAAGTGCGGCGTAGGCCAGCGAGACCGGAATGGCGTAAGCGGCGAGTGTGACGCCGGCGACGGCATCGGAGGGAAGCCATTCGCGACGATAGGCGGCAAGCCAGCCGGCCGGTGGAAAGAACCGCGTCCATTTCGATTCGGATGGCGCATTCATGTGACCACCTCGCGTGGTGTGGCTTCGCAGCGCAGCAGGACAATCAGGAGTGCGATCACGGGAATGCCGAGCGCGAGGCTGGGAATGGTCCCGGTGGCGAAAGCCCCGGCGGCTGCGCCGCAGCCGAACAGCGCGCATAGCGCGAAGAAGGTTGCCGACTTGCGCAGCGTCCCCAGCGGGGCACCTCCGTAGGCGACCGCGAAGAGGTTCTCGATGGTCTGACGCATGTTCCCAGTGATCATGACCGTGCTGCAGGCTGCGCCTTCGACCTTGATGAATATGGCCGATTGCATGGCCGCGACCATGGAAATGCCGAGCGTTCCGGCAACATCCGGCAACCTGTTGTGCAAGATTCCGATCACGATCAAGAAGACTATCTCGACCAGGACGCTGAGCGCACTGGCCCGCTCGCCGGCCACGCGGCGCAGCCAGGCGGCCATGACGATGCCGGCGGTGAAGGCCAGGATGGGCGGCACGAAATGCAGTGCCTTGGTCCAATCGCCGGCCATGGCGTTGACCCAGAGAAAGATCACGTTGGCGGTCTGGGCGTTCGCCAACACGCCGTGGATGATCCATGTGTAAGCATCGATGAAGCCGCCGGCGAAGGCCAGCAGCAGGACAATCTCGACCGTTTCGTCGCGGCGGACCGCGCCGGCGGCAATGTTCAAGGTGCTCATGTCGACACTACGGGGCGTAAATCCTTCATCGTTTCATAGACCCCGCCGTGTCCTCGCCGGGGCTTGATCTGGATCAAGCAATCTCCTCCCGCAGCAAATCAAATCGCGGCAAAAGCGCCGGGGAACGTCGACCATGGAAACCGTCAGGTGGATCATCGTCACCGCACCGGAAATCTTCCTGCTGCTGGCGATTGCCATCGGCACCATCCTGGGCCGGATCAAGATCAGCGGATTCTCGATCGGCACCACCGCCTGTATCCTTGTTGTCGCTGTCTTGATCGGACAGCTCGGCTCCTTCTCCTTTCCACCGATCCTGCGGGCGATCCTGTTCAGCCTGTTCGTCTTCACGATCGGCTACCGGTCCGGGCCGGAGTTTTTTGCCTCCTTGAGCGTCCGGACGCTGGCGCAGGTCGTGCTGTCGCTGGTGATCGGGGCAACGGGCCTCGTGCTCGTGCTCATCCTTGCACACCTGCTCAAGCTCGATACCGGCACCGCCGCGGGCCTCACCGCCGGCGCGCTGACCCAGTCCTCGGTGATCGGCACCGCGTCTGGCGCGCTGGCGCAGCTCGGCCTCGCACCCGACATCTTGAAGCAACAGGAAGCCAATATCGCAGCCGGCTATGCTGTTACTTATGTGCTCGGCTACATCCTGACGCTGCTGTTCGTCCCATTCGTCGCGCCGCGGCTGATGCGGGTCGATCTCAAGGCGGAGGCCAAGAAACTCGAGACCGAGCTTGCCGGTGGCGTCCCCGTGAAGACGGATAATCTCTCCTACCGCAAATTCCAGGCACGGGCCTATCGCGTCTCGGCCGCCGCCGGCCGCACCGTCGAAGCCATTGAAGCCGAGATCGGCGGACGTACCGTCGTCGAGCGGATCGTCCGCCATGGCGCCGACGTCGGACCGCATCACGATGTCGTGCTCGAAAACGGTGACGACATCGTCCTGACCGGCCCGACCGCGGCGATCGTCGCGGCCAAGCCGGTCATCGGCGCTGAAATCGACGCCGACGAATTGCTGCGCAACCTGCCTGGCAACGTCGTCGACGTGCTCATAGAAAACCGCAAGCTGCACGGCCGGTCGCTCCGCGAGGTGGTCGACATCGTCGGGGACGCAACCCGCGGCGTCTTCCTGCGCGCACTGACCCGGATGGGCCGCGAAGTGCCACTCGGGCCCGATACGCGCGTCTATGTCGGCGACGTCATGACGCTGGTCGGCAGCACCGGCAATATTGCGCGGGCGACGGCGCAGGTTGGTTCTGCCCTCAACACGAGCGATCGCACAGATATTGCTTTTCTTGCCGCCGGCATTGCCGTCGGTCTTCTGGCCGGCCTCGCCAGCCTCAAGGTTGGCAACGTGGCGCTGACGCTCGGCGGCGGAGGTGGCGCGTTGATTGCGGGCCTTGTCTGCGGCTGGCTGCGTTCGCGCAGGCCGACCATGGGCGCGATGCCGCCAGCCGCCCAGCAGACCTTGAGTGATATCGGCCTTGGCGGTTTCATTGCGGCGATTGGCCTCGGCAACGGCCTCGCTGCCTGGTCGGCGATCCAGGCCCATGGCCTGCTCCTCGTCGGCATGGGCGTGGTCGTCACCCTCGTCCCGATGACGGTCGGAACGCTGGTCGCCTACTACGTGCTGCGGATGAACCCGGTTGTGACGTGCGGCGCGCTGGCCGGCGCCATGACAGTGGATGCCGCCGTGACTGGTGCCTGCGATGTTGCCGAGAGCAAGACGCCGGTGCTTGGCGTTGCGGTGCCGTATGCCGTCGGCAACGTCGTGCTGACGGTTCTCGGTCCGATCGTCGTCGCCGCCACGTATTCGGGATGACGGAGGGCATGATGGGTCCCTTGCCTGCAATCCTCCGCCGGTTGATGACTGCCGTCCTTGTCCTTCTCGTCCTTGCGGTGCGCGCGCATGCCGAGGACGACGTGCGGATTCAGGAGGAGATCTGGGCCCTGCCGCTGCCGCTGCCAATGTTCGCCTATTTGGCCCGACCGGTCGGTGACGGTCCCTTCCCGCTGGTGATCATGAACCATGGCGTCTCGCTCAAACCGACCGATCGTAGCTTCTTTCCGCTGGTCGAGTTCCGCGACGCCGCCAAATGGTTCGCCAAGCGCGGCAATCTGGTGGTGGCGCCGGTCGGAAGCGGCTATGGGGCCGCCGCCATCGATATTCCAGAACGGGCGCTCTACGGTCCGTTCTTCTCCAAAATCGGCAATTGCATCAACCCCAACTTCCACGATGCCGGCCTCGCCCTCGCGCAAGTCGACCTCTGGATCATCGACTACTTGGCGGCCGAGAAACGCATCATTCCGAAAGACGTCGTCGTGGTCGGGCAGTCCGCAGGCGGCTGGGCGGCGATCGCCCTGTCGAGCCTGAACCCGCCACCGGTGAAGGCGATCATCACCTTCGCCGCCGGCCGCGGCGGCCGTGTCGGTGGCAAGCCCAACAACAACTGTGCGCCTGACAAACTGGTGGAAGCGACCGCCGATTTTGGCGGCACCTCGCGCGTGCCGATGCTTTGGATCTACATCGAGAACGACACGTTCTTCGGCCCCGAATTGTCGAAGCGGATGCGCGATGCGTTCACGGCCGCCGGCGGCAAGGCCGAGTACCATTTGATGCCGCCATTCGGCCACGAGGGCCATTTTTTCATCGGCTCACCGGATGCGATCCCGATCTGGTCGCCACTGGTGGCGAAATTTCTCGATGCGCAAAAATAGCGCCCCGATCCGGAAACGCGAACCATGACCAGCGCTCTCAACTATCTCTCAGCCTTTTTGGTCCTCCTCATCACCGCGACGTCAGCGTTCCCTGCCGAAGTCGCAACGCGTGGTCAGCGCGAGGCCCAGGACATCAACTACGGCGACTGGCAGAAACTATGCTTTAAGGCGGGCGGCGCACCCACGTTGTGCCGGACCACGATCACAGGCAAATTCCCGACCGGTCAGATAGCCGTGCGCATCGACTTGATCGAGCGCGACGATACCCCGACAGCGCGACTGCAGCTGTTCGTGCCCGTTGGCATGTATCTGCAGCAACCGATCAAACTCACCATCGACGAGGGTGCTCCAGTCCGCGTGCCGTATACCTGGTGCCTGACTAACGCCTGCATCGCGGCCGACGTCGCGTCGGCAGACGTGGTCAAGCAGCTGGAGGCGGGAAAGACGCTGACACTCGAGACCGTCGATTCCAATCTGCTGGCGCTCACGACGTCTATTCCCCTGGCGCAGTTCGCAGCCGCGCACAAGGGCCCACCGGCGAAAACGCTGGAGCAATATGTCGACGAATGAGAGATCCGGCAGATCAGGCGGCCGATGCGCGCATCACCGAGGCGATCAGCGATTCCGCCGAGAACGGCTTTGTCAGGTATGCAACGCAGCCTGATGCGATCGCAGCGGCATGATTTGCCGCGCTGTCATTGCCGGTGATGTAGATCACCGGCGCGACAACCCCCTGCCCTGCCAGTCGGAGCCGCAGCTCAATGCCGGACTTTCCGTCAAGATTGATGTCGAGCACGATGCAGATCGCCTCCTCGAACCTGCCCTGATCGAGCAAGGCGTTCGCTGAATCGAACAGCGTCGCAACGAACCCGTGCGCACGAAGCAGCCTGCTCAGGCTGGTCCGCATCGAAGGATCGTCATCGACGACGAAAACTGTTTCGCGGGACGGCAAGGAGCGACCTCTCGGGCCGGCGCTATTTGCTGCGCGACGCTCGCATGGCAGCACCGCCCCACGAACTTTCATATTGTCCCTTGGGGCAGTCCCGTTGCCGCAAACCACGATCCCGGCGCGATCAGAGAGCTAATCGCCCTTCGTATCGAGCAATCCAAGTCGTTCCGCGATCGAAACAAGCTCTGCAAGCGAATGGACTTGCATCTTCTCCATCACCTGGTGGCGGTGGGCCTTCACGGTTCGCTCGGTCGTCCCCAGTTCATAAGCGATCTGCTTGTTGATCTTGCCGCGGACGATGAGATCAAACACCTGTCGTTCACGCTGGGTCAGCCTGGCGAGGTGCGCGCGAAATACCTCCAGCCTGCCACGTTGACTTCGCACCGCGTCCTGCCGCACCAGCGCGCGTTCGATCGCGTCAAGCAGCAACTCTGACGAGACCGGCTTGGTCAGGAAGTCTTCCGCTCCGGCCTTGATCGTCCGCACCGTGGTTGCCGTATCGGCATGTCCGGTCAGGAAGATGATGGGCAGCGTCGAGCCCGATGCTACCAGCCGGCTCTGCAATTCGGGGCCGCTCAGTCCCGGTATCCGCACGTCGAGCAAAATGCATCCGGGCTGATCGTCACCTGGCGCGGCGTCCAGCAGGTCCTGCGCCGATGCATAGGTCGCGACATCATAGCCGGCGAGCTTCAGCCGGCGTTCTATCGCCGTCCGGAACGATGCGTCGTCATCAACTACGTGGACCAGACCGGGCACTCTTCACCTATCGCAGAGTTCAACGATGACGAATGAATGACCGAAGCGATATTCGGCAAATTGAACGAAAATCAAAATATGTGCTTCCTCACGAGATCCCTTCCGTAGGCGGCAAAGGACTTCTCAATCCGCGCAAGTAAGTCCATTCGGTCCCTGGGTACCATGTACCTTGGGACAATGGTTGGGAATACCGCGTTAGTCGTAAATCAACTTCAGCGGGAATGGGATAGCGCGGCCGCATCTCCTGCGACGAGATATTCTGTCCGACGGACCAATTCGGCGTAGAGCTGAGGAGTTGGCCTATGTTCGTTCGCATCACCACTGATTCTGCACCGCGCCCCAATTCGCTCCGCGACCTCGGCATGACCAGCTCTTCAACTGCGCTGGTCAGTCTGAGCGAATTTTCCTACAAGAAAGGCGCTGAAGTCTACGGCGAGAAAGAACCCGCCGAATATGTTTATCAAGTCAAGTCCGGGGCTGTGCGGAGCTACAAGCTGCTGTCGGACGGTCGCAGGCAGATCGGCGCCTTTCATCTCACCGGCGATATCTTTGGGCTGGAAAATGGCAGCGAGCACAGATTCACGGCCGAGGCGATCGTCGATACCACAGTACGTCTGGTCAAGCGGCAGAGCCTCGAACTGGTCGCCGAAAATGACGCGATGGTCGCCAGGAACCTGCTCAGCATGACCACGAACAACCTGCAGCATGCGGAAGATCATATGCTGCTGCTCGGGCGCAAGACCTCGCTGGAGCGCGTTGCGGCGTTCCTGCTCGAGATGGACAGGCGGCTGACCGCGGCAAGTGTCATGGCGCTGCCCATGTCGAGGCGCGATATCGCCGACTATCTCGGCTTGACGCTGGAGACCGTCTCACGCGCCTTGTCGCGTTTGCACGAGCTCGGCATCATCGGCTTTATCGGCAACACGCAGCGTCAGATCGTGCTGCTGGACCGGCACCAGCTTGCAAGCCTCGATCTACCGGCTTGACCTGACGGGAAGTCGCTCATGGACGTTGTGTGGAGCACCATCCAGGATCGTTCGCGCGACGTCCGTTGTCCCGGTGATGATGATCTGCACACCGATGCAGAGCAGGAGGAACGCCGACAGCTTTGTAACCACGCTGGTGCCCTCCTCTCCGAACAGGCGTGCCATCGCGCTCGACTTGCGGTAGGCGTGGTATATTGCCGCGGTTACGGCGAGGGCAACCGCCAGCGAAACGATCGACGATCCAAACATTGCATCCAGGCTGTCGGTCCGGCTGATTCCGATGGCGATGGCGGTTGCTATCGTTCCAGGTCCTGTTGTGAGCGGGATCGTCAGCGGAAAGAACGCCATGCGCTTCATGGTCGCAAGATCGGCGGTCGCCTCGGCGTGGGGGCCGGCCGCACCTGGCGTGGCGTGGAGCATCGACCAGCCGGTTGCGGCGACCACGAGGCCCCCGGCAATCCGCAGCGCTGGTATGGTCACGCCGAAGAAGTTCAGAATCTGGCTGCCGAGAAATAGCGAGGCTAACAGAACAGCGAAGGCGTATCCGGCAACGCGCAGCGCAAGATCCGCGCGCTCGTCCTCAGAGAGGCCTCTGGTCCGGTCCAGGAAGATGAAGGCCAGTCCGTAAGGATTGATGATCGCAAACAGCGCGCCAAAACCGAACAAGAAATCGGCAACCCAGCGGGATGTCACGAAATTGGGCATCTGGCCTCAGCTCCGCTTGCGCCACAAAAGGCGCTTGTACGAGCCAGGCCGGCACGGGACGCTGCCGGTCGCGCTCACGGCACGTGTTCCTTTCCTCTGACGACATCGTCCGTGATCAGTCCGACGTGGTCGAGCGTCTTGCGCAAGACCTCGAACAGGATTGCGGCTGACCAGCCGAACAGCAGCACGCCGTTCATCGCGGTCAGCGGCCCGATCAGCCGCCATTCGCGCACCGGCGTGATATCGCCATAGCCAAGCGTCGTGTAGTTGACGAAAGCGAAATAGATGAGGTCGCTCTCGGGAGCGGCCACGGCCTGGACGATGGCATAGGTCCATGCCCATATCAGGACTTCCAGCGCATGCGCGACATTCAGAACCGCTGCGGTCGCAACCATCACGCCCATCAGATGCAATCTCGGCCGCTCGACCTTGCGAAGGCCTGCGCTGCGGGCAATTGCGACGGCGATGAGCGTAACCAGTGCGTGAATGCCGATGTTGACCGCGCTGATCAGCGCGCCGACCGTCAATTGCAACAGCATAGGGTTCGACCAGACCTCAATCGCGCAAGCCGTCCCGGACAGCCGACGCCCCTCTCCGGCATCGACCGCCCCCTGGAGCGCGCCAAACAGCCATCCAAGAGCGGCTGCAATCGTCGACGTTGATTTGGGTCAACGGTCGGCAACAACGTCCGGCACCGGCGCGGCCCGCTCGATGCGGATCCAGGCGGCCGCAAGCTCCCAGGCAACCGCCAGGATGATTGGCCCGATAAAGAGCCCGATGATCCCATGCGCAAGCGTTCCGCCGATCACCCCGATCAGGATCACGAGCGTCGGCGTGGTCAGCCCGCGCCCCATGACCAACGGCTTCAGGATGTTGTCGAGCAGACCCACGATGACGAAGAATATCGTCAGCGGCAGTGCTGCGGTCATGTCCTTGTCCATCCAGATCCAGATGACCACGGGAAGAAGAACGATGGCCGCGCCGATCTGCACGATTGACAGCAATAGAACGATGACAGCGAGTAAGCCCGCGCTCGGAATGGCGGCGAGCTTGAAGCCGATGCCGGCGAGCAACGCCTGGATGATCGCAACGCCGATCACGCCCTGTGACACCGCGCGGATGGTGGCGCCGGAAAGCTCCAGAAAATGCTCGCTCTGTTCCGGCACGATCCGGAACAGAAAGCCACGGATCGCACCGGCAAGCTGCGGGCCGTAGGGAAAAAGGAGCCCGGCGACCAGCACCGACAGCAGGAACTCAAGCATGCCAATGCCGGCGCTGCCGACGAAGGACAGCATGAACCCCGCAAGCGGCTTCAGATACGGCGTCACCTCCTGCAGCACCGCTCGGATGTTGGTGTAGGCCAGATTCCAGAGATCGTAGAGCTGCTGGCCGATCACGGGCCAGCTCTTGATCTGCTCGGGTGCGGCCCGCAACGCGAGTTCGCCAGCACTGATCTGGCTTGCGATGTCCCTGATCCCGTCGACGGCACTCAAGCCCAGCCACGCCGCGGGGCCGATGACGATGCCGAGCATGATCACGGTGAGAATGGCCGCCGCGATACGCGGGCTGCCGCCGAGGAGTTTGGCGAGCCAGCTGAACGCCGGATAGAACGCCACCGCCAGCACCGCGCTCCAGGTCAGGATCGGGACGAACGGCTTGATGATCAGGAAGGTCCACGCCACCAGCAGTCCGAGCAATCCGAGCCGGATCACGAGCTGGATGACGCCGTCGGTCGTCAGAACTTGTCGAATTGTCTTCAAGCGCGGTGCCCGTGTGCTCAGGAGCCTGCTCAGCGTAGCGGCTCCGCTCGTGCAGCCGGCTTGATCCAGATCAAGCAGTTCCGCCGCAGTCACCAGCCTGATCGCCGGATGCTGACGACGGTCGTCGTCTCCGCCTCACGAACGCAGCGAGACACCGATGATCGATGCCGCGAGCTACACGCGCCGGGACACGTTGCGCGACGGCACGTCCGTCGAAATTCGGGCGCTCCACCCTGAGGACGAGGTCGAGATGCTCGCGGCGCTGGGACAGACCAGCGCGCAGTCGCGGCGGCGTCGGTTCTTCGTCCCGAAGCAGCATTTTTCGGACAGGGAGCGCGACTTCTTCATGGAGATCGATTTCGAGCGCCATGTCGCGCTGGTCGCTTGCGTGGACGATGCGGGCATCGTCGGCGGCGGTCGCTACATCGTCGCAGAGCCAGGCCGCGCCGAAATGGCCTTCATGGTGATCGACGCCTGGCAGGGGCGCGGCATCGGTGGCCTGCTCCTGCGTCACCTGATCGCGCTGGCGCGCGACGCCAGGCTGGGCGAACTGACGGCAGAGGTGCTCCCCGAGAATGCAGCCATGCTCCGCCTCTTCGATAGATTTGGATTCGTGCGCGCAAAGGGCTGGGATCCCGATGCCATCCACCTGGAATTGAAGTTGACCTAGATCGGATCAAACTCCAGTTAATTCAGCCAATTAGACAGAATTATTGACGCTGAAACTGAACCTGATGGCGGAACCCACGGTACCCTTGCGGGCACGCCGGTTTTCAAGTTCGGGCGGCGCAGTGTCGCCCTGTGTTGGCACGTCCAACTAGTCCGGATTTCCTCGCGTTTTGGCAGGGCGACAGTCCAGTCAGTCCATCGCGTGTCGCCAAACTTGGGTCCGAGGAGGACGTCGATAACCGTCCTTCTCGGGATCCTCGGCACGGTCGTCGCAGCACTGCTGCGGGCCAATACACGCGTATGGACGGCGCTTGCGCTCGGCCTTTTCGTGATCGGGTTGTCGGCCGCCCTCATTGCCTTCGCTCAGCCCTGTGGATCTGGACGGGATATCGCTATCGGCCATGCTCTGCTGGTGGGGGATGCGGTCGACGATGACGGCAGGCCGGCGGTATTTCTGACAATCAAACGCTCGTGGCCCGGCGCGGTTCTTGTCCGGTGATCGCGCGCCGGGCCTAACCATTCCCCGCTTCCCCCGTGAGGTTTGGCTAAGGTGAAGATAAAACGATTCTCGGGACAGCTTATACTTGTTTGTGCAAGCCCCAGAACGCGATCAGCAGACGGGTGATGGCCCCCGTTCCGAGAGAACGCTTTCCACACCCACGACGCGCAGTAGCTCGCAATCGTTCCGAGATACCGCTAATCGATAATTTGACTCTCGCGGGTGTCGGGCTTCGATGGCGGGATGAGTGTCCGTCTCATCAAGCACGAAACCGTGCCCGGCACCGGAAGCTTCAAGGTGCGCTTCGCTGATGGGCGCCGAAGTCGTTATTTCTACTTCGACGACCTACCGTCGCGACGGCTACGTCCGGGGCAAGTGCCCCGCGAACAAGCACTCGATTGGGCCAGAATGTTCGCCCGAATTATGCGCGACGTGATCGATCGCTGGGGCCCGCCAGCGAACCGGCGGGCCTTTGATTTCTGAGCCGCCGCTTGACATCTGTCCCGCAGCAATCGGAGCAACAATTGATGTATCTGCCGTGCCGTGTGCCTGCTAGCCTCCTGAAAAAAGGGGGCGGGCGTGGATCGATTAAAAAGCGCAGTGGCGCACCTCGAGGCGCCTGATTGCCCAAATTGTCACGTCGCCATATCGTCGGCGAAAGCGCGGCTGATGTGGCAATTTGCTGCCGCCGACTTACATGCTGGCCATGCCAAAACAGTTCGAGTTCTGCAGGCCGCAGGCGCGCAAGGTTGTGCCGGTCGGTGATGATTGGATCGACGAGGTTAAATATGACGGCTACCGGGAGCGCGTGATCCGCGACGGCCGCGACGTCAAAATCCTGTCCAAGAGCGGGCTCGATTGGACCTGGCGCTTCCCTTGGATCGCCGAGACCGCGCTAAAGATGAAACAGCAGCGCTTCGTCATCGATGGCGAGATCTGCGTGCTCGACGTCCAGGGCATATCGGACTTCAACGCTCTGCAATCGAACAAGCATAACGGAGAAGCCCAGCTCTACGCCTTCGACCTGGTGGCGCCCGAGGGCGATGATCTGCGCGAGCTGCCGCTGTTCGAGCGCAAGGCGCGCCTCGGTAAGCTGCTCGCGCGGCGGCCGGAAGGCATCTTCGTGGCGCCGTTCGAGCGGGGCGAGATCGGTCCGGATCTCTTCCGCAAGGCCTGCGAGCTCGGCCTCGAGGGCATCGTCTCGAAACGCCGCGATCGCCCCTACCAAGCTGGCCGCTCAAGGGGGTTGGATCAGGTCAAGAACCGGAGTCACCCTGCAATGAGCCGGGAGTTATAGGCCCGCCAGCGTGAACCGGCGCCAACAGAAGGGCCGCAGGCTCCGCTCTACAACGGCTCCTGCGGCCCTACACCGCGACGTTCTGCACGATCACGCGGCGCACCTCTGGGCCTAGGACCATCTATCGCCCTAGAGAACGCCACACCCAAACGGCCGATTAAATTTAGAACACTGTATCTTTTTGGACTGAGGGATTGAATCCCGAGCAGAAGGATATGAACCGGCGTGCCGGGTTGAGTTTGGTGCGTCGGGCGGTCTCGGAGCGTCTCGTCTCCAGCCCCCGAGATGCTCGGGACCGTTCGTCTGAAAATAAATCCCGCGACTCACATTTGTTGTGGCCGGAACTAGTGGTGCCGGGAAGATTCGGCAAACCGGGGCTGGCTGATACTTCACTTAAATTTTTCACCCGGAAGTTTTGACCAATGCGCGGGCCGCAGCTGCCCCAGCTGCGGCCTTCGTATTCTGCGAATTCCACTTTCGGAGATCTAATGCCCAACGAACATTGCTTGATCGTACATGCTGCTGGAAGACAATTGGACCTGCTCCGCGGAGAAGCTTCGCGCATCGCAAAGGGAAAACAGATTAACTGGTGGACCGATCGCGGCGACGCCGGTACACGCTTTTGCTTTGAAGACGCGAATGCGAAAGAGACGTTCGCGCTCACTTGCGACAATTTCGGCATCCGTTGTCGAGACGACTAGCACAAAAGAATCCGCCGACCTTGTG
>NZ_LBJP01000062.1:0-46286 GCF_028128715.1 Bradyrhizobium sp. CCBAU 51745 | reverse complement strand
AGCAGGCTGTGAGCGGTAGGAACGTGCGCGTCCAGTGTGCGGTTTTTAGCTACCTCGCCGCAGAAGCAGCGCGCAATCCCTTCCGCGCGTCGGCGATGTCGTGCTGCGGACGGACACAGCCATAGATGCTGACCAGCTATCCCGGGTGATCCGTGCAGTGCGAGCGTCACGATGATCGCGGCCGGTGCTGATCTGAAGATTTACGTTGCCACGCGGCCGATCGACTTCCGCTGTGGCCACGACGGGCTTGCGGCGAAGGTACAGGAGATGCTTCGTCTCGATCCGTTCAGCGGCGCAGCCTTCGTGTTCCGATCCAAACGAGCGGACCGGATCAAGATTTTGGTCTGGGATCGAACGGGTCTGGTGTTGGTGCACAAACGCCTCGAAGGTTGCAAGTTCGTTTGGCCAACGATCGCGGACGGCGTGATGCGCATGTCGCCGGCGATGTTCGCTGCCTTGTTCGAAGGGCTGGATTGGAGATTGGTCCGCCCGGAAGAAGCACGGCGCCCGCAGGTGGCGGGATAACTGCGGCAGAATGACTCGGCAGCTATTTTGATCGTGGCACGGGCGGCCGCGATGTGCTCGAAATAGCGCATGAGCATCGCGACACTGCGCGACGAAAACGAACGCCTGAAGGCGCTTCTGGCGCAAACGCAGGCGGCCTTGAGCGAGCATCAAGGGGCACTGGCGGCATCGGAGGAAGCGCGGCGTCGGCTGGAGGTCATTCTCGGCGAATTGCGACGCGACAAGTTCGGCTCGAAATCCGAGAAGCTAGGACCAGATCAGTACCATTTGCCGCAGACGTGGAGGTCGCGCAAGGCATTCTGGACGCGGCGCAAGAAAGAGCTGAGAAGGTCATCCAGGGTCGATCGCGCAGCGATCCGGATCGAGGCTCCCATCGCAATCGCGGCTGTCTGCCTGCCCATTTGCCGCGGGTGGAACGGATCATCGAGCCTGCGAGCACGCTCTGTCCGTGCGGTTGCGGCGCCATGACGAAGATCGGCGAGGACGTCAGCAAGCGCCTTGACGTGATCTCGGCGCAATGGCGCGTGCTGGTCACGCGCCGGCCGAAATACATCTGTCGTCGCTGTTCGGGGCCTGTCGCGCAGGCGCACGCACCGGAACACGTCGTGCCCGGCGGGCTGCCGACCGAAGCGGCTATCGCTCATGTGATCGTCTCCAAGTTTGGCGACCACACGCCGTTTTATCGTCAGGCCGAGATCTATGCGCGTCAAGGCATCCGGCTTGATCGGGCGACTCTGGGCAACTGGTCCGGCCGCGCCTGCTTCCATCTTCAGCCCATCGCGGACCACATGCGCCGCCACCCGGCCATGGCGGATCGCCTGTTCATGGACGAGACCTCGTGTTGTTCCGATATGTCTCCGGTCGCAGCGGCGCCTTCGCGGAGCAGTTCCTGGACGGCTTTGGCGGAAGCTTCCTGCAATGCGATGCCTACGACGGGTATGACCGGCTGACCGAAGTCGTTCGACCGCAAGGGCCTTGGACGCTCGTGCATTGCTGGAGCCATTTGCGCCCGCGCTTTGTGAAATTGGCCCGCAACAGCAAGTCGCCGATCGCCGAGGCCGCCATTCGGCACATCGCCCAGCTTTACGCCATCGAAGCCATGGCGCGCGGTGCATCGCCGGACATCCGGCTGGCCGCGCGCAAGGAGCACTCGCTGCCCATGGTCGCCGCGTTGAAGTCCTGGTTCGAGAAACAGCTGTCGATGATCTCCAGCGGTTCGACACTCCCCGAGGATATCCGCTATGCGCTCAATCATTGGCAGGGGCTGACCCGCTTCCTCGAAGACGGCCGTCTCGAGCTCGACACCAACCCGGTCGAGAACGCCATCCGGCCGATCTGCTTGACCAGGAAAAACGCGTTCTTCGGCGGACATGAAATCGGGGCGGAAAACTGGGCTTTGCTCGCCTCGATCGTCGCCACCTGCAAACTCAACGACGTAAACTCTGCTGCCTACATCGCCGAAACACTCGAGGCGATCATCGACGGCCATCCCCATAGCAGGATCGAAGACCTCATGCCATGGCGATTCCGCAAAGCGTCAAGCCCGCATCAATAGGGTGATCGCTAAGCGCTTACCGTCAAAGGTGGTTCGGCCCATCATTGAGGGCAACCGCCACGCCGGTGCCGGAACTTCGCCACATTGCAGAGCCAGCCGGCGAAGGCCGTGACTGCGACCTGCCACGAAGCTGCTCCGCCGCCTTCTCGCCCGGATTGTCATTCAGGGAGACAGGCGGGGCGGCTAGGGGGCGAAGTTCCCGAAGGTTCCGCGTGATCATCCGATATCCTCTGCAACGCCGCTCTCATCGTGCTCCTTCGCGCCGCGCGCTCCTGCGCGGGCTTTTGTCGGCGGGCAGCGCTCTCGCGCTCGGCGGATGCGCTGGCCTGGGCGCGACCGGCACGCCCTACGACGCGTCGTCCCTCTTCGTCGACCCCACATTGCTCGTCACCACCACACGCAAGCCCGTGAAGGGTGGTCGCACGAAGCCTTGGTTCGGGCCTGAGCGCGCGACCACGATGACGGTCGCGCGGGCAAGGCTGGTGGCACCGGATGAAAGCAGACTTTCGCTCGCCTCGGTCGGACTGGGCGATTGGCGCCTCGATCAGATCGAACCGGTGCAGGCCGACATCGGTGATCTCGTTGCGCAGACCGGCGGGGGAGGAGACGTGCTGATCTATGTGCACGGCTTCAAGCAGACGTTCGAAACGGCCGTGCTCGATGCTGCCCATCTCTCCGATGGCATCAAGTTCCGCGGCCGGACCATGGTGTTCTCCTGGCCCTCCAAGGCCGGACTGTTCGACTATGCCTATGACCGCGACAGCGCGATGTGGTCCCGCGATGATTTCGAGCGCGTGCTTTCGTCCCTCGTGTCGAGTCCAAGCGGCGGCCGTGTCCATATCGTTGCACACAGCATGGGAACCATGCTGACGCTCGAAAGCCTGCGTCAGCTCTATGCGCGATACGGCGACACCGTGACGGGCAAGATCGGCACGGTCGTGTTTGCCGCGCCCGACATCGACATGGACGTGTTCTCGTCGGCGATCCAGCGCATCGGTCCGCTTGCCGGCAAGATCACCGTGATCGCCGCAACGAACGATCGTGCCCTTGCCCTGTCGGGACAAATTGCAGGAGGAATGACCAGGGTCGGCGCCGCCGAGAAAGCTGTCATCCAGCGGCTCGGCGTGCGCGTGGTCGATGCGTCCCAGGAAGGCTGGGGCATCATCAATCACGATCTGTTTCTATCGAACGCGGAGGTGCAGCGGGTGATCCGCCGCTCGATCAACGGCACGACCGCATGAGAGCGCGCACTTTCGCAATATGAGGGGGCAGTTTTCCATGGCGCGCGACAGGCGTACGGGTTGTTCACCTCTCAGGGGTTATATGAACTCGACAACGACCGAAGTCATATTCGCAGCACTCGCGCGATGATGGACGACTTCGCAACGCGCGCAATCGTTTGTTGCGACAAGCGTCCGAGCTCGAATGCCTCACCCGGTGCCGATGGCCGCCACGGGGCGATCGAGATTAGCGGACTCCGATGCCGGGGACGCTCATGAGGCGCAGGCAGTTGACGGCGCCGGATCCCGTCAGCCGGCATTATCCCGAAGTCAGGGGTGGTGCGGTGATCGCCCTGTTCTATCTGCCGGCCGGGCGCATCTCCTACGATTTCAAGGCGCCGGCCTGATGCCCGGCGCCGGCGGTCCGATTAGCAGGGCTCAACTATGTTGATACCAGTGACACTACCGGTCGCGGTCGCCGAACATGCCTATCAGCGTCTACTCGATCTGGTGGCTGACATAGATTTCAGTGCAAGCGCCGAGCAGCGCCTCGCCACTATCAACCGTGTGGCAACCAGCGATTTGCTGCACTGTCGTCCTTGGCGTCAAGGGACATCTTTTCACCAGCCCGGCCTGGGAGTGGTCGTGAGCCCAGACGTACTTCACGGCATTGCGGACGACCTGCTTGTTATAGGCCCGTACTACGTCGAAGGGATTGTAGCCATGGATTTCCCGGGAGACGCGCTTAACCACCCCATCCCGCAAACGGATTATGACCTGGTTCTGGCTGATCGTCGTAGTGCGGCGGCGGCTGAGGGCGGGCCGGCCCTGCTGGTGAATAGGCCCAGGCCCCAGCGGGCCTTGTCGTCAAAACGCGGGGAGAGCGAACAGTCGCATGATGCCGATGTCCCTGGGCTGCCATAGCGGCGCTCACAGGTGCACCCAGGAAAATCAAAAGGCTCAGGACCAGAGCTGATCGCATGGTCGTTGCTCCGGTGGACTACGGTGAGCCAACAATGAGCCTCGGTCGACGTCCACGCAATCCGCGACCGCTACGCGGCGGGTCACATCCGCGGCATCACGCTCGGGTTCCTAACAACATCTAACCATGCCGGGGATACTCACCACGGACGAAGAGCGCGATGTTTGGATGCGTGCGCCATGGGACGAAGCCAAGGCGTTGCAGCGGCCGTTGGCGGACGATGCATTGTCAATTGTACGACGTGGCGCCGATAAGGAAGATACGTCGCTTTTGCTGTTAAACCGAAGTTTCTGCGCGTATCCAGTTCGGATTAGTTACTTAGGAGAAGGGCAGGATAAGAATTTGGGAATATACACTCTCGGATTTGACTGGCGGTACGACCCTCCGGCTCTAACCATTGAGCTGCAGGCCCGCGTCTCGACAGGGAGTTCGTTTAGAGTAGCGATCACCAGACGCAATTTAGGACGATGGGCTGCATCATCCCGCTCTGCAACGTATATGCAACGCGCGGCTCCTAACTCGTTGATTTATCGACCTCCAATACGGTTTCCTAAACCGTAGGTCGGATCGACGGAATTGTCGACCGCTCCATAGCTGCGGTACTGAAATAACCTTCGCAGCCGCACGTAGTCTCTCGGGTTGGAAGTACCCTGGCGATGATCTGAATCAATGCGCGTCTGCCAGTGCCTTCGAAGTGATTGCTCTCGGGCCAATCGGCCAAGGGGGCGGCCTATTGTCTATGAGGCAACCTTGCTACCAGGCGGTTCCGCTCCCAAACCTGAATGTCTTTTCCGTCAATGTACTGACGCGCTTTTTCGATGGCCTCTTGATCGTCAGCACACTTCAGCAGTTGCGCCGGTTGATACATGTGGCCGTCGGTATCAACAAAGTAAATGAGGTAGCCTGGCATAGCCAAACTCCCGAAGAAGGCGGGAGCGCTACGCTCTCAGTCACCGATAGCGGCCTAGGGTGGGGCGGTGATATTGAAGCTGTAACACAATTGGTCAAGTTTGGACGAAATTTGTGTACTCACCTCTTCGGAAACTTTGGCCGCACGTCCGCCGCGCTTAAGTTAGGCCCGGTTTATCCCTGACAACCGACATATCCTTGACCAAGGCAGGCGGCAGCGATGGGCCAGCAACCAAGAGGCAGCAAAACCCGCTCAGAAGCGGCTGATCCGGTTGGAATGAGCCCTCTCGCGCATTGCGAGGCAGAATTGTTCCATCAATTTCTGCGTAGTCTCAAAGTTTGCCAGCATCTGGTCCGCTCGTGCTTGCTCTATCGAACCATCAGCAAAGGCCGCGCGCAATCTCCTGAGATGGTTTAGGCGGTCGCGCCCCCTTGCGGCCCTGTCTTCCGCAAATTGTAGAGTCTCCAAATCGCGACCGAGTTTGTCCTCTTCAGCGATCATGAGTTTGACTATGGTATCCCGATTGCGGTCGGTGATCCCTTCGACTGTCAGGAGGTTGAAATAGTGATCAATGTTGGCATGGGCGACGTAGCTGTCCATCTCGTATCCCCCCTTCTTGATCCGAACCAAGCTAATTTATCGACGCCCAACGGACCACGGCCGGGGCGCGCCTATATTTGATCATGATCAAGTTCTGGTCCGACCGTGAAGCTATGAGAGATGAAAAGCACGTGTGGATGCCGCAAGATGAAGCATGCAACAGGGCCAGCGATTCACTCGGTCCATCCGTGGGATCCGGGCAATCCCGAGAAAGGTATCCGCCATCAGCTGCTAAGCGAGGACGAGAGCGCCAAGCTTGCGAAAATTGCGCAGATTGTGCGCTTCGCCAAGGGCCAGGAAATCTATGCGAAGGATACGCCAGCCCAAGCGGCATTCAACATCATCGACGGAGTAGTCGTGGCTTCCGACGCGGAGCATGTAATCTCCTTCCTTTACTCCGGCGACCTGTTCGGTTTGTCGGAAGAAGGGCGGTATGCCAACACAACAAAAGCCGCAACACCCGTGACGGCTTACAAAATGCCGATGGCCGCGGTACGCCGTATTCTGGCCAGCAATGCCGATATCGACGTCAACCTCATCATCAAGCTTTGCGAAGAACTCCGCCAGGCCCAGCGTCATGCTGTTCTTCTCGCCCAGAAAAAGGCAGCAACGAAGCTTGCGATGTTCTTAGGGCTCCAAGAACACCTGCAAGCTGCGCGAGGTGAGCCAACCTCTGAGATCCATCTCGAAATGGATCGATCGAGCATTGCTGCCTATCTAGGCATAACCCTCGAGGCACTCAGCCGCGCCTTTCGGTCATTGACTTCGAAGAAGCTCATTTCATTTCGGGGCCGCCAGCACATAACAGTGCTCGACCGAGACGCATTCAACCAGATGCAGGGATGACGTCAATAAAAGATCCAACAATCAAAGGCGGGCAAGCCAAGGGCCGGTAGAGCTATTCTGCGGGTCGATAAAAATAGCCCGCTCAGTTTGGGGGACTGAGCGGGCCACAACTTACACTGAGCTGGGGTCCTTGGGGTGGGTGCTCAATGTAATCCACTTGGTTCAGGCGTTTGCGCGATTCTCGCCTCAGGATCGCAGCACATCAGCAGGTGAACTCCTCATCGCACTCCCCACGGTCGCCTTGCTCAAGCTTGGACAGTAGAGCGGATCCCTCTTCCGCAAGCCGGGTTCGAAGATACGAACGCTCGATGTCCGTCAGACGAGTTTGAAGTAGGCGATGGTAGCGGAAGATGTTGTTGCGGTGCGCTTTGATGACGGCATCGTTTGCAGCGGGCATCATTTTCCTCCCTCGTTTCAGAAGAAGAATGTCCGTCGATCTGGATCGCGAACTTGATCCAGCTCAATACGCGCGAACGCCGTTTGGCAAATTCTTGATCGCGATCAATTCGAGCAGCTTCCATCTGCCATCAAAAATGAGCCCGTGCGGCAACCCGGACGGGACCAAGGACGTGATCGGCGGATTTCATGATGAGGAAGAGGCTCGCGCTTGGCTCGCAAAGAATGCGTCCACGGCCCGAAAGGCGATCCCGTTCAAGCCGCTACGTTAACGAAGCGGTCCGTAAACCGGGGCATCTTAGATGCCCCGTGAAATTGATGCGCTCGCGCAAGCGGTGACAAAAATCGAGCGCGACAACCTCGACATATTCCGTAAGTTGATGTCGTCACTAAGACATTGGTGAGCCTGCCGGACAGGCTTGAATTAACCGGATCGAAAGAAGAAAGGGCCGTCGGCGGCGTCGACGGCCCTTTGTCGGTGTGGTGGGGGACGCAGAAGTTGGGGCACGCTTTTCACCACACCGCCGAATGCATTTCAAAAACGGGATCCCGAGGACCGGCGGCCTTGATCAGCCCGGCGCGCTGCGCTGGTTCGGGGAGCTTGGTGACCTCGCTCATGAGCAACTGGAGCAGGATGCTGCATTTGCCGGGGTGCGTTTCGGTCTTCAGCAATCTCCCGAAGTGACGGATGTTCTCGGTAGTGACGAAGTGTTCGATCGCTTCAGTCATTCGAGGCTCTTGTTCCGACTATTGCGCAAAGGTCGGCCGCTGAACATCGCGCAGCGTTCGCCGTCATTCTCATGCTCACGGACTGCAGCTTCAACGCGAAAGACAGCGAGACTCTAGCCCACTTGCGTCTGGTTTGACGGGTATTTTATCGCTGTACCGTCGACTACTAGCCGCTTATGCGACTTTGCGAGCGCCCGCAGCGTTGCCCGCTGACCTGCGACAAATCACCACGTCCCGTTACCAAGCCAACCAAACCACGCCTGCCTTGCAGAGCGATGCGAACGCGCCGCCACCTTCTTTGCGCTGTTGTGTGCTCGGCGTGATACTTCTCGTTTGATTGACGTAGTCGAATTCGCCTTGCTTTCGTCAAACGACACCATTTTCGCAAAGGCGGCCTCACTCCGGGTCGTTGCCAACTCCTCCGTCAAAGGCGGCGAGATCGTGGGCGCAACACTCTCAGCGCGGGCGTTTCGAGCAACAGGGATCGTCGGCGCGCTGGTATCGAAGACGATACGCTCCGGCCATTTTCGATCGGAGCGAATGTGCACCACCGGCGCGTTGACGACTGGCCCGTCTGCGTTGCCTGACGTTGGAAAGCGCGCATCCAGGATGAAGAGCAAGACGATCAATGCGCCGCCGAAATATAGAAAATACCGCGCAAGGGGCATCCACCACTCCATTTCCCCCCGCAGGCAGACTGCGACTTCTTGCGTCACAAGCATTGATCAATATCAAGCGTCAGACTAACTCAAGCCGCGTTCGGCATGCATTCGCATTGAGGCGACAGATTTCTCTCCCGAGGCCCCCGCAACCTCGATCCAGACTTTCGCGAGGGTAGGATCGAAAGCGCCTCGTCGAGACTTCGTCAACCACACCGCAGGTAGCGCCGTGTCAAACGCTATCCGGAACTGCCCCTTTGCGTCATGAAGAACTGCCCCCACCGTCTGGGTTATGATCTCGTCAGCAGAACAGCGCCTACTCTAGTCCCTACGACCTCCAGATTGTTGGCGACACTGCGTGAGTTTGCAACCTGCTCAGGCCCGCGGGCCACTTGGCTGAGCGTACTTGATTGGTCCAGATCAACTGCGACGTTCGAACATGATCGAAAAAAAGGCAATGGACGGTGAGGTGATCATCTGCGCGGGTTTGGTGCATCAGAGATCCAAGCCTTAGGGCGAGCCGGTCGCCAAAACGCAGGACGATAGGGGAGCCGAGGGCAAGCTTGGTGCAAGCTCTCAATCCGCGAGCGGCTGATGCCCGAAGTGCGGCCGTGGGCGGCTAGGTCATGGGAGCGGTCGACGACACGTCGTTGAGAAGCTGAGATACCGCTGTGATAGCTGGGCGGGCGCCAACGGCTTTTGTAGTATAACACTGCTGGGAACGCCTTATACTGGCCAATTGCCGGCCCCAGCGCGGTGCCTAAGCAGTACGACCGTCTCGGGAGCGCTGATACTGGCGCGCCGATGAGGGCTCCCGCTGCCAGGGCCAGCGGCCCTCGATCTCGAGCGTAAGGCTCCAGCTCAGGAAGGTGCGCACCACGACGAGGCCGGCGAGCAGGCCGAGGCTCGCAAAGGTGAGCTCGATGGCGATCGTCTTGACGATATCGGCGGCGACCAGCACCTCGAGGCCGAGCAGGAGCGAGCGTCCGATGCTGATTTTGTAATTGTCATAGCGCGATGCGATCTCACGCCCAAAGATCAGCCGCGCGGACCAGATGATCCCCGCGACGATGATGAAGACTCCGAAGATCTCGATGCCGACACCGATGAGATGAATCCAGTGGCTGGTCGCAGTCTCGAAGGATGACCGGCTCGATGGCCGAGCGGCGGCGCATCTCGCGCTTGATCTTGGGCGTCACCCGCCGCTTCTGCCCTGAGATGAACACTCTGAACTTGTAGTCGGGTGGCGCATTGTGGCCGCGATAGCCTTTGTCGAGAACAAGGCGCTCGACGATGTTGCCGATCAGCGCCTCCATCTCCGGGATCACGGTCTCGAGTGTATGGCCGTCATAGGGATTGCCGGGCAGCGCTTTCACGTGGGTGACGAACTGGCCGCTTTTGGCGTGCGATAACGTCGTGGCAACGGAGACCTTGACCCCGAACTCGTAGGGCCGATGCGCCTTGCCCTTGCCGATGCACTCCACCTCCGGGGCGTGCAGCGAGTAGACCTTCGGTCCACGCTGGTGCTGCTTCTGGCCAAGCACCCGTCGCGCCAGTATCAGCATTCGGTCCAGAGCGATCTGATGGAGCAAGTCGACGTTGCCTTCAAGCTTGCGGGCGATGTCGCGGGTGACACGGCCAAGATAGGTTTGAAGCGTCCTCAAGGCCTTCTTGGCGCGCTTGAACTGCTTGGCGTGGGCATAGCGCTGGTGCTTGATCAGCGCGAACTTGCCGACCCGCCCATAGGACTGACGCAGCCTGATGCCGGCTCCCTTGGCGAGCCGCACCAGGATCTCGCGGGCGCGGTTCAGGAGCCGCGCATCCGTCGGGAACATCACGTTCTTGGGCTGCACCGTGGTGTCGACGATGACGCGGTTGAGGTCGCTTGGCTTGATCGCCTCGGTCCTGGTGGCGACCGAAAGGCTCTCTTGCAGCAGCGCCTGCAGCTTCTCCTCGCCCATCCGCTGGCGCCAGCGCGTCAACGAGGAGCGGTCGAACACCAGGCGGTGCTGGAAGAACTCCTCGCCGCAGAAGAACTGGTAATAGGGGTTCTCCACCCAACGCTCGCATAGCACCTCGTCGGAGAGGTCGTAGGTGTGCTTGAGGATGGCAAGTCCGGCCATCAGCCGCGTCGGCAGCGGCGGCCGGCCCGGCTTGTCCTCATAGACCGCCCCGAGCCGCTGCTCCAGGAACGACCAGTCGATCGTCCGCGAAAGCTTCACCAGCGGGTGGCCCATATCGATGATCGCGTCCAGCCGGGAGCGCAGAAGATCGGCCTGTCCGCTGTCGCGTCGTTCCTTTGGCTTCATCGTCCCCTCCGATGCGACCACGGAATCACGACGCGCGATTCGACGGAATCCTGAAAATGAAATTGCAAGCTTTTGGGCCCTCAAAGCCCCAAAGCTTGCGATCTCAAACCTCATCCCAAGCGCAAAATCGACTCCCGCTCAACGGCTTGGGAGGTTCTTCACGGCCGACTACTTACTCAGGCAGGTATGAATGCTGCGTACGCGGCGCTTACGGCGAGATATCCTTGGTTTCTGCACATAAAGCCAGTGCGCAAATTTGACCGGATCAAGCACCAAGGGCTAGAGCCGCGAAGTCAAGGCTGTCCGACGAACACGACAGTTTCGAAGGCGATTGGCGACTTAGTGAAAAACGTCGACGAAATGATTTTCTTCAGGCCTATCGGTACATTTGATTCCACGCCTCGCCGAGGCGAAAAGATGTTTATGACGGCAATATCCCGTAGTTCTCTGCCTGAGGTTATTACCGTCGATTGGACGTTCGGGGGAACATGGGGCTTGGCGTCAATCATTAAGAAGGATACGCCTAGCCTCTCGACTGATGCCATTTTCTGCGAGGTGGTCCGACGTCGTGGGTCGGTGGCAACCTATCGAGCGATCCCACCTAATCTGCTTCACGTGTGGGTCAAAGGCCAACCTGCTCAGGATCCGTCGAAGTGGCCTCTGCTTATCGATATTGACGTCGCCGACGTCGTCGTCTTCGAATGAATGCAGCGGCGCCGACTGATAAGGTGTGGTCGCAAACCTTATCAGTCACCCACATTTCAACATCCGATATCTGCACCTAACAGTAGCCATATGAACGATCAGCGGCGAGATAACATCACTGAAAACTGGTAGACGTCGCTCCGATAAAGAGCGGAACTGAATGCGATCGGCCGGTCATCCTGTGAATACACGTGGCGGCGCAACCGCAGCAGTGCGGTTCCCGCCTTAACGTTGAGATGCTCGGCGATCTTCTTCGGGGCGTTCACGGCGTCAATGACATTGCGTGCGTGAGAAACTGTTACGCCGCCCTTTGCGCGGAGGAGGTCATACCATGATGAGTCTAGGCTTTCTTTTTTCAGCCATTCGAACTCGGGAAGGGGGAAATACGCTTGATCGTAGGATACCGGCGAATGGTTTGCAGCGAACAAGCGCGTCAACTCGAGAAAGCGTGTCGATTCCATCGACAGTAGAAAGGGGTCGATTCCGTCCCCGGACGTTTCGCGCAAGCTGAGCACCTTGACCGCAGGCTCCATCCCGAGCCGACGAAAATCCTCCCAAACGCTTCGGAGAACCTGCAGGTCGCTTTCGACCGCGCCGAAGCCAATAAAAGTACCTTTGGGGCGTTCACGATAGAGCACGTTTTCCTGGACGAGCGAATCGACGGCCTTTCGCAAGGTCTGACGACTGACCTTAAAACGCTCCACCAGCACATTTTCGGGCGGAAGCTGACTTCCCGGTTTTAGCTGCAGATCTTTTATCAGGATCAGGATGCTACGCCTAACTTGGTGGTGAAGAGGGGTGGGATCTAAACGATTTATCGTCGTCGTCATGCTGCGGCCCGATTGAGTGATTGGCATCCCTATGTTGAACGGCTCGTCGAGGCAACACGACAGGACCTTAGGTACGACGCAATATCACCGAGTTGCGGCCCGGCGTAAACCGAATGGACCCTATGGCGTGGAGCCCGCTGGGAACGGGTGGACTCCTGCTGGCGTTAGCGAACTTAAATCAAGCTCGAGCCTCTTGACTCGTATGAACCTTCTATCGTACGTACGATAGTACAATGTGAGGTCGGAAACACGGCCCATCAGTCGGAGGACCCATGTCTACCAGCAGATCCCAAGCGGCGACCTCGGCAGCGCCATCGATCCCCCGCGTGATAGCAACCGCCCTCATTGGGTCGGCCTTGGAATGGTATGATTTTGGACTGTACGGCGTTACCGCGGCCCTCGTATTTGCGCCGCTGTTTTTTCCGACTTTCTCTCCCGTTGCCGGCACCCTCGCGGCGTTCACGACGTATGCAGTCGGTTTTCTGTCAAGGCCGCTCGGCGGAATCATCTTTAGTCACTACGGGGACAAGGTCGGCCGCAAGCCCGTGCTGGCCGCGACGCTAATGGTGATGGGTGTATCGACCTGCTTGATGGGTTTGTTGCCCACCTTCGATCAGATCGGAATTTGGGCGCCAATCGTCCTTGTCGTGCTTCGTCTCATCCAGGGACTAGGAGCCGGCGCCGAGTATGGCGGAGCCGCGCTGTTGCTGGCCGAACAAAATCCCGCACGCCGCGGATTCTACGGCGCCTTCGCAGCCTCAGGAGTCTTTGTCGGGATTGTACTTTCGCTGGGTGTCTTCAGTCTGGTCACGGCCGACATGTCGCAAGCAACACTGCTGAGTTGGGGCTGGCGAGTGCCATACCTTCTGAGTGTCGTGGTCGTTGGGGTCGGGCTCTACCTGCGGTTTGCGATGCCGGAGACTCCGGAATTCTCTCGCGACGTGCAAGAACGCCATGCGGAAGCTAGCATTCCACTCTGGGAAGTCCTGCGCAATCATCCCAAGCGCGTCCTCTTGGGCATGGGGACCAATCTTGCGTTGGTCGGTTACTCCTATGTCGTGCAAACCTACGTTCTCGCATACATCACGACAAATCTGGGTTTGTCTCGCAACATCGGCTTGATTGGCGTGGTCATGGCCGCGGCAATCGGAGTCGTGACCATGCCGCTGTTCGGGGCGCTGGCGGACCGTATCGGATCACGTCAGGTGATCATGGCAGGTGCCCTTGGTTCGGCTGTGTTCGCATTTCCATTCTTCTGGATGCTAGATACGAAGGATACGGGGCTGATCTTCCTCGCGATCGTGATCGGCCTCTCGCTTGGCGTCGGATCTATTTTTGGCCCGATCGCGGCGTTCTATTCGGAATTGTTTGATACCCGCATCCGCTATACGGGCCTGGTCTTCGCGCGGGAGGTGAGTGGGAGCGTTGTCGGCGGGTTCACGCCACTAATTGCAACGTCCCTCGTGCTCTGGAGCGGAGGCAAGAGCTGGCCGGTCGCCGTCTACATGATCGTCACTGTGCTCATTCCGTTGCTTTGCGTCTATCTCGCGAGAGATTTGCTGGAGCAACGACAGCCTTCGTTCGCGAGGGGTCGCGCAGGTGCGATCCCGGTAAGCGCGGCTGAGGGCTGAAAATCGATGAAAATTGTTGTGACGGGATCCGTGGGGCGCCTAGGACGTAGCGTCTACGCCGAGTTGAAGAGACGCGGGCACGACGTCGTCGGTATCGACCTACAGAGGAGCTTTGGGTCTTGTGATCGTGAAGTCGATCTGCGCGATGCTGGCGAGGCCTACGGGGCAATCGCGGGGATCCGCCCGGACGCTATCGTCCACCTTGCTGGGCTGCCCACCCCATTCGGCCGACCTGAACATGTGCTCTTCGCAACCAACACGCTGACCACGTTTCACGTCTGTCAGGCTGCGGCTGATCTAGGTGTACGCAGCGTTCTCTGCGCGAGCAGTCCGACCGTCATCGGGTATGGAAACCCGAATGGATGGGCGCCGTCTTATCTTCCGCTGGACGAGGACCATCCGGCTCAGCCGTGGCACGGCTACGGCATCTCGAAATTGGCGATCGAGGCGATAGTACGGGGATTCGCCGCCAAGGGCGGCCCAACCAAATATTTCACATTTCGTCCGTGCTACGTCGTGGCGCCCGAGGATTGGGATCCGGCAGCCCCGACGCAACTCGGCCACTCAATGGCAGAAAGACTTAAGAAGCCTGAACTCGCCGCCGGTTCGCTGTTCAACTACATCGACGCGAGGGATGCCGCAGCTCTTGTCGCATTGATCTGCCAAAGAGCTGAGGATCTGTCGAACGGTGAATGCTTCTTCGCCAGCGCTGACGACGCGCTCGCCACGGAGCCGTTGTGCGATCTGCTGCCCCGGTTTGTTCCATCAACGGCACCGAGCGCTGCGAATCTAACGGGGACGCGCGCGGCGTTCAGCAATGCAAAGGCCAATCGGTTGCTGGGCTGGAGGCCTCTGCGGTCTTGGCGCCAGTTTCTGGAGTTCAGCGAATGAAAGCAGATCATCCGAGCGGATCAAGATCCGAACTGATGCGGGGAGTCTTGTTTTTTCCAGTCACTCCATTCAATGCGGCGGGCGAGTTCAACGAGGAAGCGTTTGAGCAACACGTCGAGCTAGGGCTGAAACACCGTCCGGCTGCGGTGTTTGCGGCATGCGGCGCGGGTGAACTGCACGCCTTGTCCCTGCGCGAACACGCCGCGATTGCGCAAGCGTCGGTGCGGACCGCCGCCGGCCGGCTGCCGGTCTATCTGGGAGCAGGAGGTCCGCTCCCGGCCGCGGTTTCGATGTGCGAGGCCGCCGCGAGGGCCGGAGCCGATGGGGTGCTGCTCCTGCCGCCCTATCTGGTCAGCGCACCTCAGGCCGGCCTGGTCGCCTACCTGGCGGAGGTGGCAGAGCGCAGTCCCATTCCAATCATTGCTTACGCGCGCGGCAATGCGAGGTTAACCGTCGCGTCGGCGGTCGAACTGAGCCGCCACGACAACATTATCGGCCTGAAGGACGGCATCGGCGACATGGAGCTGATGCTGCGCATCAAGGTTGCGATCCGGAAGCAAAGGCCATCGTTCATGTTTCTCAACGGTATGCCTACCGCAGAGTTGAGTGCGTCGGCCTTCCGAGCTCTGGGCGTACCGACTTATTCCTCCGGCGTGTTCTGTTTCGCGCCCGAGATCGCGGGTGCATTCTGGCGGGCCCTGAACCAGGGCGATGATCCGTTGCGGGACAGGTTGCTCGAGACATTCTACGTCCCATTCGCCGGCTTGCGTGATGAAGCGCCTGGCTTCGCCGTGTCGCTCCTCAAGGCGGGCCTTACCGCACGCGGACTTGCCGTCGGCGCCGTGCGCGCACCGCTGGTCGATCCCAATCCTGATCAACTCCGCCGTCTCATGACTCTTATCGACGACGGACTCGCCATCGTCCAGCCGGGAAGCGTTGCGGCGGGCCTCGCATGACGGCGACCATTGACCAGATCCGCGTCCGCCTGTTCTCCGTACCACTGATCCGGCCTTGGGGACCCGAGGTACGGCAGAACTATCTCATCACCTGCGAAATACGTGACAGCGCAGGGCGTTCCGGGACCGGGTTTACGTGGACGCCGCAGATCGGAGCGCATGCGATCGCGGCTCTCCTGCTTCGCGATTGCTGTCCGATCATCCGGGGATGGGATGCGCATCCGGCTGCCGTATGGGACAAGCTCTGGCGCTCACTGCATGAGGCTGGTGGCGCTGGCGTCACCACGCTCGCTATGGCGGCAATCGATACCGCGCTGTGGGATCTGACGCTTCGCGCCCACGGCGAAACGTTGGTGAGCCGGCTAGGACAAAGGCGAAGCCTGGTCGGGAAATACGGTAGCGGCATCAACTATGATGACGACCACGATGCCCTCCGGGAGCAGGCCAGGCGATGGGTTGGCCGGGGCTATGACGCCGTCAAGATCAAGGTCGGGCATCCTTCGCTCGAAGATGACATCAGGCGCTGCGAAATCGTGCGCAACGAGATCGGGCCGCATCGCCAGCTGATGATCGATGCCAATCAGCGCTGGAACATTGACCAGGCGACCCGCGCGCTCGATGCACTTTCTCGCTTCGGTCTTCATTGGGTCGAAGAGCCGATTCTGGCGGACGACGTGGAGGGTTACGCGCTGTTAAAAAGGCGCACTGGCGCGACCATCGCGGCCGGCGAAAATCACCGGACGGTTTACGAGTTCCGGCGGCTGATCCAGTTGGGGGCGTGTGACGTGGTTCAGCCAAATGTGTCCCGCGTGGGTGGCCTCACACCATTTCTTCGGATCGCGGCCGTTGCCGCCGCAAGTGGCGTTCGCGTCTGCCCACATCACCTGCCTGAGGTGTCCGGGCAGCTCGCGTTATGCATGGCCGAGGAGGAACTGGTCGAAAGTATTGAAGATAGCTCGTTTGCCGAACTCGGCATCCTGGCTTCGTCGGAGGAGCGCGAGACGAATTCCGGACTCCGCTCCAACGGAGTTGGACTTGACCTTGAGTTCGATTTTGACCGCCTTTCCCGGTTCGAAATCGCGCTCCCGGCGAGTCAATAGTTCTCGCCTGTCGGTCGAGACAAACCAGCATGGGCGGGAGTTGGCATCCCGTCCTTTGTAAAGCGCCAAGCCAAGGCTAGACAAGGTATCAAAGAATGACGATCTCACGTGCGGAATTCGAGCAGCGCACCAACCGGCTGCGGAGCAAGATGAAGGAAAAGGGGCTGGACGCCCTGGTGGTGTTCGCTGACGAATATCGCCCGGGCCACGCGACCTATCTAACCGGGTATCGTCCGATCAACCTGATCGAGGAATCGCCCCAACTCGTATTCCTCGTCGGCGACGAGGCTCCTGTTGTTCTGATTGGTCGCCTGAACTCCTACGCCGCGAAGGATATCATCTGGATGGACGACGTGAGGCCGATCCATCTGGACGGAGAATACATTCCCCAGATCGTCCGGTCGATCGCAGACAAGCCGGCGCGCGTCGGCCTGATCGGTGACAATCTCTTGCCCGTGAGCCGGTTCAACACGATCAAGAAAGCGTTGCCAAAGGCCACTTTCGAATCTGTCACCCAGCTCTTGATCGATCTTCGTCAGATCAAGACACCGGCCGAGGTCGCGCTGATGGAACGCGCTGCCGATATCAATGACGTCGTTCTCAAGGCTGTCCTGGATAAAATCAGGGTCGGAATGACCGAGATCCAGGTCGCCGGCATCGCCGAGACGGTTGCGCGTGATATGAATGCACACCTGGCGTCCGCAACGCTGGTGCTTTCGGGAATGAACACGAACTATCCCGCATGGTGGCCGTCGGAGCGAAAGATCGAGCGGGGCGACTACGTCATGCTGGACTTCAATCCGGGCTGTTCCAACTACACCAACGATGGCGGAACGACGATTTTGATGCCTGGCGCAGCCAAGGAGCAGAAGGACGCACTCAGACTCGGCCATCGCATCCTCAAGGAGATCATCCCGCAGATCAAGCCGCACACCTCAGCGCGAACGGTGCACGACATGATGCTAGAGCGCCTGGAACCGCACGGCTTCGCGCCGAACTTCACACCCTATGCTAAGGGGCTGCGGGGCGTTGGACACGGCGTCGGCGTCGACGTGGTGGAGCCGCCTAATCTCAGCTCGGACAGCGACTTCATGCTGCAACCGGGAATGACGCTCGCCATCAAATTCGATCTCCACGGTCTGCCCCAAGGGGGCTTGCGCGCCGAGGTTGTGATCCTGATCACGGAAACCGGCATCCGTCCGCTTAACAAGCTGATCCTGGACACACCGGAAGACATGGCCATCCTGGCCTAAGCAAGTTGGTCCCATCATACGGAGTCCGGATAACCTCCGGGCTCCATCGCGCTGCGCGCCTTCAGGGGCGCCCTCGGAGGTTCTCTTTGGACTTCGAGCGACCGCCCGTAGCCGTTAGCGTGCTTCGAGAGCTCGACTTTCGGCCGCTGCATCGCTGGAGGGGCTACTATATCATTGTCCGCCATGACACTGCCAACCAGGCGGACCAGACCGTCCATCCGGTTCAAAAGCAATCGCAGCGAGCCGAGCCGCTGAGCAGCGTTTCTCGCTGCTTCAAAGTCGCCAAGATACGCTGTCGCAAGGGCTATGGCGGTCCAGCCAAAGACCCATCGTGGCATCTCATGAGCTGTTCGACGCGCGTACTCAAGAGCTTCTTCGTATTTCCCCTTCGCGATGTAGGCGAAAGCGAGGCCGCCGTGCGCAAATCCGAGCTGTAGGTCCAGCGGACTCAACGTTATGGAACGCAAAGAATGGTCTATGGCACTGTCGAGAGCTCCCACCCCACTCCGAACTTGACCACTGGAGTGTGGCTTCACCGGCGCGCGGCTGATCTCGGCCTGTGTGATGGAGAGCTCGATCGCACCCACGACCCTCAAAGTCAGCTCGTCCTGCAACGCGAACACGTCGTCTAGCGCGCCATCTATCTTGTCGGCCCACAAATGCGCGCCAGTGGCCGTTTCGACGAGCCGGCCAGTGACGCGTACGCGCACACCCGCCCTGCGCACGCTGCCTTCCAAGACATAGCGCACGCCGAGTTCGCGCCCGATCTGCTTGATGTCAACTGCCTTGCTCCTATAGGTGAAGCTCGAATTTCGGGCGACAACGAATAACCACTCGAAGTGCGACAGCGCCGTGATGATGTCTTCCGCTATGCCAGCAGAAAAATAATCCTGCTCGGGATCAGCGCACATGTTTCTAAACGGCAGCACCGCGATCGACGGCCCGCCGAGCAGCGGAAGAGGCTTGGTGGCTTCCGCGATTGGCGCGCTCGCGGCCGATATCAACCCGGCAGGACGCGTCCCATAAAGCCGCACCGGTCGGTCAATGTTCCTCAATGACCTCTCGCCGAGATCGTAGAAGGCGAGTCTGGTTTTTCCGCGGACTTGCTCGAAGGCGCTGCCAGACAGGCACACGCCGCCCGGCTCGCATTCGTTCTCGACGCGGGCTGCGACATTGACGCCATCGCCGAAAATATCGCTGCCCTGGACGATGATATCGCCGACGTTGATACCGATCCGAAAAGTGATCTTTGGTTCTGTGCGCCCGCTACCCGCCCTCATCTGATCCTGCAAGACCAGCGCGCAGGTCACCGCGTCAACGGCGCTGGCGAACTCTATAAGCATCCCGTCGCCGATGGTCTTAACGATGCGGCCGTAGTGCGCAGCGATGATTGGATCGACCACTTCGCGACGGAGGGATTTTAGGACGGCGAGAGTTCCGACCTCGTCTGCGCTCATGAGTCGCGAGTAGCCCTCGACATCTGCCGCCACTACCGCAGCCAGCCGCCGTTCGATACGTTTACCTGGCACGAAGCGCCTCGTTTTCGTCCCCGGCGGCCAGCAAACCAATTTTGGAAAGCTGAGCGTCCCGCCCAACTCTCGCCCTGTCGCAGCCAGAGTGTTCATTGCGTTCCGAAAAAGTGGCTCTCCAAGAGGTTCGATAGACCGGGGCTGCGCTTATCGATCGCTTCTGCCTTACGCGAGGGAGCCGTCGTCGCTCTGGCCTGTCAGGATCGCGATAGGTCATGACCGGCGCGCCTCGGCGACGGCCAGCGTGTCGATGTACTGGCGGAACTGGGTGATCTTGCCGTCCTTAACGATCCAGACATGCGCATAGCGGGCTTCGGCCTTTTTGCCCGTCGCGCCGTGTACCCCCGTGAAATCGCCGAGCGACACGACCGTGTTGCCCTCCGTAATGAATTCGGTGGGGACGAGCGCAAAGCTTGACCACTCCGCCACCAACGGCTTGAACAGACCTTCGGCCACGCGCTCGGGCCCGCGGCCGTCGACCTTATAGTGCCACATCGTGATCCATTCGATATCGGGCGACATCAGGCCCAGCGCGCCTGGCGCATCGCCGGCCGCCAATCTGTCGTAGAAGCTTCGAACGATTGCGGTGGGTGTGGTCACGTTAGATCTCCTGAAAAGGCGGCACGACGCGGCGTGTCGGGATGTCAGCCGACGTGCTTGGCGAGAAAGTCGCGCATCGCTGCCGCGATCTCGCTTGCGTGGGTTTCGAGTGCGAAGTGACCGCTGTCGACGAAGCGGACGTCGGCCGAGGGCACGTCCCGCTTGAATGCTTCGGCACCGGGCGGAATGAAGAACGGGTCGTTCTTGCCCCAGACGGCGAGGACGGGCGGCTGATGTTGGCGCAGATAGGCTTGGATCGTATCGTACAGCGCTACGTTCGATCGATAGTCGAGCAAGAGGTCGAGCTGGATCTCGTCATTGCCTGGTCGCGCCAGATAGAAATCGTCCAGATTACGCCCGTCGGGCGAGACCCGGCTCGGGTCCGCCACGCCGTGCGTATATTGGAAAAGCGTCGTCTGCGGCGCTAGGAAGCCGCGGAGCGCGTCCCGGTTGGCCTGGGTCGGTTCGTTCCAGTAGGTTTGGACTGGTGCGAAGGCGTCGGATACGCCCTCAAGATAGGTATTGCCGTTCTGGGTGACGATCGCGGTGATCCGCTCGGGGTGCTTCACCGCCAGTCGGAACCCGACCGGAGCGCCGTAGTCGAAGACATAGATCGCGAACGTGTCCAGCCCGAGGACTTCGGTGAAGCGGTCGATCACCTTGGCGATCTTCTCAAATGTGTAGGTGAATCGATCGCGTGCCGGCTGCTCAGTCATGCCGAACCCGGGCAGATCAGGTGCAACGACGTCATAGCGATCGTCGAGTTGCGGAATCAGATCGCGGAACATGTGGCTTGCGGTCGGGAAGCCATGGAGCAGCAGAACGGTAGGCCGGGACGGATCACCGGCCCGACGGTAAAAGACCTCGAGGCCGTCGACATCGATGGTTTTGAAACTGAGTGGCATGTGGATTTCCTGAAGCTAAATTAGAGTTCGCAAGAGAACTGGAAGTGCGCCGGTTCACCCGTTCAGCGACAGGAGAGCGAGCACCTGTCGAATGCATCTATCGGCCAGCGCAGTAGAGGCATGACTTCAACGTAGCGACGGGTAACCCTGCGTATAGACCCAATCTGTGGCCTGGGCGGGAGTGTGACAGGGCAGACAATCGTTGTGGTAGTCAGTCGCGGTAGTGCGGGTGGGAGCCCCCACGTCGAAATGGGACCATCCCCAACCGTCGCCCCACAAGGGATTGCCGGGGTGCCGTTTGGTGGAATCCTTCACCAAAACGAACCAACCGTTGAGCTTATCCTGGTGGCTCGCCGTACCCGAGGTCATGTTATCCGTGCTTGCCTCGAACTGCTCCTTGACCAGCACGGTCCCGTCGGGAAACTTTCCAGTCTTTTTGAAAGCCTCGCGTGTTCCTGGCGATGCGTAGACCGCGTGGATCTGCTTGGCGCCCGGTTTGTCGTCATCCGCCACGGACCAACTGCCCAGATATTCGTAGAGCTCGCGATAGTCGCTAGGGACGTGCAGGTTGCCGGCGGCATCCTCCACGTTCGAAGACTTCGCGGGCCGCTCGTCGGCTGCGAGGACGAGCGCTACGGAGGCGCTGAAGGCGAGTGCGACCGAGACGACAAACAAACTCCTACGATTCATACGATGCTTCTTTCAGCGTTTTCGGTTTGGGATCCGGCAGTCGCCCTGTCGACGTCGCCTGCGTAGAAGCGCGACGGCCAGCGTAGGAACGCCGCCTGTTGTCCGGAACGCTAGTCAGACGCGCGCCGATCTCAAAATCGATTGTTCCGATTGGAGCATCGAACTTTCCCATAAATGGATTGCGTCAAATTCTTCTGGACGATGCCGTTCAGGTTCAGCTTGTTGAAGGCGGAGACTCTTGGGCCCCTTCGTACGCATGCGCATGCAGAGCGGTGCGGGCGTCTACCAGATGCGGCCTGTCGGCCGGCGCTTGGTCCGCCATCGCGAGGCTATCGGCAAGATGGTTGGTAAGCTCGTTGACCACGCGGGAATTGCTCCGCTGGCTTTGTGAATACGCCAGTTCGACTGCAGGCAACTGAGGGAGACGTAATCCGTGAGGGACGATCTTCAGCGGGGGCTTGACCAGTGCGCGGGCGAGCACAGTGATTCCCATGCCGTCTATCGCCGCCGATTTGAGGCTGTCGAAGCCGGGACCGACGAAGCTGATATGGCTGGGTGAACCGTGAAGCTTCAGAGAAGCGAGGGCGCAACGGCGATACAAGCAGCCTTCCGGAAACAAGACCAGCGGTATGGAGTTCATCTCATCGCACTCGAAATTCGGTCCGGCAACCCACACCAACTGCTCGCGCTGGGCCACCGTGCCGAGCTGGGCACCCATGTCCTGCTTGAAGAAAGCCACGTCGAATTCTCCGCGCGCGCTCCGCTTCTGCAATCCTTCGGACTGGTTGGCTTCCACCTCCAGCCCGACCATCGGGTGCTTCGCCTTGAACTGCGCGAGCCAGGCCGCGAGCTCGCGACCGAAAAAATCGAGCGGAACACCCAAACGGATGAAACCGTCGAGTGGTTCTTCCGACATCGACCGGCAGGCCTCGTCGTTCAGTTGCAGAATTCGTCTTCCATAGTTTACTAGACAGTCTCCATGCGGAGTGAGCTGCAAAACCTTGCCTTTGCGACGCGACAGCAATGCCTCGCCGATTTGCCCTTCCAGTTTTGCGATTTGCGCACTGATCGTGGACTGCGACCGACCGACGGCTTCGGCGGCCCGCGAGAAACTCATCGTGTCCGCCACCAGAACAAGCGTACGGAGACAATCGATATCGAGGTTCATAGCCATCTCCATGATTGGTGCAGCCGATCGCGGTCACTCATGCGTCGCCGATGTCCGCAAGGAAAGATCGCGTGCTGGAGCGCGTCGGCTCGCTCGCTACCCGTCCCGCCCTTCGAGAGCTTCTGTCCGCACGATCGGGAAATCTATGTCGGTCTCGGCCACCTTGTTCAGGTAGTTCGTGAAGACGTTTTCGGTCACCAGGGCTACGATTTCGACGATCTGTGCGTCTCCGTAGCCGGCGAGCCGCACCGCAGAAAGGTCGGCATCGCCGACATGACCACGCTTGCGAACCACGTTCGCCGCGAACCTCACCGCCGCATCCGCCTTCGGATCCTTGGATGCGCCCATTCGATTGAGGGCGATCTCCTCCGGAGGCAGTTTGGTGAAATTGATCGCGAGATAGCTGTGGGCCGATAGGCAGTAGTCGGAACCGTTGACTTGAGCCACCGCGAGGGCGATCCGTGCGCGTGTCTTGGAGTCAAGGGTCCTGGATAACCCGTCCTGAAACGCGGCGAACGCATCGAGTGCGATCGGGCTGCTACCGATCAGACGCGACAGATTGGGCACGACGCCCAGCTTCCGATAAATGCTGTCCAGGATGGGTTTACTGGCTGCAAGCGCACCGTCGCGGGTCGATATTCGCAAGCGGGACATGATCTCTCCTTACAGGTTTATCCCGATTTTCTTCCGCAAGGCGGGCGCAGGCCGCAAAGCACCGCCCGCCATCTGGCCCCTTTTCTGAGGGGCGTTCGTCCGCGACGACTATTGGTGGGCTCGGCTTGCGACCGACTCGACGCGTCGGCGCGTGTCGCCCATCATTTTTCCCATCTGCTCGATCACCGCGTAGCGGATGTGCGCCGGCGCAGTATCCGCATCGCCGGATTGGAAGGGAGGGGCAGGCGCATATTCCAGGACCAGCTGCACGCACTGTGCGGCATCCTCACCGCGCAGTTCAGCGATCAGCATCAGCGCAAAGTCGGCGCCGGCGGTGACGCCACCGCCCGTCAAGATGTTGCCGTCGCGAACGACGCGGGCTTTTTCGGGGATCGCACCGAATGCCGGCAGCATGTCGAGCCACGCCCAGTGCGAAGATGCTCGACGTCCCTTCAGTAATCCAGCCGCTCCAAGGATCAGAGATCCGGAGCAAACGGAGGTCACGTAGGTGGCGGTGCTCGCCAGTCTGCGTACGGCCGACATGAAGCGGGTATCCTCCATGGCGTCGATGCAGCCGAGGCCGCCGGGGACGCAGAGAACGTCGCAGCTGCCGATGGTTTCCAGATCCGCCAGCCTTGCGAAAGAGAGGCCGTGGGATGTCACCGGCGCTGCTCCGATCGACGCGACGATCACCGTGATGTCAGGAATCATCGTCAGAAACTGATGAGGCGCGGTGAAGTCGAGCTGAGTTACTTCGTTGTAGACAGGGATCACGACGGCGGTCATTGATACCTCCTCAAAGCCGTACTCTTTGACGGCGGGACTGTTGTCGGATGGGTTGCGTGTGTCTCAAACGGGAAGCGAAGATTTGGTCATCGCCCATTCAGGTTTTGAACGCGGCAACGAACTCGTCGCTCACGAACAAACGTTGAAGCGATCTGCGCCGAAGCGAGGTCCGGCCGGCGGAAAGGCCGAAGGCCAGATCCGCCGGCCAGGCCGATACCTCGATCAAGCCGCCTTCCTGGTGTGAAGCGCGGGAAATGACGGGTCCAAGTCTGTTTTGAAGGTGTTGTTGAACAGATTGGTGATGAAGCTGAAGGCGGTCTCGGCGACGATGTCGATGATCTGCGCGTCGGTGAAGCCTGCAGCGCGAACGGCCGCGAAATCCGCATCCTCGATGTGACCGCGCGATTTGGCGACCTTGTAGGCGAACTGCAGCGCGGCGTCGGCCTGGGGATCGGTGGAATGACCCTCGCGATTGAGCTCCATGTCGTCATTGGTCAAGCCGTTCAGCTTGCCGGCCAGATAGCTGTGGGCCGTCAGGCAGTAGCTGCAGCCGTTCACTTCGGCGGTCATGATGTGCAGGCGTTCGCGGGTCTTGTGGCCGATGCTCTTGCCGAGCGTCGCGTGCATATCCGCAATCGCTTTCAGGGCATCGGGCGACTGGGAGATCAGAGAGAAGAAGTTCGGCACCACGCCGAGAACCTTGACGTAGTTCTCAAGGATCGGCTGGGACTTGGTGGGGGCCTCTTGAATCGAAGGGATGGGGGCGCGAGCCATGACGTTTCTCCTTTGCAACCGAGCCGCCTTGGCTTCGGTGAGGAGATCATCGGATGTTTCATTGGAAAGAATAATCCGATAAGAATGGAAGTGTCTCTTTCATGGTATGGAAGGGGGTGAGGCCGTCGTGACCATCCTCTCATCGCAACTGCGAGAGGGCCGATCGCAACTGGCTGGCGGCAAAGTCCAGAAAGACCCGCATCTTGAGCGGCAATTGCCCACGTGCTGCGTGGACGAGGTGGACGGGAATGGGGTCGACGTCGAACTCCTGCAGCACCTGGACGAGCTTTCCGGATCGGAGCTCATCGGCGCAATGATAGCGGTACACTCTGGTGAGGCCGGTGCGCCGGACTGCGGCCTGAACGGCGGATTCGGCGGCCGTGACCGATAGACGCGGAACGATGTCTATTCCAAATTCGCGTTTGTTCGCGGGATTCCGAAAGGACCAGATTGCCGAGGAAGGGCCGGTGAAGATCACACAGGGCAGCCTTTGCAGATCCTTCGGATGTTTCGGAACGCCGTGAGCCGCCAGCAGGTCCGGTGAGGCGCACACCACCGTGTCCATGGTCCCGACGCGCGTCGCGATCATGCTGCTGTCCGGTAGTTCGCCCAGGCGCACGGCCATATCGACGTGATCGTCGTATAGATGAAGGTTTCTGTCCGACAGAAGGAGCCGAACGTTGATTTCGGGATAAGCCGCAAGGAAGTCCGTGACGATGGGCAGAATGTACATCTGACCGAACAGGAGCGGCGCCGTCAGGACCAGCTCGCCGCGCGGAGTGGTGTACTCGCTGGACGCCGCTCTTTCGACTTCTTCGATGTCTTCCATGATGCGCTTGATCGAAGCAACATAAGACTGGCCGGCGTCCGTCAGGGTGAGCTTGCGCGTCGAACGCTGCAGCAGCTTGGTCCCGAGATAGGATTCGAGGTCACTAAGCTTCCGGCTGAGCGTCGGCAGCGGCATGTTCAAGGCTTTGGCCGCCCCCGTCAGGCTGCCTTTTTCGA
Source organism: Bradyrhizobium sp. CCBAU 51745 (assembly GCF_028128715.1). NCBI lineage: Bacteria > Pseudomonadati > Pseudomonadota > Alphaproteobacteria > Hyphomicrobiales > Nitrobacteraceae > Bradyrhizobium > Bradyrhizobium sp. CCBAU 51745. The sequence continues at coordinate 20,078 of NZ_LBJP01000062.1, read as the reverse complement.
CCGTCTGCAGCACGATCGACATCGCTTCCAGCCTATCCATCTCTGACTTTCATTTATTGGAAGTCACAATCTCTGAAGCATGAGATTATTTTTCCCTGCGCAACATTGCAAGGTGCTCGCAACAGTCCGCTCGCGCTGAAAGCGGGACTGCTGACGGAGTATAGATCATGACAACAACAGCATTGCTGTCCGCCGCGGCGCTTCTGGTCGAACGTGTTCTTCCGAGCCACGCGGATCTCTGCACGGAGTTGGGCAGAAATCGGACTGCCTGCGTCGGCGTCAGGGCGTGCGTGGCTCTTGCGGCCGCCATTATGCCGCCCGGTAGCCTGGCCGCGCAGGACCTGATGGTCATCGCGTACTTGAACGTGGTCGTTCTCAATTCCATCGCCTACCGCCTGAGTTCGATGCGACCCGTCCGGATCTTTCGCGTCGGCGTCTTGAGGTCAGTGAAGGACGTTCTCGGTGCAACGGAGGCCGCGCCTCACCTTCCATGAAATTTCGCCCGCGTCCGTTCTCTACGGTCAATGCGCGCGGACGCGGCCGGCGGGCGCTAGGCCGCAGACCACATGACACACGATCCCGATGACGCAGGTTCAGGAGCAATAGATCTGGACGAAAACGTGAGCTTCGCGGTGTACGCGACCGCCCTCGCGTTCAACAAAGCATGCAAGTCGCTGCTTCATCCGCTTCGTCTGACGTACCCCCAATTTTTGGTGACGATCGTGTTGTGGGGGCGCGACAACGTCACCGTCAACGAGCTAGGCACTCGGCTCTTCCTCGACTCCGGCGCTCTAACGCCCCTTCTGAAACGGCTGGAGGCCGCCGGGTAGGTCCGCCGCAAGCAAGATCCGACCGACAACAGGCAGGTCCGCATAACTCTCGCTGATCCCGGACGGGCGCTCGAGCCTGCGGCGAAGAGTGCCTCCGAGAAACTCTCGCGTGCTATCGATCTCGGACGGAACGAACGATCTCTCTGAGACGCGCGTTGGCAATGGTACGTCTAAAACTCCGCCGACAGAGCCATCCCGACACACGTTCCAAAGGTGAAGAGCTGAGTTGTTAGGAGTGGCCGCTATTGGCGCGCAAACCGGACATCAAGGGCCTGCCCGACTGACCGATGACGGTATCTGCTGCAAGTCGGTCAAAGCCCAAGAGGAGGCCATTCCGAGTTTGAGTCCGTCTAATGCTCCGATTGATTCCGATACTTGCTGAAGGTACCAACCCTCAGCGCCACCCAAATTTTCCTGTTAATTCAAGACCGAAAAAATAGGGCGGGTATACCGTCGGGATTAGACCGTCAGCTCTAAGGATTTGTGCTTGGAAATCAACGCGGAAACATCTTCCTAAATGATTGAGTGGGGGTAGTCCAGCTGGCTACTATCGCGCAGTATTGCGAAGTCTGATGTAGTTGTTCTCGCTTCCTTGGGCCTTGAGGACGAAGCGGTGAACTGGCTTATCGCGGTCAGGGCCGGTAATCCACCGCGTGCTCGCTAACGGCGTAGTGCAGCGCAGTTGATCGTACAGAAGGGAAGGGCGTTCGACTCTCCAGCTCCGAACCGCGGTTGGCCAAGCCCTGAACTAAGGTCCGAAAAGTTCCGACCGGGCCTTATCCCTCAAGGCTGCTTGTCGAGAAGCTTGGCGGCACGCTCGAGCGAACCCTTCTCCAGCAGGTCGAAGATGGCTAGGTGTTCGCCCGTTTGTCGCCATACATGCTCCCGCGCGCGTCTGCCGGTATTCGATCAGGCGTCGCAATTCGTCTTGTCGGACGACCGTCTGCGCCAGGAACCTCTTTTCCGACATGAGGGCAAGTATAGATGTTGAGCGACAAGCCGCGAGCAGGTGTTTTTGCTCACTTGCCGCCAGTGACATCCAGAAATGTGCCAGTAACGAACGAGGCCTCGGCGCCAGCCAGCCACAGGATTGCGCGTGCCACCTCTTCAGGCTGGCCGCCCCGGCCCATCGGAATCGTGTCTTTGACGCGATCCACGCGGCCCGGCTCTCCGCCGCTCGCGTGCATCTCGGTATAGATGTGTCCGGGACGAATGCAATTGACGCGGATCCCGTCTCGCGCGACCTCCTTGGCAAAGCCGATCGTGAATGTCTCAAGAGCACCCTTTGATGCCGCGTAGTCGACATATTCGCCCGGACTGCCTAGACGAGCTGACGCCGACGAGACGTTGACTACGGCGCCGCCCCGCCCGTCGTGACGGTAGGACATCCTCTTGGCGGCCTGCTGTGCGCACAGAATGGGGCCGATCGCGTTGACGGCGAATATCCGTTGCATGCGCGCGAACCCGAGATCCTCCAGCCGGGACTGCTGCGCGAGGACTGCTGCGTTGTTCACAAGCACATCGAGGCGGCCGAACTCCCGGTCGATTGCCGCGAAGAGCTGTCCCACCTGTTCCGGATCCGCGCTATCCGCGCGCACAGCCAGCGCCCGGCGTCCCGCAGCTCGCACATCAGCAGCTACTGCCTGAGCCGCAGCTTCGTTGGAAACAAAGCTGATCGCGACATCGTAGCCTTGTGCGGCAGCGAGCCGCGCAGTCGACGCGCCGACCCCACGGCTTCCACCGGTTATAAGAATGAGCGGCGCCTGCGAGACGATATTCATTTAACGTGCTTTCTTTTGGTGACAGATGAAGGGCTGTGGCTGCCGGAATAGGACGGGCCGTGATCAAACGGATCCCGTGATTGGGCTGCGCAGATGGCGTCGCAGCAGCAGCACGAGTGGCACGATCAGGGCGGCGGTCGCAGCTGAAGTCAGCACGCCGATCGTTCGACTGCTGTGATCGGCAATGGCGCCGTACAGGATAGGTGCGAGACCTCCAGCGCCGATGACGCTCGTATAGAAGACCGCAAATGCGCGCCCAGTATCGCCGTCGGAAAGCTCCGGCACGGAGCCGTAGAGCACCGAAGAGGTGCCGTTCAGCACGATGCCGAGCAGTGGCAGCAGGATGATCGTTAACGTCAGTGGCGTGAACAGCGTCGCCAGAACCAGCAAGGCTGTCGCGGCCTCAGTCACAATGATGCTCCCGACAACACCCAGTCGGTCCCCGAGCCAGCCACAGATCGCTTTGCCCAACGCGCCTCCGATGAACAGAAGGGCGAGTGCGACTCCAACGGTGGGTAAGCCGCCGCCGTGTCCCTGAATGAGAAAGGGCAGAAAGAGCAAATAGCCCATGCGGGTCGCCGTATCGAGCCCGCCGATTGTCGTGAGGATGGCGAAACCGCGGCGGCCACGACTGGGCGTCACCTCCCGCGGCACACTCCACGTCCCGGACGCAGTCGGCGCGAGTGACGCCAGCGCGAGCACCAGGACCAGCCCCAGTACGGCTATCATGCGCAGCACCCATTCCCAGGCGACGGCCGGCAGGAGCACTGCGATAAGGGCCGGCAACAATGCCTTTCCGAGATCGCCGGAGAAATTGTAGATGCCGAGTGGCCCTCGCGACTCCGGGCCATAGCTGTCAGTGACAAGCGTCGAGCCGCGGGGGTGCTGGATGCTCGATCCGATTCCAGCCACCACAAGCCCGACGCATAGGCCCGTAAAGCCGAACGGCAGTGCGATGATCAGCAAACCTGCCGCCGCAGCGGCCGTGGATATGATCAGCGCCGCGCGCGCCGAAAGGCCGCGAAGAACTCGATCGGCCGGAATCTGCATAACTCCCATCGTCCCGAAATATAGCGCGCGCACGACGGCAAGTGCCGCATAGGACAGGCTGAACTGCGCTTGCCAGACCGGCAGGAAGGCATAGAGACCGTCGGTATAGCCGTCATGAACTGCGTGGGTGAGGCAGGCCGCCAGCAGGCTGCGGGATTTCGTCGACGCCGACGAGCCTGATGCACGTTCGTTTGGACGGCTCGCCGCCGGAGTGGCCGCGTCATTCATTCCACCGCTTTCCGGGGTGACGGGAGCTCCCCCATTGATAGAAAATCTATGCATTGGCCTTGTACAATATCGCCCGATGCGTTGGGGATTGCGAGGAACCGATCCTGGGCGATTGAGGCGGCCTATACAAACCAGTAATAATGTATCGATGAGTTAGGATTTCTATCAGATGAGCATTTCCGCGCAACGCAGGTCCTTGCCGCCTCTCAACGCCGTCCGCGCCTTCGAAGCGGCAGCCCGCCTCGGCAGTTTCAAGGAGGCGGCCAGCGAATTGGGCGTGACGCATGGCGCGATCAGTCAGCAGGTGCGCCTGCTTGAGGACCGGTTGGGCGCGCCGGCGCTATTCTGGCGATCAACGCGGCGGGTCACTCTCACGCCGGCCGGCGCGGCGCTATTCGAAGAGATCAGCCCGGCGCTCGACCGCATTGCGTTCGCCGTCCAGCGGCATCGTGCAACCCACGGGGAAGGGCCGGCGGCCGTGCTGCGCGTCAATGCGCTGGCGACCTTTAGCATGCGCTGGCTGCTTCCGCGGCTGAGCCGTTTCCGTGACGAGCGATCGGATATCGAAGTCCGCCTCACCACATCGAACGACCCGCTCGATGCACTTGCGGATACCTTCGACGTGGTCATCCGCGGCGGGCCGGATTCATTCCATGGCTTCACGTCGCGCCTGTTTCTTTCGGAGCGGCGCCTGCCGATCTGCAGCCCGGCACTGGTCGCCAAACTTCCCCTGGAGGAAATTTCCGATCTCGCGCAGCATACATTGCTGAATGTCACGTCGATGCCGCGGCTTTGGCAAGAGTGGTTGACGAAAGCCGGACATTCTCGCCTTACCGCGATGGCGACGCTAACATTCGATCACTTCTTCCTGACCATCCAGGCGGCGATCGACGGTTTGGGCGTAGCAATGGGACCTAGTGCTTTGATCAGCGATGACGTCGCCGCCGGCCGCTTGATCACGCCGTTTCCAGACGTCAGCCTTCCGGCAAGGAGCTACTTCGCGTACCTGCCCGCAGAGAGCGAAAGCGGTTCACAAACTGCCGTGTTTTGCGATTGGCTGGAAGAAGAGGGGCGGCAATCCGCTGGCGAACCCAACGGCGACATGACATAGGCGAGCAGGGTTGAGCAGCCGGCCGGCACCTCACCTTTTTTGTGGACGATTGATCACTGTCTGGTGCTGTTACAGCTTCAATGCGTCCCGGGAAAGAAACGCAAGAGACGGGTCGCGAGCATTGTCGTAATCGTCGGAATGGCGCTACCGTCGCTATCGATCTGAATTGTGACGGTTCGCCCAACGATCAGATCATCCGTGTGTTCCACATCGAGCTTGATCCGCACGGGAATTCGCTGTGCAAGTCGGACCCATGAGAAGGTGGGATTGATGTTCGCCAGCATGCTCGCGCCGGAACTCCGTTCGCGATCTTCAATTCCGTGGGCGATGCTCTCGACCTCTCCCCTTATCCTCGACCCTCCCATCAGAATGACGTCGGCAGGATCGCCTACATGGATGCGTGCGAGCTTCGTTTCTTCGAAGTAGCCTTCCGCGCGCACCGTACCGGTTTCGATCAGGGCCATTATGCCTCGTCCGGCCGGCAGATAAGTGCCCGGCCGGAGGTCGAAGTTCGTTACAAGACCATTCGCCGGTGCGCGGATTTCTGATCGGATCAGGTTGAGATGTGCGATTTCCAGATCCACAAGCGCTTGATTGTAAGTTGCCTTGGCCTGGAGGTCAGCCGCGCGAACCGTCTCGCGCTGCTGTTGAGAGACAACGCCATCGCTAAGCTTTTCATAGCGGGTACGGTCATTCGACGCCCTTTCAAGGGCAGCTTCGCGGCTCGCGACCACGGCTTCTGCCTGCTCGACGGCCAGGCGGAATCGTTGTGGATCCAGTCGGATGAGCACGTCACCTTTGCGAACCGCCTGATTGTCCTTGATCAGAACATCCTGGACCAGGCCGGGGACCTCCGAAGCCACGGCGACGACGTCGGCGCGGACGCGGCCGTCACGCGTCCAGGGTGCCTCCTCGTAGTGGTCCCACAAGTGGATGCCAATCGGGGCCGCAATTGCGACGGCCAGACCCGTAACAACGATGCCTGCGATCGAACGTCCGTTGGTCATGCCAGAAACCTTCCCAATAGTGTGTAGCAGATGTCCACGAGGATCACGAAGATTGCGAAATCGAATAGCGCTGGGTGCCATGCGAAGCTCCTGATCTCCAATGAAGCAACGCGTTTGAGCGTTGCGGATAGTCCCATCTCCAGCCCGAGCGCGAAGATACAGGCGACGACAAAGGTCGGTACAAAAACACCCGCGACGTTGATCTCTTCGGTCATCACACAACTCAATCAGAGCCAGGAGCAGGTGCATCGGGAAACAGCGCGCGGCGTAAACCAACCAGCGAGACGAGCCTTGTTAGCTGGATAGCGGCGCCCGATTTGCAGCATTCGCGGAGTTCTGAATCGATAGTCGCGCGCAATGCCTGCCTTTCAACGGGACGAAGCTCGTTATGCCCGGCTGCAAACCATCGGAAGGCTTGCGTCAGTTTGGTAAGAAGACATTCAAGACGTTCGCTCCGCTGGTCGTTCGCGTTCGTCACGCTCGATTTCAGGTCGAGCAGATCCAGTCCCATCTGCAGAGCGGCGAGCGAGCGGCCAGCTTCTGTTTCTACATCCGAGCCAGAGAGGGCCAATCTCGGAGCGACCAGGCCCAGACGGTCCAGCATTACGGCCGCCCAGCGTTCTCGGTTCATTGGTCTGCGGGCTCTAGTGAGGTTTGCCAGATCGATCCAGCCGTGCCGGATCAGGCGTTTGGCGGCGTGCTTTGCGCTCACACTGCGAAATACGCGAACTGCCAGGAACGCCACCATAAGACCGATGAGCGACGCTGCATTGACGTTAGCGAACGAGGCGAAGTCGCCTAGAAACCTGTTCTGCAGATCGAGCGCCCCGATCAAACCGAGCCCGAGAGCCAATGCTTTTACAATATGACGGGGGTTGGCCTGTAGGTAGCCGATGATGAGAAACGGGGGCGCCAGCGAGGCCGCCAACATGGGAAACCCATCGATTGCTGGGAAAATGACAAAGAGGTAGATGGCTGCGATCGGCAGCGACGCGATGGTCCAGACGGTGTAGGACATCAGCGTGGGTGCAGGATCGTCGAGGCTGCTGTAGAGCGCTGCAGCAATAGCTGCTATTTGCGCGGCGATGCCTCCTTCGGGCCATGCTGTGGCAATCCAGACCGCGGCGCAGCCAAGGACCGCCGCAAAAAAAAGCGGCGACGGATAACGCCGCGAGACGCTGGTCTCGATGGAGGGTTCTCCTGGCACGATGGACTTTGGAAGCAGATGCCGTCACCAGGCGGGGAGCAGCTTTGGATCCATTGATGACCGCATTTAACTCCAGGATCGCGGCCAATGTTTCGATCATCGCCGATGATTTGGCTATCAAGCTGGATACGAGAAGCGTATCCCATTCGCTTTGTGTGGCAGAAGGTGCAACTTTGAATTCTGCGCAGAAACGCATCAGGTCGTCTGCGCTATGCTGCGATTGAGCTGGGGTCCGCACCCATTCGCCTAGCTTTGAGAGAAGCTGATCCAGTTCCGGCGTACGCCGCTCCCCCAGCGCATCCAGCCTGTCTTCAATCGCTGTCAGTGTTGGAAGGACGAGCGCGAGCTTATCCTGTAGGGCTCGAATCGCCCGAATCGGCGGTTTCGCTGCTCCTGTGTCGTAACGAAGATGGGTCGACAATACTTCGAACTGTGTAACGTCAGAAGCCAGCCGCCAGCGTGCCGCGTTTGCCGTGGTGGGAGAGTGATAGAGGAAGGCATGGGTCGTCCAAGCGCAGGTAGCATGAACAGCTGCATCAATTGACCTGATCAAGGCGCCGGTGACGTCACTTGGAAACAGCAGGGTATGAACGGCTGTTGCGCAGCAAATGCCGAGCACGATTTCCTCAACGCGGGCCAGAGCGACGTCGAACACCAGATGTGGAGCGGCTACACTCGAGAACGCGACGGTCGTCGCCGTATAGCCGGCCAGCAGAAAGGCGTAGCTGCTGGGAGTGCGATCCTGGAGGGAAACGTACAGACAAAACGCGGCCCAGCTCGTGATGGCGGCCGTCATCAGGAATGGCTGATTGACCAGCAATGGGGCAAAAGCCACGGCTGCGCTGGAGCCGAGCAGGGTGCCGAGCAAGCGGTAAACGGCGCGCGAACGAACGGCGCCGGCGAACGGTTGGGCAGTGAGATAGACAGTGAGCATCGCCCAATAGGGCCTTTGCAGACCCAGACGAAACGCCAGGTAGATCGCGAGCATCGCTGCAATGAACGAGTTGGCCGAAAACAGCGCCCATCTGGGGTCAAAGCTGCCGGCAAAAAGAGCGTCTCCAAAAATGCGGGAGAGGAGCGTTCGATTCATCGTTTTGAATTCCGGGTCTGACAAGCACCCGAACGATAGAACTTGCGGCTCCCAACGAATTTCGCTACTTTACCAAATAATTGCTAAAAGATGACAATGCGCGGTTCTCTCCTTCAGTACTTTCATGAGATGGATCCGGACTCGCTCGACCGTCCGGTCGTCGCACTCATGGTCGACACGCAGGAGAAAGAGGACGAAATTCCGATCCACACACATCGGAAAGGGCAGTTGGTTCTGGCCCAACGGGGGAGCGTGACATGCGAGGTCCCCAGTGGACTTTGGATGGTGCCTCCGCGATGCGGCGTATGGATTCCTGGCGGTATGCCGCACAGCAACCGCGCGACCGCCAATGCCAGTATCTACTTCCTGTACGTGGATATGAATGCAGCGTCCGTTCCGCAGGAGTGTTGCACGTTGTCGATCACTCCTCTGCTGCATGAGGTTATTCATCGTCTGGCGACACTGGCACCCCTCTATGATGAGGAAGGTCCGACAGCCCACATAGTCGCGGTTTTGCTAAACGAACTCATCGAGATGCCGACAGAGCAGTTGCATCTGCCGGTCACGCGCCATTCAAAGTTGCGTGCGATTGCAGATGCCTTGATGGAGACCCCGTCGGATCGCCGCACGGTGACGGAATGGGCCGAGGCGATGGCCTTGGGGGAACGAACCTTGATGCGCCTCGTCGTCGCAGAGACCGGCATGACGTTCAGTCGATGGCGCCAACAATTGCACATTATCATTGCGCTTCAGCGACTCTCCGCGGGAGATTCCGTGCAATCTGTATCCGAGGTTCTCGGCTACGACTCCGTCAGCGCATTTATTACGATGTTCAAGAAAGCGCTTGGTAAATCGCCAGCGCGGTATTTCTCCGACCGTGTCAAGCGAGGCGAACGTGGGTCAGAGGTGCATGTCGCCTCGCGGCCTTGAGCGAAACGGCGCGATCGCGAGGGCGCTGCGTGCTCTGTCCTTATTAAGTTTATCAGAGTTGCTCGCTCCTGATGATTTCGATGCCGAATCCTGCAAGCCCTTTGAAGTGATGGGTGGAGGACGTCAAATGGCGGATCGAGGTTATGCCAAGATCGCGCAATATCTGCGCTCCAACGCCGATCTCGCGCCACTGCCGGTTGCGGTGCTCTTCCGAAGAGGACGATGGGAGCAGGGGTTCTGGTGGAACACCAGCCGCGCCGTCTCTTAGATAAATAAGTACACCACCTCCGTTGTCCTTAAAGCGTTGAAGTACGACGTTCATCCTTGCTTGGGCCTCTCCCGAGAACATGTCCCGTATGATGTTCGGCTTGTAAAATCGCGTCAGTACGTTTTTGCCGTCGCCGATCCCGCCATACACATATGCCACGTGGTGGATCGGATCGAATGGCGTACGATACGAGTATCCCTGTAGCGGACCGATCGGGCTGTCGGCGGTTACACTTGAGATCCTTTCAACCAACTTCTCACGCGCCTGCCGGAAGCCTATGATGTTGGCAATCGTTACGTGCGTCAGAGCGTGCCTGGCGGCGAAATCTCGAACTTGCGAGCCCTTCATCACGGATCCGTCCTTATTCATCAGTTCACTGATGACTCCGACCGGAGCCAATCCGGTCAACCAGCACAGGTCGACCGCAGCTTCGGTATGACCGGATCGCATCAGGACGCCGCCCTGCTTTGAAACAAGAGGAAAGATATGGCCTGGGCGCGAAAAATCGTTTGCGCCGACGTTGGGATTAGCCAGTGCCCGGCAGCAGGATGCGCGTTCTTCAGCTGAGATCCCGGTCCCGCCATTAGGTTTGTAATCTACCGAGACAGTGAAAGCGGTGGTGTGGTTAGAGTCGTTGTCGATGACCATTGGATCTAGCCTCAATCGACGCGCAAGCTCGGACGTGATAGGAGCGCAGACGATTCCGGAGGTGTGGCGGATAATAAACGCCATCTTTTCGGTTGAACAAAGCGATGCTGCGACGACGAGATCTCCTTCGCCTTCTCGATCATCATCGTCCGTGACGACGATGATTTCTCCTTCAGAGAATGCTTTTAGTGCGGCAGAGATTGACTCAGTCATTTGTCCCTCAGTGCGTTTGGTCCGCTCAATCGCCGAAGGCATGTTCGACGCGTCCACTCTGGCCCGCTCTCACCCGCGGCCGTGACGGAAGCGTTCGAGACGATCATTTCCGACAGCACGCATTGCTTGGCGCTAAAGGCCGGCTGTGCTGTGAGCGAAGACTCGTGAGTTGTCGATGTTCATTCCGCCATCCAGCCTAGCCTGCGTCGACGCATCATACTGAGGTTTGGCTGGTCTCTCGATGCGCCTTGAAGCCAGGCTGCCCGACTTGATCTGAACGGGACGGCTTCCGTCGATAGGGAGCACCGTCTTGTAGGAAATTCGCTTTAAAGCCAGGCTTGATCGAATGCTGGAAATACCCGGGATACGTGAGAGCTTGTTCACGATGAGGTCTTCAAGGGCTTCGATATCTGACACCATGACTCGAAGAAGATAATCGCTATCCCCCGTCATCAAATAGCACTCCATCACCTCACCCAGGCGATCTATCGTGCGTGTAAAGCTTTCGAGGGACGGTTGGGCCTGCTTTTCAAGCTTGACCTGTATGAAAGCAGTGACGCCGATACCGAGAACTGCCGGGTCCAGCACGGCAATTCTTCGGTCAATGACTCCCAATTTTTCAAGTGTGCGCACTCGAGCGAGGCAGGGGGATGGTGAAAGATTGACGCGGGAAGCGAGCTCCACGTTTGTCAAGCTGGCGTTCTGCTGCAATTCGTTCAGGATCTTGATGTCAATCCTATCCAAAGCTGTCGTCGTCATTTCGGTTCCTCCTGTGGGCAAGCGTTCGTCATTGCATCGAGGCCCGGCCCCTCGCGTTATTCCGCGTGATGACATCTCGATGAAACGAATGCTAACCGCGACCGGGCGCGTAGAATTTCGATAAAATGACGACTGATATCGAAAAACGGACAATCTATTTGCCCCCGCCAAAAGCGAAGCCATTGAAGGTTGGTCGATTGCCGACGCACTGAGCAATGCGCTTACAGAGTTAGCAATCGCTGTCTGCCTGTATTGCTCTGCCTCTGAGGTGGTGGGCCGCCTTCGTGATCCGCATCACCAGCCATCCGGCCTGCAAGTCGTGCTGGTGCCTGAGATCGCCTGCCTGATCAATGCGTTCAGGCGTAAGGCGATTCGGCTTAGCCGCCGCTTACGGGTGCTTCCGTGCGTCGTCGGAAGCTGAAAAGTCAACGTCCCTTTGCTCCCGGTTTTCTTGCAGCCGTTACACTGTTGCGCCTCAAGAAGGAACGGTTGTCCGCGCTATTTCTCGCTACGATCTAGCTCGAAATCCGGTAGGGCAGGATGTCCCTGCGGTCGCGATCGATTTTCAATCGGGTCTTGAGCGGCGGAATTGCGCGCTGGGCGCAGCTGGTCCGCTCGCAGATTCGACAGGAGATTCCGATCGGCTCGTAGGTGCCCTTATTGGTGAGGTCGAGCCCGTCTGCATAGACGAAATCCTTGGCGTAGGAGACTTCGCACCCGAGCGCGATCGCGTACCGCGGGCGCGGCGAGCCGAAGCCGCCACGGCCTTTCGAAAGTTCGGTCGCAATGCAAAGAAATCTGACGCCGTCCGGCGTTTCGGCGAGTTGCCGAATGATCTGGCTAGGTGCCTCGAACGCCTGATGAGCGTTCCAGAGTGGGCACGCCGCCCCGTAACGTGCAAATTGCAGCTTTGCCGCGCTATGTCGCTTGGTGATGTTTCCGGCGCGGTCCAGTCGAGCGAAGAACACCGGCACGCCCTTGAAACCCGGTCGTTGCAGGGTGGACAATCGATGGGCCACTTGTTCGAGGCTCGCGCCGAACCTGGTGGCGATCAGTTCCAGATCGTGGCGCAAGTCCCGCGCGGATTGCAGGAATCCTTGATAGGGCAGAATGAGAGCGCCTGCGAAATAGTTACGCAATCCCGCCGCGCAGACGTTCCGCGCATCGGCAGATCGAAAAGCCGCTTGATCGGCAATCTGGCCAATGCGTTCTTCCTCCTCGAGCGCGGCGATTTGCAGCGCAATCTGGAAGTTTCTGGTTGGCGTGGGAAGGTAGGGGCTCAGCCATAAGGTGCGGGATGCACGATCGAATTGGCGTAACGAATTTTCGTGCGGCCCGCTCTGGCGTATCTGCACGCCATGTCGGGCCTCCAGGTAATTGACCAGTGCCGTGGCTGTATTGTTGTCGGGAATGCCGAGGCGCTCGGCGAGAGCCTCGGCGGCGGTATCCAACTCGTGGACATAGTTGTCGACCAGATGAAAGAAGTCGCGGACTTCTTCGTAAGCGGTCGGTTCGCCAGCCCAGTTGACGATCTGGCCGTCCAGACTGGCGAGCTGCTCGCTGTTGCGTCGGTACGCCTGGTGAGCGTTAAGGAGCGCTTGCGCGAAACCCGGCGCGTTCTGAAGGACGAGTTTCAGTTCCTGGATGTTCGGCGCGTAGGGCGCAAAGATCGGATCGGCCAGCGCTTCCTTCAGCATCGACATGACCCTGTCGTTGTCATTGACCGACAGCGAGCTGAGGTCGATCTGAAAGCGCTCGGCGAGAAGCACCAGAACAGAGGCCGAAACCGGCCTCTGGTTGTTCTCGATCTGGTTCAGATAGCTGAGGGAAATGCCGAGCCGCTCGGCGAACGCCGCTTGGGTGAGCTTCGTGCTCTCCCTCACTTCGCGGAATCGTCGCCCGATGAAGAGTTTGCCTGCCATTTGCAACTTCGCAATTTGCTATTCGAAAAACTGTAACATGTGCAAATGTGCGTCTTCAAGCCTTCTCAAGGGCAGGATTGTGTGTGTATCGCGGGGGAAACAGGCCCGCCGGACCCCTACGGCGGGGCCATCGAGGAGAGGCCCGTGATCTCGACCATTGAAGCCCTTGAAGATCGTCGCGCCGGCGCCAAGCTCGGCGGCGGGGAGAAGCGCATCGAGGCGCAGCATGCCCGCGGCAAGCTGACCGCGCGCGAGCGCATCGAGCTCCTGCTCGACAAGGGATCGTTCGAGGAGTTCGACATGTTCGTCGAGCACCGCTCCACCGAGTTCGGCATGGAGAAGACCAAGGTGCCGGGCGACGGCGTCGTCACCGGCTGGGGCACCGTCAACGGCCGCAAGACCTTCGTCTTCGCCAAGGATTTTACCGTGTTCGGCGGCTCGTTGTCCGAAACGCACGCGCTGAAAATCACAAAGCTCCAGGACATGGCGATGAAGGCGCGCGCGCCCATCATCGGCCTCTATGACGCGGGCGGCGCCCGCATCCAGGAGGGCGTCGCCGCGCTCGCCGGCTATTCCTACGTGTTCCGCCGCAACGTGCTGGCCTCCGGCGTGATCCCGCAGATCTCGGTCATCATGGGCCCCTGCGCCGGCGGCGACGTCTATTCGCCGGCGATGACCGACTTCATCTTCATGGTGAAGAACACCAGCTATATGTTCGTCACCGGCCCCGACGTGGTGAAGACCGTGACCAACGAGGTCGTCACCGCCGAAGAGCTCGGCGGCGCCTCGGTGCACGCCACGCGTTCGTCGATCGCGGACGGCGCCTTCGAGAACGACGTCGAGACGCTGTTGCAGATGCGGCGCCTGATCGACTTCCTGCCGTCGAACAACACCGACGGCGTGCCGGAATGGCCGAGCTTCGACGACACCGCCCGGATCGACATGTCGCTGGACACGCTGATCCCCGACAATCCGAACAAGCCCTACGACATGAAGGAGCTGATCCTGAAGGTCGTGGACGAGGGCGATTTCTTCGAGATCGCCGACATGTTCGCCAAGAACATCGTCACCGGATTCGGCCGCATTGCCGGCCGCACCGTCGGCTTCGTCGCCAACCAGCCGATGGTGCTGGCCGGCGTGCTCGACTCGGACGCCTCGCGCAAGGCCGCGCGCTTCGTCCGCTTCTGCGACGCCTTCAACATCCCGATCGTCACCTTCGTGGACGTGCCGGGCTTCCTGCCCGGCACCGCGCAGGAATATGGCGGCCTGATCAAGCACGGCGCCAAGCTCCTGTTTGCGTACTCGCAATGCACCGTGCCGCTGGTCACCATCATCACCCGCAAGGCCTATGGCGGCGCCTTCGACGTCATGGCGTCGAAGGAAATCGGCGCCGACATGAACTACGCCTGGCCGACCGCCCAGATCGCAGTGATGGGCGCCAAGGGCGCGGTGGAGATCATCTTCCGCTCTGACATCGGCGACCCCGACAAGATCGCCGCGCGCACCAAGGAATACGAAGATCGCTTCCTGTCACCCTTCATCGCCGCCGAGCGCGGCTACATCGACGACGTCATCATGCCGCACTCGACCCGGCGCCGGATCGCCCGCGCGCTGGCGATGCTGAAGGACAAGAAGGTCGAGATGCCGGCGAAGAAACACGACAATTTGCCGTTGTGAGACACATGTTCAAACGCATTCTGATCGCCAACCGCGGCGAAATCGCCTGCCGGGTCATCAAGAGCGCCCGCAAGATGGGAATTCAGACGGTTGCCGTCTATTCCGAGGCCGACCGCGATGCCCTCCATGTCGAGATGGCCGACGAGGCCGTGCTGATCGGCCCGCCCGCCGCAGCCGAGAGCTACCTCGTGATCGAGAAGATCGTCGAGGCCTGCAAGAAGACCGGCGCCGAGGCCGTGCATCCCGGCTACGGCTTCCTGTCCGAGCGCGAGGCGTTTCCGCGTGCGCTGGAAGCGGCCGGCATCGTCTTCATCGGCCCGAACCCGGGCGCGATCGCAGCGATGGGCGACAAGATCGAATCCAAGAAGGCCGCCGCGAAAGCAAAAGTCTCGACCGTGCCCGGCTATCTCGGCGTCATCGAAGACGACAAGCATGCGGTCCGGATCGCCGACGACATCGGCTATCCCGTCATGATCAAGGCCTCCGCCGGCGGCGGCGGCAAGGGCATGCGCATCGCCCATTCCAAGGCCGAGGTCGCCGAGGGCTTCAATCTCGCCAAGGCCGAAGCAAAAGCCTCGTTCGGCGACGACCGCGTCTTCGTCGAGAAGTTCATCGTCGATCCCCGCCATATCGAGATTCAGGTGCTGGGCGACAAGCACGGTAACGTCATCTATCTCGGCGAGCGCGAATGCTCGATCCAGCGCCGCAACCAGAAGGTCATCGAGGAGGCGCCGTCGCCGCTGCTCGATGAAGCCACCCGCCGCAAGATGGGCGAGCAGGCGGTCGCGCTGGCCAAGGCCGTGAACTACGATTCCGCCGGCACGGTCGAGTTCGTCGCCGGCCAGGACAAGAGCTTCTACTTCCTGGAGATGAATACGCGCCTGCAGGTCGAGCATCCCGTCACCGAGCTCGTCACCGGCGTCGACCTCGTCGAGCAGATGATCCGCGTGGCCGCCGGCGAGAAGCTCGCGATCGCGCAGAAGAACGTCACGCTGACCGGCTGGGCCGTGGAATCGCGCCTCTATGCCGAGGACCCGTTCCGCAACTTCCTGCCCTCGATCGGGCGGCTGGTGAAGTATCGCCCGCCGGCCGAAGTGAGCAAGGACGGCATTACGGTGCGCAACGACACCGGCGTGCAGGAGGGCGGCGAGATCTCGATCCATTACGATCCGATGATCGCCAAGCTCGTCACCCACGCGCCGTCGCGCGCGGCTGCGATCGAGGCTCAGGCGACCGCGCTGGATTCGTTCTATGTCGACGGTATCCGCCACAACATCCCGTTCCTGTCGGCGCTGATGCATCATCCGCGCTGGCGTGAGGGCAATCTGTCGACCGGCTTCATCGCCGAGGAATTCCCCAAGGGCTTTGCGGTGCGCGTGCCCGAAGGTGAGGTCGCTCGGCGGATCGCCGCGGTCGGCGCCGCCATCGATCACGTGCTCGGCGAACGCAAGCGGCAGATCTCCGGCCAGTTGGGCGGGCGCATCGTGCAGCGCGAGCGCCGCCGCGCCGTCTGGCTCGACCGCCAGGAGATCTTGCTCGAGGTCGCCCGCGAAGGCGACGCGATCGCGATCCGCTTTGTCGATGTCGACGGCAAGGCCGGCAACGCGCATCTGCTGCAGTCCGCATGGAAGCCGGGCGATCCGGTCTGGCAGGGCACCATCGATGGCCACTTCGTCGCGGTGCAGGCGCGGCCGATCGCCAACGGCATCCGTCTTGCGCATCAGGGCGTCGAGGTGCCGGTCTATGTCTGGACCGAGACGGAAGCGACGTCTGCCCGGCTGATGCCGGTGACCACGGCCTCCGACACCGGCAAGAAGCTGCTGTGTCCGATGCCCGGGCTCATCGTCTCGATCGCTGTCACCGAAGGCCAGGACGTCAAGGCCGGCGAGACGCTGGCCGTGGTCGAGGCCATGAAGATGCAGAACGTGCTCCGCGCCGAGCAGGACGGCACCGTGAAGAAGATCCACGCCAGCGCCGGCGCGACGCTCGCGGTGGACGCGTTGATCCTGGAGTTTGCCTGAATACTGCAAGAGATCGCGACCAGAGATGAGCAGCTCGCCTGCAGGATACCGGCTACATGCAGACGGAAGCGATGCTGGTCAGCTCGGCGGCGGTAGGGACAGAGAGTCTTGATGAATACCGAACTGTTTGCATTGGCATCGGGCTTTGCGCCTGCTTCGCGAGCGGACTGGCGCAGCCTGGTTGATGGCGTGCTTAAGGGAGCGCCGTTCGAAATGCTGATCGGAAAGACGTACGACGACTTGAGAATCGAGCCGATTTACCTTCGCGCGAAAGATGCTCCCCCGGTCGAGGGGCGGGCGCCCGCGGCGCCTTGGCAGATTATGCAACGCATCGATCATCCCGATGCGGTGACGGCCAACATGCAGGCCCGTCAGGATTTAGAGAACGGAGCCACCGGTCTCTCATTGGTGTTCGCCGGCAGCAGCGGCGCTCACGGTTTCGGCCTGGAACCTTCGGCCGATGCGGTCGCAAAGGTGCTAAAGGATATTCATCTTGATGCCGGCATTGGCATCGAACTCGACATCGGTCCGCAATCGCACATGGTTGCGATTCATCTCGCGGAATATGTCAAGAGCAATGGCCTCGATCCGGCTACGTGCAACCTTCGATTCGGCGTCGATCCGCTCGCGGCCGCCGCGGTATGGGGCCATTGTCCTTATAACTGGGACGAGATCGTCCCCGCCGTCGCCGGCGCGATCAAGGGCCTTGCCGGGCTCGGTTTTACGGGACTGTTCGCGTCCGCCGACGGACGCGTCATCCATAATTCGGGAGGTTCCGAGGCTCAAGAGCTTGCCTTCGTGCTCGCATGCGGCGTCGCCTATCTGCGTGCGATCGAGGGCGCGGGCATTCCGCTCGAGCAGGCGCAGGGTATGGTCTATGCGCGGCTCTCTGCAGATGCCGATCAGTTCCTGAGCATGGCCAAATTCCGCGCGCTGCGGCTGTTGTGGGCGCGCATCGAGGCCGCCTGCGGCCTGACGCCGAAACCGCTGTTCATCGCCGCCGACACCGGCTGGCGCATGCTGACGCAGCGTGACCCCTATGTGAACATGCTGCGCGCGACCATCGCGACGTTCGGCGCCGGACTCGCAGGCGCCAACGCGATCACCGTGTTGCCGCATACGCTGGCGCTCGGGCTGCCCGATCCGTTCGCACGCCGCGTGGCGCGCAACACGCAGCTGTTGCTGCTGGAAGAAAGTAACCTCGCCAGGGTCAGCGATCCCGCGGCCGGCAGCGGCGGCATCGAGACGCTGACCGCGCAGCTCTGCGAGGCCGCCTGGGCCCTGTTCCAGGAGAGCGAGAAGGCCGGCGGCGCCTTCGCCGCGCTCCAGCAAGGTCTGTTCCAGAGCAAGGTCGCCGCCACGCGCAAGGCACGTGAGGCCAATATCGCCGAGCGCCGTGACGTGCTGACCGGCGCGAGCGAGTTTCCGAACCTGCATGAGAGCGAGACGGCTGTGCTGCAGGCGACGCCGATCGCGCTCACGCCTTACGGCGAGCAGAAGTACAAGTTCGATCCGCTGCCGTCGATCCGGCTGGCGCAGCCGTTCGAGGCATTGCGCGACAAATCCGATGCGGCGCTGAGGGCACGCGGTACCCGGCCAAGCGTGTTCCTGGCCAACCTCGGCACGCCTGCCGATTTCACGGCGCGCGTGACCTTTGCCAAAAGCTTTTTCGAGGCCGGCGGCATCCAGGCCCTCGACAGCGAGGGTTTTGCCGATCCCGCCGCGCTGGCCGCCGCCTTCAAGGCCTCCGGCGCCGCGCTCGCCTGCCTCTGTTCCAGCGACAAGGTCTATGCCAGTCGGGCGGAACCTGCCGCCAAGATCCTGCGAGATGCGGGCGCGCGTCATATCTATCTGGCGGGTCGCCCGGCCGAGGCTGAGGCGGCGCTGCAGGCCGCTGGCGTCACGGGTTTTGTCTTCGCCGGAGGCGATGCGCTTGACACACTGCAAGACGCTTACCGACGGATGGAGCAGGCATGACCGACGTTAGCAAGCCGTTCTCACCGGTGGCTGCCAATGCGCGGTGGTGCGCTTCGGCGTCACGACGGCGCCGAACCAAGGTCTCGATCTGCCACTGCCACATGCGCCAGAAGGGGGTCGGCGCGCCGTTCGCCTCCTTTGCCGACATCAACAAGACGGACTTCGCCTGGACCAAGGGAAAGCTGTCATTCTTCCGCTCCTCCACCATCGCCGAGCTCGGCTTTTGCGCCGCCGGTGGCATGCCGCTGAGTTTTGGTCGCATTGACGGTGACCGGATCGAGTTCATGACCGGCGCCTTCGACCGGCCGGACCGTTGTGCCAACCCGGCAATTCGGCACCGAATCCGCCTCGGCTGGGTGGTCGGTATCTCCAATCTGCCGAGCCAGACCACGCAGCAGAATTACGGACCGGAGAAGATGGCGACGATCGTCAGCCATCAGCATCCGGATCATGATTGAGCGTTTATGATGGTTGAAGCCATGAGCCGCATTCCCAATTTCGCTGATGTCCCATTCGAGCGGACCGCAGGCGCCGCTCCGGGCGGCAGCGCCGAGCCGTGGCTGACGCCCGAGGGCATTCTGGTGAAGCCCGCCTATGGCGAGGCTGATCTTGCGGGCCTCGATTTCCTCGAGACCTATCCCGGCATCGCGCCGTTCCTGCGCGGCCCCTATCCGACCATGTATGTCAACCAGCCCTGGACGGTCAGGCAATATGCCGGCTTCTCCACGGCGGAGGATTCCAACGCATTCTATCGGCGCAACCTCGCGGCCGGACAGAAGGGCCTCTCGGTCGCCTTCGACCTCGCCACCCACCGCGGCTATGACAGCGACCATCCGCGCGTCGGCGGCGACGTCGGCATGGCAGGCGTGGCCATCGATTCCATCTACGACATGCGCACGCTGTTTGCTGGCATTCCGCTCGACCAGATGAGCGTGTCCATGACCATGAACGGCGCGGTGCTGCCGATCCTCGCCCTCTACGTCGCCGCCGCCGAGGAACAGGGCGTGCCGCCGGAAAAGCTCTCGGGGACGATTCAGAATGACATTCTGAAAGAGTTCATGGTGCGCAACACCTATATCTATCCGCCCGCGCCCTCGATGCGGATCATCTCGGACATCTTCGCCTACACCTCCACGAGGATGCCGAAGTACAATTCGATCTCGATCTCCGGCTATCACATGCAGGAGGCCGGCGCGACGCAGGACCTCGAACTCGCCTATACGCTCGCCGACGGCGTCGAATATCTACGCGCCGGGCTTGCCGCCGGTCTCGATGTCGACCGCTTCGCGCCGCGGCTGTCGTTCTTCTGGGCGATCGGCATGAACTTCTTCATGGAGGTGGCCAAGCTGCGCGCCGCGC
>NZ_LBJP01000061.1:0-44938 GCF_028128715.1 Bradyrhizobium sp. CCBAU 51745 | reverse complement strand
TCGGCACCTCGGTCGGCAACGGCTCAGGCTCCGGCGAGACCAGCGTCGGCAGCGCGGCGGTTGCCGGCGGCGGCTCGCCACGCTCGATGGCGTCGAGCCGCCGCGTCTCGCGATCGATCGTGCGCACCGCGAGCCACGACGACAACGGCGTGAGATCGACGGTGCGGCTGAGCTTGTCGGGAGGTCCGGCCACAAACAGCTGGATCTCCGGCGGTGCGCCGGAGAGACCGGTCATGATCGGCGTCAGGCTGGCGCGGATATCGACCTGGTCGGCGGGAATGTCGTAACCGCCGGAGACGATGACATGCGCATTCTTCGCTTCCAGCGGCGTTGCGCCGACGCGCAGGCGGCCGTCGCGGATCGTGAACGGGATCTGCGCCGAGGCGACCGCGATCGGCCCCGTGGACAATGCGGGCTCGACCAGCTGGCGCAATCTGGTGTCGTCGGAGATCTGCCCATTGTCGCTGGCGCGAATGGCGATCTCGAAGGCGCGCGGATTGAGGCCGTTGATCTCGGCCGCATCAAGCGTCACCGTGCCGTTGCCGGCGAGTGCGCCTGTCAGCGCCGAGACGCTGCGGCCCTGGCTCGTCAGCGTCATCTGCGCCGAGATGCGCCCCTTCGGGAGCGCCAGATCGCGGTAGCGCAGCGAGGCCGCATCGACATTGCCGAGATCGAGATGCGCATTCAGCGCCAGACCGTTGGGGCCGTTGCGGGCATCGAGGCTTGCGGTCATATCGCCGCCACCGAGGCTGCCTTTGAGTGCGTCGAGCGCGAGCGACTGGCCGTCGCCCCTGAGCGCGCCGCTGAAGGGACGAATCTCGATTCCCCCGGGCAGGTTGCCGCGCAGCGCCTGGAACGCGACGCGGCCGCGCCAGCCGGTGATGAGGCCCGCGCTGAGCGGCTCGCCGCTGTCGCGCCCGGCCGCGCCGACGGCAAGCGCGAGCGCCGGCATCAGGTCGAGCGTGTCCAGCCCGACTTCGCCGTCGACGCTCTTCTCCTGATCAAGCGTCACGACGAGATGGCCGCGCAGGCGTGAACCCGATGCGGTGCCGTCGAGATCGTCGAAGATCAGGCGATTGCCTGCCAGCGTGAGGCGGGAGGACAGGCTCGCAGTCTGAGCCGATTTATCGGCCGGAGCGGCCCCGAACAGCGGCGCCAGATTGACGTTGCGGACGTGCAGGTTCACGTTTGCTTTGGGCTCAGCCGCCGACAAGTCGACGCTGCCTTGCGCATCCGCGTCCAGGCCGCCGCCACCGAGCTTTGCATTCAGCTGCATCGGCCGTCGCCAGGCGCCGCTCAGCCTGCCCTCGATCTGCGCGGCGCCCGCGCCTGCGGCAACGATGCGATCGAGGCCAAGCAGCGCCGCCAGCGCGGCGGCCTGCGGCGTCGAGATTTTCGACTCCAGCGTGAAGTCGCTGCCCCGTAGTTTTTCGATGTCGAGGCCGCCAACCGCCGCGACCTGCGGCTGCGCGGCGAACGTCGCGGCGGCCTTGAGCTGCGGCGCGTCGAGATCGAGCACGATGCGGGCATCGCTGCGGTCGGGATGTTCGGCATTGTTGTCGAGACTGAGGTCGAGCTTCAGGCGCGTCGCGCCCGGCAACGCCGGGATGGCATCGAAGCGCGCGCGGACCGCAGGCGCGATCGGCTCCAGCAACGCCGTGAGATCGCGCAGAGAATTGGCCGACGATTTCAGCGCGAGCTTGCCGGTGGCCCTGGTGCGGTCAAAGCTGCCTGATGCCTCCGTGGTCACTCCGCTGGCCTGGCCGAAGCGCAATTGCTCCAGCGACAGCGCGGTCGGGCCGTAGCCGAGCCTGGCCGCGAACGGCCGCAGCTCCTGTCCCGCCGAAATCGCGCGGCCGATGTCGAGCGAAAGTTTCGCCTCCTCCGGCCATTCGCCTTGGGGACCTGCGACCGCGCGGACAAAGCTCGTGGCGGCATCGAGATCGAGGCGGTCCGCCTTCAGCTCCGCCTCGATCCGCGAGCCTTTGTTCGCGCCCGTTTGCACGAAGGCGATCCGCCCCTGGACGGTGCCACCTTCAATGTCGGCCTTCAGGGCGTCGATGGCCAGATGATTGGCCGCGATCGTCACATTGCCATCGAGACGGAGCGGCCGCGTGCTGCGCCTGATGATTTCGTTGCGGCCCTGCAGCCAGGCCACCAGCGTATCCGGATCGGAGGACTCGACACTGAGGCGGCCGCTGAAACTGTCGGCGCCGGGCGCAGCGCCGTTGAGCGAAAGCTGCGTCGTGCCGGGTGCGCGCAGCTCGAGCCGCTGAAAGGTCCAGGACCGGCCATCGGTCTGAAGCTCGGTCGTGATGTTCTGGAGCGGACGGCCGCCCAGCATGATCTGGTCGGAACTGAACTCGATCTGCGCCGGGATCGGCGCCTGCGGAATCGCCGCGAGACCCGCGCGCAGGGCCGGCAGGATACGCAGCGGCTCGGCATCGTCGCGGCCGGCGAGCTTGTCGGCATCGACCTGCCGCGCCGACAGCACCGCGCGCAGCAGCGGCGAAGCGCCGAACCTGAGGTCGCCGACGCCGCCGACCTTCAGCGCGCTGTCCTCGAGGCCGAAGCTCGCGTCGATCTGGTCGAACCTGGCACCGGCCGGATCGGCCTTGAGCTTTGCGGTGAGCTTCCAGGGCGTCGGCCCCGCCTCGCCTGCTTTCTTCGGTGGCGGCACGGCCAGCGTCAGCGCGCCATCGAATTTCGGCGAGCGGTTGTCGAAGGCAAGCACGCCTTCGAGGTCGGCCAGGATGGCGCGCTCGCCGGGATCGATATTGAGGTGCACGCGGGTGGCGCTGCCGTCGGGGCTGGGGCCGGAGGAGACGCGGAACGGATAGCGCACGCCGTTGGTGGTGAAATGACCGTCGCCCCGCACCGATCCCGCGAGCGAGCGGACGTCGCCGGAGAAGCCGATGTCAATCAGCTCGAGCGTCGAGCGGCTGGCGGCATCGTGAAGGGCGATGCGGCCGGTGAGGTTGAGCCGCTCGATGGCGAGCGAGGCGAGATTGAAGGTGCCGCTCGCGGTGGAGGGCAGATCGACCTTGCCCCTGGCGTCGAGGCCGAGATCGGCCGCCATGCCGCCGACCGAGAGCTCGGTGGCACGCCATTCGCCGCGCATCAACGAGCTCAGGCTGAACTCGACGTCGAGCTTGTCGGCGCGCAAGCGCCCGAGATCGTTGTTGCCGCCGAAGGTGACCGAACGCAGCCGCAATGTCGGCGCCGGCAGGAGCCGCGCATCGAGCTCGCCCGCCACGCGCACCGGCACGCCAATGATTCGGGTCGCCTCTGCCTCGAACTGGGGCCGGAACTGGTTCCAGTCGATGAAGTAAGGCCCGATCAGCGCGGCCAGCAGCGCTAAGATGAAGGCAATCGCCAATCCGAGCAGCGTCGTCTGCACGGGTCTCCCCTCGGCCAAGCCGGCACCCGGGTCAAACCCAAGCTGACAAACCAAGCTTCAGGCGCGCCGGAACAGCCCCTTATATAGGGGGAAGTGTGGCGAAGTCACAGCGACTGTTGCGCGCGGCGGTTAATGCGGCAGGCCTTACCAACAGGCCTCACCAGCTCGCGGGGAGGCGCCTCAAGCCCCGCAAGACGAAGGTCGGCCGCCATTCCGGGTTCTCGACGTCGTCGATGCGCAAATCCGGCAGCCGCCGCAGCAGCGTGGCGATGGCGATCTCGGCCTCGATGCGCGCCAATTGGGCCCCCAGGCAGAAATGGATGCCGCCGCCGAACGACAGCGGCCGGACGTTCGGCCTGGCGATGTCGAGCCTCTCGGGGTGGTCAGGATAAACCGCCGGATCGTGATTGGCCGAGCCGAGCAGGCAGAGCACGGTCTCGCCCTTGGGAATGGTCTTGCCGCCGAGATCGTCGATCTCCTCCAGCGCGACGCGCCCGGTCATCTGCACCGAGGAATCGTAGCGCAGGAATTCCTCGATCGCGCCCGTCATCAGGTCCGGCCGCGCCTTCAACAGCGCCAGCTGGTCCGGATTGCGATGCAGCGCGAGCAGGCTGTTGCCGATCAGATTGACTGTGGTCTCGTGGCCGGCGCCGAACAGCAGGATGATGTTCGCCGTCAACTCCTCATTGGTGAGCTTGTTGCCGTCCTCCTCGGCCTGCACCAGCTGGGTGATGAGATCGTCGCCGGGAGACTTGCGGCGCAGCTCGAACAGCTGCTGGAAATACATCTGCGCCATCGTGGTGGCGGCGTTGGCCTTGGCGATCTCCTCCGGCGTCATCGGCACCGGGTCGAGCAGCCGACCGCCCTCGCGCGAGCTTTTGTAAAACACCTCGCGATGGTCCTCGGGAATGCCGAGCATCTCGCAGATGATGGTGACAGGCAGGCGGAAGGCGAAATCCTCGATCAGGTCCATCTGGCCGCGGCCGATCACGGCATCGATGGTCTGGTCGACGATCTGCTGGATGCGCGGGCGCATGTCCTCGACGCGGCGGGCGGTGAACGCCTTCACCACGAGGCCGCGCAGGCGGGTGTGATCGGGCGGATCGGCCTGCAGCATCCAGTGCCCCATGCTGCGGAACACCGGCTCCTTCATGATGTCGGGGCCGTAACGGCGCGTCGTGCGCTCGACGAAATCCTTGCCGAAACGCTTGTCGCGCATCACGAGGCTGACCTCGGCATGACGACTGGCCACGAACTGGCCGAACGGCGTGACGTGGATCGGATCGATCGTGCGCAGCCGGTCGTAATGCGGATAGGGATTGCGGATGAAGTCCGGCGCGAGCGGATTGAACAGGGGATCGCTGGCGACGCTCTGCACTTGCTCGTTCATGGTGACCTCACGTCGGTTGCCGCATGACACGATACGCCGGTTTGCAGCCCCGAAAGCCGGCGTAACCATCCCTGATGATTTATCAACTCGATACATTGTTGTATCGAGTTGCATTCTGCCCTAACCTTGAGCGATGTCAAGACTGAGAACCAGGCCGACCAGGGACGACACGCGCGAGGCGCTGTTCGAGGCAGCCGCGCGCGTGTTCGAGCAGGACGGCATCGGCGGCGCCAGCATCGAGGCTATCGCGGCGGAGGCTGGCTTCACCCGCGGCGCGTTCTATTCAAATTTCAAGAGCAAGGACGAGCTGATCTTCGCCATGCTCGAGGACCATGTCGAGCGATCGATCCGGCGCAACATGGAGATCCTGGCGCAGCACAGGAACCTCGACGACTTCATCGCGGCGCTGAAGACGATGGACCGGGCCCGGCAGGACCCCCTCGCCCGCTCGCCGCTGCTGCATATCGAGATGATCCTGTTCGTCGCGCGCGCCGAGAAGCGCCGGCCCGAGCTCGCCAAGCGGCTGCGGGCGCGGCGCAAGCTGATCGCCGACATCGTCGAGGCGACGTTGAGAGACAGCGCCAAAGGCGAGACGCTGAACCCGCCCTGGATGGCCTCGGTGGTGCTGGCGCTGGAAGACGGCTTTCGCCTGCACCGGCTGATCGATCCCGAGACCACGCCGGCCGACAGTTTTCTGCGCGCGATCACGGATTTGAGGCGGCGAACGGGATTGGCGACGGATTAGGGCGCACCGCGACGCGCTCGACATTGCGATGCCGGGAAGCAGCAACGTAGCGCCGTCGTCGGGAATCGGGTGGGAGAGCCGCGGTGTGATCGTCATAGCTTCTCATGGTGGGCACCAAAGCACACAGGAGAAGCGATCGTGACGGTTGAACAAGACAACAAAGCCATCGTCGGCCAGTGGTTCACGAAATTCTGGGGCAAGACCTGCGACCTCGGAATTGTCGATGAACTCGCCGCACCAGATATGCTGCTGCAATATTCGCTGCACGAGCCGCGCCGCGGGCGCGACGACATCAAGGCATTCATGACGGACTTTCGGAAAGCGTTCCCCGATCTCAATTTCTGGGGCGCTGCCGATCTCATCGCCGAAGGCGACTATGTCGTCGGCCGGTGGGAGGGCGGAGGTACGCATACCGGGCCGGCATTCGCCGACTTCCTGGCAGGATCGCTGCCGGCCAACACCGGCCGCAAGATGAAGTTCACCGGCACGACCGTATTGAAACTCAAGGACGGAAAGATCCTCGAGGAAATCGGTCTCGACGACGGGGTCACTGCCCTGCAGCAGCTCGGTCTCATCCGCGCTGCCTGAGCCCTGTGCCAGGCGCAGAGACCTCAACGAACACACCGGCGATCTTGCGGTCGCCGGTGTCATTCTGGAAAACGCGCGCTAAGCCGACCCCTTCACCGCAATCGGTTGCCGATCATTGAGGCGACATTGCTGGACAACGCGAATGGCGAAAGGCTGAGCTTGCCGTGGATGACCTTGGTCGTGCTGGCGTTGGAAGATGGTTTGCGCCTGAACCGGCTGATCGATCCGGACACGACGCCGGCCGACGGCTTCTTGCGTGCGATCACGGATTTGCGGCGCCGGACGGGACTGGCATCGGAGTGAGGCGGGAACGGGTGCTAGCGAACGCGCTTGCCCTTGTTCGTCGGCAACGGACAGTTCGTACAGACACTGTCGTCGCACATTCGGCAGATCGTGAAACGATCCATCTCGGACGTGTCCTGCCGGGCAAGAAGCTCATGGATCAGCGTTTCGAGCCGCTTGGTTTCTGCCGGTGACAACACGTCCAGAAGCGATGCGACGGCTGAAATCCGCGAACTCATGAGTTCATTCCGCGTCGCCACGCCAGCGGCGGTGAGGTGCAAGGCGACCTCCCGGCCGTCTTTCCCTGCCCGGCGCTCGACAAGCCGATCCGAAACCAGACGATCCACCAGCCGGACCGTCCCGGAATGCGACAGGCCGAGGATCCGCCGCAGCTTGTCGTTGGTCATGCCCTGGCCATAGCCGATGACGACCAGGGCCGCAGGCGTCTCGCCGCCGCGGCCGATGACCTCGCGCGCGCCCTGCTCGATACGATCCATGACTGCGAGCGAGAGCGCTCCCAGCAAATTCGCGATTCCCGTTTCCATGCTCACCACAATATGTGCGCTACGCACAAAAAACAACTTGACCAAATATGTGCGCTACGCACATAATTCATCCTACAACGAAGGCATGGAGAGAGAGAGACGATGAATCCAACAAGCGCTGCACGATCGACGGCAGATGCCATGCGCGATGAACCCACCCTCAAATATGTGCAGGCCAACGGCGTGCACTTTGCCTATCTCGAACAAGGGAGCGGCCCGCTGGTGATGTTCCTGCACGGTTTTCCCGACAACGCCTGGTCATATCGCAAGCAGCTGCAAGTCTTTGCGGACGCCGGGTACCGCGCGGTGTCGCCGTTCCTGCGCGGCTATGCGCCGACCGAGATTCCGGCGGACGGCATTTTCGATCCCATCGCACTGGGCAAGGATCTCGAAGCGCTGATCGCCGCGCTGAGCGAGGACGGGCAAGCGTGCGTCGTCGGCATGGATTGGGGCGGCACGTCGACCTTCCAGGCGCTCGCCACGGCGCCGTCGGCGATCAAGGCTGCAGTGGTGATGAACACGGCGCACCCGATCACGTTTTCAAGCATCAGGCGGGATCCGGACACCATCCGATCCATCTTCCATGTCTATTTCTTCCAGATGGCCTACGCCGAGTCTTCGGTCAATATCGAGGGACTTCCCTTCGTCGACTATCTCTGGAAGCTATGGTCACCGACATTCGATGATCCCGAACATCTGCGTTCGATCAAGCAGACGCTCGGCTCTCCCGGCACCATGGCGGCGGCACTTAAATATTATGGAGGCCTGACTGATGCAGGACGCCTGGGCCGGCTGCCGATCAACGACATGCACACGCCGACACTGACCATTTATGGCAGCAACGATCCGACGGCGAAATATTCGGTGAAGGAAGAGCCGCTCTTCAAAGGGCCACACCAGCGCATTGTCCTGCCTGATGTCGGGCACTTTCCGCACCTCGAGCGTGAAGCCGACGTCACCGCCTTGATCATGGACTGGTTCAAGGCGCACGCGCCCGACTGAGCGCAAGTTACGGACGCCGAAGAGCGCCGCCCG
The DNA here is from genome assembly GCF_028128715.1 of Bradyrhizobium sp. CCBAU 51745. NCBI lineage: Bacteria > Pseudomonadati > Pseudomonadota > Alphaproteobacteria > Hyphomicrobiales > Nitrobacteraceae > Bradyrhizobium > Bradyrhizobium sp. CCBAU 51745. The sequence continues at coordinate 36,953 of NZ_LBJP01000061.1, read as the reverse complement.
CAGCGGCGGCGCTGGCCAATGTCTTTCAGATTCTATGACGAGGAGAGTACGCGATGGACGCCAAGACACAGCAGCAACATGCCGAGACGTTTCTTGCCCTTCACAAGACGGCAGATCCGCTTGTTCTGTTCAACGCCTGGGACGCCGCCACCGCCAAAGCGATCGCGAAGGCGTCGCCGGCTATCGCGACCAGCAGCGGAGCGGTCGCCTCTGCTCTCGGTTACGCGGACGGAGAAAATGTCCCGCTCGACCTCGTGGTAGGTCTGGTATCGCGGATCACCGCCGCGGTGTCAGTTCCTGTATCGATCGACCTGGAGGCAGGGTATGGCGACACGCCGGACGCCGCAGCCGCATCGGCGGCCCGGATTCTGCAAGCCGGCGCTGTCGGCATCAATATCGAAGACGGACTATACGGAGGAAAGCGGCAACTCGCCGGCGCCTTGCAGCACGCCGCGAAGATCAGGGCGGTGCGGGACACCGCGCGGAGGCTCGGAGTTCATCTGTTCATCAATGCGAGAACCGATCCCTTCCTGCTGAAATTCGGCTCGCCGGAGGAATGCCTCAATGAAGTGGCGCGGCGCGCGAAGGTCTATGCCGACGCCGGCGCCGATGGACTCTTCGTACCCGGTCTCACCGATCTCGCATTGATCGCGAGACTGGTTCAGCTGGCGCCCCTGCCGGTCAATATCATGGTGACGCAGGGGATTCCGGAAATTCGCGATTTCGCTCGCGTCGGCGTTCGGCGGGTGAGCCTTGGGCCATGGCCGATGATGGCGGCGATGCGCCTCATCGGACAGGCAGCCGCAGGGGTCGCCGCGAGCAGGCAATACGGGACGTTCCTGCAGCCGAATGCCTGAGCCGTTCTCCGGCGTCGTGCCTCAAGCCGAGCGCTTCACCGCAACCGCCGGCTTGACCTCGAGCCGCCCCAGCATCGCCCTCGCCTGCTCGGCGCAGTGCTCGATCAGCCAGCGCTCGAAGGCGACGGGCGCCAGCGCGGGGGCGTAGAGGAAGCCTTGCACGACGTCGCAGCCGAGCTCGGCCAGCATCTTGCGCTGGCCTTCGGTCTCGACGCCTTCGGCGACGACGGTCAGCCTAAGGCCCTGGCCGACCCGGACCACGGCGGTGGCGATCGCGAGTGCGCCGGCATCCTTCTCGATGTCGCGCATGAAGCTGCGGTCGATCTTCAGCTCGCGGATCGGCAGATGGGCGAGCCGGCTGAGGCTCGAATAGCCGGTGCCGAAATCGTCCACCGACAGGCCGATGCCGAGGGCGCGGATCGCGTGCATCGTCTCCAGCGCAGCGGCGCCGTCCTGCATGAAGGTGCCTTCGGTGATCTCCAGCATGAGGGCATCGGGCGGCAGATCGTGTTCGGCGAGGACATCTTGGAGCCGCGCGGCCAAGGTGACGTTGCGGAAATTGATCGGCGACAAATTCACCGAGACGCTGGGGAGGTTGAGCCCGGCGCGACGCCAGGCCGCCATCTGCCGACAGGCCTCGCGCACCGACCACAGGCCGATCTGCTCGATCAGGCCGCATTCTTCGGCGAGCGGAATGAACTTGGCCGGCGAGACGTCGCCGAGCACGGCATCGTGCCAGCGTGCCAGCGCTTCGACCCCGTGGACGGCGCCGTCGCAGCTGCGGATCTGCGGCTGGTAGAACAGGCTGAGCGCACCCTCGGCAATGGCGCGGCGGAGTGCTGCGATCATCGCCAGCCGCTGTTCGGTCAGGCCGTTCATTTCGGCGTTGAACATGCAATGGGTGGAGCGGCCCGCCTGCTTGGCCATGTACATGGCGGCATCGGCCTGCTGCATCAGCGTGTCGATATCGGTCGCATGGTCGGGATAGAGGCTGATGCCGATGCTGGCCGACATCGGCATCAGCTTCGATCCGAGCCGCAGGGGCGCAGCCAGCGCCTCGGTGATGCGGGTCGCGACCCGCTCGGCGCTCTCGGCATTGCGATGCGGCAGCAGGATGACGAACTCGTCGCCGCCAAGCCGGCCCAGCATATCCTCCGGCCCGATCTGCTCGCGCAGGCGCTGCGCGAGCTGGATCAGAAGCTCGTCGCCGGCGGCATGGCCGAGCGTGTCGTTGACGTCCTTGAAGTGATCGACGTCGAGGAAGGCCAGCGCGACATGGCTGCCGGTCGGACAGGCATCGATCGCGGTCGTGATCAGGTGCCGCAATTGCGCGCGGTTGGGCAGGCCGGTGAGAATATCGTGATAGGCAAGCCGCGCGATCTCGGCGCGCGCTTCCTTGCGTTCGATGGCGAAGGCGGCGAGGTCGACGCAGGCATCGACGATGCGCCGGTGCCAATTGCTCGGCGCGCGAGGCTCGCGATAGTAGAATGCGAAGGTGGCAATGACCCGGCCGTCCTTGGCCTTGACCGGGGTGGACCAGCAGGCCCGCAAGCCGGTCGCGAGCGGCATGGCCTTGTAAGGCTGCCAGCGCGGATCGGTGTCGAGATCTTCAGCCAGCACCGGCTCGCCATAGAAGGCGGCGGTGCCGCAGGAGCCGACGTCAGGTCCGATGGCGATGCCGTCCAGCGCGCTGGAATAGTCCTCGGGCAGGCTCGGGCCCCCGAGCGGGTGAATCAGGCCTGCGGCATCGACATGCAGCAGCGAGCAGACGACGTCGGGTGCGATCTCCTCGACGCGGCGGCAGAGCCGGTCGGCGATCTCGGTGATCGGGACCTCGTCGGCGAGCGCGCTCATGATGAGCTGCTGCAGCGAGCGCAACTGCCTGCTCTCGGTGATGTCCTCGACCAGCGCGAAGATGTGCCTGAGCCGGCCTTTGCTGTCACGGAAGGCGTCGAGCCGCGCACAGACCCAGATTTCCTCGCCGCTCTTGTCGTAAACGAGTGTCTCGACCTCGCCGCGGCGGCCGCCGGCCATGAGCCGCTTGACGAGCTTCGCAATCGCCCTGCGGTTGGTATGGCAACCGGCGATGAGCTCTGCCGCAGGTCGTCCCTCGGCTTCCTCGCTGGTATAGCCGAACAACGCCGTGAAGGCCGAATTGACGTAGCGGATGTTGTGCTCGACGTCGGCGATGATCACGGCGCGATTGGTCTGGTCCGAGACTGCGTTGAGCAGCCCGATCCTGACGCGACGCTCGGCCTCAGTGGTGACGTCGCGCGCGAATATGATGTAATTGACAGTACCGTCGATGGTCGTCGACGACAGCGCAATCGTGGCCTTGATCCGGCTGCCGTCGCGCCTGATGAGGCTGATCTCGTCGCGAAAGTCCACGACCGGATCGGCTTGAAGACATTTGAGCGTGAGAATGGCGGCGTCGCCGCCGAGCACGTCGGCAGGCGCAAGCTTCCAGATCCGCTCAGCGCCGGCGTTGAAATAGGTGATGCGACGCGCATCGTCGACGATGACGATGCCGTCGTCGGTGCATTCGAGCGCGGCGCGCAGCACGTCCGGCATTTTGGTCAGGGGGCAGTCGGAGGCAGACATCATTCGACCCGGCAGCATCGGCAAGATACGGCAACCAGCCCAAGGCTACCGCGCCGATGGTGTCCAAGACCTTTTTGCAACCGGCCCGGGTTCGGCCAAGCCGCGACATGCTTAACAGTCCGAGAAAAATGCCGTGCTAATGCAGAGCGAGCGGAACCTATTCGGCGCGAGTTCCCGCCCGGAGCATGTGCAGCCGGCCGGCCACGGCCCTAACCTTGCCCGGCGAGGCCCGCCAGACCGACAGCGCCGAGAGAAGGCTGACGATGATCGCAATGCCAAATGCGAGCGTGTAGTCGCCGGTGCGGTCATAGAGCAGGCCGGTCACCCATGGCCCGGCCGCGCCGCCCGCCAATGCCGCGAGCATGATCATGCCGAAGATGCTGCCCTGGTGGCGGCCCCCAAAAATCTCGAACACCACTGCGCCCATGATCGAGGTGAGCCCGTAGCCGAGCGCGCCTTGTGTGAACACCATCAGCCAGACCAGCCAGAACGAAGGCTGGTATTTCAGCGCCATCAGCGCCGCGAAGCAGATCGCAAACCCCACACAGCTGATGGCCCAGACCCATTCCCGCCCGATCCGGTCGGAGATATGGCCGAGGAAGATCTGGCCGGGGATGCCGAGCAGGCTGACGGCGCCGAGCGCCCAGACCGCAACGCTCGGGCTGAATCCGATGTCGAGCAGGAATTTGGTCTGGTGCACCTGCACTGCGTACCAGATGTACAGGCCGCAGAAATAACCAAGCGCGAGCCACCAGAAGCGCGCAGTCGCAACCGCCCGCTTCAGCGTCCAGTCGATCGCGGCCCAGTCGGGATCGACGATGTTGGAGACCGGCTTGGCGGCGCCCGTGACCGGCTCGCCGTCGCCATCGGGCCGCAGGCCGATGTCTTCGGGGTGCTTGTGCAGCAGCAGATTGATCGGCGCCAGCACGACCAGGATCATCAATCCCATCGCGGTGCAGGCGGTGCGCCAACCGGTCTGCTCGATCATGTGCTGCACCCATGGCAGCAGCGTCATCGAACCGATGCCGACGCCGGCAAAGGCGATACCGATGGCAAAGCCGCGCTTGCGGATGAACCAGTTCGGCAGGAACAGCGACTGGCCGGAATAGCCGAGGCACACGGAGCCGGCGCCGACCATGACGCCGATCGTCACGTAGAGATGCCAGGGCTGGCTGGTGAGCGGCGCAAGCAGCAGCCCGCCGGCCATCAGCGCCACGCCGAGCTCCATCACGGCGCGCGGGCCGGCACGGTCCATCAGCCTTCCGATCAGCGGGCTGGCCACGGCGGACGCGATGAAGCCGAAGGAGAACGCGCCCGCAGTCACGCCGCGCTCCCAACCGAACTCGGCAATGATGGGCGGAAAGAACAGCGAGAAGGAGGTGCGCGCGTTGACGCCGATGGCCATGGTGACGAACGTCACCGCAACCACGACCCAGCCGTAGAAGAACGGAAGCCGCATTTTTCTTGTTTCATCCCTGGACGGTCGTCTACCGATCATCCGGGATTGCCCGGGTCAAGTGATTTTAGCGAATGCCTCTACATCGTCATTGCCGGGCTTGTTCCGGCTATCCACGCCGTGCAAGGCGGTACAAAGAACGTGGATGCCCGGGCCTTCGCCGCGCCGAAGCGGCTTCGGCCGCGCAGGCGGGACAAGCCCGGGCATGACGACCTCTTGTGATGTTCAAATGCTGCGAGACGGGCGTTCAGGCGGCGTCGCGCTGCGAGCCTTCGGCCGGCCCGTCAAGCTCGATCTGGTCGATCGGCAGCGGGCGGCTGAACAGATAGCCTTGCGCAAAATTGACGCCGAGTGCCTTCAGCCGCTCGAACTCCTCTGATGTCTCGACGCCTTCGGCGGTGACCGACATGTCGAGCCCGCGCGCCAGTGTCACGATCGAGGAGATGATCGCGGAGGAGCGCGGCTGGTGCGTCAGATTGCGGATGAACGATTTGTCGATCTTGATCTTGTCGAACGGAAATGCGGTGAGATAGCTCAGCGAGGAATAGCCGGTGCCGAAATCGTCGAGCGCGAGTTCGACGCCGATGCTCTTCAGCCGCTCCATGAAAGCAAGGTTCTCGGTGCCGCGCTCCAACAGGACGGATTCGGTGATCTCGATCTCGAGCCGCTGCGGCGACAGGCCGGAATCCCGCAGGGCCGCGTCGATGACATCGAACAGATCGGCTTCCTTGAACTGGATCGGCGAGAGATTGACCGCGACCATCAGGCCCGACGGCCACGCCGCCGCATCCGCGCAGGCGCGGCGCAGCACGAATTCGCCGAGCGGCACGATCAGCCCGGTCTCCTCGGCAAGCGCGATGAACTGATCCGGCGGGATCAGCCCGCGGGTCGGATGCCGCCAGCGCACCAGTGCTTCGAAGCCGCGCCGCGCGCCGGTGCCGGCATCCATGAACGGCTGGTAGTGCACCTCGAGCTGGCAGAGCGCGATGGCGTCGCGCAGATCCCCTTCCAGCGTGTTGCGCGCCTCGAGCTCGGCCGACATCGCCTCGTCGTAGATGGTGAAACAGTTGCGGCCGGCCGACTTCGAGCGATAGAGCGCAAGGTCGGCCTTCTTCAGCAATTGCTCCTGGTCGCTGCCGTGATCCGGCGCGACGGCAATGCCGATGCTGGTGCCGATCTCGACGCGATGCCCCGGCAATGGGAACGGCTCGGCGACGAGCTTGGCGATCCGCGCGGCCAGCTCGGTCGACGATGCGCGCTGATCCTCGCAGCCCTCCTGGATGATAGCGAACTCGTCGCCGCCGAGCCGCGCCAGCACGTCGGTGGCGCGCACGGCGGATTTCAGCCGCTGCGCCACCAGGCGCAGCAGCGCATCGCCGGCGCCATGACCGAGGGAATCGTTGACGTTCTTGAAGCGGTCGAGGTCGAGCATCAGGATCGAGAAGGTCCAGCCGCCGTTCTTCAGCTGATCATTAAGCTCGTCGAGCCGGGCAAGGAAGAAGGCGCGGTTCGGCAATCCGGTCAGGACGTCGGTCTGCGCAAGCTCGAGCACGCGACGGTTGGCCAGCGAGAGCCGCCGCGAGTTGCGGCTTGCTAGCATCAGATAGATCGACAGTGACAGTGTCAGCAGCATGCCGACGATGAGGACCGCGCCGGCGCGGTCGTAGGTCATCTCGAGGGAACCGCCGACCGTCGGCATCACGCGCACCTGCCAGTCGGTATCCCCGATCTTGAGATGGCCCGACCAGTGCAGGCCCCGCGCGACGTCGCGCATCGACTGCGGCGCGGAAGGCGCCGACGAATAATCCGGCATCATCTCCTCGAGGCCGACGATCCCCGCCGTGAAAGGCGGATACACGTTCACGCTGACCGCAGGGCTTGCGCCGGTCGTGCCACGAATGGCCTCTATCAGCAGCGGCAGGTCGAACACGCCGACCACGTAGCCTGTGAGATTGCGGCGCCGGTCCGCGACCGTGTCGCGAGAGGTCCCCTTGGCGTAGACGGGAACGGCGACGAGAGCATAGGACAGCCGGCCACCCCCGCGCGGATCGTAGAGGCGCGCACGAACGCTGGCGATTCGGTCGTTGTCACGCGCGCGCTCGAGCGCGGCGGCGCGTTCCGGAACGCTGGCATAGTCCATGCCATAGACGGGCGACGTCTTCGGGTAGGTCGAATAGAACACCGGAAAATATTCATCGCTTTGCGGCGCGGTCGCAAATCTCTCGCCCTGGAGCGACTTGATGCGATAGCCGGACAGGCCGTCCGCGACCGCGGCAGCCTCGTATTCGGCGCGTTCCTTGCGGTTGACGCGCGGCAGCCAGGAGATGCGCAGCATGCCGGGATGATGCTCGAACAGCCGGGCGCTGAACGTCTGGAACTCGCTGCGGGTGATTTCCTCGTTGGCCGATTCGAACAGGGTGCGCAGCGCGACGAGCCGGCTGATATATTCGTTCATGCCGTTCTGCATGACGATGGAATCGGTCTCGGCCGTGCTTTCGAACTCGATCCTGTTGACGCGGTCTTCCCACCGCGTCACGGCCGCAGCGCCCGCCAGCGAGAACAGCAGACCGACCCCGGCTGCGACGAGAGCAGGACGATAGAGCCCGAGCAGCGGCGCAGTGCGCCACCACCCGCTCCCCCGTTTCCGGCCCTGATCGTTCCGATCGCGATCGCCCATACGTAAAAGCCGCCGTTCCCCTCTTCGCGGTGGACCGAACTTCTGGTTGAACCGCCGCGGTGGCAATCGGACAAGGACCGCGGTTAAGAACTGCACAATTTCGGAACCAGGCCTTGCCGCATTGCACGGCTTAGTTAACGAAGTGCGCGCCTGGACCGCCTGCATCGGCGCAACTTGCCGGTTTTACCCGGAGTATTACGGAGCTGCCGGTCCAGAGCCGGTTAGCGAGCTATTCAGGCCGCGCGACTATGCTTGGCGCGCTTTCTCCAGCATCCGGCAACACTTCCTGATGAACCTGTTTCGATCAGCGACACGCATCGTGCTGAGCTTCGCACTGCTCGCCGCAGCCACGTGTGCTGCAAGCGGCGAGGAGGCGGGCGTCGGCGCCGACACGATCCTGTTCGGCCAGACGGCTGCGTTCGCAGGCCCCTCAGCTTTGCTCGGTCAGCGCATGCGGCAAGGCATCGTCGCAGCATTCACCGAGATCAACGCAAATGGCGGCATCCATGGCCGCAAGCTGCAGCTGATCAGCCGCGACGACGGCTACGATCCCGACCGTTCGGTGGCTCAGACGCTGCGGCTGATCGAGGACGACAAGGTGTTCGCGCTAATCGGCGGAGTTGGCACGCCGACGGCGATGGCGACGATTCCGATCACCAGCGCCCGGAACATTCCCTTCATAGCACCGTTCACCGGCGCCGAATTTCTGCGCGACCTCAAGCTTCCGAACGTCGTCAACATCCGCGCGAGCTATGGCGCGGAGGCCGAGGCCTGGATCAAGCACCTCACCGAGGACCGCAAGTTCACCCGCATCGGCATCTTCTACCAGGACGATTCCTTCGGCCGTGACGGCCTTGCCGGCGTGAAGAACGCGCTGGCCAGGCGCGGCCTCGAACTCGCCGCCGAAGGCACCTTCGAGCGCAACACCCGCGCGGTCGGCGCGGCCTGGCGGGTGATCAAGCGCGCCGAGCCCGAGGCGATCGTCATGGTCGGGACCTACGGTCCCTGCGCCGAATTCATCAAGCTGGCGCACCGCAGCGGCCTCTCGCCGACATTCGTCAACATCTCCTTCGTCGGCGCCACCGCGCTTGCCAAGGAGCTCGGCCCCGAGGGCGAAGGCGTCATCGTCTCGCAGGTCGTGCCATTTCCGTGGGATCGCTCGCTCAAGCTCGTGGCCGACTACCAGGCCGCACAGAAGGTACTCGACCCGGCGCTGACCCCGGACTTCGTTTCGCTCGAAGGCTATCTCGCCGGCCGCTTTGTCGCCGCGGTCCTAAGACATCTCGGACCGAACCCGACGCGGGCGGAGCTGATGCGGATCATCAACGACGTCGGCCGCTTCGACATCAGCGGCACCGTCATCACCGTCGGCTCACGCGCCATCGACACGCCACCGAAGGTGTTTTTGACGGTGATCCAGAAGGACGGGACGTTCAAGGCGGTGGATAGGCTGTAGGGCAGTTCACCGCCTGCGCGTCCAGCGCTCGGCGTTGACGGCACCCTGCGGCGCCTCGCCCTTGATGATGGCCTCGACCTGCCGCACCGTCTCCAGCGACTGATATTCGATCGCCTGCGGCGTCAGGCCGCCGACATGCGGCGTGGCGATGACGTTCGGCAGCCTTGCCAGCTCCGGCGTCGGCATCTGGTCGGGTGCACGGCCGACATCCATTGCCGCGCCGGCAATGCGGTTCTCCAGCAGCGCCTTGGCGAGCGCGGCCTCGTCGACCAGATTGCCGCGCGAGAGGTTGATGAAGAATGCGTGCTTCTGCATGCGCGCCAGCGCCGCCTCGCCGATCAGCTTCTCGGTCTGCTCGTTGGCGATGGCGAGGCAGACGACGAAGTCCGATGCCGCGAGCAGCTCGTCGAGCGCGACATGTTTGACGGCGCTGTCGCTGACATCGGCGAAGGGATCGGCCACCAGCACTTGCATACGCAGCACTTTTGCGACCTCGGCGAGGTAGCGCCCGATGCTGCCATAACCGATGATGCCGATGGTGCTGCCGGCCAGCTGGCGGCCCATCCGCGCCTCCGGCTTGCGGCCGGCGTGGTAGTCGGCCGTCGCTCGCGACACGCCGCGCGACAAATCGACCATGAAGCCGACCGCGAGCTCGGCGACCGCCTGCACGAAGCCGGGACCCGCCCGTGTCACCAGCACACCGGCTTGCGAGGCCGCCTCGACATCGACGTTCCTGATATCGACGGCACAGCGGACAAAGGCACGCAGGCGCGGCAATTGCGCAAAAATCTCGCCGCGACCTTCGGTCATGCGATCGGCGACGATGATGTCGGCGTCCTTGGCCGCACTGACGAGTCCAGCAGAATCGAGCGCCTGGTCGCCCTCGTGCAGGATCACCTCGGCGATGGCGCGCAAGCCGTTCAAGCTGCGATCGCCATAGTAATTGCGGCGCATCTCCGGCGTATGGGCCAGCAGGACTTTCACGGCAGCACTCCCTTAGTAGCCGAACGCGCGCGGCAAGGCGGTGCTCAGCCACGGCACGAAGGCGATGACGAGCAGGCAGAGGAACAACAGGCCGAGATAACCCAGGATCGGCTTCACCGTCTGCTCGATCGGCACGTTGCCGATCAGGCAGGCGCCGTAGAGCCCGAGCCCGAGCGGCGGCGCGAACAGGCCGACGCCCATCGCAATCACCAGCACCACGCCGAAATGCAGGGGATCGATGCCGAGCTGCACCGCCACCGGCAACAGCAGCGGGCCGAAGATGATCAGCGCGGCCGCCCCTTCCAGCACCGAGCCCATCACGATCAGCACGGCGATCGCGAGCAGAATGAACAGCCAAACACCTGACGTCTTGGACAGGCCCAGCATGAAATCGCCGACCGCATGCGGCACCTGCTGCAAGGTCAGCGTGAAGGCCAGCGACTGCGCGGCGGCGACGATGAACAGCACCAGACCGGCGCGCGTCGCCGCCTGCACGAAACTGTGCGCGGCCGATCTGAAGCTGAGCTCGCGGAACACGACGCTGCCGACGACGAGTGCATAGGCCACGGCAAAGGCAGAGATCTCGGTCGCGGTGGCAAAGCCGCTCTTGAAACCGAAGAAGATCATGAAGATCAGGCCGAACGAGGCGATCGCGCCGCTCCACAGGCCTGAAACCGCCATCTGCGGCTCGACCTCCTCGGCGGCCTCAGGCGTCTTGCCGAAGACGATGGAGAAGGCGATCAGCACCGCCGCCATCAGCGCCGCGGGCAGCAGGCCTGCCATGAACAGGCCGCCGATCGAGAGGTTTGCGACAAAGCCCAGGATGATCAGGTTGATGCAGGGTGGGATGGTCTCCGCCATCACCGCGGATGCCGCCAGCAAGGCGACCGCGCTGCCCGGATTCTGCTTGGAGCGGCGCGCCGCCGGGATCAGCACGGAGCCGACGGCGGCGACGTCGGCCATCTTCGAGCCCGAGATGCCGGAGAACAGCACCATCGAGGCGACCATCACGACGTTCAGGCCGCCGCGCATGCGGCCGACCGCGCGCTGCAACAGCTCGATCAGGCGCACCGACATGCCGTTGGCTTCCATGAGGTAGCCGACCAGGATGAAGAACGGGATCGCCAGCAGCACGAAATTATCGATGCCGCGCGCCATCTGCTGGGCGAAGATGACGCCGGGCAACGCGCCCTCGACCCAGATGAAGATCAGAGCGGCCAGCGCCAGCGCAAAGCCGATCGGCAGGCCGCCGAACAGCGTGGCGAAGAAGCCGATCAGCATCAAGGTGCCCGCCGACGGCACCGAGGACGGCGACAGATAATCCCAGGCAAGATAAAGGCCGGTGACGACGGCGACTGCAACAAGCCCCCTGACAATGTCGGGGAGCGGCCGCGCGCAGAGATGGTCGATCGCGAACACCGTCATGAACAGCGCGCCGATCCCCATCGGATAGAAGGTGAGCTCGAGTGGCAGGCCCGAGCCGGTGGTCTGGCCTGAGGTCAGCGAGCCCAGCTTGATCGCGTTGTAGGCGACATAGCCGGAGATCAGCACGACGAGCAGGCTGCTTGCCGCATCGACCAGCGTGCGCAGCCGCCCCGGCAACAGATCGCGGAAGAAGGACACGCCGACATTCTCGCCGCGCGCCAGTGCACTCGCCGCGCCGAAGAAGGCGGAGCCGACCATCAATCCGCGCGCGACATCATCGGACCATTCGACCGGCGCGTTGAAAAAGAAGCGCAGCAGCACCGAGCCGCAGACGACCGCGAGATCGGCGGCCAACAAGACGGCCGCGATCGCGTCGCTGAGGCGAAGCAGGAGGGCGATGCTCCCGTGGCGGCCGCCCGGGAGCGATACGGCGTCTGCCATCACCATCTCAGGCTTGCGTCGAACGAATGATGTCGATGACGGGCTTGGACTCCGGCCGCGCCTTGATGAAGTTTTCGATCTGCGGCGCGACACGCTTCTTGAAGGCCTCGCGATCGCATTCGGCCACCGTCACACCCTTCTCGGTCAGGGCCGTCAGCGCCTCTTTCTCGACCGCAAGCCCATGGGCCCGCGTGTCGACCGCGGCCTTCTTGGCGGCGTCCAGGAAGCCCTCGCGCAGCTTCGGATCCATGCGGTTGAATGTCACGTCGCTGAAATAAACCGCGAGCGGCGAGAAATTGTGCTGCGTCAGCGCATAGAATTTCGCAGTTTCGAAGAACTTGCTGGCGAGGATGGTCGGCGGATCGTGCTCGAGACCGTCGAGCACGCCGGCCTGCAGCGCCGTGTAGATCTCGCCGAACGCCAGCGGCGTCGCGGCGGCGCCCATCAGCCGCAGGCATTCGGTGATGACGGGATTGGGCAGCGTGCGGATCTTGAGGCCGGCGAGATCCTCAGGCGTCTTCACCGGCTTCTTGGCGAGGACGCTGCGCGAGCCGAAATTATAGGCCCAGGCGATGATGCGGATGTTGCTGCCCTTGAGCAGCGCGTCCTCGATCGGCTTGGCGGCGCCGGCATCGAACGCCTTGGTCTGCTGCGGGAAGCTCGAGAACAGGAAGCCGAGATCGTAGGTCCCGACCAGCGGCACCAGATTGGCCGAGATCGACGAGCCCGAGATCATGAGGTCGATGACGCCGAGCTTCACCGAATTGATGACGTCGATCTCCTGACCGAGCTGGTTGTCGGGGAAGAAGGCGACCTCGACCTGCTCGCCAAGACCGTTGGCCTTAATCTGCTTCACGAGGTTGTCGTAGTAGACGCGGCCGTTGGCGAATTTGGGATCGTTCGGCAGCGAGGACGAGCATTTCAGCTTCAGCGTCGCAGCTTCTGCACGGCCGATGATGGCAGGAGAGAGCACAAGGCCGGCGGTCAGCGCCGTCGACGACTTGATGAACGTGCGACGGCTGACGGGCACGAGGGTCACGGTTTTCTCCCCAATATTTTTTGTTGCCGGCCGCGGTCGTTGCCACGGCCTGTTGCGCGGAGAGTAGGGCCAAAGCGACGGAGCAGGCAAGGCGTGCCACGGAGCGCGATGCGCGCGCGAGCGGCAGGCGCTCAGGCGCGAATTGCCGGGGAATGCCTATATTTGCCGATGTTTTCGATCATGCCGCAACGCGGCCAAGCGGCTTCCATGCAAGATTGCCGCAGATCGATCCAATTCAGGTATGGATCAATGCCGAACGCAGATCGATGAGCACGCTGCAAAAAGCTGCGGGACCGGGATCCCGCAGCTCTGTCATTTTCCGCGATCGATAAGATCAGCGCGACGGCGCGACGCTCAGCTGTCCGTTCGCCGCCTCGACATCACGCGAGGGCCGCAGCGCGAAGGCGCCGTCGCCAAGCAGCGCCTGCGCAGCCAGCGCAATCGCCCAGAAGGCGGGAAATTCCCAGCCGCCCTTCGGGTTGGTGAAGAAGAAACCGGCCGCACCGTGCACGGTGAAGATCGCACCAAGCAGGACGGGAATGCCTGCCAGCGCCGCATAACGGGTCCAGACGCCGAGGATCAGGGCGATGCCGCTCAGCACTTCCACTGTCATGACGAGGTAGGCGAGTTCCGGAGGGAAGCCGAGGCTGCCGAAGAACTTTGCGGTGCCGGCGGGGGTGAAAACGAACAGTTTCAGGCTGGCATGGGCCAGGAACAGCGCGCCCAGGGTCACACGCAGCACCAGCGCGGCGTAGGGGGCGGTACGAGAATCGATCATGGCGGTCTCCATTGTTGGGCGATCTATGATCTATTCTCAGAACAATGATAATCTGCTATTTTGGAAATATACTTCACACCATTGGAGTGAAATGGGTGCTCGACCGCCTGACCAGCCTGGAAGTCTTCGCCAAGGTCGCGGCGAACGGCAGCCTGTCAGGCGCGGCCCGGGCGATGGGCCTGTCGCAGACCATGGTGACCAAGCATGTCGCCTCGCTGGAGGCGCGGCTCGGCATCAAGCTGTTTCACCGCACCACACGGCGGCTGTCGATCACCGAGGCCGGCCGGCTCTATCTGGAATCCTCCGAACGAATCCTCGCCGACATGGAGACGGCCGACGCCGCGGTCGCGCGCGAGCGCGTCGAGCCGCGCGGCTCGCTGCGGGTCAATGTGCCCGTCGTGTTCGGCACACGCCAGATCGCACCGCTGATTGCCGACTTCTCGGAGCGTCACCCCGAGGTCACGATCGAGCTCGGCCTCAACGATCGCCTGGTCGATCTTGCCGAGGAAGGCTGGGACCTCGCCATCCGAATCGGCACATTGCGCGACTCCAGCATGGTGGCGCGCAAGCTCGCGCCGAACCGCCTGGTGGTCTGCGCGGCCCCTTCCTATCTTGCCAAGCACGGCACGCCGCGCAGCGTCGCCGATCTCGCCGGGCATAATTGCCTCGGCTACACGCTGTCGCAACAGGCAAGCGCCGCGGAATGGCTGTTCGGCGCGGAGGGCGAGATCCGCGTCCAGGTCTCCGGCAATCTGCGCGCCAACAATGGCGATGCGCTACGCGCGGCGACCCTGGCCGGCCTTGGCCTTGCGCGGCAGCCGACCTTCATCGTCGCCGACGATTTGCGCGCCGGCACGCTGGTCGCGCTTCCGCTCGACCAGCCGGAGGTGCAGTCATCTGCCGTGCATGCGGTCTACCTGCCCGACCGTCGTCCGCCGGCAAAGGTGCGCGCCTTCATCGATTTCCTCGCCGCGCGCTTTGCGCCGGAGCCGCCGTGGGACCACGGCCTGTTCTGACACTGCACGGCGCAACACGTCGGCTCCGGCAGCCCCCTGCCCAATCGCGGCTCGTTGTAACGTGAGCTAGCGCACAGACGCAGCAATGGCGGACGATTAGAAAAGGTGACATTCTCGCACCCATTGCCAGTGGAGGTGACCCCATGCGCCGTCCAGTCCTTTGCAATTTGATCCTTGCCTCCGGTCTCCTTGCGCTTACCCAGTTGATGACGCCGACGGACGCTGCGGCCGAAGCGCGGCTTGCGCTGGTGATCGGCCAGTCCGCCTATCGCACGGTGCCGGAGCTGCCCAACGCCGCCAATGATGCCAAGGGCATGGCCGAGCTGCTCGGCAATGCCGGCTTCACCGTCACGGCCGCACCGAATCTCGCGCAGAACGAGATGCGCCAGGCGATCTCGGATTTCGCCGGCAAGGTCAGCGCCAGCGGCGCCGACACCGTCGCGCTGGTGTTCTATGCCGGGCACGGCCTGCAGATCGACGGCGAGAACTATCTCGTGCCTGTCGATCTCGACCCCAAGCGCGAGGCGGACATTCCGCTGCAGGGCGTGCGGCTGAACGACCTGCTCAACACGCTCGGCGCGCTGCCGACGCGGGCGCGCATCTTCATGCTCGATGCCTGCCGCAACAACCCGTTCCCGGCGCTCTCGGGTGCCGGCCACGGGCTCGCGATCGTCGACACCAAGGCCGGCGCACCCGGCTCGTTCATTTCGTACTCGACCTCGCCCGGCGCCGAGGCCGAGGATGGCGATGGCACCGACAGTCCCTACACCACGGCCGCCCTGACCGTCGCCAAGCAGCCGAACATTCCGATCGAGGAAGTGTTCAAGCGCATCCGCATCGCGGTGGCGCAGTCGACCGACGGGCGCCAGATTCCCTGGGAAAGCTCGTCGCTGACGACCGACTTCAAGTTCTTCGGCGAGAGCAGCGGCCAGCCGCCTGCGCCGGGCGCAAATTCGATGGCGCTCGCCAGCGTCTCGCGCAGCGTCGCTGACTGGCGCAAGGATTTGCAGGGTAAGGATGCCAAGGTCGCCTATGATCTCGTGATCGCCGACGACACGGTGGAAGCCTATCAGGCCTATATCGAACTGTACGCGCAGGATGTCCGCACGCCGCGCTTGCGCACCGTCATGGAGCGGCGACGTCAGATGCTGGCGTGGGACCGCGCGGTGGCGATCAACACGCGTGCGTCCTATGAGACTTATCTGGCGAACTGGGACAACAGCGATCTCGCCGCAACCGCGCGGCGGCTGCTGCTGCGCGTGCAGAACCGCAACTATGCCTTACCGGTTGCCGCCGCTGCGGTCCCGGTCGCCGTCGCGATGGCGCCGACCTGCCCATGCTCGGCACCGACCCCGCCGGCATCGACGCCGATCAACCCGACGGTTGCGCCCATCATCAAGAAGCGCGTCGACGACACGCCGCCGCCCTCAAAGCGCAAGGTCGCCGACACACCGCCGAAGCGCAAGCCGCCGACTGATGAAGTCGTCGAGCGCGCGCCACCTCAACAAGGCCCGCCACCCGCCGCCATCATGCAAGGCATCGGCATCGGTGTCGGGATCGGCATGGGAATGGGCATGGGTGGCCGCGGTGGCGGCGAGATGGGACACGGCGACTACGGTCGCAGCAACAGATACTGAGGCTATCGATCGCGAAGCGGAGGGCAAACTCGCCCTCCGTCATTGCGAGCAATGACGACGGAGAGACCGCCACCTGCCTCCCTTCCGGAAATGCTGTAGTCTGATCGGCCGACACGCACTTTCCGGGGACACCACATCGATGACGCAAGACGCTCACGCCAGAAGCTCATGGCCGCTGTTTCGATCGCTCGCGTCCTATGCCCTGCCCGGCGATCTCATGGCGGGACTGACGCTCGCGGCGATCGCCATCCCCGAGCAGATGGCGACCGCGCGGCTCGGCGGCTTTGCGCCGCAGATCGGCTTCTTCGCCTTCATGGCGGGCTCGCTCGGATTTGCGCTGCTCGGCGGCAATCGCTTCCTGTCCTGCGGTGCCGATTCCACGATCACGCCGATCTTCGCCGGCGGGCTCGCGGCGCTCGCCACGACAGGTTCGCCCGAATATCAGGGCCTTGCCATCGCGCTGGCCTTGATGGTCGGCGCGATGATGCTCGCCGGCGGTGCGTTCCGGCTCGGCGGCATCGCCAATCTCTTGTCGATGCCTGTCATGGTCGGCTTCCTCGCCGGCATCTCCGTCCACATCATCGTGTCGCAATTGCCTGGCGTGCTCGGACTGGACTCGCCTGGTGGTCCGACGCTCGACCGCATCGGTGTGCTCGCGAGCGAGATCGGGCGCACCAATCCCATCACGTTCTGCATCGGCCTCGGCGTGCTCGCCGTGGTCTTCATCTCCGAGAACGTCAGCGCAAAAATTCCCGGCGCGCTGATCGGCCTCGTCGGCGCGACGCTGGCCACCGTCGCGCTCGGTCTCGAGAGCAAGGGCGTCAACGTGGTCGGCACAGTGCCGGGCACGCTGCCACGGCCGACCTTGCCCGACCTCGCGCCGGAACTGTGGGTGCGTCTCGTGCCGCTCGCCTTCGTCATCACAGTTGTTGTGATGGTGCAGACGGCGGCGACGACGCGGTCGTTTCCGTCCGATCCCGATAAGCCCGCCGATGTTGATCGCGACTTTCTTGGCGCAGGCGCCGGCAGCGTGCTGTCAGGCCTGTTCGGCGCGTTTCCGGTCAATGCCAGCCCGCCGCGCACCGGCATCGTCGCCGAAACCGGCGGACAATCGCAGCTCGCAGGCCTTGCCGCGGCGGCGATCGTGCTGGCGCTGCTCGCATTCGGCACCGGATTGTTGCGACACGTTCCGGACGCTGCGCTTGGCGGCATCCTGCTGTTTGTGGCGCTGCGGATCATCCGCGTGCAACAGATCGTGACGATCTATCGCCAGTCGTTCAGCGAGTTCCTGCTGATCGTGGCCACCGCCGCGCTGATCATCGTGCTGCCGATCCAGCAGGGCGCCTTTCTCGGCATCATGCTGTCGCTGCTGCACGGCATCTGGAGCACGACGCGCGCCAGACTCGTGGAGTTCGAACGCGTGCCGGGCACCACGATCTGGTGGCCGGCGCATCCGCACATCGCCGGCGAGCGTGTCGCGGGTGTCGCCGTGATCGGGCTCCAGGCGCCGCTGTCCTTTCTCAACGCGCCGGGCTTCCGCAGCGACGTGACCAAGGTTTTGGGCACGTCGGCACCGCAATTGCTGGTGCTGGAGGCGAGCGGCATGGTCGAGATCGACTTCACCGCCGCGCAGATCCTGCTCGACGTCTTCAAGGTGTGCAGCGCGCAAGGGGTCACGGTCGCCGTTGCACGGCTGGAATCGCTGCGCGCGCAGGAGGCGTTCGAGCGCTTCGAATTGTACGGTGCCCTGCCGAAGGAACACGTCTTCCACAGCGTGGATGAGGCCGTGCACAAGCTGGCGAAATAATCACTGCACCAAGGTGGGATGATCCCGCTGCGCCGTCTCGCGGATCCAGCTGGTGTGGATCGCGCGGAACAGGATCTGCGCGGTCTTGAGGTCGTTCGCCGTCATGCAGAGATTGACGATACGATGCACGGCGTCGTCGCGCATCAGGCCGTCGGAGATCTTCATCGCGATCTCCATCGCCGCCTTCGCCGCGCGCTCATAACGGGCACTCTCGCTCTTGTCGTTTCGCGCAGCGGCGATAGCGCTCTGGGCCGCGGCGTCGCAGATGGCGCGGATGCGCGCGGCAGCTTCGATGTCGCCGAGCGGCGATTCGATCGCTTCGTCCCAGATGTCCGCCCGCTTCTGCCTCGCGAACCACTTCATCGCCTCACCGCCGATTGACCGCGCTTCAGGCTCACTCAGCATAGAGAGCCCAACCGGGATCGGCGAGACGATTTTTGCGGCACAGTTTCTCGGGCGCGTTCAGGACGTCCGACGCGGTCCGATGGCCTCGAACTGCGCCTTCTGCTCGTCACTGAGCGTGCCGTAGAAATCCTCCAGCGCGGCGCGAACCGACTTGACGCCGTCGAGCATGACATCGAGCCGCTTGCGGACCGCTGCCATGCGCGCCGGCGGCGTCATCACGTCGGCCGGCTGGCACGCCGCCTTCAGCGATGCGCTGGCCCTGGCGCTCGTGTCCTGGAGCACTTGCAGCGCGGCGCGCTGGGTGTCGCTCGGACGAAGCCTCGCCTCGATGTCGGCACCGGGCCAATCGAGCGCCGCGGGCGTACCGCAATTCTGGATCAGCGACGTCCCGGCGCTGCCGGAATCCGTCGCGCGCCGCTGGTTTTCGGCGAGCGCGTTGAAGCGCAGCTTCTGTTCGTCGGTCAGCGAGCCGTAGAATTTATCGAGCGCGGGCTGCACGAGATCGATGGCCTTCTCCATCGCCTCGATGCGCTGCTGCATCGCCGCCAGCCGGCCGGGTGCCGTCGCCGCGACCTGCGTCGGGCAGGAGGCGCGGATGATCCCGGCCGCATCGATCGAGGCATTGCCGAGCTCGTCGAGGCTTGCACCTTGCGCTTCAGTCGGCTGTACCGCGGCGGCAATCTGGTCGATCGGCAGACCGACGATCTCGCGGCGATCGCTGCCGCAAAGCTGATCCAGTGCCACACCACGCGCTTGCCGGCGACCCTGCGGCCGCGACGGCAGATAGGCTGACAAACCGTCATAGCCATAGGGCGCGAACAGGCCGGCATAGATGTCCGGATAGCCGTAGCCCCAGAAACCGAGACCGTCGCCCCAGATCGTGTAGTCGTAGAGATCGTTGTAGGCGAACGGCCAGAACAGCGGTCCGACCCAGCCGTAACCGCCTCCTGGATGTTGCCACCATCCGCTGCTTGCACCATGCCAGCCGGCAAGCGCCGCCGCCGCTGCGATCTGGGCGCGCGCCGCGGGATTGCTGATCAGCCGACCGTTGTGGAAAGCACTGGAATGCAGATTGAGTGCACTGCGGAAATGCGCCGGGCCGACGGCCGCATTGCGAATCCGACCGAAGTTCGGACCGCCATGTCGCGCGCCCGCCGCAAAGCGAGGTCCGCCATGATGCCCGCCACCATGCGCGTGCCCACCACCATGATGACCACCACCATGTCCGCCGCCATGAAAATGGCCACCGCCGTGCCCGCCGCCGTGACCACCACCGCCGTGGCCGCCACCGTGGCCGCCACCGTGTCCGCCTTTACCCAGAGCCGTGCCCGCCAGCACGCAGGCAAGCGCCGCAGCGGCGAGTCCAATGACCGGTCGCAACATCGCATCCTCCGAAAGAAGCCGCGCCATGGAGGCATCGGAAATTGTTCGGGAGATGGAACCGGCGTGGCCGCGGAAAGTTCCGCGGCGCGACAGGCTACGCCTCCGGCACGATCTTGCCGGGGTTGAATATGTTTTGCGGATCGAGTGCCTTTTTCAGCGCGCGCATCGCATCGAGCGCCTCGGGGCCGAGCTCGGCCTTGAGGTATTTCTGCTTGCCCTGGCCGATGCCATGCTCGCCGGTGCAGGTTCCGTCCATTGCCTGGGCGCGCTCGACCAGGCGATGCATGAACTCCTCGCCGCGCGCCATCTCGTCGGCGTCGTTGGTGTCGCAGACCAGCGAGCAGTGGAAATTGCCGTCGCCGACATGGCCGACGATCGGCGACAGCAAATTGAGACGCTTGAGATCTTCCTCGGTCTCGCTGACGCAATCGGCAAGCCGCGAGATCGGCACGCAGACATCGGTTGCGACCACACCGATGCTGTCGCCGGGGCGGAGTGCCTTGACGGACCAATAGGCATCGTGGCGCGCCTGCCAAAGTTTCGTGCGATCCTCCGGCTTGGTGGTCCAGGAGAAATCGCCGCCGCCGCAGTCCTTGGCGATCTCGCCGAACGCCTTGGACTGCTCGGCGACCTCGATCTCGCTGCCGTGGAATTCCATCAAGAGCAGCGGCGTCTCCGGCAGCGTCAGCTTCGAATAGGCGTTGCAGGCCTTGACCTGCGCGGCATTGAGCAGCTCGATGCGCGCCACCGGAATGCCGGTCTGGATCGCCAGGATCACGGCCTGACACGCCCCGTGCACGGACACGAACGAGACCGCGCCGGCCGCGATCGTCTCGGGGATGCCGCGCAGACGAATGGTCAGCTCCGAGATGATGCCGAGCGTGCCTTCGGCACCGACGAACAGATGCGTCAGGTCGTAGCCGGCGGACGATTTCTTGGCGCGCGTCCCTGTGGTGATGATCTCGCCGTCGCCGCGCACCACCTTCAGCGCCAGCACGCTGTCGCGCATGGTGCCGTAGCGGACCGCATTGGTGCCTGAGGCACGCGTCGAAGCCATGCCGCCGAGCGAGGCATCGGCGCCGGGATCGATCGGGAAGAACA
The DNA here is from genome assembly GCF_028128715.1 of Bradyrhizobium sp. CCBAU 51745. NCBI lineage: Bacteria > Pseudomonadati > Pseudomonadota > Alphaproteobacteria > Hyphomicrobiales > Nitrobacteraceae > Bradyrhizobium > Bradyrhizobium sp. CCBAU 51745. The sequence continues at coordinate 15,890 of NZ_LBJP01000061.1, read as the reverse complement.
GGCCCTGGTCGCGTAAGTGCTCGTTGAGCGCCTTGCGGGTGACGCCGGGCTGGATCACGCAATCAAGGTCCTCGGCATGCACCGCGAGCACCTTGTTCATGTCGCGCAGATCGATCGAGATGCCGCCGGCGGGCGCGTTGACCTGACCTTCGAGCGAGGTGCCGGTGCCGAAGGGAATGACGGGCACGCCGTTCCTTGCGCAGATCCGCACCACGTCCTGGATGTCGGCGGTCTCCTGCGCCATCACCACGCCGTCGGGCGGCTGGTTGACGATCCATGTGGTGGTGTGGCCGTGCTGCTCGCGGACGGCCTGCGAGGTGATGAGGCGGTTGCCGAAGCGTGCGGCAAGCTGCTCCAGCGCGCTCGCGAGGGCTTTCGGCTCCGGCCGCGGCGGATTATTGGTGATGGTCGTACCCACGGATCGTCCTCCCGACAGAACAAACCGTGGCAAAGGACATCTGACCGGTCAAGTCAAGCGACCGGACGCATAGCCAGGGAATGAGACATGCCGGAGAGTGCCGCTTCGAAGCCCGCCGAGCCGTTCAGAAGCTCGATCATGCAGATCGAGCCGCAATGGATCGACTATAACGGCCATCTCAACATGGCCTATTACAACGTGATGTTCGACCGGGCGATCGACGAGTTCTGGCTCGAGCTCGGGATTGGTCCGGTCTACAAGAACGAGCGCCACGGCTCGACCTTCACCGCCGAATGCCATGTGCGCTATTTGCGCGAGATCCATCTCGGCGATCCCGTGCAGATCCTGGTGTGGCTGCTGGCCGCCGACGACAAGCGGCTACATACGTTCGAGGAGATGAGGCATGGGACGGAGGGCTGGCTGTCGGCCACCTCCGAGAACATGTCGCTGCACATGGACATGAAGGCGCGGCGCGTTGCGCCGTTTCCGCCTGACATCCAGCAGCGCATCGCAGGCATTGCCAGGGCCCACAGCGCCGTCCCGCGGCCCGAGGGCATCGGCCGGAACGTGGCGATGCCGGTCAAACGTTGATGTCCGGCGCTTGCCTCACCTCTCCCCGGCGGGGAGAGGTGAACCGCTAGATCCTGCGGCCGCGGGCCAATCCGACCACGGCCGAGACCAGGAACAGGACGACCGCGATGAAGAAGATGATCTTGGCGATCTCGATCGAGGCGCCGGCGATGCCGCCGAAGCCCAGGATGCCGGCGATCAGTGCGATAACCAGAAACGTCACAACCCAGCCTAGCATGGTCAAACCCTCGTCTTGATGTCTGTCAGCGATCGGCGCGGCTGCCCGCACCACCTATCCAGACAATCTCGACGCGGGAACGATGGTTCCGGCAGGCATAACGGCGAAATTCGCACCTCGCGCTGGAACAAATCGGGCCGCCGTGCACGTGGAAAACCTCTCCCCGCCGCCCCATATAGGCGCTAATCCCTGTTAAGAAGGCTCCCTCCCGTCACCCCGCGGTGCCATCGTGGGGCCAAATGATTCGCATGACCGAGCCGAGCAAGATCACAGGCGTACCCGACCACCAGCCCGCAGCCGGCGGCATCGCCGCGCGTGCGCGCGCCTCGGTGGGCCCGAAATACCTCACCGGACTCAATCCGGAGCAGCGCGAAGCTGTCGAGACGCTGGACGGCCCGGTCCTGGTGCTGGCCGGCGCCGGCACCGGCAAGACGCGCGTGCTGACCACGCGCATCGCCCATATCCTGAGCCAGGGCCGCGCCCGCCCCGCCGAGATCCTGTCGGTGACCTTCACCAACAAGGCCGCGCGCGAGATGAAGCACCGGCTCGGCCAGATGCTCGGCCATGCCGTCGAAGGCATGCCGTGGCTCGGCACCTTCCACTCCATCGGCGGCCGCATCCTGCGCTTCCATGCCGAGTTGGCGCAGCTCAAGTCGAACTTCACCGTGCTCGATGTCGACGACCAGGTGCGGCTGCTCAAGCAACTGCTGCAGGCCGAGAACATCGACGACAAGCGCTGGCCGGCGCGGATGCTGGCCGGCCTGATCGACGGCTGGAAGAACCGTGGCCTGATGCCGTCGCAGGTGCCCTCGGGCGAGGCCGCGATGTTCGCCAACGGCAAGGGCGGCAAGCTCTATACGAGCTACCAGGAGCGGCTGAAGATCCTGAACGCCGCCGATTTCGGCGATCTGCTGCTGGAAAACATCCGCATCTTCCGCGAGCACCCGGATATCCTGCGGCAGTATCAGCAGCGCTTCAAATTCATCCTGGTCGACGAGTATCAGGACACCAACGTCGCGCAGTATCTGTGGCTGCGGCTGCTGTCGCAGGCGCCTTCGTCGACCAAAGTCGTCATTCCGGGGCGGCTCGAAGAGCCGAACCCGGAATCTCGAGACGAGACCTCAGCACCAGATTCCGGGTCCGATGCTCCGCATCGCCCCGGAATGACGGAGCAAGTGGCGATCGCTGCTCCTCCCGCTGGCCCCACCAAAAACATCTGCTGCGTCGGCGACGACGACCAGTCGATCTATGGCTGGCGCGGCGCCGAGGTCGACAACATCCTGCGCTTCGAGCACGATTTCCCGGGCGCAAAAGTCATTCGCCTAGAGCGCAATTACCGTTCGACCGGCCACATCCTCGCCGCCGCTTCGCATCTGATCGCGCACAATGAAGGCCGGCTCGGCAAGACGCTGCGCACCGAGGACGTCGAGGGCGAGAAGGTCACGGTGACGGGCTCGTGGGATTCCGAAGAGGAAGCCCGCGGCATCGGCGAGGAGATCGAGCAGCTGCAGCGCCAGGGCGAGAAGCTCAACGAGATCGCGATCCTCGTGCGCGCGTCCTACCAGATGCGCGAATTCGAAGACCGCTTCGTCACGCTCGGCCTGCCCTATCGCGTCATCGGCGGCCCGCGCTTCTACGAGCGTGCCGAGATCCGCGATGCGCTGGCGTACCTGCGCGTGATCAATTCGCCGGCCGACGATCTCGCCTTCGAGCGCATCGTCAACGTGCCCAAGCGCGGTCTTGGCGATGCCACCATCCAGTTGCTGCACGATCACGCCCGCAAGCGGCGGATTCCGCTGTTCGAAGCGGCGCGCGCCGTGGTTGAAACCGACGAGCTGAAGCCAAAGGCGCGCGGATCCTTGCGCGACGTCGTCGCCCAGTTCGATCGCTGGCGCGCCCAGCGCGAGGTCACCGCGCATACGGACCTCGCCCAGATCGTGCTCGACGAGAGCGGCTACACCGAGATGTGGCAGAAGGATCGTTCGGCCGATGCCGCGGGCCGGCTGGAGAACCTGAAAGAACTGGTGCGCTCGATGGAGGAGTTCGAGAACCTGCAAGGCTTCCTCGAGCACATCTCGCTGGTGATGGACCGCGAGGGCGGCGCCGAGGACGACGCGGTGTCGCTGATGACGCTGCACTCCGCCAAGGGCCTCGAATTCGACAACGTGTTCCTGCCCGGTTGGGAAGAAGGCCTGTTCCCGAGCCAGCGCACGCTGGACGAACAGGGCCGCGCGGGACTTGAGGAAGAGCGCCGGCTCGGCCATGTCGGCCTGACCCGTGCCCGCCGCCGCGCCATGATCTATTTCGCGACCAACCGGCGCATCCATGGCACCTGGTCCACCACGATCCCGTCGCGCTTCCTCGACGAATTGCCGGCGGCCAATGTCGAGATCACGGAATCCAAGGGCGGCTCGGCCTGGGGCGGCACCGGTGGCTACGGCGCCTCGCGCTTCGACGACATGGAGGCGTTCGGATCAAGCTACACCACGCCGGGCTGGCAGCGCGCCCAGGCAAACCGCAATCGTGGCGGCGGTCGAAGCGGCAGCTTCGAGGAGGAAGCCGCGACCTTCTCCACGTCGTCGTCTTCAGGCCCCGATTTCGGCAGCTTCTCCTCGCGCCGCCGCGGTCCCCTGACGATCGAAGGCGAGCTGGTCGCGAAATCCACCGGCACGACCTCGGAATTTTCACTCTCCGACCGCGTCTTCCACCAGAAATTCGGCTACGGCCGCGTCACCAAGATCGACGGCAACAAGCTCACCATCGCCTTCGACAAGGCCGGCGAGAAGAAGGTCGTCGACAGCTTTGTGCAGCGGGCGTGAGGCGACATGCCTCACTACATTGCCATCATCGAGGACAATGGCCCTGATGACGTCAGCATGTGGTTTCCGGACCTGCCCGGCTGCATATCAGGCGGCGACGATATCGAGGAGGCCCTCGAGAATGCGCCCGAGGCGCTTGCGCTTTATGCGCAGGAGCTGAATGAAGACGGCCGCGAGCTTCCTCCGCCGCGGACCTTGGACGAGCTCAAGGCCGATCCGGAATTTGCCGACGACCTCCGGAACCACACGGCGGTGCTGATCGAGTGGCCACCCCTCGCTGCGGAGTGAGGACTGTTCGCCGCACTCGCCGGGCTCCTGACAGTTCGGGAGCGATCAGCCCTTGACCATGGCGAACTTCCCCGTATCAGATGCAATCATGGTCCGGGGCTTCGTCACATCAGTCGTGCTTGCATTGGGGATGCCGTCGCTCGCGACGGCGGAGACCATGAGCTTTGGCGATTCGATCGGGCTGCTGGCCAGGAGCTGCGGCGCGGAAATCGTCGCCAATTGCCGCGGCGTCAATCCCGATTCCACGCGCCTGAAGGAGTGTCTCTCCCGCAACCGCGACGTGCTCTCCCAACAGTGCCTGAGCGACTACCTCACCGCGTTCGACGCCATCCAGAAGCGCGTCGCTGCCCGCGTCACCGTGGCGAACGCCTGCCAGCGCGAGATCGTCAAGGTCTGCGGCGGCTCGACCAAGGAGACCAGCAAGTCGATCCCCTGCCTGGTCTCGACGCCCAAGGGCATCAGCAACAACTGCCTGAAGGCCGTCGACGAGGCGGGGTATCGATGATGCGCGCAACTGGGCACATCGCCGCGGGCATCGGCATCGCGTTGGGCCTCGCGCTGCTCGCCGGCGCAGCCTTTGCACAGACTGCGCCGACCCGCGACGATATCGTCGGCAAGCTCAATCATTTCGAGGAGACCCCTGAGGTCGACTTCCCCGCGCTGAAGCAGCAGGTGATGGAGCGGGCCAAGGCCAGGATCAAGAACGATCCGGGTCCGGTGAACCGGCCGCCGATCGCGCCTGACCTCGCCAAGCTGCCCGCCTTCAATGCGCAGATCCAGTTCGACGCCGACACGCCGATCATCCAGCCGGAATCCTACCAGACCGTCGGCCGGATCGCCGACGCGCTGGTTCACGCCTCGCTGCTGCCCTATACGTTCCTGATCGTCGGCCACGTCGAATCCAATTCGAAGACGCGCGAGGCCAACGCGATCCTGAGCCAGCGCCGGGCCGATGCGATCCGCGACGTACTGGTGAACACGTTCAAGATTTCGACCAAGCGGCTGCAGCCGATCGGTCTCGGCGAGGAGCAGTTCCTCGACCGTGCCAAGCCGACCTCACCCGTCAACGGCCAGTTGCAAATCCTGACCTTTGCCAAAGTGCCCGAAGAAGCGCCCGCGCATCCCGCAACAGCCCCTGCGCCTGCGGCGAAAAAGCCCGCCAAGAAGCATTAAGCGTGCAGATTTCGCGGCCAGTGGAACCCATTGAAGTTCTGATTATTTTGTGACCTGTCTCACAGCGCGACAACAAGGCCTTGCGCGACAATAGTGCCGGTTTGTGCACTGCCCTTGCAGGTGCTATAGGCTGTCTTCGCCCTTCCCGACCCTGTGCTGCATGAGACCAAGATGGGTGGCTTTTTTCAACGCCAACTTGCCGTTTATGTCGAGTACCATCGCGATCCCCGGAACACGGCGATGCATGTGGTGGGCATCCTCCTGCTGTTCACCGGCGCGGTGATGCCGCTGACGCTGGTGAAGGTCCCGTTGTTCGGGTCCGAGGTCAGCCTGGCGGTGCTCCTGGCCTTGCCGGTTCTGATCTACTGGCTGCTGCTCGATGTGGCGCTCGGGGCCGGCATTTTGGCCGTCTCCATCGTGCTGTTCTCGATCGCATCGGCCATTGCGGCGCAGGTCAGCACCGTGACGATGTGGGCGATCTTTGCCGCCCTGGTCGTGCTCGGACTCGCCGCGCAGACCATCGGCCACAAGGTTTTTGAGGGCCGCGAAGCCTCATTATTCACGTTTCCGTCGCATCTGTTGCTGGGACCGATGTTTGTCATGGCAAAATTGTTCATTGCACTGGGCTTCCGTCGCGACCTTGCCGCGATTCTGGCGCCTCTTCCGGCCAACTCGCTTTCAACCCGATAGCTTTCTCAAGCGGAACAGCAAAACCTACTTCATGGCTCTCGTACTGGTTACCGGTGGCAGCGGTTTCATCGGACAGCATCTCGTCGAAGCGCTCCGCGCCCGTGGGCAGCGGGTGCGTGTGCTCGATGTCCGCCCGCCGGCGACCGCGAATGCGGACGTTGAGTATGTGCCCGGCTCGGTGCTCGACGCTGCGACGGTCGATGCTGCGGTTTCCGGGGTAAATCAGGTCTATCACCTTGCCGGCCTGCCCGGCATGTGGGTCGCCAACAAGCAGGACTTCCACGACGTCAATTTCCGCGGCACCGAGGTCGTGCTCGCGGCTGCGATGAAGCGCAACGTCTCGCGCTTCCTGCATTGCTCGACGGAATCGATCCTGTTCCCCTACGCCAACCTCAACGGCGTGGCCGCCGAGGAAGCCTTGCAGCCGGCCGACGCAATGCCCGGCGCCTATACGCGTTCGAAATCGCTCGCGGAGCATCACGCGGCGAAGGCCGCGGCCAGCGGCTTCCCGCTCGTGATCGGCACCCCGACCATGCCGATCGGCGCTGCCGATCACAATCTGACGCCGCCGACGGCGATGCTGTGGTACTTCCTGCAGAAGAAGGTGCAGCCGCATCTCGACTTCCTGGTCAATCTCGTCGACGTCCGCGACGTCGCCATGGGCCTGGTGCTGACGATGGAGCGTGGCCGCATCGGCCAGCGCTACATCCTCGGCGGCGATTGCGTCAGGCTCGGGCAGATCCTGCGAATGATGTCGGCGATGAGCGGTCGGCGGCAATATCCGGTCGTCGTTCCCGGCAAGATCGCCGAACTCTCCGCGATCTTGCTCGAGAAGATATCTGATCACATCACGCATCGTCCGCCCAACGGCACCGCCGAGGGCGTGCGCATCGCGCTTGCCGCGAGCGACCTTTCAATCGGCAAGGCCCGTGACGAGCTGGGCTATGCGCCGCGCCCGATCGAGCCGGTGCTGCGCGAAACCATCACCCATCTGCTCGCCCGCGGCGGCCAGGCCGCCTCCGATGCCATCGAGCATCACGCGCTCTCCTCGCGCGCGAGCTGATCTGCTCCCCAACCCAAAGAACCTTCCTTATGTCCTTCGATTCCAACAAGCTTCTGTCGGTCGCCTGGGGTGGCTGGACCACGACCTGGCCGACCGAACTCCTGGCCCTGATCTGGCTCGCCTTTCTCGCCAGCTGGGTGGGCGCCTCGTTCTGGCAGGGGCGGACCAAGAAGCAGGTCATGACGCTGGAGTCGCAGCGCTATCGCCTGCCGATCCTGGTCGGCGGCATCCTGTACACGCCCTTCATTGCTGAGGTGATGGGCTGGAAGCCGCTCTGGGTGCTCGGCAACACCGGCATCACCATCGCCGCGGTCCTCTCGATCGCCGGCATCGCCTTCGCCTGGTGGGGACGGCTGCATCTCGGAAAGTTCTGGTCCAACACCATCACCCACAAGGAAGATCACCGCGTCATCGACACCGGGCCCTACGGCATCGTGCGCCATCCGATCTACACCGGGCTGATCTTCGGCATGCTGGTGACCGGCGTTGCGATCGGCCTGGTGACGACGATCCTCGGCGCCATCCTGATCTCGCTCGGCATGTGGCAGAAGGGCCGGATGGAAGAGGTGTTCCTGTCGAAGGAGCTCGGCGAGGACGCCTACGGCGCCTATTGCCGCCGCGTGCCGATGATCATCCCGTTCACGTCGCCGCGGTGAAGCTGCGAGCGCGCGATGCACTCGGTGTCGTCCCGGCCTAGTGCGCAATTGCGCACGGGGGCCGGGACCCATAACCACAGAGCGTGGTTTGGCGAAGACTCGTCGTTCGGTACTGCTATCACCTGCAACCGATAGATTCCGCGGTATGTGGTCCCGGCCCCCCCGCGCGCAATTGCGCGCTTGGCCGGGACGACAGTGAGAGGAACCGCCTCTCCCTTCACCCGTTAGCCCCGCGACACCTGCACCAGACGCAGAGCATCGCGCCATGTCGGACGCCTATGATTATTTTCGTGCGCACGCGATTGCGGCAGTCCGCAAGGCGCGCGCGCTGCCGCCAGGGCGGTCGAAGCTGAAGCAGCGCACGGTCGCGCGCGTCTATCATCTCCTCGCCAAGGAGGCCGCGCTCACCCCGAACGTTCATCACCTCGATGATTTCAGGCACGCGCGACGGGCGGAGCGGCAGGTCCGGCACTGATCAGCATCTCCTATGCAAATTCGATCAGCAGCCATTCCGCGGGAATAGACACCGGGCCAGTTCCGCCCCGGTTGACCTTTTGACCGCCACCCAGTTGGATGCGCGCGCAAAATGGGCGCGACCAAACTTCGACAGGGGCTTCGCATGACCTTTTCCAGCATCTTCGCGCAGTTCGTCGCAGTCCTCGGTGGCATCGCGCTGCAATGGCGGAAGCTGACCGGCACCGAGGCCGCGCCGGCCTGGGGCCAGACGCCGGCCATTCCCGAAGCCAAGCCGCAAGGCGCGATCCCGACCCTGAAGATGCCGACCGCGCGCGGCTGGAGTCAGGGCCAGAAGCCGACGGCCGCAGCCGGGCTCAAGGTCAACGCGTTCGCGACCGATCTCGACCATCCCCGCTGGATCGAGGTGCTGCCCAATGGCGACGTGCTGATCGCTGAAGCGACGCAGATCGCAGGTCCCCCGCGCAGCGTATTCCACTATGCGATGCAGGCAACGATGCGCCGTGCCGCGGCGCTCGGCGTCTCCGCCAACCGCATTACGCTGCTGCGCGACAAGGATGGCGACGGCGTCGCGGAAGTTCGCGGCGCCTTCATGGAGAACCTCAACCAGCCGTTCGGCATGGCGCTGGTCGGCGACACCTTCTATGTCGGCAACACCGACGGTGTGATGGCCTTTCCTTACGTCGCCAATGCCGATCGCATCACTGCGCCGGGCAAGCGGCTCACCACGTTCAAGCCGAGCGGCCACTGGACGCGCAGCCTGCTCGCAAGCCCCGACGGCAAGAAGCTCTATGCCGGCGTCGGCTCGCTCAGCAACATCGCCGAGATGGGCATGGAAGTGGAGGAAGGCCGGGCCGCGGTATACGAGCTCGATCTCGTCGCCGGTACCCATCGCATCTTCGCGAGCGGCCTGCGCAATCCGGTCGGGCTTGCGTGGGAGCCGAACACCGGCGTGCTCTGGACCGTCGTCAACGAGCGTGACGGGCTCGGCGACGAGACGCCGCCGGACTATCTCACGTCAGTGCGCGAAGGCGGCTTCTATGGCTGGCCCTATTGCTATTGGGGCAAGACGGTGGACGACCGCGTGCCGCAGGATCCGGCGATGGTCGCCAAGGCGATTCAACCTGATTACGCGCTCGGCGGCCATACTGCGTCGCTCGGCCTGTGCTGGATGCCCGCAGGCACCTTGCCGGGGTTCGGAGACGGCATGGTGATCGGCCAGCATGGCTCGTGGAATCGCAGCACGCTGTCCGGCTACAAGCTGGTGTTCGTCCCGTTCGCGAACGGCAAGCCCTCCGGCCCCGGCCGCGACATCCTGTCGGGATTCCTGTCCCCGGACGAGAAGGAATCCTACGGCCGCCCGGTCGGCGTCGTGATCGGCCCCGACAAGAGATCGCTGCTGATGGCCGACGACGTCGGCAACGTGATCTGGCGCGTGACGGGCGCTTAAGTAGGCGCCGCGGCGCGTATGTATTCCGTCATCCTGAGGTGCGAGTGATGGGGCGCGAAGCGTCCCATCAGGAGCCTCGAAGGATGAACGGCCAAGATGCAGCCGGGCCGTCGCCCTTCGAGGCTCGCCGAAGAGGCGAGCACCTCCAGCGACAACGTCTTCGCCGTTGCGCGGGGGTGACGGGGATAGAGCGCGCCACGTCTGAGCTAGTTAAGCCTCAACCTGTTACGTCCCAACGCTCAGCGTGGCGCGCTGCTTGCGGAGCAGCGCGATCACCGACAGCGCGGTGATCATTCCGGTCTTGGGATTTTCGGACGGGATGTTCTCGATGCCCATCGAGAATCGCGCCGAATCCGCTTCGACCTCGATGCGATGAACATTGCGCGTCACGGTGGGGTCGGCCCAGACCTGGATCTGGGTGCGATCGGGCCCGATGCCCGCCAAGGATAATGCAACGGCGACATTGACGTTGGCAGGAAAGCCCTTTGCGGCGTCGCGCGCGCTGCCCTCGAATAGCTTGAGCGGCTCGCGCAGATTGTCGATGTCGATGTTGTTCTGAACGATGAACGGCGCGCCTCTCAGCCCGTCGATCGGCTTGCGCGTGACCATCTTCACCGAATGGATGGTGCCGAGCGCGGCGGCGTTGACGGCATCGAGTCCGATCAGCGCGCCGGTCGGGACAAGAATGCGACCGCCCTTGGCGCGGGCGAGATCGATGAGATCAAAATTGTCGAGCAAACCGCCGACGCTGACCACGACCGCGCACCTGCCGCGCTTCACCGCGGGCTCCACGATCGCGCGCAACTGGCTGCTCGGCGCGCACTCGACTACGATGTCGGCGACCTCGCCGAGCTGATCGATCGGCAGGATTTGCGGCTGGTGACGCAGGCCGCCCAGATACGCCTGATGCTTGGCGGGATCGCGCACGGCCACGGCTGACAGCATCAACCCCTCGATGCCATGATCGAGCGCGGTCGCGATCTTGCTGCCGATCGAGCCCAGCCCGGCGATGGCCACCCGCAACTCGTTCGAAGCTTTCTGCCCAGTCATCGCGTCATACCTCTTTTGTCCAAGCCCGTGTCATAGCCCCTCACGCCTCCCGCGCATAGGAGCGCAGGCGCGCCTCCAGCACCGCCAGCATGGCATCGCGGGCCGGATCATTTGAGCCGCGCAGCCAGGCCGCCGCCAGCGGCAACCGGCCGACCGGGCCGCTCTGCCTCGGTCGGAGCGGCACGAAGCGCACACCCGAAACCGCCATCCGCGTGGTCCAGCGCGGCACGATGGCAACGCCGAGCTTGGTTGCCACGAGGTTGATGATGGTCTGCTTCTCGTCGGCGACCTGCACGATGCGCGGCGTCAGGCCCACCTGCTCGAACAGCTTGACGGTGAGGTTGTAGCTGTCCGGCCGCGAACGGCGATCCGGCACCAGCATCGCCTCGCCCGCAATGTCCGCCAGCGTGATCGATTTCCGTGCCGCGAGCGCATGGCGCTGCGGAAACGCCACGATCGCGGTTTCCTGAAGCAACGGGCGAAACTCGAGCCGTTTGTCCGCCCGATCGGGCGGACGGACGAAAGCGAGATCGAGCGCGCCGGTCAGGATCTTTGGCAACAGCCTGACGGTCTTGTCCTCCAGAAGCTGGACCGAAACTTCGGGATGCCTGCTGCGGAAGTCACGCAGCAGCGGCGGCACCAGCCCCGCCGCAGCGCTGTCGACGGCGCCGATCCGCAGCCGTCGCGCAGCGCCCGCGCGGGAGCGATTGCGCAGATTGCTCTCGACCGCCTCCACCTTGGCAAGGATGGCGCGGGCATCACGCAGCAAGGTGGTGCCGTCCTCGGTGAGCGAGACAGCCCGGGTCGTGCGCGCGAATAGTCGCGTTCCCAGATCCTCTTCCAGCAGACGGATTTGGCGGCCGAGCGCAGATGGCAGCATCTGCAAATGCTGCGCGGCGCGGCCGAAATGCAGCTGCTCGGCCGCCGCCACGAAGCATCGAAGCTGATGCAATTCCATCAAACATTCCCTCGTCTCACCAAGCGATGATTATATCATTTTTTTGTATAAACCAGCGGCAATTGAATCCGCCTCGCGGCCCGGCCTAAGCTTACCGCGCGACATCCCAAACGGAGCCTTCCCATGCGCACCCATTCGATCGCAGCCATTCCCGCCGACGGCATCGGTCCCGAGGTGATCTCGGCCGGAATCCGCGTGCTTGAGGCCTTGGCGAAGCGCAGCGGTGACATCGCCTTCAATGTCAAAACCTTCGACTGGGGCTCGGACTATTACAAGAAGCACGGTGTGATGATGCCGGCCGATGGGCTCGCTGAGCTGAAGAAGTTCGACGCGATCTATTTCGGCGCGGTCGGCGCACCTGACGTGCCCGATCACATCACGCTGTGGGGCCTGCGCCTGCCGATCTGCCAGGGCTTTGACCAATACGCCAATGTGCGGCCGACCAAGATTCTGCCGGGCGTGGCCTCGCCGCTGCGCAACGTCGGCGTCGGCGATCTCGACTGGGTGATCGTGCGCGAGAATTCGGAAGGTGAATATGCCGGCATGGGCGGCCGCGCGCATAGAGGCCTGCCCGAGGAGGTCGGCACCGAAGTCGCGGTCTTCACCCGTGTCGGCGTCAGCAGGATCATGCGCTACGCGTTCCAGCTCGCGCAGTCGCGTCCGCGCAAATTCCTGACCGTGGTGACCAAGTCGAACGCGCAGCGCCACGGCATGGTGATGTGGGACGAGATCGCCGCGGAAGTCGCGACCGAATTCCCTGACGTGACCTGGGACAAGATGCTGGTCGATGCCATGACCGTGCGCATGACGCTGCATCCGAAGAGCCTCGACACCATCGTTGCGACCAACCTCCACGCCGACATCCTCTCGGACCTCGCCGGTGCACTCGCAGGCAGCCTCGGCGTGGCGCCGACCGGCAACATCGATCCGCAGCGCCGCTTCCCCTCGATGTTCGAGCCGATCCACGGCTCGGCCTTCGACATCACCGGCAAGGGCATCGCCAATCCGGTCGCGACGTTCTGGACCGGCGCGCAGATGCTGGAGCATCTCGGCGAGAAGGACGCGGCCGCGCGGCTGATGAAGGCGGTCGAGCAGGTCTGCGCCGCCGGCGTGCTGACGCCTGACGTCGGCGGTAAGGCGACGACTAGGGAAGTGACCGATGCCGTGATCGACGCGATCCACGGATCGAACGTCTGAGGGAAAGCTACTTCTTGCGCACCGAAGGTGCCGCCGGCGGCGGCGCCGCCATCGCCGCTGCGGCGTCCGGCGGCGACAAATGTCTGGGCACGACGATGGACTGGCCCGGCGTGAGCGTGGCGTTCTCGACAAGCGAGTTGCTCTGCGCGATGGCCCAGACCGGCACGCGATGGGTTGCCGCGATGCTCTCCATCGTATCGCCGGTGCGGACCGGTATGCGCACGCCGCTGTCCCACAATTCAACGAGCGTGTCCCCAGGGACCTGATAGCGCAGCGGCACGGCGTCAGCCTGGGTCTGCGCCTGGATACGCGGCAACTGCGTCACCATGTCGACGATCTGGCGATGGATGTCGTCCGATTTCTCGATGTTGATGTGCGTGACGCGGCCGTTCAGCTTCAAATCGTAGCTTGCATAATGGCCGCGAAAGCCAGGCACCGCCACCACATCGCCACCACCGAGCACGCTGTCGGACAGGAAGATGTTGATGAAGCGCTCGACGTTGAGCGGCACGTCGTCGGTTGCGTGCGCGGGGTCGATGGCGATGACGAGGCTGATCGGGATGTTCTCCTTGGCTGCCATCTCGGAGATGATGACCGAGCACAGCCCACCCATGGAATGGCCAATCAGCACGATCGGCGCCGGGCTCTCCTTGTAGCTGTCGATCGCGCGATTGCCGATCAGACGGCACAAGGTGAATTCGTAGACGTCGGCCGAGAAGCCGGCCTTGGTCAGCTTCTCGCTGAGCCGATCGATGCCGGTCGAGAAGAACGGCCCCATGGCGCCGCGGAACAGATAAATCTTCGGCGGCGGCAGCGGCTCGACCGGCGGAGCAGGAGGCGGCGGCGCGACCACGGGGACTGCAGCCGGCTTTGGCTTTGCGGGTGAGGCCGCGGCCAGACCGGGATTGAAGGCGAGCAGCGCGCAAGCTGCCAACACCACAAGTCGCCTTGGATCAATCATCAAGTCCTACAGTCCCACCACGGGAGGCAGGGGCCTCCCCGCGGCGGTTCTTGACCGCCGATTGGGTGGTTTTTGCGGCACGAAACCCGCCTGGTCAACCGGCTCCGTGCGCGCGATCAGCTGATCACTGCCGGCTCTTGAGCCTGCTGCGATGCGCCGCCTGTTTGGCTCGGTTGCCGCAGACCGCCATGATGCACCATCGCCGCGCTCGGCGACGGGTGTGGTCCGCAAACAGCATCGTGCAATTATGGCCCTCGCACGCCTTCACGTCGGAAAAGTCTTCGTTGCAGACGAACTTCGCCATCGCCTCACCGATCGGCAACAGCAGCGACTGCGGTGATCGCCAATGCCGCGTGGTCCGCAACGCAAGGCCACGATGGCTATCGTCGTGCCGCGGTTCGATCCGGCTGAAGACCTCGTCCTGTTCCAGGAGGCTGTTCAGCGGACCGAGTTCCTCGAGCGCCGTCGCTGCGAGCGGTCGGCCCGAATGCTTGCGGACAAAGCCCCTGAACCATTCGCGCAAGGCCCGCGCCTGATCGGCAACCTCGTCCAACTCACCAGGCTTCGCACGTGCCCTCAACGCCTCCAGTTCGTCCGTGGGCACCAGCTTCGCCTGCGCCAGCCAATCGATCAGCCCGTCGCCATCGTCGATCCAGTCGACGGGCGTATCGACCGGCGTCACGATCGAATTGAGGAAATCCAGGCCGAGCGAGTCGGCGATGAACACGGCAGGCGGTTTGTCCATGGGTGATCCCTGACGATCCCGGGTGGGCACGGCCAACGTAACCACCAAATTAGCAATTGACAAGTTACTTATATCGAAATAACCATCTTATAGCCTATTAATAGGTTACAGAAATGGAGAGGGTCATGGCCCGCACAACCTACCGCACCGCCGACGTCGACGGCTTCAAGGTGTTTTATCGCGAGGCCGGCCGCGTCGGCGCGCCGAAGCTTCTGCTGCTCCACGGCTTCCCGAGCGCAGGTCACATGTTCCGCGACCTGATCCCGCTGCTGACGGACAAGTTTCACATCGTCGCACCTGATCTTCCCGGCTTCGGCCAATCGGACATGCCTTCGCGCGAAACCTTCAGCTACAGCTTCGACAACATTGCGCGCGTGATCGAGCGCTTCACCGAGGTGATCGGCTTCGATCGCTTCGCCGTCTACGTCTTCGACTACGGCGCGCCGACCGGCTTCCGGCTCGCGCTCAGCCATCCCCAAAGGATCACCGCGATCATCTCGCAAAACGGCAATGCCTATGAGGAGGGCCTCAGCGACGGCTGGACGCCGATCAAGGCCTATTGGCAGGATCCCTCGCCCGCCAATCGCGAGGCGCTGCGCGGCTTTCTCACACCGGAGGCGACACGCTGGCAGTATACGCATGGCGTCTCAGATCCGACGGCCGTATCGCCTGACGGCCAGAACCTCGACAATTTCTACCTGGCACGCCCTGGCGCCGATGAGGTGCAGCTCGATCTGATCGGCGACTACAAGAGCAATGTCGCTCTCTATCCCGCGTTCCAGGACTATTTCCGCAAGCACAAGCCGCCCATCCTTGCGATCTGGGGCAAGAACGATCCGTTCTTCATCCCGCCCGGCGCAGAGGCGTACAAGCGCGACAATCCAAATGCGGTGGTGAAATTCCTCGACACCGGACATTTCGCGCTGGAGACGCACGCAAGTGAGATCGCGGACGCCATCCGCGCCTTTCTCGCATAGCGAACGCGCGACCACGGCGTTACGGCAGCGCGGACAAGACAATGCCGCCGCCGACAATCAAGTCGGCGGCGGCACAATCAGATCAAAATTTGCTGGCGCCAGGCCTCAGTTCCTCGCCGGCGCCGTCGCCGCCGCCGAGCGCGCGGCCCGCGGCGCGGCGCCG
>NZ_LBJP01000060.1:0-44368 GCF_028128715.1 Bradyrhizobium sp. CCBAU 51745 | reverse complement strand
TGCTTGGCGGCGGCGTGGTGGGAATGCAGGCCGCGCGGATGGCCGCAGGCCTCGGCGCCGAAGTCACCGTGATCGACCGCTCGATTCCGCGCTTGCGCGAGCTTGATGATCTCTTCACCGGACGTGTGCGCACGCGCTTCTCGACGATCGAGTCCGTCGAAGAAGAAGTATTCAGCGCCGACGTCGTGATCGGCGCGGTGCTGGTGCCGGGCGCGAGCGCTCCGAAACTCGTCACGCGCGCGATGCTGAAATCGATGCGCCCAGGCGCAGTGCTGGTCGACGTCGCGATCGACCAGGGCGGCTGCTTCGAGACCTCGCATGCGACGACGCATGCGGAGCCGACCTATGAGGTCGATGGCGTCGTGCATTATTGCGTGGCCAACATGCCGGGCGCGGTGCCGGTCACCTCAAGCCAGGCGCTCAACAATGCGACACTGCCGTTCGGCCTGATGCTGGCGAACAAGGGCTTTGCCGCGATGCTGGAGAACCCGCATTTGCGCAACGGGCTGAACGTGCATCGCGGCCGTGTCACCAACAAGGCGGTGGCGGACAGCCTGGGGCTGGAATTCGCACCGGTGGAAAGCGGGCTCGCGGCGTAGAGCCGCGAACCTAAGCCTTCGTCAGCCTGTACTGTCGCATGTCGGGATCGTGTGTCATGCGCCAATAGTCCACGAAGCGCCATGGCATCGCCGAGAAAACGCGGCCGCTTGCGTTGCGATAGTAAGTGCTCATGCCCGGATGGGTCCAGATCATCGCCTCGTGCTCTGCATCGACCTTGCTGACGTAGTCGTCGAGCACATCCTGGCGGACATCAATCGCGGCGATGTCGTGCTCGATCATGTCGACGAGGCAAGCTGAGATGTAGCGGCTCTGGCATTCCGACTGGAAGATGACGCTGCCGCCATGCGCCGGACCGGAATTGGGCCCGAGCATGCAGAAGAAGTTGGGGAAATCGGGCACGGTGAGGCCGAGGAACGCCGTCGGATTGTCGTTGGCCCAGGCCTGCCGCAAAGCCTTGCCGTCGCGGCCGCTGATGTTGAGGCGCGCGGCCATCTCGGTGACCTTGAAGCCGGTGGCAACCACGATGATGTCGGCGGGGCGGTGCGTGCCGTCGGCGGTGACGATACCACTTTCGTCAAAATGGTCGATCGTATCGGTGATGAGCTCGACATTATCCCGCGTCAATGTCTTGAACCAGTTGTTGTCGAGCAGGATGCGCTTGCCATAGGGCGGATAGGTCGGCACGCATTTTGCGATCAGGTCGGGCCGGTCCTTCAGCTCTGACAGGATGAAGTCGGTCAGCTCCTGGCGGTGTCGATCGTTGCCCTTGTTGACGGCGCGCTCCGGATGCGGCCAGGCCGGGTCCTTGCGCAGGAACGGCAGCAGGCCGTCGCCGTAGCGCCAGAACATGTTGAAGCGATACCATTGCACATAGAATGGCAGGTGCGCGAGCAGCCAGCGCGCGCCCTCGGTGATCGGATCGGCATAGCCCTTCACCGGTCGCGCCCATTGCGCGCTGCGCTGATAGACCGTGACCGAGGCGACGCGGCCGGCGATCGTCGGCACCAGCTGCATCGATGTCGCGCCGGTGCCGATCACGGCGACATGCTTGCCGTCGAGCTTGATGTCGCCCGACCACAATGCCGAGTGAAGGATCGTGCCCTCGAAGCTCTCCTCCCCCTTGAAGTGCGCGCGGGAGGGATCGTTGAGCTGGCCGATGGCCGCGACGAGCGCGGTGGATTCGAAGGTTTCTTCGCCATTGCACGTCTTCAGCGTCGAGATCCAGCGCCGCTTGCCTTCATCCCAGCGCGACGAGGTCAGCTCCGTGTTGACGCGCAGATGCTTGCGGATGCCGTATTCATCGGCGACTTTCAGGAGATAATCGAGCAGCTCCTCGCGCTGGCAGAAATAGCGTGTCCAGGCATTGCGCGGGCCGAACGAGTAGGAATAGGAGTGGTTCGGCGTGTCGACGCCGCAGCCGGGATAGCGGTTGATCCACCAAGTGCCGCCGAGCTCGGCGTTCTTCTCGACGATGGTGTAGGGGATGCCGAGATGGCCGAGCGCAACGGCGAGCGCGATGGCGCAGACCCCGGCGCCGACGATCAGGACGTGCTGTGCGGTGAGCTTCTCGTCCGATGGCCGCCTGGTCCATTGCGCCTCGCGCGACACAAAGCCCATCTCCTCGCGCATCAGCGGCGCATATTCCGGTGCGACGTTCTCGCCGAGGCAGGCGCGCATCATCTTGAGCAGCAGCTCTTCGCCGGGATTGGTGATGACGGGTGTTGGCGTGTCGTCGGCAAAGAGCTCGACCACGGCGGCACGGATCTCGTCCTGGATCTGTCGGGGGACGCCGGCCTCGGGATCGGGGATGAGACGGATGTCGCGCTTGGGAAGATAGGGAGGCTCGAGCCAGCGCGCCTCGCCGGTCATGTGCACCAGCACCATGAGGAGGCAGCGGATGTCCCCTTCCGCAATGGCCGAGGCGAGGTCGAGGGGCTTGCGGGGAGATTCGATGTTCATCTTCTTCTTCTGATCTCCGGCGATCCCGTGACGGACCTGTGGGCGACGGCAGGCTAGTCGACCCGGATGGAATCGTCCATGCGGCCGGCTTCCGGGTCCAGGCTCCAGGTGCCAAATGGGGCGAAAGAAGAAAACTATTGCCGTGGGATGTTCCTGCGGAAGGAGTTTCCCCTCAAGGGACCAAAAACGCCAATCGCTTCCATTGCCGTTTTGGGCCGAAACGACGACATTCCATCCAGAAATTGATGGATTGACGGCCATGGAACGCACTGGATTTGAGCCCTTCGGCGAGCAGCTGGTGTCCGCGACGGACAGCCAATCGCAATCGCGTGCCTCAAAGCTGCTGCTTCGGGCCGGCACCACCGTATTCTGGACGCTGGTCGCAGGCATCGTGCTCGCACGTGCGGCGTTCTTCGAGCCGGGCGTCTATGACAGGTTCAGCCACGTGGCTTCGCTCGCCAAGGACCTGCTCTTCTGAGACGGACCGCTGTTTTGAGCCGGGTTATTCCACGCCGAGGATCAAACTTCCCTCGGCCCTGATATGTCGAAAACTTATTCCCCAACGCGAGCGCCGTGCGTATAAATCTTTCTCCTCTGGGAGAGATTTGTGTCGCAGAATCAAGCATCCAGCCAGGCCGACGCCAAGCCGACCACGGCCTTTAGCCGTATCGTCGCGCTGATTCCCGGCATTCTCCTTTGCATCCTTGTCGCAGGTGTTTCGGCCCTGCTGGAGCGGGCGGAGCTCGGCGTGTTCGAGCACCCTTATATCGAGGCGCTGGTGATGGCGATCCTGCTGGGGATGGCCCTGCGCAGCTTCTGGAAGCCGGCGCCGCGCTGGCAGGCCGGAATCGCCTTCAGTGCCAAGCAGCTGCTTGAAGTCGCGGTCATGCTGCTCGGCGCCTCCATCAGCTTTGCCGCCATCGCGGCCTCCGGCATCGCGCTGCTCGCCTCGATCGCTGCAGTCGTGGTGATCGCGCTCTGCGTCTCCTTCGGCCTGAGCCGTATGCTCGGGCTATCGACGCGGCTGTCGATCCTGATTGCCTGCGGCAATTCGATCTGCGGCAATTCGGCGATCGCGGCGGTCGCGCCGATCATCGGCGCCAGCAGCGACGAGATCGCGTCCTCCATTTCCTTTA
Source organism: Bradyrhizobium sp. CCBAU 51745 (assembly GCF_028128715.1). Lineage (NCBI taxonomy): Bacteria > Pseudomonadati > Pseudomonadota > Alphaproteobacteria > Hyphomicrobiales > Nitrobacteraceae > Bradyrhizobium > Bradyrhizobium sp. CCBAU 51745. The sequence continues at coordinate 40,712 of NZ_LBJP01000060.1, read as the reverse complement.
CCGCCATCCTCGGCGTGATGATGGTGCTCGGCCTGCCGCTGTTGATCCCGCTGCTCCAGCTCACCGCCACGCAGTACGGCATTCTCGCTGGGCTAACCGTCTATGCCGTGCCGCAAGTACTCGCGGCGACGGTGCCGGCCGGTCTGATCTCCACGCAGATCGGCACGCTGGTGAAGCTGATGCGCGTGCTGATGCTGGGCCCCGTGGTCGTCGGCCTCTCGCTGGTCGCCTCGCGCTGGCAGGCCGGCGCCAAGAAGACCAATGTAGGCTTCTTCCGTCTGGTTCCATGGTTCATCCTCGGCTTCCTGGCGCTCGCGACCTTGCGCTCGCTGGAGATCGTGCCGGGCACAGTGGTCGCGCCGGTGACGAAGATCACGACGTTCCTTACTGTGGTTTCGATGGCGGCCCTCGGCCTCGGCGTTGATGTGCGCGTGCTCGCCAATGTCGGGGGCAGGGTCACAGCGGCTGTGACACTGTCGCTGATGCTGCTGCTGGGCATCAGCATCGCGCTGGTGCACTGGTTCAAGTGATCAGAGCCAGGCCGCCGTAGGGTGGGCAAAGGCGCGTAAGCGCCGTGCCCACCACCTGTCTCCGTAGGCGAATTTCGGTGGGCACGCTCCGCTTTGCCCACCCTACGAGACTGTCATCGCCGCATGCAGAATCGCTAAATCAAATCACGTCCGCCAGCGAATGCCCGTGCAGCTCGATGTTGAGCCCCTGCATGCCCATGTCGTTGATCTCGCCGCCCATCGCCTTCAGGCTCTCCTCGCGGATCAGCGACATCAGACCGCGGCGCAGTGCCAAAAATTCCGACGACATCATCATCGATTGCTGCCGCGGCCGCTCCAATGGAATCGGTATCTCCGCCTTGATCGAGCCGGGGCGCGCGGTCATGCAGTAGACGCGGTCGGACAGGAAGATCGCCTCGTCGATGTCGTGGGTCACGAACAGCACCGAGATTTTCAGGCGCTGCCACATGTTGGTGAGGATTTGTTGCATGATGACGCGCGTCTGCGCGTCGAGCGCGCCGAACGGCTCGTCGAGCAGCAGCACCTTCGGTCCCGTGGCGAGCGCACGGACGATGCCGACGCGCTGCTTCATGCCGCCGGACAGTTTCTCCGGGTAATGCTTTTCGAAGGCTTCCAGGCCGGCGAGTCCGAGCAATGTGCGCGCGGCCCGTTCGCGCTGCGAGCGCGGCATGCCGCGCATCTTGAGGCCGAACTCGACATTCTCCCGCACCGTCTTCCAGGGAAACAGCGAATATTGCTGGAACACCATGCCGCGTTCGGCGCTAGGGCCGTTCACACGCTCGCCGTCGACGGTGACGATGCCGGTGGTGGGCTTGAGGAAGCCGGCGACCGCGTTGAGCAACGTGGACTTTCCGCAGCCGGAGGGCCCGACGATCGAGACGAATTCGCCCGGCTTCACATGGATCTGCGTATCGGTGACGGCCTGAACCGGCCCCTCGATGCTGTCATAGCTGAGGGAGAAGTTCTTGACGTCGATATGGCCCTTCGGTTCGCTCGCAAGCATCTCGCTCATCTCGTCGACCTCCATGGCATCACCAGATGTCCCGCACCCCTGATCAGCAGGCTCGATCCGAGGCCAAGTACGCCGATCGCGATCATGCCGAGCGCGATGTCGGCATATTGCACCAGCGAATAGGCCTCCCAGGTGAAATAGCCGATGCCGTACTGGCCCGAGATCATCTCGGCCGCGATCAGCGACACCCATGCGACGCCCATGCCGACGGTAAGGCCGGTGAAGATGTGCGGCAGCGAGGCCGGAAAATACACCTCGCGGAAGATCGACCGTTCGCGCGCGCCGAGACATTGTGCGGCGCGCACCAGCACGGGGTCGACCAGCGACATGCCGTGCAGCGTGTTGACCAGGATCGGGAAGAACGAGCCGAGGAAAGTGATGAAGACGATGCTCTGCTCGTTGGTCGGCCACAGCATGATCGCCATCGGCACCCAGGCGATCGCCGGGATCGGGCGCAGCACCTCGGCCACGGGAAAGATGATCTCATGCACCAGCTTGAAGCGGCCCATGATCAGGCCGAGCGGCACGCCGACAACAGCGGCCAGCGAGAAGCCGATGAAGATGCGCCGGCAGCTCAGCAAGATGTGCATCAGGAATTTGGGATCGTGGATGGCCTTGACGAAGCTCGCATGGACCGCGAGCGGGGAGGGTACGTTGGTGAAACGCACGAAGAACACGACGCGATAGGTCGTGAGCAGGTGCCAGACCAGCAGGAAGGCGATCAGCGAGATGATGCCGATCGCGGTGGCGCGAAGCCGATCCTGGTTCAGCCGGTACCAGCGCAGCGCGAGCGTGCCGAAGGACGGCGGTGGCGCGGGTGGGATGGCGGCTGGCGCGAGGCCCGCCTGTGCAAGTGCTGCTGTTGCCGGCATACTGTCCTCGGGATGTCTGACGAGGGCGGGACTGCTCACGTCTTGTCTCCGCTGACGGCTGCCTTCACCGCGTCGTCGAAGCCGAGCACCTTGCCGCTGATCTTGGCGGCATAGGCCTCGGCGTCCTTCTTGAGCAGGAACGGGGCGACGTCACCATTGCCGACCGCAAAGAAGGCCTGGTCGGCGAATAGCTTGATGCCGCGCGTGGTGTCGAAGACGTAAGCGACGTTGATCTTCTTGCCCTTGGCCTTGAAGTCGGCATAAGCTCCGAGCGTGCAGGCGGCGGACGAGAACGGCATGATGCCGGCCTCATCGACCCAGACCTCGCCGGCCATGCGTGGATCGGTGATCGGCTTCTTGCAGAAGGCGTCTTCGCCCCTGATCTCATAGTTCTTTGTGCTGCCCAGCTGCGCGTCATAGTCGAGCTTCATCTCGGCGTAGGCCTTGCGGATGTAGCTGTCGTCGACCCATTTCTTTGGATCGAACTCCTTCATGCGGCCGAGGTTTTGCAGCACCTTGACGTCGGCGCTGGCTGCTTCGATCAGCGCCGGCTTGATCGTCGGATCGGTGGTCATGTTGCCGCTCGGTCCCAGGAAGATGTAGACGACTTCCTTGTTGATGCCGGTCCATTCCTGGATCTTCTCGGAAGCAAGCTTGGGATCGTCGCGCAGCCACTGGTTGGCGGCGATCAGCGCCTTGAAATAGGCAACGACGACTTCAGGATATTTCTCGGCGAAGTCCGTGCGCACGACGATGCCGTGAAAGGTCGGCAAGTTCGTCTCGACGCCGTCGAAGATTTTTCGCGCGAAGCCGCGGAAGGGAAGCAGCTCAGCGAAGGGGACGAAGTCGGCATGGGCGTCGATCTTCTTCTCCTGGAGATTGGTCGAGCCGACCTCCGGGCTCTGGCTGACGAGCTGGAAGAAATCGGATGAATAGCCGCGGTCTTGCATCGCCTTCAGCACCATGCCGTGCGCAGCGGAGCCGAACGGCACGCTGACCAGCTTGCCCTTGAGATCGGCGAGATCGTAGTAGGGCGAGTCCTTGTGGACGACGATGCCGTTGCCGGAGCCGGACAGGCTGTATGCGGCGATGCCGATCAGCCGGCTCTTGCTTTCAGGGTTGCTCTCGAAGGTGAAGCCGTTCACGATCAGCGGATAGTCGCCCATCATGCCGATCTGCAGTTTGTTCGCCATCATCGCGTTGGTGACGGGCGGACCGGACGTGAAATTTTGCCACTCCAGCTCGAACTTGATGTTGGCGTATTTACCTGACGTGGGCAGATATTTTTCGAGAAGATGCAGCTGCCGGATGACGACGCCCGCGGTCACCGTGTTGGTCGTGGTGTCCTGCGTTCCGATGCCGAGCGTGACGGTTTCCGCCGAGGCCGGCTGGGCGAGGATTAGCGCCAGCGACGTCACCGACATCGCGATCGAGAGCGTGGGAAGATGGCGGACCATTCTCATCCTCATTCGGTTTGGATGTGCTGCGGTTGCCATGATTGGGGGAGGGCGCGGGCAGGGCAAATCCGGAATGACCGCGGTAGTCGATTAGTTGCCGGGAAAAGCTGATTGCATAGTCCTTGGGCAATCCTGCACTATAAAGCCGCTTGCCTGTGCACCTTCCTGGTCGGCTTTTTCAGTCGGAGGCTTGGCCGCGCATCTCCTCCAGCACGTCGGTTCGGCAGACCACGATCTGCGAGCGCTTGGTGATGACGATTCCCTTCTCCTGCATCCGCTTCAGGCTGATCGTGACCCATTGCCTGGTGGCGCCGACCATGTGGGCGATGTCGGCATGGGTGAAGGCGGCCGCGATCACGCGGCCCTCGGCATCCTCGACGCCGTAGAGCTCGACGAGGTGCAGGAGCAGATGTGCGAGGCGCTGCGTGATCGAGCGAGTTCCCAGCATCTGCGCCAGCGCCGAATAGCATTTGCCCTTGAAAGTCAGGCCTTCAATAAGACCGATCGCGAGGTTCGGGATCTCCGCGGCAAGGGACCGCAGTTCCCTTCCGGGCAGGTGCACGACGCTGCAATTGCTCGACGCGACGCCGGACCATTGATGCACCGTGCCCTCGAACACTTCGGGCCCGCCGACGAAGTTGCCGACATGCCAATAGGCGAGTGTGATCTCGCGCCCCTGCGGCGAGGTATAGAACACACGGATGCGGCCGCTTTCGATCAGCCAGATGCCGTCATGCTTACCGCCCTGGCTGAACAGCGTCTGGCCGCGGTTAAGCACCTTTCGCCGGCCCTGCTTCAGCACCAGTTCCCGCTCTCGTGGGCTGAGCTTGTCCATCAGCGCCGGCGGCCCGCCGATCCATTGCTGGTTCTCGGTCAGCAGCAGCGAGGAACTAGCCGCAGGTCGGACTGCCGGGGGAACCGTCCCGCGCACTGCACTTGCCGCCTGCAACATTGTCTGCCTCCGGAACGTTCAAATCGTTCTACAGATGAGCAATGTCCGTGCCAGATGGGGAGCTTGGTGCACGCCATTCACCCCGCTGTCATCGCCCGCGAAGGCGGGCGATCCAGTATCCCAGAGGCGTCGATGGGAAACGGAGGAGCCGCAGCGTACTGGATTCCCCGCCTTCGCGGGGAATGACAGCGAAGTTTGTGAAGACCCTACCGCCCCGCCAGACTCAGCAGATACGGCTTCGGGTAAATCCCCCTGTTGTGTCCGTCCGAAAACGAGATGTTCAGCCCATAGCCGAGGTCGCCGATCTCGGTGATGGCGATTCCCGGAAACCTTTCAGGGAAACGTTCGTCGAAGCGGGCACGGGTGCAGTGGGCGCATTTGCAGGAAAGGCGGAGCTTCTCGGCGGGAACGCTGAGGTCATCACCCTCGGTGGTGCGGACGAGGAGCGTCGCGAGATCGGCGCTTGCTTCGTAGTCGGCCACGGTTGGCGCCATCAGGGTCATGGTCAAGACGAACCTCCTCATACTGTCTACGTCGCCGCCGGCGCGCGCGGATAGCAACTAATTGCCAGCGAGAGCATGCGATCGGACGGTTTGCCGCCTGCTCTGCAATCACCGCTCGCGAAATGTGAAACTAATCGACCGGGAATTCCACTTCCGAATTGCCGGACTCCGCTCTCTCCGAGAACCTGCGCGCAATCAAAGGAGAGACCATGAGCGCATTTCAGAAGGAAACGGTTTTGTCGGTCCGGCACTGGACCGAATCCCTGTTCAGCTTCACCGCGACGCGCGATCCCGGCTTCCGCTTCCAGAACGGCCAGTTCGCGATGATCGGGCTGGAAGTTGAGGGCAAGCCGTTGATGTGCGCCTACAGCATGGCCAGCGCCAATCACGAGGAAGCGCTCGAATTCTTCTCGATCAAGGTGCAGGACGGCCCGCTGACCTCGCGCCTCCAAAAGATCCGGGAAGGCGACATCATCCTGGTCGGCCGCAAGGCGACGGGTACGCTGATCACCGGCAATCTCATCCCGGGAAAACGCCTGCTGCTGCTCTCGACCGGCACAGGCCTTGCGCCCTTCGCCAGCCTGATCAAGGACCCCGACGTCTACGAGAATTACGAGACCATCGTGCTTGCCCATGGCTGCCGCCAGGTCTCCGAGCTCGCTTATGGCGAGCACGTCGTCGATGGTCTGCGCAATCACGAATTCTTCGGCCCCCTGATCCGCGACAAGCTGGTCTATTATCCGACCGTCACCCGCGAGCCGTTCCGCAATCGCGGCCGTATCACCGACCTTATCGCCTCCAACCAGCTGTTCGAGGATATCGGCCAATCCGGCCTCGATATCGAGACCGACCGCATCATGTTGTGCGGGAGTCCGGCGATGCTCGAGGAACTGCACGCGATGTTCTCCGCGCGCGGCTTTGTCGAGGGCAATCACAGCCAGCCCGGTCATTTCGTCATCGAAAAGGCCTTCGTCGAGCGCTGAGGCGCAAATCGCGTCCCGGCGACAACTAATTGCTATCGCCGGACGACCACCTGAACAAATCTGATGCAAAGGCGCCGGAGATGCCGGCGGACCAGGAGCAAGCGATGGCACTAGATCAGATCGTCGACGGACTTTCGGAGGTTTCCTGCGATGTGCTCGTGATCGGCGGCGGCACCGCCGGCCCGATGGCGGCGCTGAAGGCGAAGCTGAAGAACCCGAAGGCCAACGTCGTCCTGCTCGAGAAGGCCAACGTCAAGCGCTCAGGCGCGATCTCGATGGGTATGGACGGACTGAACAACGCCGTCATCCCCGGCTACGCGACGCCGGAGCAGTACACCAAGGAAATTACCATCGCCAATGACGGCATTGTCGACCAGAAGGCGGTCTATAAATATGCCCAGAATTGCTACAAGATCATCGAGGAGCTCGACAGTTTCGGCATCCGCTTCCTGAAGAACGAGAACGGCGACTACGCCGTCAAGAAGGTGCACCACATCGGCACCTATGTGCTGCCGATGCCAAACGGCGAGACCGTGAAGAAGGCGCTGTACCGTCAGCTCCGCCGCGCGCGCATCCTGATCTCCAACCGCTACATGGCGACGCGGCTGCTGAAATCGTCTGACGGCCGCATTGCCGGCGCGATCTCCGTCAACACCCGCACCGCCGAGATCCTGGTGATCAAGGCCAAGGCCGTGATCCTCTGCATGGGCGCCGCCGGCCGGCTTGGCCTGCCGACCTCCGGCTACATGTTCGGCACCTACGAGAACGCCGCCAATTCCGGTGACGGCTATTCCATGGCTTATCACGCTGGTGCCGCGCTCGCGAACCTCGAATGCTACCAGATCAATCCGCTGATCAAGGACTATAACGGCCCGGCCTGCGCCTATGTCGCCGGTCCGTTCGGCGCCTTCACGGCGAACAACGAAGGCTCGCGCTTCATCGAATGCGATTACTGGTCCGGCCAGATGATGCTGGAGTTCTACAACGAACTCCTGTCCGGCAAGGGGCCGGTTTTCCTCCAGCTCAAGCATCTCCATCCCGACACCATCTCGGAGATCGAATCCACGCTGCACAAGGTCGAGCGGCCCACGCGCGGTCTGTTCCAGCAGGGGCGCGGCGTCGACTACCGCAACGAGTCGATCGAGATGCACATCTCGGAGATCGGCTTCTGCTCCGGCCACAGCGCCTCCGGCGTGTTCGTCGACGACAACGCGCGCACGACCGTGCCGGGCCTGTACGCCGCCGGCGACATGGCGAGTGTGCCGCACAATTACATGCTCGGCGCCTTCACCAATGGCTCGGTCGCCGGCATCGACGCGATGGAGTTCGCCGACAATCACGACTTTGCCGAGTTCGATGCGGCTGATATCGCCATGGAGCGCGATCGCGTGCTCGCACCGACCAAACGCGAGGACGGCATTCCGCCGAACCAGGTCGAATACAAGACCCGCCGCCTGGTGAATGATTACCTTCAGCCGCCGAAGGTCACGCGCAAATACGAGCTCGGCATGCGCCGCCTCGCCGAGACGCGGCAGGACATGCAGGAGCGCATGATCGCACGCAACGCGCATGAGCTGCTCCGCGCGCTGGAAGTGCAGTCGATCATGGATTGCGCCGACATGGCCGTGCATGCCTCGCTCTATCGCGAGGAGAGCCGCTGGGGCCTCTACCACTGGCGCACCGATTTCCCGGAGAAGGACAATGAGAACTGGTTCTGCCACACGCTGCTGAGCAAGCAGAACGGCAAGATGACCAGCGAGAAGCGCGCCGTCGAACCTTACGTCGTCCCGATCGCCGACGACGAGAAGGATCTCTACGACAAGCAGCGCATCCGCGCCACTGCCTGATCCACCGCAACAGAGCAACAGGAGACATCACATGCCTCTCGCGTCCTATCAGACATCGGTTCCGGTGGTCGTCGACGACGCCAAATGCATCGCCGACAAGGGCTGCACCGTCTGTGTCGACGTCTGCCCGCTCGACGTGCTGCGCATCAGCGACATGACCGGCAAGGCCTACATGGCCTATGATGAGTGCTGGTACTGCATGCCCTGCGAGGCCGATTGCCCGACCGGCGCCGTTACTGTCAACATTCCCTACCTGTTGAGGTGATCATGTCGAGCCCGTTCGAATCTTACGACGATCTCGAAGATGCCGACGAGCGGCTCCAGGCCGCCGATCCTGCCGAGCGCCGCGTCGCGATCATCGCGCTCGGCCATTCCGGCGATCCCGCGGCCGTCGCGCACCTCGCCAATATGGTGGCCGATCCCGACGCCGGCGTGCGCCAACAGGTGGCGATGGCACTCGGCGAGTTCGATGGGCCGGAGGCGGCAAGTGCGCTGGTGAAGCTGCTGGTCGATCCGGAAAGGATCGTCGCGGCGGCCGCGGCCGACAGCATGGCGGAATTCAAGGATCCCGCCTGCGCCGATGTCATCTTGCCGCTCGTCAAGCATGCCCACGCCTTCGTTCGTATGGGCGCGCTGCGGGCGCTGAAGGAGTTGCGCTGCAAGGACACGCTCAAGCCAGCACTCGAAGCGCTGCAGGACACCGATGCTGCCGTCCGCGTGCAGGCGATCGGCGTGATCGGATTCCTCAAGTTGGAAGAATCGATCCCCGCGTTGACGGCACTGATCAACGACCCCGATGCGCATGTTCGGCGTGCCGCCGTCAGCGCGCTGGCGTTCTCGCAGATGAAGCCGGCAGCGGAGACGATCACCCGCGCACTGAAGGATTCGGATTGGATGGTGCGCGAGATGGCGGCCGAGACTTTGGGTCTCAACGCCAATGGTTCGCTCGCAGCCGACCAGCTTGTCGGCGCGCTCGGTGACGAATTCTGGCAGGTGCGGTTGAAGGCAATCCGCAGCCTCGGCAGGATGAAGATCGAGCGTGCGGTGCGTCCGATCGGCAATTGCGTCAATCACGACCAGGCGAATTTGCGCAAAGAGGCGGCTGCCGCACTTGGCGAAATCGCCCACGCGGACGGCGAAGCGTTCCTGGCCGTTATCGCCGACGATTCCGATCCCGATGTCCGCAAGAATGCGCGCTGGGCGCTGCAGCAGGTCGCGGCGCGGAAGGCGCGGGCAGGGGCATAGCGGCGAGGCATCCTGCCACTCTGGACTTCCCCTGCCAGACGTTTATTTGTCTTCGCCAATGGGATCGGCCGCTTGCGAAATGGGCTGGTCCGAAAAACAGCGAGGACGCCGGCCATGACGAATTTGACGGTTCAAGACCTTCTCCCCGAGGACGGAACGAAGGGAACGCTGGTCGGCCGCGTCTGGCTGCCGCAGGCGAACGGTCCGGCCGTGGTCGCGGTGCGCGCCGACGGCGTCTTCGACGTCACCGCCAAATTTCCGACCGTCAGCGCCCTCTGCGAGGAGGACAATCCGGCCAAGGCGCTTGCCGCGGTCAAGGGCGAACGCATCGACGATCTCCAAGCCATCGTCGCCAACACGGCACCTGATGGGCGCGATCCGAAAAAGCCCTGGCTGCTCGCGCCGGTCGATCTCCAGACCCTGAAGGCCGCGGGTGTCACTTTCGCGATCTCGATGCTGGAACGCGTGATCGAGGAGCGCGCCAAGGGCAACCCGGCCTCGGCCGAAGCCATTCGCAAGGAAGTCACGCGGCTGATCGGCGACGATCTGTCCAAGCTCAAGCCGGGTTCTGACCAGGCGATGCATTTGAAGCAGGTGCTGATCGATCAGAACGCCTGGAGCCAATATCTCGAGGTCGGCATCGGCCCCGATGCCGAGGTCTTCACCAAGGCGCCGACGCTTTCCTCGGTCGGCACCGGCATGGATGCCGGGCTGCATCCGAAATCGACCTGGAACAATCCCGAGCCGGAGCTCGTGCTGTTCGTCTCCAGCCGTGGCAAGATCGTCGGCGGTGCGCTCGGCAACGACGTCAATTTGCGCGACTTTGAGGGCCGCTCGGCGCTTCTGCTGTCGAAGGCCAAGGACAACAACGCCTCTTGCGCGATCGGCCCGCTGCTGAGGCTGTTCGACGAGACCTTCACGCTCGATGACGCGCGCAAGCTCGACATCAGCCTGAACGTAACGGGGACTGACGGCTTTGTTCTCGAGGGGCATTCCTCGATCAGCAAGATCAGCCGCGATCCGACCGATCTCGTCGCGCAGACCATCGGCAAGGTGCATCAATATCCCGACGGTTTCGTGCTGTTCCTCGGCACGATGTTCGCACCGGTCAAGGATCGCGATGCGCCGGGGCAGGGGTTCACCCACAAGCGCGACGACATCGTCACTATTGCCGCCCCGCAACTCGGCAAGCTCGTCAACCGCATGCGGACCAGCGACGAGTGCGAGCCGTGGACGTTCGGCATCGGCGCACTGATGAAGAACCTTGCGCAGCGCAAGCTGATCTAGCTTTTTCGCTTGCCTGCTGCTGATCGCAGAACACACGCGAATTGCCATGAGATCGTCATGCCCGGACGAGCCCGGCCATGACGGTGCTGTCTCGTCGAAACAAGTTGATCTTTAAGTTGTATACTGTATAATATTAACTCTTTGCGTGTAGAATTCGCTCTCCAGATTATTCGACCAAATAGTCAAATAATATGACTATACGGACGCCGGCTTCCGTGGAATAGTCCCTTCCGCCGCCCTGAAGGCCGGCCTGAGGGTGTCATGATACCGTGGGCGCCCCGGATAACACTTGGGAGACACACGCCTCATGACCCTCAAAGCCCTTTTTGCGGCCAGCGCCACCGCCGCGTTGTTGCTTGCACTGCCGGCCAATGCCGCAGAGCTCACCGTCGGCTTCTCGCAGATCGGATCGGAGTCCGGCTGGCGCGCAGCCGAGACCTCGGTCTCCAAGCAGGAGGCCGCCAAGCGCAAGGTCAATCTCAAGATCGCCGACGCGCAGCAGAAGCAGGAAAACCAGATCAAGGCGATCCGCTCCTTCATCGCGCAGAACGTCGATGCGATCTTCCTCGCCCCCGTCGTTTCGACTGGCTGGGATGCGGTGCTGAAGGAAGCCAAGGAAGCCAAGATTCCGGTCGTGCTGCTTGACCGCGACATCGATCCCTCGGGCAAGGACCTCTATCTCACCGCCGTCACCTCGGACAGCGTCCACGAAGGCGAGGTCGCCGGCGACTGGCTGGCCAAGACCGTCGGCGACAAGGCCTGCAACATCGTCGAATTGCAGGGCACGGTCGGCGCCAGCGTTGCCGCCAACCGCAAGAAGGGCTTTGACACCGCGATCGCCAAGCACGCCAATCTGAAGATCGTGCGCAGCCAGACCGGTGACTTCACCCGCGCCAAGGGCAAGGAAGTCATGGAGAGCTTCATCAAGGCCGAGGGCGGCGGCAAGAACATCTGCGCAGTCTACGCCCACAACGACGACATGATGGTCGGCGCGATCCAGGCCATGAAGGAAGCCGGTCTCAAGCCGGGCAAGGACATCCTCACGGTGTCGATTGACGCAGTGCCTGATATCTTCAAGGCGATGGTCGCCGGGGAGGCCAATGCCACAGTCGAGCTGACGCCGAACATGGCCGGCCCCGCCTTCGACGCCGTCGCGGCCTTCAAGGAGAAGGGCACGGTTCCACCGAAGTGGATCCAGACCGAATCAAGGCTGCTCACGGCCACTGACAATCCGCAGAAGGAATACGACAGCAAGAAGGGCCTTGGTTACTGAGGCAGGCGTCTTGCCGGACCACGCTCCGTGGTCCGGCAAAGCCCCTTCGCAACCGTCGCGCGAACGAATAGGCTGGGTGTCCGCAGCATAAGCGGGCACCGGTGGGAGTGACGTCGTTATGGAGAACAGCCTTGGTCCTGCTCCGCCGCTCCTGGAGGTGCGCGGGATCAGCAAGAGCTTTGGTGCGGTGCGCGCTTTGCAGGAGGTCGACTTCACGCTTCGCGCCGGCGAGATCCATGCGCTGCTCGGCGAGAACGGCGCCGGCAAATCCACGCTGATCAAGGTCGTCACCGGCGTGTTCCCGCGCGATGCCGGTGTTGTCCGGCTGGGCGGCGAGGAGGTCGCGCCGCGTTCGGCCAAGGCTGCGCTCGAGGCCGGCATTGCCACCGTCTACCAGGAAGTCAATCTGCTGCCGAACCTGTCGGTCGCACAGAACCTTTTTCTCGACCGCCAGCCGATGCGATTCGGCATCGTGCGCGAAGGCGAGATGCGCCGCCGCGCCAAGGCGCTGCTGACCGAGTTCGGCCTCGACATCGATGTCGCAGCGCCGCTCGGCAATTATTCGGTCGCCATCCAGCATGTCACCGCGATCGCGCGCGCCGTCGATCTTTCCGCACGCGTGCTGATTCTGGACGAGCCGACTGCGAGCCTCGACCGTCACGAGGTCGAGATCCTCTTCGGCATCATGCGTCAGCTTGCCAGGCGCGGCATCGGCATTGTCTTCGTCAGCCATTTCCTCGATCAGGTCTACGAGATCTCCGATCGGATCACGGTGCTGCGCAACGGCCGCCTGGTCGGCGAGCGCGAGACGGCCTCGCTGCCCCGGCTCGAGCTGATCCGGATGATGCTCGGGCGCGAGCTCGCCGAGACCACCAGCGCGCGGGCGGCGGCAGGCGACCGTCCGCCGCGCGAGGTCTGTGCGAGTTTCGAGAATTACGGCAAGGCCGGCTATGTCGCGCCGTTCAATCTCGAGCTGCGCCATGGCGAGGTCGTCGGCCTTGCCGGACTGCTCGGCTCGGGCCGTACCGAGACGGCGCGGCTGGTGTTCGGCGCCGAGCGCCCCGATGGCGGGCAGGCGAGGGTGGAGGGTGCCCCCGTGCGACTGCAGTCGCCGCGCGACGGCGTCCGCCAGGGCTTTGGCTATTGCCCGGAGGAGCGCAAGACCGAGGGCATCGTCGCCGAGCTCACCGTGCGCGAGAACATCGTGCTCGCACTTCAGGCCAAGCGCGGCCTGCATCGGCCGCTGTCGCGCCGTGAGCAGGACGAGATTGCCCGCCGCTACGTCAAGATGCTCGACATCCGTCCGCCCGACCCCGAGCGCCCGGTGGGCCTGCTTTCCGGCGGCAATCAGCAAAAGGCGCTGCTGGCGCGCTGGCTCGCGACGTCGCCGCGGCTCCTCGTGCTGGATGAACCTACGCGAGGCATCGATGTCGGCGCGCACGCCGAGATCATCCGCCTGATCCGCGAGCTCTGCGACGACGGGCTGGCGCTCCTGGTGATCTCCTCCGAGCTCGACGAGATCGTGACCTATTCCGATCGCGTAGTCGTGCTGCGCGATCGCGCCCATGTCGAGGAGCTCGCGGGCGAGGCCATCGACGTCACCAATATCCTCGCGGCCATCGCCGCCGATGGCGCAGCGATGCAAGAGGCCCGGGCATGACGATGCTGCTGCCGCGCCGCGGCCTTGCCCAGATCCTGGCGCTGATCGTCATCCTCGCGGTCGACCGCGTGGTATCGCCGCAATTTTTCGACCTGCGTCTTCAGGACGGCCGCCTGTTCGGCAGCCTGATCGACGTGCTCAATCGCGGCACGCCGGTGGCGTTGCTCTCGCTCGGCATGGTGCTTGTGATCGCAACGCGCGGCATCGATCTCTCGGTCGGTGCGGTGATGGCCATCTGCGGCGCGATCGCCGCAAGCCTCGCCGATAGTCACGGCCTGCCGGTGGTGCTGGCGGCCGCGCTCGGCGCCGGCCTCGTCTGCGGATTGTGGAACGGTTTTCTTGTCGCCGTGCTCGGCATGCAGCCGATCGTGGCGACGCTGATCCTGATGGTGGCAGGGCGCGGCATTGCCCAGCTCATCACCGAGGGGCGCATTGTGACCTTCAGCTCGCCGGACCTGGTCTGGCTCGGCAACGGTGCCATTCTCGGCGTTCCGGTCCCGATCGCGATTGCGCTCGGCATGCTGATCCTCACGGGCGCGGTGGTCCGCGGCTCGGCACTCGGACTCCTGATCGAGGCGACGGGCGGCAATGCACGCGCGAGCGAGCTTGCCGGCGTCGGTACCCGCGCGATGATCTTGGCGGTCTATGTCTGGTGCGGCGTCTGCGCCTCGCTCGCGGGCGTGATCGCCGCGGCCGACATCATGGGGGCAGATGCAAACAATGCTGGCCTCTGGCTCGAGCTCGACGCGATTCTCGCGGTCGTGATCGGCGGCACCTCGCTGTTCGGCGGCCGCTTCAGCCTCGTTCTGGCCGTGTTGGGTGCGCTGATCATCCAGACCATGAACACCGGCATTCTGCTATCGGGCTATCCGCCGGAGTTCAATTTGCTGGTCAAGGCCGTGGTGGTGCTCGCGGTGCTGCTGCTGCAATCGCCAAATCTGTCCGGCTTTGCCGGCATCATGGCGCGGCTGCGGAGGGCGAAACCATGAAAGGCCTCCCGCCCGTCCTGATCACGGCCATTGTGCTCGTCGTGGGCTTTGCGCTCTGCGCGATGCAGTTCCCCAACATTGCCTCGACTCGCGTGGTCGGCAATCTGCTCACCGACAATGCCTTCCTCGGCATCGTCGCGACCGGCATGACCTTCGTCATTATCTCCGGAGGGATCGATCTCTCGGTCGGCTCGGTGATCGGCTTCACCACTGTGTTCGTTGCGCTGGCGATCGAACGTTGGGGCGTGCCGCCGCTGGTTGCCTTCGTCGCCATCCTCGTGCTCTCGGCGGCCTTTGGTGCGGCGATGGGAGCGGTCATCCACGTTTTCGACCTGCCGCCCTTCATCGTGACGTTGGCCGGCATGTTCCTGGCGCGCGGCGCCAGCTTCCTGCTCTCGACGGAATCGGTGCCGATCACGGCGCCTGTTTATTCGACCGTGTCCGACTTTGCGTTGCGGATGCCCGGGGGCGGGCGGCTCAGCGCTATCGCGATCATCATGCTCGTGATCTTGATCGGCGGCATCCTGTTGCTGCGTCTCACCCGGTTCGGTGCCAATGTCTATGCACTTGGGGGTGGCCGGGCGACCGCGAGCCTGATGGGCGTTGCAGTCGGCAAGATGACGATAAAGATCTACATGCTGTCGAGCCTGCTGGCAGGGACTGCCGGGATCGTGTTCTCCTTCTACACCAGCGCCGGCTATTCGCTTTCAGCTGTCGGTGTCGAGCTCGACAGCATCGCTGCCGTGGTGATCGGCGGCACACTGCTCACGGGCGGGCAGGGCTCGGTGATCGGCACCTTCCTCGGCGTGCTGATCCAGGGCATGATCCAGACCTACATCAATTTCGACGGCACGCTGTCGAGCTGGTGGACCAAGATCGCGACCGGCATCTTGCTGTTCGCCTTCATCGCACTTCAGCAGGGCCTGGTCGCGCTGGCGCGCCGGCCAGTGGCAACGCGCGCGGGAGCAGCCTCATGACTTCGCGCATCGTCGTCATCCCGACACGACGGGCCCATTCCAACCACGCGGAAGTGTCCCGCTCGATCGGCGTTGACATCATCGCTGGCCGGTACGCGGAAGGCGTGCGGCTTCCGGGCGATGCCGAGCTGACGGCGATGTTCGGCGTGTCGCGTCCGGTGTTGCGCGAGAGCGTGAAAACGCTGGTCGCCAAGGGCCTGCTCACCACCAAGGCGCGGGTTGGCACCGTTGTACGCGGGCGCGCCGCCTGGAATATGTTCGACGCCGATGTGCTGGCCTGGCATCTCGACGCCGGCATCGACAGGCGCTTTCTCAACGATCTCGCGGAGATACGTCTTGCGGTCGAGCCGCGCGCGGCGGCACTAGCGGCCAGGCGCCGTTCGGAAGAAGACATCGCCGAGCTTCGGCGCAGCATGGACCGCATGCGGCAGGAGACGTCCGAGTCCGTCGACTTTGCCGAAGCCGACCTCGCCTTGCACCTTGCGGTGGCCCGAGCGTCCGGCAATCCGTTCATGCGCTCCATCGGTCATGTGATCGAGGCTGCCTTGCGCACGGCATTCATGCTCAGTGCACCTGCGGGATCGGAAGACCGCGAGATTACCTTACTCTGGCACCAGAAGATCGTCGATTCGATCGCAGAAGGTGACGCCGACGCGGCGGCCGAGGCCATGGCCTTCGTCATTCACAACGGCATGCGCCGGCATAAGGACACGGCGGCCGAGACGGCACCGGCCGCGCCTGCAGAACCTGGAGAACATCCGTGACAGCTCTTCGTATCGCCATCGTCGGCTTCGGCAAGATCGCGCGCGACCAGCATGTCGGCGCGATCGCCGCGACGCCTGGCGCGGTACTTGCCGCCGTCGCGAGCCGCAACGCGTCGCTGCCCGGCCTGCCCCATTTTGCGACCATCGAGGAACTGCTGGAGAAGGGTCCAGAGATCGATGCGGTGTCGCTCTGCACACCGCCGCAGGTGCGCCGCGCCCAGGCTGCCGCAGCGCTCGCCGCCGGCAAGCATGTCATGCTGGAGAAGCCGCCAGGTATCGGCGTTGCAGAGCTCGATCCGTTGATCTCAATGGCGGTCGACGCAAAGCGCACGTTGTTTGCGACCTGGCATTCGCGCCACGCCCCGGCGGTCGAGCCGGCCCGCGAATGGCTGGCAACGCGTCGGATCAAGTCGGTTCACATCATCTGGAAGGAAGATGTCCGCGTCTGGCATCCCGGCCAGACCTGGATCTGGGAGCCGGGCGGGCTCGGCGTGTTCGATCCCGGCATCAATGCGCTCTCGATCCTGACCCGCATATTGCCAAAGCCGGTGTTCGTCACCGCGGCCGAACTTGCCTTTCCGGCCAATTGCCAGTCGCCGATTGCCGCCAACCTGACGCTGACCGACATCGGCGGCCTGCCTGTTACAGCCGAGTTCGACTTTCGTCAGACCGGGCCGCAGAGCTGGGATATCGTGGCGGAAACCGATCAGGGCCGGATGACATTGTCTCGTGGTGGCAGGATCATGGAGGTCGACGGCAAGGTTGTTGCCGACGCGCCTGACGAGGAATATCGAGAACTCTACCGTCACTTCGTCAAGCTCGCGGCATCAGGCGTGAGCGATGTCGACCTGGCACCACTTCGCCTCGTCGCCGACTCTTTCCTGCTCGGCAAGCGTACTATCGTCGAACCGTTTGTGGACTAGACATGGCTGGTGCGAAAATAGCAAAGGACGTGTTCGGAACACTGCCGGATGGACGCAGTGTCGAGCGTGTCGTGCTGCGTGGGGAGGGCGGGTTCGAGGCCCGCATCATCACCCATGGCGCCGTGATCCAGGCGCTGATCGCGCCGGATGCCAAAGGCGGCACCGACGACGTCGTGCTCGGCCATGACAGCTTTGCCGGCTATCTTGCTGAACGGAAGTTCTTTGGCGCCACCGTTGGCCGCTACGCCAACCGCATCGCCAACGGCCGGTTTTCGCTGGACGGCGAGACCTTCCAGCTTGCCGTCAACAACGGCCCCAACGCGCTGCATGGCGGCCTCGACGGTTTCGACCGCAAGATCTGGGACATTGCCGAGATCGATGACGGCGCCAGCCCTGCGGTCACGCTGACCTATACGAGCCCGCATGGCGAGGAGAATTATCCAGGCAAGCTCGATGTGCGCCTGACCTATCGCGTCACAGGCCCGACCGAGCTGTCGCTGATCATGGAGGCACGGACCGACCGGCCGACCATCGTGAACCTCACCAATCACAGCTTCTTCAATCTGGAGGGCGCGACCTCGGGCGCGTCCACCCTCGATCACAGGCTGACGATCAAGGCCGACCACTTCCTCGCTATCGATCCCACCGCCATCCCGCTGCCGGAACCGCCGCGCAGCGTAACCGGCACGCCGTTCGACTTTCGCGAGGCTCACCCCGTCGGTGCGCGCATCCGCGAGGGCGATCTGCAATTACGAAACGGCAGGGGCTATGATCACACTTATTGCCTCGCGCGCGATGGCAAGCTCGCGCTTGCGGCCCGGCTGGAAGCACCGCTTTCAGGACGGATCATGGAGCTGTTCACCGACCAGCCCGGCCTGCAAGTCTATTCCGGCAACTATCTCGACGGCACGATCGCGGGCAAGGGCGGCAAGCTGATCCGTCAATCGGACGCTTTGTGCCTGGAGCCGCATATGTGGCCAGACTCGCCGAACCGGCCGGATTTTCCGAGCCCGCGCCTCGACCCCGGCAGTGTCTACCGACATCACACCGTCTATCGCTTCGCAGCGAGGGCGCCATGATGGAGCAGGTGCCGACGACCATTCTCTCCACCGAGCGATGTCATCTCGGTGAAGGCCCGACCTATGACGTGGCCACCGACACCGCCTGGTGGTTTGACATTCGCGAGGGGAAGTTGTTCCAGGCGCATCTTGGCAGCGGCGCGATCCGAATCCACGCGCTGGGCCGGATGGCGAGCGCGCTGGGGCGGATCGATGCCGAGCGCCAGCTCGTGGTCGCCGAGGATGGCTGTTACGTCCGCACACTCGCCGATGGCGCAATGACGTTGTTCTGCCCGCTGGAAGCGGACAATCCCGCGACACGCTCCAATGATTGCCGGGTGCATCAATCCGGAACGTTCTGGATCGGAACGATGGGACGCAAGGCCGAGCGAGATCTGGGGGCGATCTACGCGCTCCACCGCGGCAAGATCTCGATGCTGTTTCCGGGCATCAGCATCCCAAACTCGATCTGCTTCTCGCCGGACGGCGCCACAGGCTATTTCACCGACACCGCACGCGGCGCGCTCTATGCCGTGCCGCTCGATCCTGACACGGGCCTGCCGCGCGGCGAGCCTGAGGTGTTGCTGCGTCACACCGGCGTCGGCGGGCTTGACGGCTCGGTGTGCGATGCCGATGGCCAGATCTGGAATGCCTGTTGGGGCGCCAGCCGCGTCGATGTCTATTCTCCGCAAGGCGAGTGCCTGCGCTCGCTGCATGTGCCGGCCAAGCAGGCGAGCTGCCCTGCTTTCGTCGGTCCTGATCTATCGCGCCTGCTGGTCACTTCGGCCTGGCAGGACATGGACGCAGAGGCGCGCGCCGCCGACCCACAGGCCGGCTGCACTTTTGTGTTACAAGCCTCCGCGCGCGGTCGCGCGGAGCCCGACGTCAAGCTCGCATAGGAGACCCGAAACCGACCTTTACCGATGTACTGCACGACACTAACAAACAGTCTGACACCCAAAGGGAGTGAAGCATGTTGAAATTGAAGACGACATTTCTGGCGATGGCGCTGGCGGGCGCCGCAACGATGGCTACAGGTCTCACCGCCTCCGCGCAGGACAAGGCAACCGTCGGCATCTCCATGCCGACCAAGTCCTCGGCGCGCTGGATCGACGATGGCAACAACATGGTGAAGGTGCTGAAGGAGCGCGGCTACAACACCGACCTGCAATATGCCGAGGATGACATCCCGAACCAGCTCTCGCAGGTCGAGAACATGGTGACCAAGGGCGCCAAGGCGCTCGTGATCGCCGCGATCGACGGCACCACGCTGTCCGACGTGCTCAAGCAGGCGAAAGCGAAAGGCATCACCGTGATCGCCTATGACCGCCTGATCCGCGGCACGCCGAACGTCGACTATTACGCGACCTTCGACAATTTCCAGGTCGGCGTGCTGCAGGCGGAATCGATCGAGAAGGGGCTTGGCCTCAAGGAGGGCAAGGGTCCGTTCAACATCGAGCTGTTCGGCGGTTCACCCGACGACAACAATGCCTACTTCTTCTACAACGGCGCGATGAGCGTGTTGAAGCCGTATATCGACAGCGGCAAGCTCGTGGTCGCCTCGGGCCAGATGGGCATGGACAAGGTCGCGACCCTGCGCTGGGACGGTGCCACTGCGCAGGCCCGCATGGACAATCTGCTCAGCGCCTACTACGGCAACAAGAAGGTCCACGCCGTGCTGTCGCCCTATGACGGCCTCTCGATCGGCATCATCTCCTCGCTGAAAGGCGTAGGCTATGGTAGTGCCGACCAGCCGATGCCGATCATCTCGGGACAGGACGCCGAAGTGCCGTCGATCAAGGCGATGTTGCGGGGCGATCAGTATTCGACCATCTTCAAGGACACCCGCGATCTCGCCAAGGTGACCGCCGACATGGTCGACGCCGCGCTCGCCGGCAAGCAGGTGACCGTCAACGACACCAAGACCTACGAGAACGGCGTCAAGACCGTGCCATCCTATCTCCTGAAGCCCGTCGTGGTGTACAAGGACAATTGGGAGAAGGTTCTGGTTGACAGCGGCTACTACAAGAAGTCGCAGTTCCAGTAAGACACTCAAGTTTCCCTCTCCCCGTTCGCGGGGAGAGGGACGTAACGGAGGGGACGTAACGCAATGACCGCCATGCTGGAGATGCGCAACGTCAGCAAGAGCTTTGCCGGTGTGCAGGCGCTGCGTGACGTCAATTTCTCGGTTGAAGCCGGGCAGATCCACGCCCTCGTCGGCGAGAACGGCGCCGGAAAATCAACCTTGATGAAGGTGCTGAGCGGGGTCTACCCGGCGGGCAGCTATGAAGGCACCATTATCTTCGAGGGCCAGGAGCGCCGGTTCCGCGACATCAACGATTCCGAGGCGCTCGGCATCATCATCATCCATCAGGAGTTGGCGCTGATTCCGCTGATGTCGATTGCGGAGAATATTTTTCTCTCGCATCCGCCGTCAAAATTCGGCGTGATCGATCGCGACCAGGTGTACCGGCGCACGCGCGAGCTGCTCGCGCAGGTCGGTCTGAAGGAATCGCCGGATACGCTGATCACCGATCTCGGCGTCGGCAAGCAGCAGCTGGTCGAAATTGCCAAGGCGCTGTCCAAACGCGTCCGGATGCTGATCCTGGATGAGCCGACCGCGAGCCTGAACGAGGCCGATAGCGCTGCACTGCTCGAACGCCTGATGAAGTTCCGCGAGCAGGGCATCGGCTCGATCCTGATCTCGCACAAGCTCAACGAGGTCGCCCGCGTCGCCGACCACATCACCGTGCTGCGCGACGGACGCACCGTCGACGGTATCGACTGCCGCGCCGAGCCGATCCAGGAAGACCGCATCATCCGCAGCATGGTCAACCGCGACCTTGCCCATCGTTTTCCCGAGCGCAGCGCCAAGATCGGCGAACCGGTGCTCGAGGTTTCGAACTGGTCGGTCTATCACCCCATCCATCCCGATCGGCAGGTGATCAAGAATGTCAATTTCGGCGTCAAGCGCGGCGAGGTCGTCGGCATTGCCGGGCTGATGGGGGCCGGTCGCACCGAGTTCGCCATGAGCCTGTTCGGCCGCTCCTGGGGGACCAATATCAGCGGCCGCATTGCCCTCGAGGGTCACGAGATCGTGCTGCCGACCGTCGCGGCCGCCATCGACGCCGGCCTTGCCTATGTCACCGAGGACCGCAAGCAGCTCGGCCTGATCCTGGCCGACGACGTGCGCAAGAACATTACACTGGCAAGCCTCGACCAGGTCGCGCCGGGGCGGGTGATCGACGACATCGCCGAGCTGAAGGTCGCCAGCGATTACCGCAACCGGATGCGGATCCGCTGCTCCGACGTCTACCAGGAGACCGGCCAGCTGTCCGGCGGGAACCAGCAGAAGGTCGTGTTGTCGAAATGGCTGATGACCGACCCCAAGGTGCTGATCCTGGATGAGCCGACAAGGGGCATCGACGTCGGTGCCAAATACGAGATTTACTGTATTATCAACGAACTGGCGGAGGCCGGCCGCGGCGTCGTGGTGATCTCTTCGGAGATGCCCGAGCTGCTCGGCATCTGCGACCGCATCTGTGTCATGAACGACGGGGCCTTCGTCGGCGAGTTCCCGGGCGCTGAGGCGACACAGGAAAACATCATGCGCGCTATCATGCGCAACGAACGAAGCAACGGAAACGGCGCGGCCAGGGCCGCGGAGATGGGAGGATCGCAGCCATGACCGACAAGACGGTGTCGCTGCCCGAGGAGCGCCGGCACGGCAGCTTCATCAAGAACAATTTGCGCAACTACGGCATGCTGATGTCGCTGATTGCGATCATGCTGTTCTTCCAGGTCATGACCAGCGGCACGCTGTTGCAGCCGTTGAACCTGACGAACCTGGTGCTCCAGAACAGCTACATCGTCATCATGGCGCTGGGCATGCTGCTGGTAATCGTCACCGGCCATATCGACCTGTCGGTCGGATCGGTCGCGGGCTTCGTCGGTGCGGTCGCCGCGCTTCTGATGGTGACATACAAGGTCGACTACACGCTCGCCTTCCTGATCTGTCTTGCGGTCGGGGCGGCTATCGGCGCGGCGCAGGGCTATTGGGTCGCTTATTTCAAGATCCCGTCGTTCATCGTGACGCTGGCGGGCATGCTGGTGTTCAAGGGCCTTGCGCTTGCCGTGTTGCAGGGCCAGTCGCTCGGGCCGTTCCCGTCGACCTTCCAGAAGCTGTCGTCGGGCTTCATTCCGGAGCTGCTGCCAGAGGCCGGCACGCTGCATCCCACTTCGATGCTGATCGGAGCGGTGCTGGCGCTCGGTCTGGTCTACGCCAGCGCCAAGAGCCGCGCGCGCGAGGTGTCGCACGGCATCGAGGTTGAACCCTACGCGTTCTTCCTCGGCAAGAGTGTCGTGCTCGCCTTTGCCGTGCTCTATTTCACCTATTTGATCGCGACTTATCGCGGCCTGCCTAACGTGCTCGTGATCATGAGCGTCCTGATCGCGCTCTATGGTTTCGTCACCCGCCGCACCGTGATTGGCCGCCAGATCTATGCCGTTGGTGGCAACGCCAAGGCGGCTGGCCTGTCGGGCATCAAGACCGAACGGCTGACTTTCTTCACCTTCGTCAACATGGGCGTGCTCGCCGCGCTCGCCGGTCTCGTCTTCGCCGCGCGCCTCAACACCGCGACGCCGAAAGCCGGTCTCGGCTTCGAGCTCGACGTCATCGCCGCTTGCTTCATTGGTGGCGCTTCGGCCTATGGCGGCGTCGGCCGCGTCGGCGGTGCCGTGGTCGGCGCCATGATCATGGGCGTGATGAACAACGGCATGTCTATCCTCGGCATCGGCATCGACTACCAGCAGGTCATCAAGGGCCTGGTGCTGCTCGGAGCTGTGTGCATCGACGTCTATAACCAGCGACGATAGGAATAGATTGCCCGCGGGGCGGGGCTCCGGCTCCGCCCTCATACGGTCCAATTTTCCTCAATCCCATCACGGCATTGGCATCGCGACCGAGACCGATGCCTCGCCTTGACCATGATTTGGGCTAAGATCCAAAGGTTGCCGAACAGCGCACGGGCAGGGCAGCACCAGTGGCGGCTCGTATCAACGAAATGACGGACGACGAGTATGAGGTGCGGCTTCGCATCCTCGTGCGCATCGTTTCCGTCTGCACCCTGGGACTGATGTCCTTCGCGGCGGGTTTGCTGATCGGCGCCTTTGTTCTGTTTTGACCGGAGTGATCACGCCACCGGGCCGCGATCTCTCGACCGCGGCCGGTCGCTTCTTCAAAATCCCGGTGAAGGCCGCGCCGCGTCCGAAGGCCGATGGCTGTGACGCCGCCTGGTCTGTTGATCTAGATCAACCGACGACCAATCCCGCGCGAATTTCATGCAGTTGGTGCAAGGGATCACGGGGAATTTGAGTGACGAGCACAGCGAGGTCATCGCCGGCATCGGAGCTGATGCTGGTCTCGACATTGCCGGCGTTGCAGCTGATCTACGATACCGCCCCGATCGGGCTCGCCTGTCTGTCGCCGGACTGCCGGTATCTGCTGATCAACCAGCGCCTGACCGAAATCTGCGGTATCTCCGTCGAGGGACATCTCGGGCATACTGTGCGGGATTGCGTGCCCGCGTTGGCGGAGTCAGTCGAACAGATCGTGCGTTCGATCATGGTAACGGGCGAGCCAGTGATCGGCATCGAAGTGGCGGGGCAGCGGGCTGATCAGCTCGATGAGCGCTCCTGGGTCACCTATTGGCATCCGCTGCGGATGCCAAATGGCGAGATCGTTGCGGTCAATGTGGCGGCTGAGGAGATCACCGAACGAAAGCGGGCCGAACGCGAAATCCGCGGTGCCAGAGATGCTGCCGAAACGGCGCTTCGGCACTTGCGCGATATCCAGGACTCCCTGATCGAGGCGGAAAAGCTCGCCGCGCTCGGACGTATGGTCGCAGGCGTCGCGCACGAGATCAATACTCCACTCGGCAGCAGCCTGACGGTGGCTTCGACGCTCCAGCGCAAGGCCGAACAGTTCGCGGCGGAAGTCGCGCGCGGGAACCTCAGGCGTTCGACATTGATCGGGTTTCTGGAATTGGTGAACGATGCGTCGGCGCAACTTGTCACCAATCTCGGACGAGCCGCCGAGCGCGTCCAATCGTTCAAGCAGGTTGCGGCCGACCAGACCGAGTCCCATCGACGAAGCTTTGACGCGGGAGAACTGACCGGCCAGGTGCTCTCGCAATTCGCGCGGCAGCTTCGACAGCGTGGCATCGCGCTCAGCGTCAACTGCATGCCGGATCTTGCGATGGACAGCTATCCCGGGCCGTTTGGCCAGGCTCTGACCAATCTCACCGTCAATGCGATGACCCACGCATTCCCCGGCGGCCAGCGTGGGACCATCAACGTATCGATCGGCCCCTCCGGCCAGGAGCATATCGCGCTCTCGTTTGCGGATGACGGCTGCGGCATGGCGCCGGACGTGGAGCGGCGGGCGTTTGATCCTTTCTTTACGACGCGCCGGCACGATGGCGCGAGCGGTCTTGGCCTGCACATCGTCCACAGCATCGTCGTCGATCGGTTGGGCGGGCAGCTCCGGCTTGAAAGCAAGCCGGGCGGCGGAACGCAATTTCAGCTCGTCCTGCCGCGGGTTGCCCCGGCGCGGCGTACCGAGTTTTGAACTATTGCTCATCATCTGGGTATATGATCGAATGACGGGATGGACCTGGACCGGCCAAAACCCGATCTGATCATCTTCGATTGCGACGGCGTGCTCGTCGACAGCGAACTGCTCAGCTGTCGCTGCCTGTCCGAGGTGCTGGCGCTGTTCGGCCTTCAGCTCAGTGTGGAGCAGGCGCTCGAGCTCTTTCTCGGACGCAGCACGGGGGCGATCGAGCAGCATTACCGCGAGCTCGGCCAGGTTCTGCCGAGCGAATTCCTTCCGCGACTGAAGGCGCGCGTGCTCGAGACGTTTGCCGGCTCGCTCCAGCCGATTCCCGGCGTCGGCACCGTGCTGTCGAGATTGAAGACGCCATGCTGTGTCGCATCGTCGAGCGACCTTGACCGCGTCTCGCTGTCGCTTGAGGTCACCGGTCTCGCCCCGCATTTCGGCGATCGGCTCTACACCGCGCAAATGGTCAGGTACGGCAAGCCGGCTCCGGATCTCTTTCTCCATGCCGCCGGCAAGATGCAGGCCAGCCCTTCTCGCACCCTGGTGATCGAGGACAGTGTCAGCGGCGTCCAGGCTGCCAAGGCGGCCGGGATGATGGTCTGGGGATTTGTCGGCGGTGCCCATTATCGGAGCCGCGACGGCCGCGCTATATTGTCCGCCGCCGGGGCCGATCGGGTCTTCGCACAGATGAGCGATTTCTGGGGGGCGTGAGGCCGCATGGCCGCCGAGAACGAAAAATCCAGGCTCGACGACGCCGCGCGCGCCGGCTGGCTCTATTTCATTGCCGGCCACACCCAGGACGAGATCGCAAAGATGCTCCAGGTGTCGCGCGCCTCGGCGCAGCGACTGGTGTCGCTGTGCCTCGCCGAGCGGCTGATCACGTTCCGGCTTGAACATCCGATCGCAGCCTGCATGGAGCTGGCGGCGCGCCTGAAGGAGCGCTTTGATCTCCGCCATTGCGAGGTCGTGCCTGCCGATCCAGCCTCGCCGCAGTCCAACGCCGGAATTGCCGAGCGTTGCGCCAATCTGCTCGATGCGACGCTGCGCTCTGAGACACCCGTGATCGTGGCGCTCGGCACGGGGCGGGCCGTGCGCGCCGCGGTCGAGCGCGTCACCCCGATCGACCGGCCCAACCATCAGATCGTATCGCTGGTCGGCAACATCTCCGCGGACGGTTCGGCGAGCTTCTACGACACCGTCGGCCGGCTCGCTGACCGCACCGGCGCACGGCATTATCCGATGCCGCTGCCGTTCCTGATGTCGTCTGAGGACGAGCGCAACAGGATGGTTCGCATCGAGCCGATCGCGAAGGTCAAGGCGGTCGCCGCCAAGGCCGATCTGCGTCTTGTCGGTATCGGCCAAATGGATCAGAGAGCGCAGGTCCATATCGACGGCTTCGTCACCCGCGATGAATTGTTCGAGATGATGCGGCAGGGCGCGATCGGCGAGATCACCGGCTGGGCCTATGATTCCAAGGGCCGTTTGCTCAAGGCCGGCACCAACAAGCGCCTCACCAGCATTCCGCCAGAGGTGCCCGCGAAGGCCACGACCATCGGCGCCGCGGTCGGTGCGGCCAAGGTGTCCGCGATCGCAGCAGCCCTAAACGGGCGCCTGATCAACGGCCTGATCACGGACGAGGCCACCGCAAGGGCGATCCTGGACCGGTAGGCGTTTGGTCCCGCGAAGGTCTCTGCGTCGTCATGGCCGGGCTTGACCCGGCCATCGACGTCTTTCTTGCAGCACTGAGAACGTGGATGCCCGGGACAAGCCCGGGCATGACGACCTTCAATGAGGATCAGCTCGCATCCTCCCGCACCGCAGCACTCATAACTTGCCAAAACGCCCGCGCGCCTGCTTGACATCTGTGGCACCTCAGCCGAACATACGCCCAACGCGTGGGCATATGCTCAAAGCGCGAGTTGAGGGAGGACACCGTGAAACACATTCTGGGCGCCGTCTGCGGCGCGTCCGTACTGCTTGCCGTCCCCGCGATCGCCGAAACGACTCTGACGATCGCCACTGTCAACAATGGCGACATGATCCGCATGCAGGGGCTGACCGGCGAATTCACCAAGGCAAACCCGGACATCTCGGTAAAATGGGTGACGCTGGAGGAGAACGTGCTGCGCCAGCGCGTCACCACCGATATTGCCACCAAGGGCGGTCAGTTCGACGTGCTGACCATCGGCACCTACGAGGTGCCGATCTGGGCCAAGAAGGGCTGGCTGGTGCCGCTCGCCAATCTCGGCGCCGACTACGACGTTGCCGACCTTCTGCCGAAGATCAAGGACGCCGTCTCCGTCGACGGCAAGCTTTATGCCGCGCCATTCTACGGCGAGAGCTCGATGGTGATGTACCGCACCGATCTGTTCGACAAGGCCGGCCTGAAGATGCCGGAAACGCCGACCTGGGATTTCGTCATCGATGCCGCCAAGAAGCTCACTGACAAGAACGCCGGCGTCTACGGCATCTGCCTGCGCGGCAAGGCCGGCTGGGGCGAGAACATGGCGTTCCTCTCGGCGATGGCCAATTCATACGGCGCGCGCTGGTTCGACGAGAAGTGGGAGCCGCAGTTCAACACGCCGGAATGGAAGACGACGCTCACGACCTACGTCAATCTGATGAAGGACGCCGGCCCTCCCGGCGCGAGCTCGAACGGATTTAACGAGAACCTCGCACTGTTCAATGCCGGCAAATGCGCGATGTGGATCGACGCGACGGTCGCTGCGTCCTTCGTCACCAACCCGAAGGACTCGAATGTTGCGGACAAGGTCGGCTTTGCGCTGGCGCCCAACACAGGGCTCGGCAAGAACGCCAACTGGCTGTGGGCCTGGAGTCTGGCGATTCCCGCAGGCTCCAAGAAGGCCGATGCGGCCGAGAAGTTCATCGCCTGGGCAACGAGCAAGGACTACACCAAGCTCGTGGCCGCGAAGGAGGGCTGGGCCAACGTGCCGCCGGGTACGCGCACCTCGCTCTACCAGAATCCTGAGTATGTGAAAGCCGCGCCCTTCGCCAAGATGACGCTGGCATCGATCGACGCAGCCGACCCGAACAAGCCGACCGTGAAGCCGGTGCCTTATGTCGGCGTGCAATATGCCGCGATCCCCGAATTCCAGGGCATCGGCACGCAAGTCGGGCAGCAGTTCTCGGCCGCGCTTGCGGGATCGATGACGGTGGACGCGGCGCTGGCTGCGGCGCAATCTGCCACCGAGCGCGAGATGAAGCGCGCCGGCTACATCAAGTAAACCCGAGCTCTCCCTGAGCTCAACTCGCGGCCGTCCACTCCTTGCGCGATGGATGGCCGCCTTCTTCCCAAGGTTTTATTCTGACGCGTTTTCTTCCCGCGAGGCCTCCACTTCGCTCGAAAACGCTCTGAGGGAGATCCCGAGGATGGCAACCCGGCAGACGCAGTTTCTTGCGCGGTCGCTCCTGGCGCCAGCCGTCGGATTGCTGTTCATCTGGATGATCGTTCCGCTCGCGCTGACGATCTATTTCTCGACCCTGCATTACAGCCTGCTCGATCCCGGTTCGGAATCCTTCGTTGGACTGGAAAACTTCCGCTACTTCCTCACCGATCCGGCCTTTCTCGCCTCGCTCCAGAACACGCTGGTGCTGGTCGGCTCCGTGCTGGCGCTGACGATCGTGCTCGGGATTCCGCTGGCGCTGCTGCTCGACCAGCCCGTGGTCGGTCGCAACTTCGTCCGCCTGATGGTGATCGCGCCGTTCTTCGTGATGCCGACTGTGAGCGCGCTGGTCTGGAAGAACCTGCTGATGCACCCTGTCTCGGGCCTGTTCGCCTGGCTCGCCAAGCTGGTCGGGCTCACGCCGGTCGACTGGTTCAACGACGTGCCGCTGTTCTCGGTGATCCTGATCGTGGCCTGGCAATGGCTGCCGTTTGCGACGCTGATCCTGCTGACCGCGCTGCAATCGCTCGACGAAGAGCAGAAGGAAGCGGCCGAGATGGATGGTGCCAGCGCGATCTCGACCTTCATCTACATCACGCTGCCGCATCTGGCGCGCCCGATCACCGTGGTGATCTTGATCGAGACCATCTTCCTGCTGACGGTGTTCGCCGAGATCTTCGTCACCACCGGCGGCGGGCCGGGCCTGCAAACCACCAATATCGCCTTCCTGATCTATTCGCAGGCGCTGATTCAGTTCGACGTCGGCAGCGCCTCGGCGGGCGGCCTTGTCGCGGTGGTCATCGCCAACGTCGTCGCGTTCTTCCTGGTCCGCATCGTCGGCCGTAACCTGGAAGCCTAGAAAGATGGCGCGCAAGTCAACAACGCAGCGGGTGGTGGTCTCGACGATCGGGGCGTGGTTCTTCGGCTTCCTGATCTTCTTTCCGATCCTGTGGATGGTGCTGGCGAGTTTCAAGACGGAGCTCGAGGCTTTTGCGATCCCGCCGTCCTTCCTGTTCTTCCGCTGGACCCTGGAAAACTATGCGACGGTGCAGGAACGCAGCGATTATTTCCACCATGCGATGAACTCGATCATCATCGCTGGCGGCTCGACGTTGATTGCGCTCCTGATCGCAGTCCCCGCGGCCTGGTCGATGGCGTTTTCGCCGACCAAGCGTACCAAGGACGTCCTGCTCTGGATGCTTTCGACCAAGATGATGCCGCCGGTCGGCGTGCTGGTGCCAATCTACCTGATCTACAAGTCCTTCGGCCTGCTCGATTCCCGCATTGGCCTGGTCTTCATCCTCTGCCTCGGCAATCTGCCGATCGTGATCTGGATGCTGTTCACCTATTTCAAGGAGATCCCGCGCGACATCCTCGAAGCCGCGCGCATGGACGGCGCCACCATCGGCCGCGAGCTTATCTACGTGCTGACGCCGATGGCGATCCCGGGGCTTGCTTCGACCATGCTGCTTAATTTGATCCTGGCCTGGAACGAGGCATTCTGGACGCTCAACCTGTCCACTTCGGCGGCCGCACCGCTGACGGTTTTTATTGCCTCATATTCAAGTCCCGAAGGACTGTTCTGGGCCAAGCTGTCGGCGGCCTCGACGCTGGCGATCGCGCCTATTCTCGTCCTCGGTTGGTTCAGCCAGAAGCAGCTCGTGCGCGGGCTCACCTTCGGCGCGGTGAAATAAAGGGGCTGCCGGATCATGGGTCAGATCACACTTCAAGGCGTGCAGAAATCCTTCGGCCCCGTGCACATCATCAAGGGCGCCGATCTCGACATCGCTGACGGCTCCTTCGTCGTCTTTGTCGGTCCTTCCGGCTGCGGCAAGACCACGCTGCTTCGGCTGATCGCAGGCCTCGAGGACGTTACCGGCGGCGCCATCCTGATCGACGGCAAGAACGTCGTCGACACGCCGCCGGCCAAGCGCGGCCTGTCGATGGTGTTCCAGTCCTATGCGCTCTATCCACATATGAGCGTGCGCGGCAACATCGGCTTTGGCCTGAAGATGGCGGGATTGCCCAAGGACGAGATCAATCGCAAGGTCGAGGCGGCCGCGGCGACGCTGAACCTCACGCCTTATCTTGACCGCAAGCCGCGAGAGCTCTCCGGCGGCCAGCGCCAGCGCGTCGCGATCGGGCGCGCCATCGTCCGCGAGCCCAAGG
Source organism: Bradyrhizobium sp. CCBAU 51745 (assembly GCF_028128715.1). NCBI lineage: Bacteria > Pseudomonadati > Pseudomonadota > Alphaproteobacteria > Hyphomicrobiales > Nitrobacteraceae > Bradyrhizobium > Bradyrhizobium sp. CCBAU 51745. Next base: position 10,188 of record NZ_LBJP01000060.1, on the reverse strand, counting down.
GGTTCCTGTTCGACGAACCGCTGTCCAATCTCGACGCCGCGCTGCGCGTGCAGATGCGCATCGAGGTGACGCGGCTCCAGAAGCAGCTCGGCACCACCGCGATCTATGTCACCCACGACCAGGTCGAGGCCATGACCATGGCCGACAAGATCGTCGTGCTGAACGCCGGCAAGATCGAGCAATACGGCTCGCCGCTGGAGCTCTACGAGCGGCCCGCCAATCTCTTTGTCGCCGGCTTCATCGGCTCGCCCAAGATGAATTTCGTCACCGGCGACAGCGCTGCGCAGCAGGGCGCGGCCACAATCGGCGTGCGTCCGGAGCATCTCAAGATCGAGCGCGAAGGCGCTGGAGGCTGGCAGGGGACGATCGCGGTCGCCGAGCACCTCGGCAGCGACACCTTTCTTTATGTCGACGCCGGGCCGCTCGGGATGCTGACCGCGCGCTACATCGGCGAATTGAGCCTGCATGCCGGCGACCGCGTGTCGCTGCTGCCGGACCCCACGCGCATCCACCGCTTCGACGCGAGCGGCAATGCGATCAGGAACTAACAAGAAACGGGACTACGACCATGTACCTGGAAAAATTCAAGCTGAGCGGCAAGACTGCGTTCATCACCGGCGGCGGGCAGGGCATTGGGCTCGCCTGCGCCGAAGCGCTGGCCGAAGCCGGTGCTAAGGTCACTATTGGTGACCGCGACAACAAAGTCGCCGGCGACGCCAAGGCCAGCCTGAAGGCGAAGGGTTATGACATCGAGACCGCGATCATGGACGTTACCGACACCAAACGGGTGGCGGAGGTGGCGAACGATCTCGTCGCCCGGCACGGCAAGGTTGACATCCTCGTCAACAACGCCGGCATTGCGCGCAGCGAAACCCCGGCCGAGACCGTGACCGATGAGCACTGGCTCAACGTCATCGATGTCAATCTCAACGGCACCTTCTGGTGCTGCCGCGAGTTCGGCAAGCATATGCTCAAGGCCAAAAGCGGCGCGATCGTCAATGTCGGCTCGATGTCCGGCTTCATCGTCAACAAGCCGCAGGAGCAGTGCTTCTACAATGCCTCCAAGGCCGGCGTGCACCATCTGACCAAGTCGCTGGCTGCCGAATGGGGCGCGCGCGGCATCCGCGTCAATGCGGTGGCGCCGACCTATATCGACACGCCGCTCAACGCCTTCGTGAAGAGCACCCCGAAAATGTACGACGCCTGGATCGGTGGAACTCCGATGGGGCGGATGGGGCAGGTCGAGGAGATCGCCTCGGTCGTGCTGTTCCTGGCATCTGAGGCCGCGAGCCTGATGACCGGCAGCATCGTGCTGGTGGATGGCGGCTACACTTGCTGGTAGGCTTGCCGTCAAAACTGACGGAAGCCACCGGGAGCGACAATGCCGCGAGCGTATATCGGCGTCGATGTAGGGACCACGAGCACGCGGGCAGGGGTGTTTGACGAGGCGGGAACGCTGCTTGCGACCGCCAAGCATCCGATCCGGGTCTGGCACGAGGCCGGCGACATCGTCGAGCAGTCCTCGCAGGACATCTGGGAGGCCTGTGTCAAATCGGTGCGGGCGGCGACGGCGGAGGCGGCCATCGCGCCCGACAGTGTCGGCGGCATCGGTTTCGACGCGACCTGTTCCCTGGTTGTGCTCGACCGCGAGGGCGAGCCGGTCACGGTCAGCGCCTCGGGCGAGAAGCAACGCAACGTCATTGTCTGGATGGACCATCGCGCCATCGCCGAGGCGCGGCTGATCAACGAGACCGCAGACGACGTGCTGCGCTACGTCGGCGGCTCGATCTCACCCGAGATGGAGATGCCGAAGCTATTGTGGCTCAAGCGTCATCTGCGCGCGAGCTTTGATTCCGCCGGGCATTTCTTCGATCTGGCAGACTATCTGACCTGGCGCGCGACCGGATCGCTGCAGCGCTCGACCTGCACCGTCACCTGCAAATGGAACTATCTCGCCCATGACGGCGGCGGCTGGAGCGCGCCGTTCTTCAAGCGCATCGGCCTGTCCGACTTCGTGAGTGAAAAATACGCCCGCATCGGTACCGAGATCGTTGCCCCTGGCACGCGGCTCGGCGCCGGCCTCACCCGCGCCGCCGCCGTCGATCTCGGCCTGTCCGCGGGCACCCCGGTCGGCGCCTCCCTGATCGATGCTCACGCCGGCGGCATCGGCGCGATCGGCGGACGCGACGGGTCGGGCGGAACGACTGACGTCACCGATCGTCTGGCCTACATCATGGGAACGTCGGCCTGCATCATGGCGACCACGAAGGATCCGTGCTTCGTGCCGGGCGTCTGGGGTCCCTATTATTCCGGTATGGTGCCGAACTTCTGGCTCAACGAAGGCGGCCAATCGGCCGCCGGCGCGGCGATCGACCACCTTCTCAGATCGCATCCGGGCCATGCCGAGGCGAGTGCGGCGGCGAAGAATGAGGGTGTCGACCTCATCGAGTTTCTCGAGCGCCGCATCATCGCGCGCGCCGGCGATGCCAGCCGCGCGGCACTGCTCGCCCGCGACGTCCATGTGCTCCCCGAGTTCATCGGCAACCGCTCGCCTTACGCCGACCCCGATACGCGCGCTGTGATCGCCGGCCTCGATCTCGACACCGATGTCGGTTCGATGGAGCGGCTCTTCGTTGCAGGCCTGTGCGGGCTCGCTTATGGACTCGCCGAGGTAATCGAAGCCTTTGCCGCGCATGGCGTTCATGCCGGCATCATGATCATGGGCGGCGGCGCCAGCCGCAGCCCCTTGGTGCGGCAGATCATGGCCGATACCACCGGCCTCACCGTCGCGTTGCCGCAGACCAGGGAGCCGGTGCTCTTGGGCGCCGCGATGCTCGGTGCGGTCGCCGGCGGCGCCTATGCCTCGATCGGCGAGACCATGGCAAAGATGTCGGCGCTCGGGCGCAAGAGCGAACCGACCGCGCCCGACATGGCCGCATTTCACACCAGGAAGCGCGAGGTGTACAAGCTGCTGCGCGAGGTCGATCGCGACAGTCGCGCGGCGATGCGCGACATCGCCAAGAGTTAGAAGGACCTGTTGAGAGACATGCTGATTTCTTGCGGCGATGCACTGATTGATTTCGTGCCGACGAAAAACGCCGAGGGCCGCGAAGCGGTGATGCCGGCGGTCGGCGGCTCCTGTCTCAACGTCGCGATCGGCATCGCGCGGCTCGGCGCCCCCACCGGTTTTGTCGGCGGCATCTCGAACGACATGTTCGGAAGCATGATCGCGGAGCATGCCGCCGCATCTAATGTCGAGCTTGGTTTCGCCACGCGCAGCGATCACCAGACCACGCTGGCCTTCGTCCGCATCGTCGCCGGCGAGTCGCATTATGCGTTCTATGACGCCGAGACCGCGACCCGGAATTGGACGTTTCGGCGCGGCACCCTCCCGTTCGATACGGTCGAAGCTGTTCATGTCGGCTCGACCACGCTGGTCAACGATCAAGGCGCCGCCGAGACCAAAGCGTTGATTGCAGATGCCAAGGCGACGTCGACGATCTCCTTCGATCCGAATTGCCGGCCCAATCTGGTCAAGGACAAGCCGGGCTATCTCGCCCGCATGGTGCAGTTCGCGACCCAAGCCGATCTCATCAAGATGTCGGACGTCGACTTCGCTTATCTCTTCGGCGAGGAGCCGTATCAGCAGCGCGCGGACGCCATGCTGGGGCAGGGCCCGAGCCTTGTCGTCATCACCCGCGGCAACAACGGCGCCATCGCCTGGCATGCGAAGACGGGCCAGATCGAGGTCGAGGCGCCGAAGGTCGCGGTCGCCGATACCATCGGCGCCGGTGACAGCTTTCAGGCCGCATTGCTGTTCGCACTGCACAAGCAGGGCCGTCTCGCCAGACAGCAACTCAAGGACATCAGCGCCGATGGGCTTCGTCGCGCATTGTCTTTTGCCGCAAACTGCGCCGGCCTCACCTGCACCCGCCCGGGCGCCGATCCGCCCTGGAGCCACGAGATCAGCTGGAGCTGGTAGGCCGCGTCACAGTCGCGCGACAGCCTTTTCGGCGCATTTCAGAAATTTAGGGATGAGCGGACTCTGCGAATCTCGCCGCCAGCACACCGCGATGTCGATGGAATCGGCGACATCGCCCAGCGGCCGGAACACGATGCCGCGCGGCGCACCGAGCTTGGCACAGGCCGGCAGGATCGCGAGCCCCTCACCGGCAAGAACCAGGCTCATCGCCGAATTCACCGTCTCCACCCGGCTAGCGATCGGCATCACGATTTGATGCCGCCGCAGCAGGGCCGCGACCGCGGAGGAGGCGGGGTCCCGCTCCGGCGGTGGTAGTGCGATTAGCGGGCGGCCCTGCAAGCGCGCGATCGGTACGGCGCCGAGACGTGCCAGCGGCGAGCTGTTCGCCATCGCCAGCATGAAGGGTTGCGCGCCGATCCGCGTCACCTGGATTTCAGGATGGTGGATCGCCGGCATGCACAGTGCAACCGTGACGCTGCGGTCGAGCAGCCGCGCCTCGCGCGTTGATGCGCTGAGGTCGACGAAGTCGAGATCGACGCCAGGAATGGATCGCCGCAGCTCCGGAATCAGCCGCGGCAGCACGGCGTTCGCCAGCACGAACATGTAGCCGACCGAGAGCCGCCCGCGCCTGCCAGCCGCGACCGCGCGAGCGGCTTCGATGCCGTCGGCCGCCAGCGCCAGGGCCTCGCCGGCGCGCGCCAGCAGGGCTTGGCCCGCCTCCGTCAGGTCCATGCCGCGCGTGCCGCGGTGAAATAGCGGCGCGCCGACCTCTGCCTCGAGCTTGCGGATCTGGACAGAGAGCGGCGGCTGCGCCATCCGCAACTGTTCGGCGGCCTTGCCGACGCTGCGGGCCTCGGCCACGGCGACGAAATAGCGGAGACGGCGAAGATCCATAGGCATACCCAAACCGTATGGGTTGACCACCAAAATCGTATTGGACGCCGAGTTAACAAAACTGTCATTCTCGATGTCAATGCATGAGGCCAACGGCGGCCCGCTTCGGAGCATGATTTGACGATGAACGGCGATCCCTGCCTGCTGTCCGCAACCGAATTGCGTCCGCTGATTGCGAACAAGCAGATTTCCCCCGTCGAAATCACCCGCGCTGCGCTCGCTCGCGCCGAAGCGCTTCAGCCCAAGCTGAACTGCTTCATCACGATCTGCGGCGACGAGGCGATGGCAGCGGCGCGCGAGGCCGAGCGCAAGGTGATGGCCGGCGAGCGGCTTGGCCTGCTGCACGGGCTTCCCATGACGGTCAAGGACATCGTCAACACCAAGGGCGTGAGGACCACCTTCGGCGCAGTTCCCTACAAGGACAATGTGCCGACCGAAGATGCGGTCGCGGTCGGGAAGCTGCGCGCGGAAGGCGCGATCCTGATTGGCAAGACGACGACGCCCGAATTCGGCAGCAAGTGCCTGACCGACTCGCCGCTGTTCGGCCGCACCCGCAATGCCTGGAGCGCGGAGCGCTCCTCCGGCGGCTCCAGCGGCGGCGCGGCCGTGGCGGTGGCGAGCGGCATCGCGCCGCTGGCGATCGCGACCGATGGCGGCGGCTCGACGCGAATTCCCGCCGCCTGCAACGGAGTCGTTGGCTTGAAGCAGAGCAACGGCGTGATCGCGCACAGCCAGGCGCTCGATGCGTTCGGCAACCAGACCTATGTCACGCCGACCACGCGCACGGTCGCCGACACGGCGCTGATGATGCAGGCGATGGCGGGCGAAGATTCCTGCGATCCTTGGTCGATCGGTTTGCCCGTGCCTGACTTCATCGGCACCGCCGCCCCGCGCGGCGATCTGCGCGGGCAAAAAATCCTGTTCTGTGCTTCGCCGCCCGGCCGGCCCGTGTCGGCCGATGTCGCCGCCGCCTTCAAGGCGAGCCTCGACCGGCTCGCTAGCCTCGGTGCCGAGCTCGAGGAGTTCTCCGGCGAGGGCTACGATGTCGAGCCGATCTGGCGCGCCATCAACCACACCGTCTGGCGCTCGCGCTTCTCGAAGCTGGTGGCCGAGCATCGCGAGGTTCTTAGCGACGCCTTCATCAAGCAGATTGCACTCGCGACCAATGTCAGCGGCGTCGACTATCAGGAGGCGATGTTCGCGCGCACGGCGTTGTTCCGTCGGGTGCAATCCCTGCTTGCGCGCGGGCATTTGCTGGCGATGCCGACCATCACCCGCACCGCACTGCCGATCGACCAGGACCTGTTCGGCAAGATCGAAATCGACGGGGTGCAGTTTGATAGCGTCCGGCCGCACTGGTTCCCCTGGACCATGCCGTTCAACATGACCGGCCACCCCGCGATCAGTCTGCCCTGCGGCTTCGGCCGTGACGGCCTGCCGATCGGGCTCCAACTCGTCGGCCGCTTCCGGCTTGACGCGGAATTGCTGCGGGTCAGTGCGCTGTTCGAGGCCTCGTCCGATCTTCTCGCCCGCCGGCCGGAATGACGGCATGTATAGGCCGCAAAGGGCTTGCGTCCGGCGTCCGGACATGTTGATCGTGCCGCTGATGAGCCCCGAACCCGACCGCGCATGAGCGTATTTGTCCTCCGACGTGTCCTGACATTGCTGGCGACGCTGGTAGGCGCATCCGTGATCATTTTCCTGGTGCTGGACGCGCTGCCTGGAAATGCCGCGCAGATGCTGATGGGGGCTGACGCCTCGCCTGACGCGGTCCGTGCGCTCACGATCAAGCTCGGGCTCGACCAGCCGCTGGCGATCCGCTACCTGCAATGGATCAAGGGTCTCGTCGTCGGCGATCTCGGCAATTCCTATGTCTATGGCACGCCGGTTGCGAGCCTGATCGCAGAGCGGCTGGTGCTGACCATCCCGCTTGCGATCATCTCGATGCTGATCACGGTGGTGCTGGCGCTCTCGGCCGGCATTTACACCGCGGCCAACCACAACAAGCTCGGCGACGTCGGCGTGATGTCGCTGACGCAAGTGGGCATCGCGTTGCCGAACTTCTGGTTTGCCATTCTCCTGGTTCTGCTGTTCGCGGTGCGGCTGCAATGGCTTTCCGCAGGCGGCTTCGCCGGCTGGGATGACGGCATCTGGCTGGGTGTCAAATCGTTGCTGCTGCCATCGATCTCGCTCGCTGTCGTGCAGGCCGCGATCCTCGCCCGCGTGACACGGTCAGCCGTGCTCGAAGTGCTGCGCGAAGATTTTGTCCGCACGGCGCGCGCGAAGGGGCTCGGCAAGCGCGAGGTGCTGTGGAGCCACGTGCTGCGCAATGCCATGATCCCGGTGATGACGGTGATGGGCCTGCAATTTGCCAACCTGCTGGCCGGCACCATCGTGATTGAGAACGTGTTCTATTTGCCCGGCCTCGGCCGGCTGATCTTCCAGTCGATCGCCAACCGCGACCTCATCGTGGTGCGCAATTGCGTGATGCTGCTGGCGGCCATGGTGGTCATCGTCAATTTCGTGGTCGATGTGCTCTATGCCTTCATCGATCCCCGCATCAAGGTGCACGACCTGTGAGCGCGCAGCTTTCCCCCCCGGTTGACGCGCCGATCGCAACGCGGCCCTTGCCGGCACGCACATTCTGGAGCCGCGCGCTGCGCCATCGCAGTTTTGTGCTGGGTGGCCTGCTCAGCCTGCTGGTGGTCGCCTCGGCGCTGCTCTCGCTGGTGTGGACGCCGTGGTCTCCGTACGAGATCGATATCGCCGCGAAACTCCGGCCGCCGTCGGCGGCGCACTGGCTCGGCACCGATTCCTTCGGCCGCGACATCGTCTCGCTGCTGCTCGCGGGCGCGCGCTCGACCATCCTGGTCGGCGTTATCGCGGTCAGCATCGGTCTTTCCTTCGGCGTCTGCCTCGGCCTGATCGCTTCGGCCAAGCGCGGCTGGACCGAAGAGATCATCATGCGCTTCTCCGATTTCACCTTTGCCTTTCCGGCCGTGCTGTCGGCGATCATGCTCGCCGCGGTGGCAGGACCGGGCATGGTGACCTCGATCATCGCGATCGGCATCTTCCAGATCCCGACCTTGACCCGGCTGACGCGCGGCTCGGCCAATGCGATCTGGGCGCGCGAATTCGTGTTGGCCGCGCGCGCCTCGGGCAAGGGCGCGTTCCGTATCACCATCGAGCACGTCTTGCCGAACATCCTGTCGATCCTGATCGTGCAGGCGACCATCCAGTTCGCGCTCGCCATTCTTGCAGAAGCCGCGCTGTCCTATCTCGGCCTCGGCACGCAGCCGCCGCAGCCGTCCTGGGGCCGCATGCTGAACGATGCGCAGACCATGCTGTTCCAGTCGCCGATGCTCGCGGTCTATCCGGGCGCGGCGATCGCAATCGCGGTGCTCGGCCTCAATCTGCTCGGTGACGGCTTGCGCGATCTGCTCGATCCCCGTCTGGCGCGGGAGCGATGACGATGGCCGATTCCGCAACCCTGATCGAGGTCGACAATCTCGGCGTCCGCCTCAACACCAGCCGCGGCCCGGCGCAGGCCGTGCGCGGCGTCAGTTTTGCGTTGAAGCGCGGCGAGACGCTCGGGCTCGTCGGCGAATCCGGCTGCGGCAAGTCGGTCACGGCGCTGTCGCTGATGGGGTTGCTGCCTGATAGTGCCGTCGTCACCGGCAGCATCAAGCTTGATGGTGCCGAGCTCGCGCGGCTGCCTGACGCGGAATACTGCAAGCTGCGCGGCAATCGCATCAGCATGATCTTCCAGGAGCCGATGACGGCGCTGAACCCGATGCACACGATCGGGCACCAGGTCGCAGAACCCCTGCGGCGCCACAAGAGATACTCCGCTGCGCAGGCGCGCAAAGAAGCGATCGCATTGCTCGACCGTGTCGGGCTGCCCGATCCCGCCAAGCGTATCGATGCCTATCCGCACCAGTTCTCCGGCGGCCAGCGCCAGCGCGTCACCATTGCGATGGCGCTCGCCTGCGAGCCGGAGCTGTTGATCGCGGATGAGCCGACCACGGCGCTCGACGTCACCATCCAGGGCCAGATCCTCGACCTCATCGCCGATCTTGTCGAGGAGCGCGGCATGTCGATGATCCTGATCTCGCACGATCTCGGCGTCATCGCCGAGAACGTGCAGCGCATGATGGTGATGTATGGCGGCACGGTCGTCGAGAGCGGGCCGACCGACGAGGTGTTCCGCCGGATGGGGCATCCCTATACGCAGGGCCTGTTCCGCGCCCGCCCAAAACTCGGCGCGCGTAAGGGGACGCGGCTGACGACGATCTCGGGCACGGTGCCGGAACTCGCCGATCTGCCCTCCGGCTGCACTTTTGCCGATCGATGTCCGCTGGTGATCGAACGATGTCGCTCTGCGCTGCCGCCGATGGTGGAGGTCGGGGCCGGCCACAATGTCCGCTGCATCAGAACCGACGTTTCGATGGCCGCGAATGTCGGGGCGCTGTCCGCATGACCGCAGCGCCGCTTCTCGACGTCAAGGATCTCGAGCAGCGTTACACGCTGCCGCGCGAAAACCTGTTCCGTCCGCCCGGCCAGGTGCGCGCGCTCAACGGCGTCAGCCTGCAGGTTCAGGGCGGCAAAAGCCTCGGCATCGTCGGCGAATCCGGTTCGGGCAAATCCACGTTTGCGCGCGTCGTGATGGCGCTGGAGCGGCCGGCGGCAGGGCAGGTCACGCTGCTCGGCCGCGATCTCAACCGCATCTCTCCTGATGAACTGCGCCGTGCGCGGCGCGATTTCCAGATGGTATTTCAGGACCCGTACGGTTCGCTCGACCCACGCCAAACCATTGCCCGCATCGTCGCCGAGCCGCTCACCGTGCTTGACGATGCCGACCGGACCGCCTTCCGTGCCCGCGTCGCGACGGTGCTGAAGCAGGTCGGATTGCGCGAAGCGGATATGGACAAATATCCGCACGAATTCTCCGGCGGTCAGCGCCAGCGCATCGCGATTGCGCGTGCGCTGATCACCCAGCCAAAGCTGATCGTTGCGGATGAGCCGGTCTCCGCGCTCGACGTCTCGGTGCAGGCGCAGGTCCTCAACCTGATGCAGGATCTGCAGGAGCAGTTCGGCCTCAGCTACATCCTGATCAGCCACGACCTCGCGGTCGTCGATTATCTCTGCGACGAGGTCGCGGTGATGTATCTCGGCCGGGTGGTCGAGCAGGGGCGCCCCGAAGATCTGTTCGAGCGCTGCGCCCATCCCTACACGCGGGCGCTGCTGGACGCCGTGCCGCGGGCGCGGGCCGGGGGCGGACGGCGCCGGCGCGGGGCCCAGGCGATCGCCTC
>NZ_LBJP01000059.1:0-40772 GCF_028128715.1 Bradyrhizobium sp. CCBAU 51745 | reverse complement strand
GGTTGAGTTTCTGGAGGACGGCGCATAGCGATCTGGGGAGAAGTGTCAAAAGCCATCGACTTAATCCTGGCAAGCTATGTGAAGGTCAGAGACGGCGAGCCCTCGAAGCCCATGCTCGCGCACCGGCGCGGGATGCTAGCGCGCCTGGGCCTGGGGGCGCACCCTAAAGGACAGCATGCCCGACCCCGCCCATAGAAGCAGGGTTCGGAGCCGCACCGCCAAGTGCGCCCGACATTAAGCCGTCACCCCCGACGCCAATGAAGCACGCTGATCAAGCTGTAGCTCCGGAGCGGGCTCTCACGCCCACGGACACGCTGCCAACTGATTGTTGCACAAAAATCCATCCCTTCTCTCCCGGGGGAGCATTTGCCTTTTGCCGCGCGGCGGTGGTTGAATTCCGTCTTCGAGGGAGTTGACGTATGCGGACGCCACACGCCGTTGCCGCGGCATTTATGCTAGCTTTTCAGGTTTATATTGTGCCCGTGTCCGTTATCGCAGCAGCAGATCAAAAGGTGCGTTGCACTGTGAGCGCCACGGGGCCCTCCCTAAGGTCGCGGGCCTCAAGGTCGTGAAATCTGGTACGCGGCCGATGCCGGCCGAGCAACTGGCCAACTGGCGCGGCCAATCGACACCGATCATTGTCGATATCGATACCGACGCGCCCGGCGGCGGACAGCGCTATTCGTACATTTGCGCAAGTGATCCGAAAGGCGGAGCTTTCGTCCAGCGAACATTCACTCCAACAGGGCCTTAAAACATGAACCGGCTTCAAAAATTTATCGAGCAAGGAGCATTTGGCGAGCGGCCCGGCCGCACCGCGTACGCTTTCAATGCTACCCCGAACCGTGTCCTTGCCGACCCCGATCTTGGCCGCGATGGCGCGATCCGACTTCGTCGGGTTCGCGGCGATCGCCGCTTCCGCGCGCTTGCTGGGGGCAGGTACGAGCCGCATCCCCATCACCTCGCGAGGTCGCAACACGACAAACACGCCAAGGTCAGCCGACTATATGTCGGGCCGATAAAGTGGTCGCGACCTTGCGGCAGTGGATCAAACAACCGGCAACTGCAGGAAGAATTTCCCGCTTGTCCTACTGGCTCGCCCCCGCTGCCTCTGAAAGCGCTGGATGCGAGCGTAAACAGACTGACGCGTCCGACCCAGCCGTTCTCCGATTTCGTCGGCAGTGGCTCCGTCGCAAAGGAGAGAGATTAATCGCTCCTCCTCTTCCCGTGACCAAGGTCGGCGCAAATTGCGACTTTTCGTCAAGTTTTGGCCTTGTCCGGGGTTATGGGCGCGGCGGTGCTGGCCGACGCGACTTATCCAGAATTCGATTGGGTTGTTCAACACGAGGCGGTGCCGGCGAGCGGCTGGGCTCAGGCGATCTATTATGGCGTACCATCAATGCCGCCAGACGAGCGTAGCTTCGCCTGAGCGCCGGCACAAACCACTCGGCCACTTCGTCCTGATCCATGGTTAGACACCCAATCACTCGAATACGAGGTCATCGGCCCACGAGGCCGAGCGATAGGGGCGCGCGTTTACGAGGTCGCGGTCGATCACGGCCCGCACAGCTGGGGCTGTTACAATGTCCGTGCGCTTCATTAGGTCTCGAAGCTCGAAGCGACCTTCCATGCTGATGGTTTTGAGCGACGCGATGATGTCAGTCACCGTGCTGCCATGCCCAAATGGCAGAAGCAACCTCTCGTACTCCACCTCGCGACCTTCGCCGTCCTTCAGATGAGAGACGGTGTATACCGGCCGACGCCGCTCGATGCATAGGTGATAAACGGGCATCACAGAGGCCGCCAACCGGGGGCCAACGTACTCGTCTAGTCGGCGGCCTTTGCCGGTCGCGCCATAAGCGCTCGACATGCGAGTGCCTTCGCTCTGTATCGTGACCACGGGCGGCGTGCAGGACGCTTCGATAGTGTAATAAACGAGATCGTCCGCTTCTTCTTTGAGGCGTTCAGGTTCGTACCCCGAAATGCCGGGAAGGTCGTCCTCATTGCGCAAGTAGAGCCTCAGCCAGGTGTTCAGAAGATCACGCTGGCGGATCGCCACCACAACCGCGGGTGTCGCACTTTGAAATTCCATTGCTTGCAGACCCGAACGGTTGCCGAGCCGAAGCTTACCTCCGTCTCGCTAACGGTGCGTTAAGTCTTAGCGCCGCCTTGCGTGCGCAAGCCGACGCGCTGGACATTGAGGCGCAGGTGAAGCGGCGCCTTGCTGACGAGTATGATGCGGCGCAGGCGCGTGGCGAAGTGCAGACGGCCGGCCGGGACCGGGTGAGCAAAGTTTCAAAGGAGAACAATGCTCCAACAGCCGCCGACGTCGGCCTCTCCCGAAAAGAAATCCACGAAGCCCGCCAGATCAGGGACGTCGAGAAGCGCGACTCGGGTATCGGTAGACGGACCGTCGACGCAGCCTTGATGGCAGGCAAAGAACCGAAAAAAGCTGCGGTCTGTAAGACAACGGCAAAAGCCGCCACCGAAAACGCCGAGACCTCAAATCTGTCGCCGTCCGACATACCGCGAGCTGCTCGGCGCGATTGCCTTGAGGTACTCCGGCGCAGTACCTTGCAGCCAAGTGGTCTATCCCGCTCGATTCCACCCATGTAATCCCTCACCGCCAAATCAACGGGCGGGAAAACCTGCCCCGGTATCCTCAATGTGGAGAGGATCATTCGTCAGGCTCGACAGGGCGTATAATTACTAAGTGTGATTATCCTTCATCTAAACAACATGATCACCTCTCTTGTTGCATTATTGGGTCCGTTCATTTTGAACGCCGCGGTCAGTCTCGCTAAGCGCCTCGGCAACCTCTCGTCGACGCCTGTTATTCGCTTTGTGCTGGCCCTCTTTTCGCTCGTAGGCGTCATTTGCTACAGCGCGCTTAATGGCACCCCGCTCGATGTAAATTCGGTCACCAGCATCGTTGGGACACTTTTCCTCTCGGCAAGCATTTTTCGCAGCTCACGGCACCTATAGCCTGTTCTTCCAGCAGGTTGCCGATGCTGTCGCCTCGTACACTCCTTCTGACCAGGGCTAAAATCGAACGATAGCGGCTGTTGTCGCCAGTAGACACTGAGGTCCGCATGATGTTCCTGGTCGAAGCGGGTCCTCCCAGGCCCCGGTATGGCACAAGCGCGCCCCGAAATTTCACCAGCCAGCTGAGGTGATTCTTGGGTTGACACGGTTGACAGGTTGACAGGCGGGCACCTTCCCAGAGCTACTCACTGAAACAGTCTCACTGAAGCGTCAAGACGCACACGTAGTTTTGCTGTTCTCTCGACGGAGGGAGAGAATCTCTAAAGAAAGTTGCTCGACTGCTGCGGCTCAGGTTCTCTCGCTAGGCGAGAGGGATGGGATTTCCCGACTTCTCCGCGTACCGTGACGGGATCTAGACCGCCGTTGGACGCGGCATCATAGTACCTGAACATGCTAACCCAGACGCCGGCCAAGAGTTCATTCCATGGCTCCTTTAGGTGGCTCTGAACGAGCCTCCAGTGAGGGCGATGGATTTTCGAAATCCTTCGTCGCTTTGTCTTGTATGCCGGCCAGGCCGGCTTATTTTCGGAGCGGTTAGCACTCGCTCGCTTCGACTGCTTTTTCAAAAATATAAACGACTAGAAGATAGGAGGAGAGCATGAAATTCCGTCCGCTTCACGATCGGGTCGTGGTCAAGCGCATCGACGCGGAAGAGAAGACCGCTGGCGGCATCATCATTCCCGATACAGCCAAGGAAAAACCCTCCCAGGGCGAAGTCATCGCCGTTGGCCCCGGTGGCCGCGACGAAGCCGGCAAGCTGGTTCCGATCGACCTGAAGGTTGGCGACCGCGTGCTGTTCGGCAAGTGGTCGGGCACCGAGGTCAAGATCGACGCCGAGGAACTGTTGATCATGAAGGAGAGTGACATCATGGGCGTTCTCACCGAGATGTCTTCCAAGAAGAAGGCCGCCTAATCCACCGCTCGCATCGCTCAAGTGCCTGCCGGTCGCCTCATCAAGGCTGAGACCAAGTCAAAAACTCAGGGAAACCCACCATGTCAGCCAAAGAAGTGAAATTCGGCGTCGACGCCCGCGACCGGATGCTACGCGGTGTCGACATCCTCCACAATGCAGTGAAAGTGACGCTCGGCCCAAAGGGCCGCAACGTCGTCCTCGACAAGTCGTTTGGCGCGCCCCGCATCACCAAGGACGGCGTCACCGTCGCCAAGGAGATCGAGCTCGAGGACAAGTTCGAGAACATGGGCGCGCAGATGGTGCGCGAAGTCGCCTCCAAGTCCGCTGACGCGGCCGGCGACGGCACCACCACCGCCACCGTGCTCGCGGCCGCGATCGTCCGTGAAGGCGCCAAGTCGGTTGCCGCCGGCATGAACCCGATGGACCTCAAGCGCGGTATCGACCTCGCGGTCGAGGCTGTGGTTGCCGACCTGCAGAAGAACTCCAAGAAGGTCACCTCGAACGACGAGATCGCCCAGGTCGGCACGATTTCGGCCAATGGCGACGCGGAGATCGGCAAGTTCATCTCCGACGCCATGAAGAAGGTCGGCAACGAGGGTGTCATCACCGTTGAGGAAGCCAAGTCGCTCGAGACCGAACTCGAAGTTGTCGAGGGCATGCAGTTCGATCGCGGCTACATCTCGCCCTACTTCGTCACCAATGCCGACAAGATGCGCGTTGAGATGGATGATGCCTACGTCCTGATCAATGAGAAAAAGCTATCTCAATTGAATGAACTACTTCCCTTGTTGGAAGCCGTGGTGCAGAGCGGCAAGCCGCTTGTGATTATCGCCGAAGACGTCGAAGGCGAAGCGCTCGCCACGCTCGTCGTCAACCGTCTCCGCGGCGGCCTTAAGGTCGCTGCTGTCAAAGCTCCGGGCTTCGGCGATCGCCGCAAAGCGATGCTCCAGGACATCGCAATCCTGACCGGCGGCCAGGCCATCTCGGAAGACCTCGGCATCAAGCTCGAGAACGTCACGCTCAACATGCTCGGTCGCGCCAAGAAGGTGATGATCGACAAGGAGAACACCACGATCGTCAGCGGCGCCGGCAAGAAGGCCGACATCGAAGCTCGCGTGGCGCAAATCAAGGCGCAGATCGAGGAGACCACCTCGGACTACGACCGTGAGAAGCTCCAGGAGCGTCTCGCCAAGCTCGCCGGCGGCGTCGCGGTGATCCGCGTCGGCGGCGCGACTGAGGTCGAGGTCAAGGAGCGCAAGGATCGCGTGGACGATGCGATGCATGCGACCCGCGCGGCGGTTGAAGAAGGCATCCTGCCGGGCGGCGGCGTTGCGCTACTGCGTGCCTCCGATCACCTCAAGGGCATTCGCACCAAAAATGACGACCAAAAGACCGGGGTCGAGATCGTGCGCAAGGCGTTGTCCTACCCGGCCCGCCAGATCGCAATCAACGCGGGCGAGGACGGCTCGGTGATCGTCGGCAAGATCCTCGAGAAGGATCAGTACGCCTATGGCTTCGACTCGCAGACCGGCGAATACGGCAACTTGGTCTCCAAGGGCATCATCGATCCGACTAAGGTGGTTCGAGTCGCGATCCAGAACGCGGCGTCCGTCGCAGCGCTCCTGATCACCACCGAAGCTATGGTGGCCGAAGTGCCGAAGAAGAATACTGGTGCGGGCGGCATGCCTCCGGGCGGCGGCGGCATGGGGGGTATGGACTTCTAAGTCCCACATAAGAGCTCAACAATAACAAGGCTCGGCAGCGATGCCGAGCCCTTTCCGATTTCCTGGCGGTCAGCCGGGGTCCAACACAGGCGCGCCGTATTGCGCGAGCGCGTCGAAGCCTGCGCCGCCGACGAATGTCAGGCGGCCGAGTTCGAGGGGACGCCGCCCGGAATCATCCCAAGGAGCCTCCATTCCCGGAAACAGCGATAGCAGCTTCCTGGCCGAACTCGCCGCCCAATAGAAACAGATTGCCAACCTTACAAGGACGACGCGCCTCCGCTAAGAGTCCAATCGCGGCGGTCGCGCGCTGGGCGAGCCGCTTGAGATCTGCCCCCACAACCAGACCACCTGTGAACCGGTCTGGACTTCGCACACGGGCCATGAGCCGGCATCGCTCCAATCAAGCGGCGATACTTGTCAGGCTCCTTAGCGGCCGTAGGGGAAGCAGCGGTTGCGATCGAGTGTGAGACCGAAATGCGCTCCCAGTGCAGCGATGGCCGCGTCCTGCTGCGGATAAGGATCGGCATTGGATGCGGCAACGATGATGATCCGGAACCCGCCGCGATCCTTGCCGCCCGGTGGCAGCATCGCTGTAGTCAGTGCATTGCCCTCGCTGTCGCGCAGCGTGAGGAAAAGCGGCATCTCTCGCTGTATATGGGCCTCGAGGCCGATGTCGCGCTCGATCGCGTTGGGCCGCTCGGGATGCCAGGACTGGACCGCCTTCTCCCGTTCGCGGCGGAAATATTGCTCAACTGTGTGGCCCATCAGGCGCGACTCATGCAACGCTTCACCTTCCGTCTCGATACGGAACCAGGTCTTGCCCTTCGGCGCGTCGCAAACGTACTGCATTTCGCCCGTCCTGCGATCGCCGCAATTCTAGGGCGGCGGGGCCTGCAAAGCCAATATGAGACTCGCCCCCGTGTATAGCGCTGCACGATCAGAGGGGCCAAGAGTTCCTGATTGGACGTTGAAGTTCTAGTGAGCCAAACAATACTAGGTCGACCGGAATAATCCTCTTCAAGGAGCGTCCCGATGCCTGACGTAAGGGAAAAGCAACGCGAAGCCCGCCGGAAGATCATTCGACAATGGGCGACGCTTCCGAAGGATAAACGGCAGTCTAGAAAGGGGATTTCTGAATTCGCCAGGACCGCCGCTCAGCAGAACGAGAACGCATTCGTCCGCAGTCGTCGCGATCCCTATCAGAAGATCATGGGATGGCTATTGCCGCGTGCTCATCTCTGAACGACTGAGTCCTCTGCACATCCTTCGAAGGCGACACCGAAATTTCGGCAGAGTCATCGAATGTCCTGCCGTGTCCGAACCCCCCGGCAGGGCCGTCACAAAGCGACGAGATAACTGTGAAGCTGAAAGCAACCATCATCGTCGCAGCGCTGCTAGCTGCAACGGCTGCACATGCCGAGACGATCGATCTGAAATGCTGGGCGCGGGGCCTTACGGGTGGCGAGCGCAACTCGGTCTACATAAACGGGGAACAGGTTACCGTTAATAATCTGGACGAGGGGACGATGCACTCTCTGACATTCGGAAGCAATTTGGCCGTCCACGTCACGGATACGCACTTGTTCTTAGACGGCGCTTACGTTCGGCAACATTTGGCAACATCTGTTCGACCCGACCGCTGTCTGGCAAGGTTTCATCAACCGCGTCGACGGCATGTAAACGCGACGGCACTGTCATCAGTGGGCACTGCCAGCTGGTCGGCTGAACCTGCCCATGTCGCGGATGGGTCAAAATGCGAAGAACTCAGGTTGAGCAAATCTGGTCCGCTCTGCCGCGATCACCGGACCTCACCGGCCGGCGCCGTGACACTTGGCTCTCGCACGAGAATTGGATGTGCCTATTCGATGACCTCATCGGCGCGGGCCAACAGCGTAGGGAAGACATTGACGCCCAGAGCCCTCGCGGTCTTCAGGTTGAGAACGATGAAATATTTCGAAGCTTGCTCCACGGGCAATTCAGCGGGCGTAGCCCCCTTAAAGATTTTGTCGATGTAGGAAGCGGCACGCCTATATAGATCGTCCAGATCCGCCCCGTAGCTGACCAGCCCGCCCGCCTTCACGTTGGCCCTATTTGCAAATATGGCAGGCAACTGATGCTTCATTTGAAGTTCGGCCAACAGTTCAGCTTGCACGGTGTATAGAGGCGATGACAACACTAGAACGCCGTTGCATTGATTGTGTGCCATGGTGTGAAATGCGTCTTGAACTTCTGAGACGCTGCTGGCTGAAGCGTGGACGAGCTCAACTCCGAGCGTTTGTGCTGCGCGATCAACCGCCTTAACAGCGGTCGGATGCGAAGGCGTGGTCGGATTCCAGAGCAAGCCGACCCGCGTGGCACCGGGAAGTATTTCCTTCAAGATCTCCAGTTCCTTCACGGACACTTCTGTGAGAAGCATGGACATGCCCGTTATGTTTCCGCCGGGCCGCGAGAGGCTCGTCACGTCTCCAAGCCCGACCGGGTCTGCGTGCTGAGCGAAAACGATGGGAATAGTGCCAGTTGCGCGCCGGGCAGGCCCTACCTGGGTGGATGCAGGCGCGAAAATGACGTCGACCGTCCTGTCGACGAGTTGCTTTGCGAGATCAAACGTTTGATCGACTCGCTCGGCCCATTGAAAATCAATTCTGAGATTCCTGCCTTCGACATATCCTAGATCGCGAAGACCGGCACGGAAAGCCTCCACTTCGCTCGTCCAGCTTGATGCTTCGCCAAATCCCAGATACCCGATCTTCCAAACCCTTGCGAATTGTTGTCCAAGCGACAGCGCCGGCCAAATCAATGCCGCCCCTCCCACAAGCGTCACGAAATGGCGGCGTTTCATGCTGTGTCCGTCTCCGGGCAAACCACGGGCAATGGCTCGGCTCCCGGTTTTCGGCGAGGATATGATCCGTAGTGACATCAACGGTGTCATGTGGTCGATGACGGTCGAATGTTTTGCATCTCCGCTCATCCTCGCGAGCTTTTTGGCCTACAAACGCTACGGTGCCCGCCCTCTCTTTGTGCTGTGCGCGGTCCTATTTTCTCTCTCGTGGTGGGGAGCGTATGTCCATCTGCTCGGCGGCGTCACCAACTTGGCGCCGCTCTACGCTTTCGTGGTCGGGGTTCTGCTGCATTTGCGCCGCGGCCGGAGCGGTTGCGGCAATTCCTCGTCGGCGGCACAGTTGCTGCTATCGTGCCTTTTTTCGTCTGCGGCCTCCGGAAGCAGACAGCGCTAACGATCCTGGGTGAAACTCTCGCTCAGGCACGCTAATCTATCTCGTTGCAAACGCCCGCGAAGCGCGCCTTTTTTCCGTCTTGGATACCTTCGCCGCACGTTTCACGGGCCGCATTTCGTACAGCTTCTATTTGCTGCACCCAATTGGATTGTCATTGGCCGCCGCGAGCTTGGTACAATCCTCCGCGGCCCTTTCGCTCTGGCCGTTGTTTATACGGTGCCGATGGCGTGGTTGTCTTGGCGGCTGATCGAAATGCCATTCGTCGAGTTTGGCAAATCTCGCGCAAACCGCAGACTTACACAATCTGCTCAACCTGATTCGATTTAGGAGGCCGTCGGTCTTGCTGGCGGGCACCATTACTTCGGCTGCGGCTTCCGTGGGCGATTTCTAACGGATCACGGAGTCGGAGGCGAGCGCTGCCTAGCTGCCCTTCTCTCGCGATTTAGATCAATTTGACTTTGTCGGCCATAGCCCGACCTCAACCTGGACAACAGGCCGACATCGATCTTTGATGTCCGCCTCGCATTGCCGACTCTATGGGTCTATGCGACGTAGGCACTAAAAATAGCGCAGCCGACCAGAGGACCTTCAGTGCGGAGTGCGCACGAGCTTGCCAGGCCCATGCAGCCATGGGCCACGTCAAACCGCGAAGACAACCGTATGCCACGAAGCCTTATGCCTTGTGATGGACCGCTTGCAGGCCATAGACGGGGGTCGGGATGCCCTCATAGCGAGCTTTCAACTGTAGGGACAGGAACTGCGAGTAGTGACGCGACTGGTGCAGATTGCCGCCGTGGAACCATAGCCCTTCCTGTTGTGTCGGCTTCCACATGTTGCGCTGCTCGCCTTCCCATGGGCCGGGATCCTTGGTCGTATTCGAGCCCAGTCCCCAGACCTTGCCGACCCTGTCGGCCATTTCCCGGCTGATCAGGTCGGCGACAAAGCCGTTCATTGAACTGTAGCCGGTAGCATAGACGATCACATCGGCAGGCAGCTCCCTTCCGTTGTCGAGTTTGACACCGCTGGGCGTGATTTCCTCGACCTGGCCTGCGACCAGCTTGACCTTTCCGTCGATGATGAGCTGCGAGGCGCCAACGTCGATGTAATAGCCCGAGCCGCGACGCAGGTACTTCATGAACAAACCGGAATCGTCGTCGCCGAAGTCGAGCCGGAAACCGGCTCTCGTCAACCCTGCATAAAAATCGGCGTCATCCTGGCGGATCTTGTCATAAACCGGCTTCTGCAACTGATGCAGGATCTTGTAGGGCAGCGAGGCGAAGATCAGATCGGCCTTGGCTGTCGTCATGCCACCGCGGACCGCGCGCTCTGAATAGAGGTCCGCGATGGATGCCATCAGCGAATCCGAGCGCACGATGTGTGTCGTCGAGCGTTGCACCATTGTCACATCGACGCCAGCCTCGTACAGCGCTGCGCAGATGTCATGTGCCGAATTGTTCGAGCCGATCACGACGACCTTCTTGCCCTTGTAGCGATCGGGACCTGGGTGGCGCGAGGAATGGTGCTGTTCACCCTTGAAGGTATCCATGCCCTTGAATTGCGGCATGTTCGGCTTGGCGGACATGCCGGTCGCAAAAACAAGCTGCTTCGGCTTGAGCGTAATCTCCTTGCCATCGCGCTCGACGAGGACCGTCCATTCCTTTTTGGCGTCGTTCCAGTCAGCGTGTTTGGCCGTGGTGCCGGTCCAGTAGTTCAGCTCCATGACTTTGGTGTACATCTCCAGCCAGTCGCCGATCTTGTCCTTGGGCGAAAACACCGGCCAGTTCTTCGGAAAGTCGATGTAGGGCAAATGATCGTACCAGACCGGGTCATGCAGGCAGAGCGACTTGTAGCGGTTGCGCCAGGAGTCGCCGGGACGCGCGTTCTTCTCGACGATGATGGTGGGCACGCCAAGCTGGCGCAACCGCGCGCCGAGTGCGATGCCACCCTGGCCGCCGCCGATAATGAGCACGTACGGCTGCGTTTTGAGGCCGAGCTGCTCGGTTTCCTCGTCCCGCAATTCTTTCCAGGTTTTGGCGCCTGGATTGACGCCGTGGCGGGCGCCAAGCGGCCGGGTGAAGCCCGCCTTCTCCTCGTAACCCTTCAGCTCGACCATCGTCGTCAAAAGCGTCCAAATCTGGCCGTTCTGAAGACGGATTAGACCGTAGCCGCGGGCGACCTCGGTCTCGAACGAGATCCAGCATTCGGCCACCCCGTCGGTTTCAGAAGCGTTTTCCCCGTCGGCTATTTTCCAATTGCGTGGCTTTGCGTGCGCCAAGCAGGAGCTGAGCATCTCGCGGATCTGATCGCGACCTTCCATTGTCTTGATATTCCAAGTGAAGGCAACAAGGTCGCGCCAGTAGCACTCGGGTGCGAACATCCCTAGGGCGGCGTCCAGGTCGCCTGCCACAAGCGCCGCTTCGAATTTGTCGAGAAAGGCCTGGATGCGCGCGTTAGGCGTGGTGTCGAGCATCATTTCCTCCCAAGGACTTTTGTTCTTTCGGCAACTGTCGCAAGCTTATCCGAACTTTCGACCGAAACCAGACTCGCGCGGATCAACTTTTTCACAGCACTTCTAATCAAAGACCGGCACCTTGCCGCGCTGCGTCAATCTGCGGATTGCTCATGTTTCGCTTTGCAGAAAGTTTGTCATCAGGAAATGTCATAGCACCATGGCCTTGCCATTGTCCTTGCGGAAATCCGCGATAGTCTTGAAGTGTTAATCGGCGTTGGGTCCCTGCGCCGATCGGCGCGCTAAATCGTTGATTCAGATGATAGCGAACGGATCGTGGTTCGGCGCCGATTTACAACTGCTCAGCAAGTGCGCCGTGCCGCCCTTTGCCTCGAGAAATACGGTGCTGGCCCATCCGGATAGCAATGGGTGAAGCGGCAGGACACACTGTCCTTATGCCCGGTCGCCTTGAGGCAGGCGTCCTTGGTTGCAGAAGCGATCGTCATTTTGCGTCACTCGGGTACTCCCGCTCGACGAAACACTTCCGCGGCCTGCCGTCCGATTTCGTAGGACGCGGCGGGAGAACCTTTCAACCAGCCGCTGACCGTCATAGTCGGCTGCAGCCTCAACAGCTCCTGCACCGTCTTGTGCGCGTCGTCGTGCTCACGAAGGGTCTTCTCGCTCATGCCGAGAAAGCCGGCAGCTTCCCACATGAGGGCACCAGCCTGCATCAACCCCGTGGCAGCTGTATGCCTTACACCTTAGCCCGCTTCCGCCTTGGCCCCGGCCTTGGCGCGAGAAGCGCAACCGTTTGACTTAGATCAAAGAAGCCGCCGCTATCCAAGTTGAAATTAACATATGTTAAATCTAGCTTGCCTCGGCTGGGGGGCGTGGTTCTAATTTGTGTGCAGGACCTATGAGATGCGTAGTCACCAAGGTCGAGCAGCCCTACTGCAGGAGCGTCTAGAACAGCTCACGTCTCAGCTCTCCGACCTGCAGAATCTTCGCGCCCGCGTGTCTGACGCCGAGCAGCAGCTACAGCAGTCGCGCCGTCACGCCACCCGACAGCGAATTCATCAGGGCTGGAGCCGCCGGCGTGGCACAATCACCAGCGGCTCCCGCCAGCAAACGCGAGCGTTCCGCCGCAGGATCACCCGTAGTTGTACGGGTCGCACCTGCGGGAATTAACATGTGTTAATTCTCGGATGGGACTAAGATACCGGTCCCGTCACTCATGTGGGAGGGCAGTCCCATGGAGCGGTACATTCACAACGAGAATATCCGCCGCTTTCAGAAGCTCCTCGAAGAGGAAACTGACGAGCACAAGCGCGAGACGATCCGCAAGCTGCTCGCCGAGGAAGAGGCGCGAGAGGTGCCGCGAGCGGACAAGCCGCCGCATCGGTGAGAACCTGCGCACAAAGTCTTACATCATTCCTTACCGCGCCCAACCGAAGTGGCCTTGCTGCGAAGAACCGGGCAAAGCAACGGTCAATGCTGAAGAGCCACTGTTCTGCCCCATCACCGCTTGTCCCACCGGCTGCGTCAGAAACGACGGCTGCCCTTAACGGATGATCTCGATTGTCGTGTTCAGCCGTCCTTGCGCCTGAATTAATTCGAAGAGAGAGCGGGCGTTATTCGGACTCAACCTGATACAGCCGTGGGAGACTGGTCGACCAAGACTGCGGACTTCGTAGGTGCCGTGAATCGCGTATCCGGCGTGAAAGAAGATCGAATATGGCATTGGCGTAAAGTCGTAGAGCTTGGAATAGTGCATCCGTTCGAGAGAATAGGGTGTGTAAGTTCCGACGGGCGTTCGGTAACCGCGCCGCGCGGTCGAGACCGGCCAAGTGGCAAATTGGGCGCCATCCACGGTGACGCTCATCGTCTGATTTGAAAGCTGAATTCGAACGGTGATTGCTGCGAGCGCACCGTCAATCGCTGCGACTGAAAGCAGAATGCAGAGCCCGACGATCAGAGTCGTCGCAAATCGTGTAACCAAATGGATCATCGGCGTTTCGGGCCATGCAAAAGCCCGGCATTCGATAACGGCTGCCGGGCGGATTGCAAGTACGCTTCCGTAATCAGATGGCGACCTTTTCGCAGACCGCGATCAGCCACCTTTGATCTCGCTCAAGCCGGCGCACCCGGTGGATTACGGGGCTGCCTGCTTGATCTCCCTCGGCCGCGCCCGGCGCGTTAATTGTATCTCGCGTACGGCCGCCCTGTGCGCATCCCCCAAGTGGCCGCCGAAGATGCCCCCCAACCTCGGCGGCATTCTTGTGCTTTCCAAAGCTCACCGAGGTGGCGGCGCTGTTCGTTTGAACAGCGTACGTGCAGCGTTCTCGTTCAAGGCGCGGCGCGTCATCGCGCTGCACTCCAGCAACGTCCGGGCACTTACTGCGGCAGCTTCGAGGTGCGCTTCGCCGATGGCAGGCCCAGCCGATACTTCTACTGGGACGACCTGCCGAGCCGGCGCCTGCGGCCTGAGGTGCTGACGCGCGATGTTGCGCTGGAGGCGGCGCGAGAGGTTGCGCGGGCGGCTCGGGATGAGCTTGACGCCCGACGGCATTGACGGGAACTTAGGGCCGCCTGCCTCGGTTGATCGTCGACAGTTCCGGAGTTGCGTCATGCGTCGCGCCAGGCAACGTGCCCTATCTCGACTACCTCGCCGCTGGCATCCTGGCGCAGAGCGCCCTATTCGTCGCTATCTTCTACGGAATTTCTGCCATTTGGGAGCGAGATCTCGGCGTATTGCAGCGCTACCTCGCGAGTCCAGCGCCGCGGTCGGCTCTGGTGCTCGGGAAAGCTATTTCGGCCGGTGTGCGAGCGCTGTCCCAGGCAGTTATCGTCTACATCCTGTCGCTTCTGCTGGGCGTCGGCATCGCTCTTAATCCACTCAATATGCTCGGCGTCGCTGCGGCCATCATCGTCGGCTCCGGGCTGTTCTCCACCGCTTTCATTGATCATCGCCTGCATCGTCAAGACGCGCGAACGGTTCATGGGTATCGGACAGGTGCTGACAATGCCGATCTTTTTTGCCAGCAATGCGATCCATACATTGTCATTAATGCCGGAATGGTTGCGCGCAGTGTCACACGTCAACCCTTTGACCTATGAAGTCGATGCTCTGCGCAGCCTCATGCTGAAGACGGGAACGAGCGACTATGGGCTCATGGTGGATTTCAGTGTCTTGATCGCATTGACCGCGATCCTAGTCGTCATCGCGGCCCGGATGTATCGCCGGATGGGATATTAGCCCTGGCGGGTCGCTCAGTGGCGGCTGCTAATCCTAAGCGAGCTCAAACTGAGCGCCCTCCGAGACTTCGAACTAAGAACGACGAGCTTTCTCGACATCTCCTCACAATCATCCAATACCAACGATCATCAAATTCCACGTGAACGGACCTGCTCGCGCAAACGATGGTAAAAGTCTGAACCAAGTTCTTCTTTGACTCCGGTTGTCTCTTCTGAGGGGACGATCCGTCGCGTCGATGTTTACTCTGACGCAGTCAATTAGAGCGGCGGCCTTGGAGCTGGAGAAGGCCGCCAAATTCTAGCGACCCCCCAAGACAACCGTTTACTCAAAGAACTCCAAGTCCCAGCGGTTCAAACCAGTCTGCTTAACCGTCAGATTGAGTGTCTTTCCAGAGAGCTGGGCGAACGGGCCAGAGGCGAACTTGACTATCGCCTTGCCTGTTCCTTCAAACGAGACAGGCTTGCCATCCTTCATGTTGAATATCGTAACACCTTCCAGGGCCTGGGTCACGACAAGGCCACCTTGCCCGCGATGAACTCCGCCGGCGAGCAAGTACTTTCCTTTCGGGCCATCGAACTCGGTGATATTTACTGCGGTGTAGTTGGCCCCCTTAAGAAGACCGCCCATGCCGACACAGGTGAACTGATTAGCTACAATCGTATGCCCGTCGCGATCGCCTACCGGTTCAGGAGCCGCGGTCCCGACGGTATTACATGCATACCGAACCACAGGATCAGCAGCTGCGGATCCTGCAAAACTGATCAACGCAATTATAGAGTAAAGGAAGGGGTCAATCCGCATGCTCATGGGTTCTCTCCCCGTTTGTAGCTGAAGATTAGCGACGCAAGTGTCCCTTGGCGCGCAGTGGGTGCACGCAAATCAACAATCGCGGCTCGACGTTATTGCTCTCCACGTCACTTGCTCAGCCCATTCACGCCACCCACGACAGAATTTCTGGCGCCTTTCTTGTGCCGCTAGGTATCGGTCCCCTGGGCACGCCAATGATGATCGGAGCTACCGCAGCTCCGCCTTCCGGAATGCCAAGCTCGCGTTTGACCTCAGGAGCATTCAGAATGTTGACGGCGAATCCAATACAGCAAGTGCCAAGCCCTTCTGCGGTCGCGGCAAGCATAAGATTTTCTGCTGCAAGCCAGCAGTCGGCCTCCACGAAAGGACCGCGCGACTTGCAGCCGATGACGACGAGCGTGCCGGCGTCATAGAAGATGTTGAAGTTAGGATCGGAAAGCATAGCGAGCGCCTTCGGTTCAGCCGCGCGGAAGAACGACGTTGCCTCCTGCTGGCCGAGCAGCAAGGATTTTGCGAGATCCGAATATTGTCGCAACCGATCCTTGTTCTGAATTATGACAAATGCCCACGGCTCGCGATGAACCGCCGTTGGCGCATGCACCGCAGCGTCGAGGAGTTTCTCTATAGTCTCTTTCCCGATTTTCTTAGCAGTGTAGCTTCGCACCGCGCGCCGCTGATAGATGGCGCTCATCGTATCTAACTTTGTTTCGGCGAGCATTTCCAGCACCTCCCTGTGATGACAAGCGAGCGGCCCAAACGCGATGATTGGTCGAAGGCAAGGCATAACGGGCCAATGAATACCTAGAGCGCGTCGCCCCGCTACTCGTTGACCTGGCGCAATCAGAAACCGCGCGCGCCGACTTATTCGCCTTGATCCCAATCAAAGTGCACCAAAGTACCCGTGGTATGTTTTTTTATTTACAGACGAGGGACGATATGAGGTGCGTTGTAACCTTGAAGGACGGCGACGCTATGAAACGAGCCGCAGAGGCGCTAGCGAAATATAGATACGCCGCAAGTGGCGAGCCGGTCGCCCCCGAGGGACATCCAAGAGAGTGGAAGCGGTGGCTCCTTGAGATCAATTCAGCCGAGCTCGGGGCAATCCGCGATCACGTCAACGACGGGGACATTGTCGAGGTCGGGCCTGTCAGCGAAACTGTGAGCTCTGAGCTTCACTAGGCCGGGCTGTAGCGGAAGTAGTGTTTTGCAGCTCGTACCATTTGGCGCCCGGAGCTCAAAGGTCACTGGAAGTTGATGACGAAAGCGTGTCCTATGTCGATCTCGTTGCGGCCGGCATCGTGGGACCCCGGTCAAGGTGGTGCGAACAGCGCTCGAAAACGCGGTTTCGGTCGCGAGCGTGGGGCCCCCGGTTGGGCACGATCAGGACGGAAAGTCTGCTGGCGTCGTCTCGACGCGATCTGCGTGCAACGACCAATCAAGTGTGGAACGCGCTCCGCAGAATTTCCGCTTGGCAGATGCGTCAGCTTCCGTTTCGCTGGAGGCATCAAGCTCGAATGTGCCTTGGCATAGCTCACGCGCCAGCCCCTGGTCACCGATAACATTCTTGAAAAAGCGGACGATGTAGTGGGGCATTGCAGCCTCCTAATGCCGAACGCCGGGCAGAGCTATAAGCTCTCAACGAGATGCTTCTCGATTTCCGTCACCGGATGCTTGGTCAGGTCTTTGTGTAGTTCAGCGACGATGCAGCGTGTCACATCTTGATGGAAAGCTTTGCGTAGATCGGCCATCGTTCGAGGGGGTGCGATGACGATGATCGCTTTCGCCTTTTGCTGCCGAACCAGTTTCTCGAAAGCGTCTGCCACCATGCGTGCAAACCGATGCTCTTCCAGATCGTGCCAGTCGACAGCCTCGACCGCGCTTCGCTGGCCTGAATGAGCCGCCTTGCTGACCCGCCCGGGACCTTCGCTGCCCTGCAGATGGGTTGGAGGATTGTCATCCTCGAAGGCTCGTTCGACTTTCAAGTTCAGGAACTTTGCGTCGCCCTCGTTGCGGAAGAACAGCGCCTTTCGGCCATCGCCAACAAAAACGATCGCATTGTGCGGGATCATCGTCTTGCTCATCAGCAGGGCCTCCGTGTCGCCGTTCCACCAGGTATTTACGTCAGAGCCAATGACGCATGCCAAGGAGACGTGACAGCCTAGATCAGATACTTTTTGACGTTTTTGACCGAGGTCAAGCAGTGGTTTCGCAGGTTCATACTTCATCTCTCCGGTCGCGGATGCCAGCGGTGGCGGTTGATTCATGTCAACACAGCTCCGCCCGGCGGTTGGAATTTCGTTCGGAAGTTCGGGAACAGCTTCATGATCAAAGACATCCTTGTTCATATTCCAACCGAACGACCACCACAGCCGGTGATCGATGCATCTATTTCACTGGCGGGGTCGCTGCACGCTCATCTCGACGCGATAGCCCCTGGCTACATACAGCCTGGCATCGCTTTCGCAGCAGACGGGGTTGTGACCGGCGTGGCTGCTGTCTTCGAGATGGAGCAGGAGCGAGCCACGGAGCGTAGCGCCGTCGCACTTGCCGTCTTCGAGACGGAAGCGCGTAAGGCGGAGATCCCGTACGGATGTCGCTCGACTCAGGACTTGCCGGCCGAGGCGGCCTCCGCCGTCGGAGCTGCCGCCAGGCTTTACGACCTCACTGTTGCGTTGCAGCCGGACATCGCTCAGGACAGCTTTGACAACGCGACCTCGACGCAAATCCTGCTTCAGGCTGGCGGCCCGACGCTGATGATCCCCCACATCTTCAAGGGCGTCTTCAGGCCCAGGCGCATCGGCATCTGCTGGGACGGAAGCCGCTACGCTGCCCGCGCACTTAGGGATGCGAAGCCACTCCTGTCACGCGCGGAGGCGGCTGTGGTCATCTCCATCAATGAGACCCAGGTCTCTCCTGCGGAAGCATCCGCGCTGAGCCTGATGAAACACATGGGCCGGTCCGAAATCGCGACGACCCTGCTGGAGCTGACGGCAGGACGGTCCGAGATTCAGCCTTTGATCCTGTCCTTGGCAGCGGATGAAGGCCTCGACATGCTGGTTATGGGAGCTTACGGCCATTCCCAGATCAGAGAGGGCCTTTTCGGCGGCGTCACCCGCGAGATGCTGAAGACGATGACGGTGCCGGCGCTGATGTCGCACTAGATTGACGATGTCCTTCCCGGTGCGATCGCCGGGCAATTGGGCTCGGTTGGAGGTTGCCATGAAGGCGCGAGACGTGATGGTGTCCCCGGTCATCACGGCCGGTGAAAGTGCAACCGTACAGGACGTGGCGAAGACGATGATTGCGAGGCGCATTAGCGCCGTTCCCGTGGTCGACAAGGCAGGAAAGCTCGTTGGCATCGTCACCGAGGCCGACTTGATGCATCGTGTCGAGGCAGGGACGGAGCGCCCCTACTCTTGGTGGCTGCATATGCTATCCGGAGATCGAGCAATGGCGGCGGACTATGCCAAATCTCATGCCAGAACGATTGCGGACGTCATGACGCGGCAGGTCAAGACGGCCGAACCCGAGACGCCTTTGATTGAAATTGCCGAGCTTTTCGAAACGCACGGCATCAAGCGAGTACCCATTGTCGACCAAGCGGGCGATCTGGTCGGCATCGTCAGCCGTGCGAACATCATTCAGGCTATCGCGAGCGCGCGGCCCAAGCTCGAGATTTTGCGGTCGGATGCCACGGTCCGTCAGAAATTGATGGAAGAACTCAAGAAGCAGCCATGGGCGCATCCCCACAAGATCAACGTGGTCGTCACGCGCGGAATTGTGGATCTATGGGGGACCGTCGAGTCCGAGCAGGCGAGAAAGGCGATCAACGCCGTCGCCATAAACGTGCCTGGTGTGGACGCGGTGAACGACCACCTCATTCACGAGCCAGTTTTTGTCTACTGACTTCGTCGGCCAAGGTCTGAACGCTATCTGCAACTCGTTAGCGGATAGGTCCTTCCGTCGCCAAGGTGATGCGCTTACGAAACATAACGGCGCTATCGGCGAAGCTTGCAACGCATTGGTGACCGCGAGCGAAATTGCGCAGACGACCGAGAGCAGCGTCATCCAGGCCGGATAGCCGTTCATAGTCATGGCGGCCGATCTGAAGAATCGCGCCGTCGCCAAGCTCATCCAGCCTTTCCTGCAATTCGGGCAGGGTAAATTCTCTGCGCTTCATGTTGAGCCCGCCTCATTCCTAAGCCTATTTGAACCTTTGCCTAAAGCATCGAGACTAATCTTCACCGGGAGTTTGCTATCCCACCCGGGGCTGGTAAACCGCCGCCTGCGCTTCATTTAAGCCGGCGGCGTCTTTGTGGGTTGCCCCAATCTGATTTCGGGGATGTCCGGCTTGGGACAGCCCCTGCCAGGTAGAGGTCCCTGCTACCGCTTCAGCAACTCTCGCAACCTGGATAGCGGCTGCGTGTTGATCACATCGGACGGTGCCAGCCAACTGCGGCGCGCCTGATCGATGCCAAATCGCATGTTGGTGAAGCCAACCGTTGCATGCGCGTCAGTCGAGATCGCGAGCTTAACGCCTCTCGATTTCGCCGCGTGGGCGTGGATATCCGTGAGGTCCAACCGATCGGGGTCCGCATTCAGCTCGAGGCAACAACCGGTATCCGCCGCGGCTGCGATGACCGCTTCCATGTCGACCTCATAAGGCTCCCGCTCGCCAATGAGCCTTCCTGTTGGATGGGCTATGACGCACACGTGGCGGTTATCCATCGCACGGAGGATACGATCGGTCTGGAGCTTGCGGGACAAATCGAACTTGTAGTGCACGGCAGCGACCACCATGTCGAGCCGGGATAATATCTTGTCAGGCAGGTCGAGGCGCCCATCGGCGAGGATGTCGACCTCGGCGCCCTTGAGGACGGTGAAGCCGTGCAGTTTCTCGTTCAGCCGGTCGATTTCATCGATCTGCCTGGACAGACGCGCCGCATCCAGACCATGGGCCACCGTAACATGCTGACTGTGGTCGGTGATGGCGATGTAATCATAGCCTCTGGCCTTCGCCGCAACCGCCATATCCACAATCGGGGCCGTTCCGTCGCTCCAGTTGGAATGGACGTGCAAATCGCCGCGAATATCTCCAAGCGAAATCAGTCTGGGAAGCTTACCGGTCATTGCGAGCGCAATCTCGCCGCGATCCTCCCGCATCTCCGGCGGAATCGATGCGAGGCCAAGCTTGCGGTAGATTTCCTCTTCGGTCGCGCCGGCGATGTGCCGCCGACCCTCGAACAGGCCGTATTCGTTGAGCTTCCAGCCACGGTCGTTCGCGAGGCCGCGCAAGACAATATTGTGCGCCTTGGAGCCCGTGAAGTATATGAGCGCCGCGCCGTAGCTCGCCTTTGGAACGACGCGCAGATCGACCTGAAGGCCGGAGCGGAGAACGACCGTCGTTCTGGTAGTGCCGTGTGCAAGCACGTTGGCGACATCCTCGTACCTGGTTAGCTTGTCGCCAACGGCCGTGCCATCGTGTGCGGCCACGACGATGTCGAGATCGCCCACAGTATCGCGCCTGCGACGATAGCTCCCAGCGACCGCCATCTGATCCCGGTCGGCGCCGTCCAGATAATTCAGCAACGCCTCTGCTTCGGCCTCAGCCTCGGACAGTTTGAAGCGCTTTTCCGCCTTCGGCTTGGCCAGCGCGGCCGCAAGTTTCTGTTCGCTCTTGGTCCCGAACCCCTTCAGCTCGCGCAGCCGCCCCGACCGGATCGCACGCCGCAAATCCTCGAGCGAGCGGACCCCCAGTTTATCGTACAGCAGTTTGATCCGCTTGGGACCGAGTCCCGGAAGCGCGGCGATCTCGCCGAGATCACCCGGCAGCTCGCGCTTGAGCCGATCAAGGACGTCGAATTTGTGGGTCGCGACGATGGTGGCGATCTTTCCCGCAAGATCCTTGCCGATGCCAGGTAATTCTGAGAGATCCTCGCCCGCCTTCAGCAGGCTCGTGATGCTCTTTGGCAAGCGCTCGATCAAACGAGCCGCGTTGCGGTAGGCGCGGGAACGGAAAGGGTTGTCGCCCTTGATCTCCAGGAGCTCGGCGGTCTGGTCAAACATCTCGGCGATTTCGGCATTCTGGACCGGCATAGGCGGCTCCCTGCCCAGACAAGCTAGGGACACACCGGGCGATCGCTTTGACGCAGATCAGCAGGAACAACCGCAGCGGCCTGGGTCGTTCTCAAGTCGACAGCAGCCGCCAGTTGTTGGAGCCGGGTCGCCACGTAGTCAGGATAGAACGAAGCGGTCTGAAGGCTTTTAGAACCCTTCGGCAGCCGCTCGAGCTGCTTGCGAGCATTGGCACGGACGTGTTGGAGCGATGGCCGGTGGGCCACCGGACGCCCCTGTTGCAGACAAGGCCGATCAGAGCCCCCCGTCAAGCCGACTGCGCTCACGCTTGGCGGCCGGCTACTTTGGAGAGGATTTTACATGGCTCAAAGGCGCACGCTGCTAAAATCGGAGCCAGCCGACGGAAGAACCTTAAGGCGCGAATCTTTCAACTTCTGGATCAGCATCGGACCATGAGGATCGCATCTTGCGGATGTCCCTCGGGGGCGAAGTTTAGTGCCGGACCACGAGCACCGAGCATCTGGCATAGCGCACCACATGGCTGGCGTTGGAACCAAGGAAATAGGTGCGCACTGCCGGCCGATGCGACGTCATCACGATTAGGTCGGCGTGGATGGCGACGGCTTCCTCGAGAATTTCCTGATAGATGCTGCCATGCCGCACCGCAATCGAAATCCGCGACGGCTCGACGCCGGATTCACGCGCCACGATGGCGAGGGCTTCCTCAGAAGTCTGGCGCTGCTGGGTGGTGAAATCGGCTGGTACGTATTCGGCCAGCATTGCCGGTGTCGTTGGCAGCACATAGAGCAGGCGGACCGTGCCGCCCCAGATTTTAGCGAGCGTTGCTACAGCAGCGACAGCGGGCGTCGCCAAATGATCGGTATCGGCGAGATCGATTGGCGCCAGGACGGACTTGAACATCTACGCATCCCTGATTTGGTGAGCCTTAGGAAGGGAGAGCTGTTATTGAGATGTATCTGTTGCGCGCGCCCAACTGAAGCAGTTGCCAAATGGTTGCTTCTAGCGATCTCAAATGTCGCGGCGAAACAACGCAGCGACCCGTCCAGCGCTTGAAAGAACCCGATGGCGGTGAAGAGAGGCGCGCGACCGATCAAGTTCAAACTTGATGAATCGCCGCTTCGAGGGTGGACGATGCGCAAGAGTGCGTGAAGTACTCTGTATTCTGAGGGGACTTGAAAGCGTCGAGATCATGCTGGCCTCCTGAGCTAAGTTGCCGCTGCTTAGGCGCGTCTTGATGGTCCTCTCATATCTCAAGAGATCTGCTTTCGAAATTCCGGTGGGTTGCTTAAGGGTGTTGACGGATTCGGCCGGACCCAGGCGGCTTTACGCCGCTCCGCTTCTTCCGTATGTCTCCTTAGGGTACCGACCGGATTTGTCCGACGTTCCGCCTCCTGCTATCGACTATTTTTACTCGGTTGATTGATGGAGCCGGAACGTGACAAACGTCTATTTCCACTACTTCAACGCGCGTGGCGTGTTGCTCGATCGAAGCCACGCGTTCGTGGATGACTTGATCGACGCATGCGAACAGGCAGATCATGACGGCGAGTGCGGAAGACTGGCGCAGCTGGGTGCTCTACGTCAGATAATGACGGTGACATAATCTTTGACGTGCCGTTCGCAACAGTGCTTGGCAAGTTGCCACTCGA
The DNA here is from genome assembly GCF_028128715.1 of Bradyrhizobium sp. CCBAU 51745. NCBI lineage: Bacteria > Pseudomonadati > Pseudomonadota > Alphaproteobacteria > Hyphomicrobiales > Nitrobacteraceae > Bradyrhizobium > Bradyrhizobium sp. CCBAU 51745. The sequence continues at coordinate 17,600 of NZ_LBJP01000059.1, read as the reverse complement.
CATGGTTGCGCAATTCAGCAAGGCTTGTGACCGCGATCTGATCCAATCCTTATCGGCCTGAGCGTGAAATACAAGGAAGATCCCGGACCAAAGTGGCGTCGGTGAGACCGAGGTCGTTCGTCCAGGCCGGGTCAAAAGCGATTTTCCTTGCAGGCTGCAGCTGCGCGGCACGTATGATGTGGTTCCGGGGTTAAGGGATGACTGCGTCGATCAACGAGCGGCCGATGTGTCCGGTGTGCAAGCACCGGATGGGGTTGGCTCGCGTCTCTCCAGGCAAAAGAGGATACGAGGAGCGCACCTTCGAATGCTCGACCTGCGAACATGCCGAGGTGGTATCCGTCGTCCTGGATCCGATGAAGACGGATGCAGTTGGTTGGTTCGCCGGTGAACTGAGACCCCCGCGATGACGTTCGGGAGGCTTCCGTAAGTGTTGGAGTAGCGTGGACGAGGGTCTCTGCTAGGCGAGCAAGAGTCGCGGCACATCTGTGAATCTCTAGTTGATCCAGCGGAGCCTTCCAGGCGGCGTCTGCTGACGCAGCGCGTCGATCGAAGACGAGTTTGCAGCAGGCTGCCGACGTGCCATCGACACACGGGAGTTCATGCTTTCACCCACGCCGAAGTCGCACTTGCTAGTGCGACATGACGGTCGGTACGGTCATCGTCTTCAACATCTCCCGGGTGTCAGCGCCAAGCATCCCCTCCCGGAGGCGGAATGCCCATAAGCCCGCATCACCAGCAATGTCGAAATTTTCATTGGCCGCCAACGACAGGATGGATGGCTGGATCTCGGAATATTCTGCCGTCAGCTCAAGTCGTCGCCAGTCCAACGCGCCGCAAATGTTGGACGAGTGTTTGAGCGGTTGCTTCTTCGGGTGCTAGCTAGACTTCGTTGATCGAGATCGAACGAACGCCCGGCAAGACGGCTGCCGTCCCAGCAAATTCCAATGCGTTTGGGATTGGGAGAGCCGCGGAAATGTGAGGCACGAACAGCACGAGGCCTCCTGCCCGAAGCAGGACTTCCATTGCCGTCGTTTCGTCGAGCGATTGCAGCGCTACGTCCGCATCCAAAGGATGAAGCGTGTTGACCTGAATCAACGATCGACACTGTTTGCGAGCTAGTTTTATAGTTGTGATACGGGAAATGAATATGACGTCGTTCGATAATCGCGAGAGCGCATTTGAGGCGGAATTCGCGCATCGCGAAGAACTTAAATTCAGAGCGCGGGAGTGCGCGGTAGCGTCCCTTGCGCAGTGGGCAGTACAGCGCCTAGGCAAGTCCGGCGAAGCGGTTGAGACATACGCCCGTGAAATCATGGCGGCCGACGTCGCAAATCCAACGGTTGACCTGACGATCGACCGGATCGCAGCGGATCTCGGCGCCGCCGGCATCTCAGCTCAGGAGGTTCGCCGAGTCATGGACCGATTTTTGGCTGAAGCCGAGGCCGCCGTACGTGTCTAGAGATGTCTCGAGCATTCAATATGATGCGCCGGAATTTTACCTAGCCCGGGTTGAGCGACTTGGTGAGTTGCAGACTGGCGCGCTTGTTCAATCAGCGCCGGCGAGAGATCGGTCGGATTGAGCCATGATTGAACGCCACCAAAGTTGGAGAATGCGCTCCCTGCTTAGCAGGCTCGCCCATGTCGTGGAGCGAACGGGACTTGCCTTGACCGGTGGTTCGTGCGGGCTGTTCGTGGCGGCCCACATCGCAAGGTCCGATTTCAGTCTGATTGGCTCCGGCGCCGCGATACTCGGCATGATGGTTTATGGTGCGATCGGCTTCTATCTTGGCATCGATCTGCCTCCTGCTCCGGAGAAGCTGCGAGCCCGGTCGCTGCGCGGTTTTGGGTCCGGAGCGGACGCCGTCGAGCTGCTCAGTGCATCGGGTACCTTTCTGACCGCAGTTGTGGCGGTGATTGCGGTGAGTAGCATCATCCTCGATGAGATTGCGCGCCCTCGCGATGCGATGGCTGTGTTCTTGGGCTGGGCTCTTGGCGCGTCCATGCAAATCGCTGCGGGCATCATCGCACGAACCCGCACGCATATTTCCTGACGCAGGTTGTGCGCCATACCGCTTAGTCCGAAAGCGTCCGTGAGGGCCGTGGGATAGTCGCATGGAGCGGTGGTTGATCCTCAAGCCCTCTTTCGACAGTCATCGCAAGTACAGAACAAACAGCAGTTCGGTTCTGGTGACCGACGAGATGCCGGTATGCAACCGCTGCTCGTCCAGCATCGTTAGGCATTTCTTGATTGGATGCGGCCGTGGTCTTCGCAGCATCTTGCAGCCCGCCAGGGGGGCGTTAATTCCGCTCAATCCTTCATCACGCCGGCTTGCATGGCGAGCCGGACGAGTTCTGAAAGGCTAGAGGCTTGCATCTTGGTCATCACGTTGGCCCGATAGACCTCGATCGTGCGCGGGCTGATGTTGTGGTCGCGGGCGATGGTCTTGTTCGACCGGCCCGCCACCAATCCGTCCATCACTTGCCGCTCACGTGGGCTGAGGGAGGCCATGCGAGCTACGATCTCCTGTGTCACCGCCTCGTCGCGCGCGCCAACCTCAGCCTGTTTCAGCGCTGTATCGATCCAAGCAACCAAGCGGTCGTCTTCAAATGGTTTTTCCAAGAAATCGACCGCACCGAGCTTCATCGCCTCGACCGCGAGCTGGATGTCGCCGTGGCCGGTCATGATGATTACAGGAAGGATAGCACGGCTGATCTTGATCTGCTTCAGCAACTCGATACCGTCGAGGCCCGGCATGCGGACATCTGAGACCACGCAGCCAAACGCGATGGTTGGAAGCTGATCCAGGAATTTCTGTGCGGCCTCGAACAGGCTGACTTCGAATTCCGCGGAATCGAGCAAGAAATGCAGCGAATCCCGCATGACGTCGTCGTCGTCGATGACGTAGACACGTCCCCTACTTGCCATCTGGAAAACTCTCGCTGGGTGCCGCCGATAGTGTAAAGCGAAACGCCGCTCTACCTGCGTGATTGGATTCAGCCCAAATACGGCCGCCATGGCATTCGATGATGGAGCAGCTGATGGAGCTCGTGGAAATCGACCGCGAAACGCCGAACTGTCTCCGGGCGATGTTCGAGCAGAACAATCGCTTCGTAGAAAGCTCGAGATCCCAGCCGCCAACGCTCGCACCTCCGGCCCCTCGCCAAAAGCGCTGGTCGTGGGCGGTTGCAGAATTGGCGAGTGATGAAACCAGGCCCGTCACGGATTTCTCACTTCAGTACGGCCGCAGATTCTGCAGCGATACCCCAATTATGATCCAAATAATCAGCCTAGCTCAAGGTAGAATGCTACGCTTGCATAATATCGCATTGCAGCATTGGCCCGCCAGCTTGAAATACGGTACCGTCCCACGCTGATCGAGCTAACGGCCAAGCGGTCCGAAATTCAACTGGCCGCAGATGAAGGCCTCGGCATGCTGGTGATGGAAGCTTACGGCCAGTCCCGGATTCGGGAAGGCCTTTTCCGCGGCGCTACCCGCGAGATGCTGAGGCCGATGACAGTCCCGACTTTCATGTCGCACTAAATCGACGACACGCCTCGCGGCGTGATCTCCGCACGAAGATGCAGCTCCGTCAAAGCGCGCATGGCGACGAGTCCATGGCAATCCCCGGGGATCAGGAGCCCGATGCCGTCATCTTCTTGGCCGGAAACCGCTTCAAGATTGCGATGACCTCGTTATCGCTAACCTGACGAAAATCGCGGTAATAGTAGCCGATCGCGACAAAGTCCTGCGGCGTATCCAGGCAAACGATCGCACCCACTTCCGCATGCAGCCGCTGCAGCGTCTCGAGCGGCGCGACCGGTACGGCAAGAACCAATTCTTTCGGCTCTCGCTTTCGAAGCGCCCGGATCGCTGCGAGCGTTGTCGCGCCAGTCGCGATCCCGTCGTCAACGATGATCGCCACTTGCCCCCTGGCGTCTGATCGAGCACGGTTGCCGAGATAACGTTCGCGGCGTCGCTCGATCTCGGCAAGCTCCTCGTCGCAAACCGCGTCGAACGTCCGCTCGCTTACGCCCGTCAATTCGATGACATCCTGGTTGCGCACGATAACCGGCTGCTCCCCATCCACCACCGCGCCCATCGCCAGCTCCGGCTGCATTGGCACGCCAATCTTGCGCACCAGAACCAGGTCGAGAGGCGCGTCCAACTTTTCGGCCACCTCCGCCGCCACGGGGACGCCGCCGCGAGGCAGTGCCAGGATCACCGGATGACGGCTCCTGTATTTCACCAAGGCTCTGGCCAGCTGACGACCGGCATCTTCTCTGTCTTGAAACATCATGTTGACGAATCCACCTGAATTTTGAGCTAGACTATTTCTGTGGCGCTCCTGATCGTTGATCGGTGTCAAACCGTCTCGGTCCTTCGTTTGGCAATAAACCGCTATGCTGGATCGCCAGAACGAAGTTTCGACCAGGGATAACGTCAGCATCTCTTCCCTTGCCCGCAAGATCGCCTTTCTGAGCCGCGTCGAGAGCTACACCCCCGCTCCCGACCGCCTCCAGACACGCGAGACCCATATGTCCTTGGTCTTCATGAACGGCGCGCGGGTCTACAAGCTCAAGAAGCCGGTGCGCTTTCCATACCTCGACTTTTCGACCTCGGCACGACGCAAGGCGGCGTGCGAGGCGGAAGCCAGCCTCAACCGGCGGCTTGCGCCCGACGTCTATCTGGGTGTCGTGCCGCTGACCGAGAGTGCCTCAGGGTATGCGATCGGCGGCTCCGGGACGATCGCTGACTGGCTCGTTGTGATGCGCAGGCTAAACGAGGACGAAACGCTCGAGGCCAAGCTGCGCACAGGCACTGCTCGCTCTGCCGACGCCGAGCGGCTCGCGGCGCTTTTCGCAGGCTTCTACGCGCATGCCGCGCGCGTCTTGGTCGCGCCACAGACCTATCTGGCTTCGCTGTCCGAAGCTGCCGTCCTTGATTGGCAAATGCTGCTAAATGGCCATTTCGACCTGCCGCGTGGCAAGATTTTACGTATCGGGTCCATTCAACGACGGTTTCTCAAACATGGTGCTCGACTGCTGGCTGACCGGGTTTCCCGAAGGCTCGTCGTCGATGGCCACGGCGACCTGAGACCTGAGCATATCTGGCTCAGCCCTCCATTCCCAATCATCGACTGTCTCGAGTTCAACTCCCGCTTGCGGGCGAACGACGCCTTGGACGAGATCGCGTTTCTGCACCTGGAATGCGAGGCGCTCGGCGCTCGCTGGTTCGGCGATGCGGTTCGGCAACGCCTTGCGCGAAGGCTGCACGATGACCCGGCAAGCGGCATCTTCTTGTTTTATCGAATCGGCCGGGCGATGCTGCGCGCCCGCCTTTCAATTGCGCATTTGATCGATCCGCACCCGCGCACACCGGAAAAGTGGCCGCACCTCGCGCATGCCTACCTCGCCCTTGCCGAAGCCGACGCCAAGCGGCTCGAACAGCTCCTCGCCCGCGGATCGAGCAGGACTCGTCAGGCTTGATACATCAACAGATCGGCCAGAGACTCGTTGCAATGCAGCCGCCGGATGGCATCGGCCAGCAGCGGTGCCGCCGAAATCACTTCAAGCTTTGCAAGCACCGGCCCCGGAGGCAGCCGGAACGACGGAACAGTGTCCGTGGTGATGATGCGGTCGATCGACGCATCGGCGAGCGCTGTTTCCGCCCCCGGCATGAACAGGCCATGGGCCACGCACGCGATGACTTGTCTCGCTCCATGCGCCCGTGTCGCTTTAGCCGCACGGACAAGGGTTCCGCCGCTGCTGATGAGATCGTCAACAACCACGCAAAACGCCTCAGACACCTCACCGGCAAAAAGGTCGCCCGACACACGGCCAGAGCTACGATGCTTCTCGACGAACGCCTTTCCGACCGGTTTCTGTAACGCTTTCTCGAGCGCTTCGCGCAACAGATCGGCTCGCTTGCCACCACCCAGATCGGGCGAGACGATGCTGATCGGCCTGTCGCCCGCCATCGATTTGATCTTTCCGATCAGCAACGGCGCTGTCGTGAGTGCAACGGAGGGACAGCGAAACGCGTTTTCGAAGGCAGCCTCGTTATGGACATCGAGGGTGACGATCCTGCTCGTGCCGACCGCCTCAAATAGAGATGCCAGATACCGTATGGTCACGGGATCGTTCTCTTTCGTTCGACGATCCTTTCTCGCATAGCAGAGATAGGGCGCGACCGCGGTCACGTTGGCTGCACCCGCATCTCTCAACGCACCGATGAAAAAGAGCAGACGGCAAAGCTTGTCGTTCGGACTCTCGACGGGACCTCCGTGAAGGCTGTGAACGACGTAAACGTCGTGACCGGCAACCGTATCGAGCGGACGGATCTTATGTTCGCCGTCTTCAAAGCTGCGCTCCTCATGAGCTGCAAGCTTGCAGCCCAATGAGGTAGCGACTTGCCCGCCCAACTCAGAACTTCCATGCAGAGCGAACAGGCGCATTCGATCACTCCTCGACAAAACGCCGCGAGGCATCCAGCTACTATCCATCGTTGCGCGCTACCAATTCGCCATCTGAAGCCACCTATACGCGCATGCTGTGTCCGCTGAGAACCCTGACCGTGCTCGCCTGCGGCCCCTTCTCGCCCATCTCCTCGTGATAGCTGACGCGCGCGCCCACGGCGATGTTCGCGCGGTTCTCCAGAACACTGTGGCAATTGAAATAGATCTCGTGGCCGTCGGCGGCCGCGAGAAAGCCGAACTCACCGCTTGAATCGATCCGTAGCACGGTCCCAACCGGTTGCTCTTCATGAACCTTGGTCTGACCGCTCATGACGCGAACCTGGTCCTGCAACTGCCGTCGCGCGCGCTTGAATGCATCATCCACCGCAAAGGTCAGATCCGCGTACCGTTCGTCTTCCCTGGGCGTCCGTCCGACATCGACCTCGCGCCCTTCGGGAAGGGCGAGCCGGATGCTCACCTGATATTGACCGCCCACCTTATGACGATCGCCGGGCCCTCGCACAATGACGCGCCCCGCTGTCGCTCGACCGTAGCGCTTTTCCAGCTCGGAGATGTGCTGGTCAATCGAAGCTTGCAGCACCGAGGACGGGGTCAGGTTTTCGAATTCGATTCGAGCCGGAGTTTGCATGATCTTGCTCCTCAGATAAGGCGGGCGATCTGAGCACGTCGTACTCCCACAGCATTGCGCGAAATCAATCCAGCGTGATGCCTCCAAACTGGCCTTGATCTCCGTCAACAAGCCGCAACGCCTGTTCTGTCATTTGTTCCATTGCGTGGATCCCCCCAAACCCACACCACGCAACCACCGCCGCCGCCGCCGCCGGGGCGCCCCAACTCCGGCGGCGTTCCTTTTTGCTCCCGCTCGCGCCGAAGTTTGCGGCACATCAAAGCAGGCCGGCGCAAGGCTGCAATTAATTGACGGCCTGTCTCTGACCGGGAGCAATACGATGAGCACGTCAACGGGTGTGACCGCTTTGGACCATACGATCCAGGAAGCGAATATTTGGCTCAAGGCAATCGACGAGCAGCTGGCTCTGGAAGACCGTCATCAGGCCTACAGCGCATTACGAGCAGTCCTGCATGCGCTGCGCGATCGGCTGCCGCCAGAGGTTGCCGTCAAGCTAGGGGCTCAGCTGCCGATCATGGTGCGCGGTATCTATTATGAAGGCTGGCACATGGCAGCAACACCGACCAAAGAACGGCACCTCGAAGAATTTGCGGCGCATATCGTCCGAGAGCTTCCTCCTCATTTTCCTATCAATCCGCTCACGGCAGCTCGTGGCGTCTACGAGGTCCTCTGGGAAAAGCTCGATCCGGGCGAATTCGGGAAGCTGATGGCCCACCTGCCGACCTCGCTGCGAAATCTACAGGGCTGACCGAAGGGAGCAAACCGTGCGATCCCATGACGTTTCCATTCCGCCGTTTGGACTCCCGGGAGGACTGTGTGTCCCTGGCAATCCGCGCGGCCTGATCGTCTTCGCGCATGGCAGCGGCTCGAGCCGGTTCAGCCCGCGGAATACTGCGGTTGCGGAAGCACTGAACGAACGCGGTTTCGCAACGCTGCTGTTCGACCTTCTCACGCCACAGGAGGAGCAGGATCGCTCCAAGGTGTTCGATGTCGGGTTGCTGGCTGGGCGGCTGGTGGCGGCAGTCAATTGGCTCGAGGGCCAGACGCGGGCCATCGCCAGCCTTCCTGTCGGATTGTTCGGGGCCAGCACCGGTGCAGCGGCCGCCCTCACTGCGGCCGCACGTCTCCCCGATAGCATTGCTGCAGTGGTCTCGCGCGGCGGACGTCCGGATTTGGCCGGCGAGGCCCTGCCGCTTGTCCGGGCGCCAACCCTGTTGATCGTAGGAGGCTCCGATCTCGGCGTTATCGAGCTCAACGAAGGGGCGCTCGCCCGTCTTCGTTGCCCCAGGGCGCTCGCAATCGTTCCTGGCGCGACGCACCTGTTTCCCGAGCCCGGCGCCATGGAAGCGGTCATCGAGCATGCTGGTGGATGGTTCGAGCGATATCTGCAAGCTCCGGGATCAGTCCGCGCCGCCAGTTAGGAGGACACATGAGACTCCTCTCAAAAGCCTTCGCCGATGGATCAGCCATTCCGCGACGGTTCACATGCGACGGGGACAATGTGTCCCCTCCGCTTGAGTGGTCAGGTGCGCCTCAGGGAACGCGCAGTTACGTCCTTCTCTGCGATGACCCGGATGCTCCAGGCGGTACCTGGCATCACTGGGCGGTCTACGACATTCCGCCCAACCAAACTGGCCTCATCGATGGCGCGGCCCAGAAAACCAGCCAGAAGCAGGCCACCAACGATTTCCGAAAGGTTGACTACTGCGGACCATGTCCTCCGCCCGGACATGGTGTCCACCACTATCATTTTCGACTGCTTGCGCTCTCGACTGATCATGTACGGGTCCAGGCAAATCCGTCATGCCGTGAGGTCGAACGAGAGGCCCGCAAGTCTACGCTGGGCGAAGCTGTTCTCGTCGGCTGGTATCAGAGGTAGTCCAGACGTTCAGTCACGACGGCTGATCCGAAGGCCAATGAGCTGGATCAGAACGGAACGGGTCTACTCAGACCAATGTTATTTAACTAAACTAAGGAAGCCCTGGATGACCAATATCATGTCATGGTGGCAACCGACGGATCGAGCGGAGGAAGCCGTGCCGTCGATATGGCAATAGACCTCGCCAAGGCGCTGGCCTACGATCTTCTGATCGTGACGGTCGCCGATCGCCTCTTGGGAGAAGAGGTTCGGCAGCTGCCTCACAACGGAGCCACCGCGGGCGATCTCCTGGAAGCCTTGACCGGACAGACATTGAGGGCGGCGGAAGCCCGCGCGCGTGAGCATGGTTTGTCTCGGATCGAAGTTCAGACATGCTGGGGTGACGTGACCCAATGCCTGATCAATCTCGTCAGCAGCCGGTCGACTAGAATGCTTGTTGTAGGTCGGCGCGGACGCGGCCAGTTGGCGGGCTTGTTGCTCGGCAGCGTCTCCCAAAAGCTTGTGAGCCTTGCTCCTTTTGTTGTCCCCTAGGGCCGGATCTACGACGAAGTCGAACGAGCTCTGAGCCTAATCGGAAGGATCGCGGTCGGGATGGTCTTTCGACAACGGGCACTTTCAAAAGTTTACCAGCTGATCGAGCCCGGCCCTGTCGTTCTGCTGACGACGGCCAGCCGCGGACGTCCAAATGTCATGACCATGTCGTGGCATATGATGGTGGAATTTGAACCGCCGCTCATCGCCTGTGTCGTTAGCGAAGCCAATTTTAGCTTCGCCGCTCTTCGCTCAACCGGAGAGGCCGTGATTGCAATTCCCTCACGCGGCCTTGCGGACAAGGTCGTCAAAGTCGGCATTCGCTCCGGCCGCACCAACGACAAGTTCAAGCGCTTCGGCCTGACCCCTCTGCCCGCGAGGCTGATCCACGCGCCCCTGATCAAAGAGTGCTTCTGCAATCTCGAATGCCATGTGGCTGATACCCGCATGGTGCGACGTCACAATCTATTCATTCTGGAGGTGGCGCACTCATGGATCGACCCTGCCCAAAAGAACCCGAAGGCGCTTCACCACCGCGGATACGGGCTCTTCACCATCGACGGCGCCACGCTAAGAGCGAAGTCAAACATGAGGTAATCGCGCGATTGACGACGAGGGTTGCCCAGACATCCCACGCCGCGGGAACGACGCTCAGCGGTACCAGCAATGCCCGTGCCGGCAGACGCGTTGGTGGGGATAGATCCAGTGAGGGCCCCAGCAGGAACGATACCAGTGATAGCCGGTCTCACCCAACCGATAGCAGCCAGCCACCGCGCTAGTGGGTGCTGCCGCACCGACCGCTATGATCAATGCGGCCGCGGCGATCATGACCAATTTAGGCATTCCATTCTCCTCGAAGTGTCCAGAGGCGACGTATTTGTGTCTGTGAGCGATGTCGCCCGCGTTGACGTAAATCAACGCACAGGTACGTCTCCTCGGGCCTAATTTCATGGCCTCTTTTGACAATACCTGCGGTCGGCGAGTTCAGCGTTGAAGAACCATCAGGTCATCGCGCAGCGCCGCCAATTGAAGGGGCGCTAACAACAAAGGAGATTGATCATGGCGACTGAAACGAAACTTCCCGTTACCAAGAAGCCCAGCGTTCCGACGCTCGTTGAGGACACGTGGCGCCCGTTCGGAGCACTGAGGAAAGAGGTCGACCGTCTGTTCGAGGACTTCGGCGAATCGTTCCTGCGACAACCGTTCCGCTCTCTCGCTGGACTTGAGCGCGCCTGGCCGGCCAAGCTCACCGCCACGCCGGCGGTCGACGTTGCTGAAACTGACAAGGGCTACGAGATCACTGCCGAGCTGCCGGGCCTCGATGAAAAGAACATCGAAGTGAACGTTGCCAATGGCGGCCTCACCATCAAAGGTGAGAAGAAGGAAGAGAAAGAAGAGAAGAACAAGGACTACTACGTCTCCGAGCGGCGCTACGGCGCGTTCGAACGGTATTTCGCGTTGCCCGAGGGCGTCGATGCCAGCAAGATCGAGGCCACGTTCAAGAACGGCGTCCTGAAGGTCGCGCTCCCGAAGACTGCGGAAGCGCAGAAGCCCGCACAGAAAATCGAGGTCAAGGCAGCGTGAGCTGTCAGTCAAGCGATCGCGGAGCTGCAGCATAGCGGCTCCGCACGCCATGATCGGCCTCTCGGTAAGCCTCATGCAGAACGGACGCGGCAATTTTCAATAATGAGAGCTAGCCCGAGTCGAGTAACCACGACTCCAAAGTCTTCGCGACGTTACGCGCCAAAGGCATTGCAACAAGCACAAAGATGCTGAAAACGACATATCTCGTTCCGGAAGAGAAAGAGCTCTTGCGGCGCTTCTGGCAAAGCGCTTCCGGATACTGGCGCGGTCCATCGGCTTGGCGAGCTTGGCTTTTGGTGATCTCGCTGGTGGCCAACGTCATCTTGCAGCTCCTAACGCAATATGCGCTGAATTTCTGGAACCGCGATTTCTTCGATGCCATCGGCCGGAAGGATCAGGCGGAGCTCGCGTTTCAGGCGTTCCGATTTGTGCCACTTGCGGCGGCGAGCGTCGCTCTGACCGTGTACTCAGTGTGGGCGCGCATGACCCTGCAGCGCTCTTGGCGCGCGTGGCTGAGCAGTCGGCTCTACGATTACTGGCTGCAGGATGATCGCCACACCATGCTGAGACTCATTCCCGGAGACCACGACGCTCCCGAGTATCGCATTGCCGAAGACGGAAAGATTTCAACCGATTTACCGGTCGACCTCGTGATTGGTCTTCTCCAGTCGCTGCTCACGATCGGGACGTTTATTGGAGTACTCTGGTCAGTCGGGAATAGCCTGACAATTGTGCTTGGCAAATTCGTCTTGACCATTCCCGGATACCTGGTGCTTGCGGTGATTGCATATTCGGCACTGCTCGCGATTGGAATCTGGCTAACCGCCGGTAGACTGACGCGAGTCATAGAAGAAAACAAACGCACGGAGGCCGAATTGAGAGCGATCGGAACTCATGTTCGCGAGAGCGGCGAAGGGAAAGCTCTACTCAACGCTAGAACGAATGGACGGCATACTGTTGGGGCGGCGTTGAAAGCAGTGATTGGCGTCTGGCGCATTTATTGTTGGCAACTGATGCGAATGACCCTGGTCACCTACTCCGGCCTTCTGATCACTCCGGTTATCGGCCTCCTGCTATGCCTTCCAAAATTTCTTGCTGACGCGATGACGCTCGGCGAGGTGGTCCAAGCGGCGGCCGCATTCGTCGTCGTACAGACAGCATTCAACTGGTTCACGGACAACTACGCCAAATTGGCCGAATGGGCCGCTTCAGCCAACCGGGTCGCTTCGCTCCTACTTGCGCTGGACAGGATTCCCGTACCTCGGCCATGAGGGCCTGCCTGGGCCTACTGCCGAGTTGACACACGTAGGCCATCCAAGCCGCATCGCAGGTCCAAACCCAACGGCGCATGCGGGGGTGATGCGAGATGGTCGAGGCATCTCCTCGGCCGATCAACGCTGTAAGCCGAAATCACATTTCGCATGAGGACGGAGTGGGCCGATTGAAAGCCATGCCAAGCTTTCTGCGGATTAGCCATTTGCGCGCTTCCTCCAGGACAAGCATCAAAACCGCGATTGGCCCGATCAAGGCCCAGAATGCCCCGGGCACTGGTAAGGTCTGCAACAAGGCATTTCCGACAGCCGTATAGTTGAACAAGACCAACAAAATGATCTCGAGCAGAACCCCGAGAAGAATAAGCCGATTGTCGAATGGTTTCATGGCGAACACCGATCGAACAGAGCTGCGACAGATAAATACGTTGACGATCTGCAGAACGATGATCGCGCTCAGACAGGCTGTCGTCGCCTGCACGTAGCGCGGATCGTCGGGGGCAAGCGCTTGGCCCCACTTCCAGGCTCCGAGCCAGAGCACGATAAAGAACGCCGCCATGGCGCCCGCCGCCTCGATCACACCGAGAAACAGATAGGCCCGCACCGCGAGAGGCAGGTTGAGCAGGCGTTCGGTCTGTTTTCGCGGAGGCAACTCCATGATGGAGGGACTCGCGGACTCCACGCCGAGGCCCAGCGCCGTGAGCGAATCCGTCGCCATATCGATCGACAGAGCCTGGATCGGCGTTAGGGCCAGGGGGATTCGGAACAGTCCAAATGCAAGAAAAGGTACGAGCTCGGCCACGTTGTGGACAAGGACGTAGACAAGGAACTTGCGGATGTTGTGAAAAATCATCCGACCTTCCTGGATTGCGGTAACGATGCCGGAGAAGTTGTCGTCGAGGAGGATCATATCGGAGGCCTGCTTGGCAACGTCAGTCCCGCTCAAGCCCATCGCGATGCCGATGTTGGCGGATTTAAGCGCGGGCGCATCATTGATGCCATCGCCGGTCACCGCGACGATGTGGCGCTTCTGCTTGAGGACCTCGACAATGCGCAGTTTTTGATCCGCACCGACGCGTGCGAACATAATCTCCGGCTCATCCAGCGCAAGCCCGAGGTCAGCGTTGGAGAGCTCCTGCAACTGCCGGCCTGTGACAACTCGTGCCGACGGGGATCGGGCAAGCCCAATCTCCCGCCCGATCGACCGAGCGGTGTCAGGATGATCTCCCGTCACCATGATGACTTTGATGCTTGCCTCTCGGCAGCGCGCGATGGCATTGGGCACATCCGGCCGCGGAGGGTCTTCCAGGCCAACCAGGCCCAGGAAGGTCATGTTCCGTTCGAACGAGGAGCGGTCGGTCTCCGCCGGTAAGTTCTGCATCGCATAGGCGAGCACCCGCTGACCTCGGCCGGCCATGGCTTCCTGCGCGGCGACGATCTGCCGGCGAAGTGCAGGATCGAGCGCAGTGGCCGTCGGCGAGCCAAAGACGCTCTGACAAAGCGAGAGGATCAGTTCGGGAGCGCCTTTACAGTACAGCAGTTTCTCGGAACTGGTTTCGTAAACTACCGAGTGCCGCATTCGATCGGAGTCGAATGCCATCTCGTCGATGCGACGAAAGGAATTGAGTTTCGGCAAGGCCTCGCATCCGACCTCAACCAACGCCCGCTCCATCGGATCGCCATCCCACACCGTGCCCCGCTCGGTCTGCATTTCCTGCAAATGGTGCGTCAGTGCCATCGCGGTGAAAAACTCCGGTTCGCATTCGGCCAGCGCAGAATTGTTGTCCCGCTCTGTAACCTGATAGGTTTTGAAGCCGACGAACATCTCTCGCACTCTCATCCTGTTCTCCGTGAGGGTGCCGGTCTTGTCGGTGCAAATCACGGTGGCTGAACCGAGAGTCTCCACGGAGCTCAAGTGACGTATTAGAACCTTTCGGTTGGCGAGACGTTGAGCGGCGAGGACGAGCGCCAATGTCAGCGTTGGCAACAACCCTTCGGGCACCATGGCGACAATGATCCCGATCGAGAAGATCAAGTCGCGCCAGAATGGGATGCCGATCGCGGCTCCGACCGCAAAAAAGCAGGTGCCGATGGCAATCGCCAGCGCTGCGATTAGATGGCTGAGGCGCGCCAGTTCCCGCCGCATCGGGGAGACGCCAGCGCTGCTGATCTGGGTCAGATTGGCGATCTTACCCAATTCGGTGTGTGCGCCCGTCGCGAACACGACACCGCGACCGGAGCCCGAGACCACGGAAGAGCCGGCCAGCACGACGTTCTTGCTGTGCGACAGTGCAAGCTCCTCGTCCGGCTCTGACACCCGGATCTTGGGCAGAGACTCTCCGGTAATTGTCGCATCGTTAATTCTGAATTCGGCGACGCTGATGAGCCGGCAGTCCGCAGGCACGCTGTCTCCCGCTTCGAGCAGAACGATGTCCCCGACGACCAGATCTTCCGCCGAGATTGCAAAGAACCTGTCGTCCCTCAAGACCTTCACTTGCTGCGGAAGGAGCTTGGCGAGCGCGGCAAGCGTCTGTTCGTTTCGATATTCCTGCCAGAATGAGAAGAAGCCGCTGATGAAGATGACGAGTATGATCGCATAGCCGATACGTGCCATGCCCTCGCCCGGGCTACTGGCTTCGGCAAGGAAGGCGAGCGCAGCGGCGATCCAAAGGATGATCGAGAAAAACTGGAAGAATTCTCCAACGAGCCGCAACGGCCAGCTTGTGCGCCTCAGCCGTTCGATCCGGTTGGGCCCAGTTTCGCGGAGTCGCCTTCCCGCCTCTTCAAGGTCGAGCCCCTGTGGCGTGCTTCCGAGACTGGCCAATGCCTCGTTGACGGGCAGGAAGACAATGGAAGCCATGGGCGCACTTGCAAAACGTTTGTTGCGTCTAGGACGCCAATATCTCCTGGATATGAGCCCTTGGCATTTGACACACGTCAATTGTCATCGAGTTGCCTCCCCCGCTCGCGGTGGATGGGTCTTGGGCAAGCACCGCTGCAAGTCCTGGCGAGTCAACTGAAGGACGGACTTCAGCCGGAGCGACGCCTGCTGGCGAGCCATACAGGGACATGTTCGGTCGCTCGAATGGACGGTTTGCGCCAATAGCTGCCCTCCCGGCGACGTCGCAGTTTGGACCCTCAACGGACATTTCCGGCGGGTGTAACCCCAGTGTCCCAAAGAATGTCGCGGTGTCATATTCGGTCGCAATCATGGCCGGAAAGGCGCATAGCTGAAACATCATCGGCAACGGCTCTGTCCGTAGGCGCCGGCGGCTGAGAGACCGATTGCGCTCCCGCCTGCACAACCCGGGAGCGCAGCCATGCTAGTACGGTGCGGAATCTGCCGTCCGTCCAAACAAGAAATCGACGAATTAGAACGCTTTCGAGAGATCGTCAGGGAAACCCGAGAGATCCTCATGCGATTTCCTGTGCCCGACACGTTCCTCGGGAGAAAAACACAAGAGCCTTTCCCACGCGAGACCCAAATGGTCGCCCGTAAGATTATTCCGAATGATTCACATAGGTAAGTTCCCGAATCCGGAACGAGGTGCTTACTTGCGGCATCCCTTCGTGACGGGGAAGTCTCAATGCCTCATCGTATGTATCGCGCGTTAGAACGGGATTGCCAAGTGCAGGCTGCCCTTACACAGCACAAAGAAACGAGAGAAGAACTCGAAAAAATGCAAAGGGAGTACAAAGTCATTTCCGATTGGCTAGAGCGCCAACTGCCGAAGGAAGATCGGCGCCCTGATGTGCAATAGGTGCATCAGCATCGACAAAGAGCTTGCCGCCCTTGAACATCGCCGGCCCCTGATAGACGATCAGCTAGCGCTGGCCTTAATCGCTGAAGTCGTCAAGGCGACGTCGCAGTTTGACCCTGGCTGCTCTCTAATTCCGGGCGTGAGGTCAAGCTCTCCTTGAACATCCTTGCCGGGTCCATGGTTCTCTCCGCGGTAGGGGCGTGCCCTCCGCATGATGGCGTAAGATGACGTTAGCGGATCAATGTGTGAAGCGCGCTTCTCGAGCAACGCAAAGCCAGGGGCGATCTCACCAACGCGGCGATCGCCATACTACTTATACGTGAATTCGGCCGTTCAGCATTGTGTGGCACAGGGACTTCCGAATGGGTGTTGCTTTCGATTAGGCGCCCCGGACGCGATCGTCATAGCTTGTTGCACACGAATGCCGCGGGGCGCCGATCCATCTCGGTTAGCTCGTCGCTGCGCCATCCAACCGCGCCAGCCCAGCCTCGATCACGACAATGTCTTCCTCGATTTGCCGGATAGCACTTGTGCAGTCGATCCCAGTACACGCGTTGAGGTCTGCGATAAGTTCCGGCGCTCTATCCGAAGCTCATCGAGAGCCTTCCGGTCCTTGAGAGAAACGTAGCCTTCCACGATCAGCCCAATAGCTGCTGACATCTTCATTCGAGCCTTATTTATGCTCTCAAGAGCAATTGCGCGCCCTGAGTTCGTCTAGAACAACGCGCCTCCGCAACTCGTGCGCAGTGGCCGTCAAATGGGAGCCAACGATCAACCCGAGCCGCCTTAATTTCAGGAGAGCAACGGCGTCACACAGCTCGATAGAAAGCCCGGCTCCCAATATCGCAATGGCGCGTTGCTCCTCCGCGTTGAGATCAGTCCAGGAGATGCCCTCCGTCGCCGGCTTCAAATTATCCATGGGCCCTCAAAACCCAAACGCGTGCCTGATTTGCCGCAGCATAGCTATAGCCGCGTCGGTGTACCGACCGTTGGTTAGGTAGTGATCCACCTGCGCTGTGCTAATCAGCGCGACAAGTGCTACTGCGAAGCCCTTAAACATTGGGCCTGTCCTGAAAGAGACCGCCAACCGGGCGTGTCGAAATATTAGACCGTTCTTAGAATGCGCTGCCGCATATGGCGACGACCCATATGTAAATGGTGACAGTGACTAGTAACCAGTCCCTTAACGAGCGCGATGTCTGGTGCACGATCTGCGCGTCGTAGGCTGAGGCGAAGGCTCTATAGGAGATCGCCGCTGGATGATCGGCTTGAAATCGGGATGTACGGGGCCGAGAAGGAAAGTCGACGCAGCAGCGTGATTGTCCGCTTGGCCCACAAGAAGCGGACCAAGCCGGAGGGACCAGTATGTACGCGATGGGCCATGTGTGGACGTATATGGACCCCGCCCGATTGCAACGACCGGCTTGATCAGGATCGACGATCACAACTGCTGACGTATATCCGGCTTC
>NZ_LBJP01000058.1:0-39822 GCF_028128715.1 Bradyrhizobium sp. CCBAU 51745 | reverse complement strand
CAAGCAGACTTTCGAGGACTTGCTATCGCAGGCGCTGTTGCCATTCTCGCGGACCCGGGTAGCATGAGTTGGCGGACTTTTCACTCGACGTCCCAAGCCTGAAGTCGGCCGTGGTCAATCTACTGGCGAGCGTTGCTGCACGGCGGCCATGATCGCCGTCGAGCTCCCCACAAACATAATAGGGTATCCACGGCAACTTCTGCTCAATGCCCGTGCTGACCGGCTCGTCTGTGACCTCAACCGTGATTTCATTCCAAGTGAAGTTCGGCCCAAGCGTCGCTCGCAGGTTATCTGGATCGACTAGTATGACGCTCCTCGGGTCGTTAACGTCTGCGAAAGTGATAACGTCTGGTAGTTGATTGGGCTCGATTTTGTGCGGCCCCCGTTGCTTAGCGATTTTGGACACCGTATCCATGTAGTCAGCGGACGGGACGACGTTATATAGATCGCTTAAGAGTTCTAGCCGCGGCCCTGCACTTCTGCTCCAACCGTAGTACCCGCGAATTCGATTTGTCAGCAACGCGATCAAAGGCTTCGCGCCTGAGCCGAGATCGAGGTACAAGGCCTCGCCGCGCAGATGGCTAAAGGTGCCGCGCTCGGGAAAGAAGGCCTCCTGAAAGGAAACCTCCCCAACGCTCGATGCGCGTTTGACACCGTCCGGCGTATTGACCGCAAGCGTAAGCTTGTATCGGTAGCTCTTGGAGCAGCCTAAAAGGGCTAAAGCCATCGCGAGGACGGCCGCTAGGCGCAACACTCGTCTCGGCTCCCACGAAATAGCTGACCTAGCAGCGCCTTGTCCAACCGTCGCGCCGCTATTTCGCGACTTCTGATTTGTTCCTCGAATATGCATTCTTAATGACTAGCACGGACAGGTTGCATGAGCGACTATCCCGACCGTGCCTTTGGCGGCTTATCTTTTACAGTTAGTTAGGAATGTTTCAGTCGCACTGACCGGCGCAATGATTGATTGTAAGCGTAGCGCCGAGGCCCTTTGGATTGTTTGTGCGGAGTCTTGAGAGCACCGCTAGAAGAGTCATCTTCTGGAAGGGTGCTCATAATGGACGACCATTCTGACGACATAAGACGACCGTTGTCACCACGTATCGAAGTGTATGCTGGTGCAGGTCGCAAGCGCTGGCCGGACGATTTGAAGGCGCAGATTGCCGCCGAAAGCCTCGAGCCGGGTGCGGTTGTCACGGATGTCGCCCGTCGTCATGGCTGCCGGCCCCAGCAGGTGCATGACTGGCGGCGCCGTGCGCGGTTGGGCCAGTTGGTGTTGCCGGCGTCGGCGGACACGCTGTCGTTCGTGCCGGTGGTATCGGAATCCGCGTTGCCGGCGACCGTAGAACCCTCCGGGTCGCCGGAAGCCGCCGTTGTGACGGTCGAGTTCCAAGGGGCGCGCGTAGAGGTGCGCGGGACGCCTGGCCTTGCTGTGCTGAGTGATGTGTTCCTAGCGCTCCGACGGACACGTTCATGCTGACAATGCCCGCGAGCCTCATGATTTACGTGGCGACGCAACCTGTGGACTTCAGGAAGGGTGCGGAGGGCTTGGCGCTGTTGGCGAAAGAGACGCTGGGCCATGACCCGATGAAGGGCGTAGCGGTGGTCTTCCGTGCGAAGCGCCCCGATCGAGTGAAGATTGTCGTCTGGGATGGCACCGGCCTTGCGATGTACTGGAAGCGGCTCGATGGCAGCGGCTTCAAATGGCCACCCATCGTAGCCGGCGTGATGCGGATGAATGCCGCCCAGTTGTCAGCGCTTCTGGCCGGCATGGATTGGACACGCATGCACGCGCCTCGAATCCCGCAGCCGAAAGCGCTTGCGTAAAAATACAAATCTTCGCTGCATCACGGCGCGAAGCATGGCAAGCTCGGGCCAATGAGTGATTTGCCCAATGAGCTGCCAAGCGATCCAGCCGAGTTGCGTGTCTTTGCCGCGGCTCTGCTGGATCGCTGCGCCAGGCTCGAGCGGTTGCTCAAGCTTGCAAAGGATGCGCAGTTTGGCCGGTCCTCGGAAAAGCTGGACGCTGATCAGCTACAGCTTGTTCTGGAGGACATCGAAGAGGCCGTCGCAGCTCTCGAAGCAG
Source organism: Bradyrhizobium sp. CCBAU 51745 (assembly GCF_028128715.1). Classification (NCBI taxonomy): domain Bacteria; kingdom Pseudomonadati; phylum Pseudomonadota; class Alphaproteobacteria; order Hyphomicrobiales; family Nitrobacteraceae; genus Bradyrhizobium; species Bradyrhizobium sp. CCBAU 51745. The sequence continues at coordinate 37,736 of NZ_LBJP01000058.1, read as the reverse complement.
CCGAGGATCGCGCCAATCTCGGAATTTGCGAGAAGAGAACTGCCGCACGCCGGGCCAATCGTGGTCAGCTCCCGGAGCATTTGCCACGCATCGTCGAAACCCTAATGCCGGCTGAGAGCTGTTGTCCGTGTTGTAAGGGCGATCTCTTTGAGATCGGTCACGATGAGAGCCAGAGGCTCGACGTCGTTCCGGCGCAGTATCGCGTCATCGTCACTCGCCGGCCCAAGCTCGCCTGCCGCGCCTGTCATGGCGTCGTCCTCCAGCACGCTGCTCCCGAGCGACTGATCAGGGGTGGATTGCCCACCGAGCGGCTGGTCGCTCATGTGATCGACGCGAAGTATCATTGGCATCTGCCGCTTTACCGCCAGGCGCAGATGCTGGCGACGCACGGTATCGGCATCGACCGTTCCACGCTCGCCTTCTGGGTTGGCTATGCCGCCCAGGAATTGAAGCCCTTGTGGCATCGGCTGCGCCAGCTTCTGCTCGCCTCCTCGAAGCTCTGTGTCGATGAGACGCCGGCGCCTGTGTTGGATCCGGGTCGCGGCAGGACGAAAACCGGCTACTTCTGGGCGCTATCGCGCGATGACAGGCCCTGGGCCGGGCCTGATCCGCCTGGGGTGGTCTATGCCTATGCACCGGGCCGCGGCGCCGTTCATGGCTTGCGGCTGCTTGAGGGCTATCGCGGCATCATCCACTGCGATGGCTATCAGGCCTACAAGACCATGACCCGAGAGACGCGTGCGGACGCCCTGTCCGGGACGCTCGCCTTCTGCTGGTCGCATCTGCGGCGGCAGTTTGTGAAGATCGAGCGCGAGGCGGCTCCGGCGCCAGCTCCGGTTGCCCGCGAGGCTCTTGAGCGCATCGCCCAGCTTTACGCGGTCGAGAAAGCGCTCCGCGGCCGATCGGATGCGGAGCGCCGTGCTGGCAGGCAGGTGCATGCCAGACCTCTGGCTACAGCCTTGAAGCAGTGGTTTGAGGCCAAGCTTGATCACCTTGCACAGAAGAGCGACACGGCAAAGGCCTTGCGTTACGCGCTGCGTCATTGGGACGGCCTGACGCTCTACCTTGATGACGGTCGCATCGAGATGGATACCAACGCGGTCGAGCGTGCGATGCGGCCGATCAAGCTTAACGCCAAGAACTCCCTTTTTGCCGGCTGCGACGAGGGTGCCGAGAGTTGGGCTGTACTAGCTTCGTTAATCGAGACCTGTAAGCTCAATAGCGTCAGCGCCGAGCATTGGTTCTCCGATGTCCTCGCGAAGCTCGTTAATGGCTGGCCTGCGGCGCGACTGGACGAACTGCTTCCCTGGGCATCGACCTACACGATGCATGCGCTCGATCCGAGACTGGCAGCATGAGCCTTAACACGACCGCCGTCCGGATCAGGGTAACCCTCAAGGACGTGAAACCGGAGGTGATGCGGTGTCTTGTCGTACCCATCACCCTGCGCCTTGATCGGCTGCATCTGACGCTTCAGGCGGCGTTTGGCTGGACGAATAGCCATCTCTTCGAGTTCCTGGCCGGCGACGGTCGTTGGGGTATCCCTGATCCCGATGGAGATTTTGACCCTCAGCCCATCGATGCCCGCAAGACGCGGCTCTCCAATATCGTTCAAGAGACCGGCGCCAAGACTATCCATTATCTCTACGACTTCGGCGACAGCTGGGATCACGTGATCAAGATTGAAAAGTGGTTCGACAACACGACAACGGAGGGACTTCCCCTCTTGCTCGACGCCGCCGGCCGTTGTCCTCCGGAAGATGTCGGCGGTGCGTCAGGCTATGCCGAATACCTCGACGCCATCAGCGACCCCACCCATCCGGAGCACGAACAAATGCGCCTCTGGGGCCCCGAGCAGTTCGATCCCAACGTCGTCGACCGGAAGGCGCTCGAGGCCGCCGTCAATGCATTGTCGGAAATATGGAAGCCTCGGCGACGCACCACGCGCTCAAAATAGCCGTCAAGCGCCGTTCAAAAGGGCCGCAGAGCTACGCTTACGATTGAGTCTGCATATGGCCCGTTTGAGACCTTGCGATGAGCACTGAAGATGTCCGCTCATCGGGTCCGACCGGAAGCCAACGCGGCAGGATTGAACCGACGCAAATGCCCCAGAGCGGACTTCGACCGCGAGTCGCTGGTCTTCTGCCTAAGTTGGAATCGCCGTTCCGAAACTCGCCTCAACGAGATTCCCGCACCAGCTGAACCTCGCAAAGATTGGATCGATGGGCTGGCGTGCCGCTGACCGGGTCGCGGACCGCAGCGTCGACTGTCAGATTGAAATTGGTGCCGGTTGCATCGAACGGATCGGTCGCTGAGATCCCGAGCTCATCGCAACCCTGCCACCAGCCGTGCTCGCCGACGACGACACGCGGATCGAGTTCTTCGCTGAAGCGCGCCCTGGCGCGCATTCCGCCTGCAGGGGTCCGCAAGTCAACCCAGTCTCCGTTCTTGATCCCGCGAGCCGCAGCGGTCGTGGGATTCAGTTCGATCTCGGGGTGCAATGCACGCTTGCGCAGGCTCGGCAGGGCACGATGTTGAGTCTGACAAAACAGACTGGGTTTGGCGCAGGTCAGGATCAAAGGGAAGGATGCCGTCAGATCAGGGCGAGTGGCAGGGCCGACCGGTGGCTCGACGAAGTCCGGCATGGCCGAATAGCCGCGATCGAGAAACGTCTCGGACCAGAATTCAATTTTTCGCGAAGGCGTCGGAAATCCTTGTGGGTTTCCCTTGGCATTGCGTTCGGCGTGCTTGCAGTATCGCGTGGTCAGCGGTTTCCGCAACCCGGCCGGCTCCGCACGAAGTTGCTCCAGTGTGATGCTGCTTGGGCCGAGCTGCTGTCGGTAACTGGCTTCGACTTTGCCGTCCCAGAAATGCTCGCCAAGGCCAAGGCGCGTGGCAAGGTCAAAGATGATATCCGTGTCGGAACGCGCCTGACCGGGCGGATCAACAATCGCTTGCCGAAGTTGAATGTGCGATTGCGCGTCGGCGTTGATATCGAATCCGATTTTGAGAGCCTCGCGTTCGAAGCAGGATGCGACGGGCAGTACAATATCGGCGAGCGCAGCCGTCGGCGTCATGAACAGATCGGCATGGGCATAAAATTCGAGCGCTGCCAGGGCGGCCCGTCCACGAGCGGGATCGCCATAAGCGAGCAGTAGATTGTTGCCGAACCCAACCAGTCCGCGCACAGGATAGGGAGTACCCTCCAGGACAGCGCTGCAAAAGTCTCGGGCGGAGACATTGTTCCAGCGCGCCGGTCCCAGCGGGCGTTCGACAAAGCCGATTGCGGGAGCCAAGCGCTTTGCCGCAGGCAGGTCTTCCCCGGTCATAGAGGCGGCAGGCACGGCTGGCAGCAGGACGTTACCACCAGCCACATCGAAACTGCCGGTCAACGCATAGAGCATCGCCATCGCCCGCGCCGTCTCCGTGCTGTTGGCGTGATGTTCGTGCCCGCTCCAGGCGTAGTAAGAGACCGGACGGGCGTGCCAGATCGTGCGTGCAGCTTCTTCCAATTGCCCCGGTGCAATCCAGCAGGTACGCTCAATCGCTTCGGGCGAATATTTCCTGCATAGCTCTGCGTAGCGATCAAAGACCGGCCGGCAGCTGACGGCGCCATGGATGGTTGCGACAGTGAATTCGCCTCGCAGGGCAAGATGCCCGGAGGTCGCCTCGTAGCAACCGGCCGACGGATCATAGCTTACGGTGCGGTTGGCCAATGAATCCCAGGCCACAAACTGGCCTGAGCCACCCCCGGAAGCCAGTTCGTTTGCCGTAAGCAATCTGTCGGTATCCGACCGCACCAAAAGAGGTCCGTTGCTCCATGCGCGCACGAATTCATCATCGTACCAACCTCGCTCGATCATAATGTTGGCCAGTCCTAATGCGAGCGCTCCGTCAGTTCCTGGGCGCACGCGCAACCAGACGTCGGCCTTGTTGGCCAGCCCCACGTTGCGCGGATCGATCACGATCAGCTTCATTCCGCGCTTCAGGGCCGCAACGGTCGCTGTCGCGTGAGTGATGCGTGAAAATGACGGGTTATAGCCCCACAGGATAAGGCAGCCGGATTCCGCGATGTCGGGCATTGCGCCGCCGAGGTTCGTCGCAACGGTGCCAACGCCGAACACATAGCGTGTCGCGAACCCGCGTCCCCAACCGCATAGGTCGAGCCCAGATACTAAATTTGGCGTACCAAATGCGTTCATCAGTCTCCGGACATAAACAGCCGAATCCGCGATAGCAGTTGTTGAGGCGGAGGATTGGCTAAAGGCTACCGCTTCTGGTCCGTGCTCCTCGGCGATGCGACGCATCGCGGCGGCGATTTGGTCGAGCGCCGCATCCCATGTGATTTCCTCCCAACCCGGATCGGAATCACCTTTCGGCCGGGTCCGACGCAGGGGTCTTGTCAGCCTGTCCTTATGGTAGACCAGTTCAGGCGCCGCTCGGCCCTTTGCGCAGATCGCCGCGCCGGTGGGGTGTGTCGGATCGGGATCGAGACGTGTGAACTTGCCATCTGTCAACGTCGCGACCGTTCCGCAGCGGGCGATACAAAGACTGCAATACCCTTGCACCTGACGCACGTTTGGCGAATCCGCTGACATGCACAAGCTCCCTCGCAATGATAGAATCTCGCGTGTCCCGACGGCATGGTCGTACCGATGCCGGTAAACTGCCGCATCGTATCGCATAGCACACGAATTGCGAAATATGTCGGCTCATGGCCCTTCTCGGAAGTCCGACAACGTCCGCTTTCGCGCCGCTGTTGGAGGACAAGCGGACATCAGGTACGCCTACTCTCAGCGGCAGATTTTATGATGGGGTGGACGCCCCGCCGACGGCATCGATGTGCCAAAGTGGAGGTGTTGAGCACCACTTAAGGGAGGCGTCCGTGGTAGAGGTTAGCATAATCGGTCTAGATATCGCCAAGCATGTTTTCCACGTTCATGGCGCGGACGGGAAAGGACGCGCTTTATTCAGCAAACGGATCAGCCGGGTAAAGCTGCTGGATTTCTTTGCGGCCCAGCCAATTTGCACAGTAGCCTTAGAGGCATGTGGAGGAGCTCATCACTGGGCCCGGCAGCTCGCGCAGCTTGGCCATAATGTTCGGTTGATCCCGCCAGCTTATGTAAAGCCCTTTGTAAAGCGGCAAAAGAACGACGCGATTGATGCCGAGGCGATCTGCGAGGCTGCGCAGCGACCGAGCATGCGGTTCGTTGCCGTTAAGAGTGAAGAGCAACAGGCTGCGGGTCTAGTGTTTCGAACCCGTGACCTGTTAGTGCGGCAACGAACCCAGCTCATCAACGCGATCCGAGGACACCTCACGGAGTATGGCTGGATCGCGCCCAAGGGGCCATCGCACGTGGCGAAACTTAGCGATCTCATCGAAGAGGACGCTATGGCCAGCTCACTTCCTGAAGCGGCCCGCCCCATGTTACGAGTGATGCTAGACCTGCTCGCTGAGCTGAATGGCAAGATCGCAGATCTCGACCAGGAAATCGCGCGACGCGCTCGCGAAGACGAGGTATCGCGCAGGCTGATGACCATTCCTGGCATTGGCCCAATCTCCGCCACCGCGATCGCTGCTCTGGCGCCGCCGGCCGAGACCTTCGCCAAGGGGCGTGACTTCGCAGCATGGCTCGGTCTCACGCCTCTTCAAAGATCTACAGGCGGCAAGCAGAAGCTCGGTGCAACATCCAAAATGGGCGAACGCACGCTCAGCGCCTTCTCATCGTTGGTAGCAGCGCGGTCGTGCAACAGGCGAGCAAACGCGGTGCGCCAAAGGGTTCGTGGCTCGAACAGATGCTGGCTCGCAAACCACGCATGCTGGTAACGGTCGCACTCGCCAACAAGATGGCGCGGATTGTCTGGGCGCTACTTATCAAGCAGGAGAATTACAGGGCTCCGGTCGCAGCCAAGGCGTGATCCTGGCGGACCTGAGGTCGTCGGAGGTGTAGTCGGTCGAAGGAGAGTATGGCGCAACAGTCGGCGAGACGAGGCCGGAAGAACCAAGCGTACTCATCGTGCCTAGAGCACGCTTTTATGATTTGGTTCCGGTCTGCGAACTCCCATACGGGCCCGCAGCTTCATCGCTGCACCATCAGAGGCCGGACAGATGGCAGCATCCGACTACGTGCCGATCTTCTTCAAAAATCGCTTGCATCTCGCGGGGCGTCCACAGATGAGTACGCACCCTTCTGTAATGGGCCCGATGATGTCAAGCCTCCCGAGTGAACGCCACGCCGCCGAGCTCATGCTTCTGTTCGTGGTCGACGCCTGGCCGCCACATCATGCTGTCAGAGGGAGCGGTGAGCCTATCTAGATACGCGTGGTTCGTCGGACGACGCCACTGGGCGTGTAACGGCTTCACCGCATCCACCGTCCCGGCGACGGGACTTCGGGCACCGGGCTTCAGTTCATCCCGGTTGCGTTCTTGATCTCCTCCACGTCTTCTATGCTGCGATTGAGCCCGCTTCGGCCCATCGGTAAGTCGTGCCATCGACCCAGATCCGATGCAGGATCACTGCGAGCTTGCGTGCCAAGGCGACCTTTGCGCGCTTCGAGCCTCTCCGCTTGGCGACGTCCATCCCCCAGCGTTTGAGTTTTGAGAACCGCGTGATGCGCGATAGCAGAACGTTGGCGGCTTCATACAAGGCCGTCCGCACCGTCTCATCGCCGGCCAGCGTGATTCCGCCCGTGACGTCCTTTTCTCCCGATTGATATTTCTTTGGCGTGAGCCCGAACAGCGCGCCTGCTGCCTTTGACTTTACAATGCGATGAGGATCATCAATCACCGATTTGTAGGTGATGGCCGCCAGGGGACCAACGCCTGGTACTGTCATAAGCCGGCGGCAGACTGCATCATCACGCACAATTGCCAGCACAGCCTTGTGTAGTCTTCCGTATTCTGCTTTCAGGGCCGATCGTGCCGAAAGCATCGCACCAGCAATGCGCTCCAATGTCGCCTGGCCTGCAACCAACTCTCGAATCCGCGCTTCGAAATTCCTTCGCGTCACCGGGCCAGCCTTCAGACCGAAGCCGCGCAAAATCCCTCGGATACTTAATTCTACATCGATCAGCCGCCCGAGAAGCTGTTTGCGTGCGATCAGGAGTGCCCGGATCTCTTGCGCATCAACCGACTTTGCGTGTACCTGCCGAAACCATCCCATCCGGATCAACTGGGCGATCCCGCGGGCATCCTTGCGATCCGTCTTGACCGTCATTGCAGATAATGCGGCCTTCACGTGCCGCGTTTCCAGCAGAACTGTTTCAAATCCTGCACCTTTCAGGCCTGCATGCAGCCATTGCGACAGCGGCCGAGCCTCCAGCCCGATCCGCTTCACTGCAAAGCCGAGCGTCTCAAAAAACTCAACTAAGGCGTCGGGTTCGCTTGCGACCTTCGCTTCCTTCAGGATCTTACCCTGGGCGTCCACAACACACACGCTCGACAGTTCCAATGACACGTCGATCCCGGCATAATTCTCCACGGCTGTCCTCCGTCTCCAGATGCTTGGGGCCGACTCAAGTCGTGACCCCGTTTCATCATCTATCGGGGGACAGCCACCATCATGACCCCTTGCTCCGGAGCCGGGCCCATTACCGCATCTAGGGAACGGCACCACTCACAGCACGTCGCGATGATGCCCGCTGCATGCCTGCACGTACTGTTTGAGGCCGGGCCGGATCCCCTTAGCCGCGGGCAAGCTTACTGTTTTTGACCCGGCGGGATTGCGCCCGCGGCCGACCCCGGTAGATCGGTTTCTGCCGCTGGGGCGCCTCTCAACTCCGCCCCGTCCGTGCAATCGCCGGCCCAAAGCTTGGTACCCTTGACCGTTCCTACAAGCTTGCAGCCCATTGGGGCTTTTGGCGCTACGTGAACCGGCGCTGGTCTCTTGCCGGCTGTGGGGGGCGAGCCCTGAGCGAAAGCGGTGGCTGAAAGCAACATCGCTGCAAGGAATACCAAGGTCCTCACCATCATTTCCCCCAGTGCCATGTGCTTCAGGTTGATCATTTGCTTTTCACCTTCAGTCCCAGCTCTATCAGCCGGCGGATCGCCTCGGGTCAGTCTAGGTCCTTTTTGCTAGGCAATCCACTTGTCGACGCCTTCTAGCCGTTCTGGCGCAATGCCGAAGCTGTCGCAAGCGAGCGCGAAAGCCGCTCTTGCCTTGGCTTCTTCAAAGCAAAAATTACTGGACGCTTCTGAAGGCCAGAGCGAGAGGTTGTCTTCGGCTCCGGGGCCTAGATCTGGGTCGCTTTTTTGCTTGGCTCTTGCGCGCCGCGTCGATCGTGCGGAAGGCCGCGGCGTCGGTCGCAGGATACGCCTCGTTACGCTCCTGCGACCTTCGCTGCGGGGCTCCGGCGCCCTGATCCGCAATTGGATCGGCTGCCGGGAGCATTTGGGGGCTGGACAACACGCTTTCCCATGTTCGCTCTCAAGATGCAATCCTTCGGATGACACCAATTTCGGAACGGTATGTTCGCCTGAAGAAATGCCGGTTCACGCCGGCGGCGCCGGACGCTTTTTGATCACGTGTGTCAAAAATGAATACACGCAATGGTTTCACGGCTTGTTCCACTTTCCAAACTGGTTGGTCTCGGTTTCGCGTCACAGCTCGCGCACCGTTGGCGGAGGCTTCTATTCATCACCTTAATCCAGTTCTTCTGGAGATAATGGCGGAGCACGGATAATACGAATCGAAAGGGGTCGCCTTCAGCGACCCCTTGCCGGTTACAATGAATCTTCGGGATGAAATGCCAGCCCCGGCGGTAACGACGTTATCGGTATCTGATTGCAAGGGGGATTCCGTACAACTACCGTTCGTAACACTGTCCTTTGCGCGTCGAGAATTTAGGCCGGCCGGAACTTCGGTCGGGCTCGAGAACTGGACTGCCGCATTGCAGCAATTGCGTGCAATCGATTCGGCGCGGGTCCTCAACTGCATAATATAATCAGCTGCGGCGCGATGTGAGAGCGCCGAGCAGCTCGGAAAAGCGTTAAGCGACGCTGGGCGCGGGGTAGCGGTGCGCCGGGAGCGACACGGGCCGCTCATCCCAGGCCGACGCCGAGCTAGCCGAGCGGCTCAAACGTCTGCTCTGATTTCGGTGAAAGCGCGCGGAGATCGATCTCACTGCGCTCTGGACACGAGCATGGCATTCATGTTGGCTACTACAGGCAGAGCAGGAGCAAATCCACTTTAGGAGCGCACCGATGCCTGACGTAAGGGAAAAGCAACGCGAAGCCCGCCGGAAGATCATTCGTCAATGGGCGAAGCTTCCGAAGGATAAACGGCAGTCTATGGAGGCGATTACTGAATTCGCCAGGACCGCCGCGCAGCAGAACGATAATGCATTCGTCCACAGTCATCGCAATCCGTACGAAAAGATCATGAGCTGGCTATTGCCGCGTGCTCATCTCTGAACGACCAAGCCTTCTGCACATCAATTGCCCTTGGCGAAGTATGACGAGCTTACGTGCGTTTCCGCCGCGTCTACGGATTTGCCAGCGGGGTTGAAGGAGTTCAGCTCGCCCGGTGTTCCGTGTTCGTGATCCGGCTTGAATGGAAGAGTTGCTGTCGATAGGGGGAGCACGCGGTTGGCCTTATCTGGTTGCAGTTTTCGATTGGACTGCTTCTCGCCACGATCGGCATTTCATGCTCCGGGGCAGAGGAGGCAACGGCTCAGTCTGGCCAGGCGCTCTATCAGCAACGCTGCGCCTCATGTCATGAGGGCGGCGTGGCGCGGGCGCCCGACAGGAATGCGCTGCGGCAGCTGAGCGACCAGCGGATCGGCTTTCAGATCGCCTACGGGCTCATGAGCGCGCAGGGGCGGGATCTGAGCAAGGATCAGATCGGCGCCATCACTCGCTATTTGAAGGGCACCGCGCCGGCACCTGCGCTTGAACTGCTCGATTCCAGATGCCGCAACGATGGACCCAAACTCGCCGATGCGGCGCTGCCGCGCTGGAACGGCTGGGGGGTCGACATCCGCCAGCATCGCTTTCAGCCCGCCGACAACGCGCGGCTTGCGGCCGACGATGTCCCGCGCCTCAAGCTGAAATGGGCTTTCGGTTTTCCCGGTGACGCCAGGGCCTTTGCGCAGCCAACGGTCTGGGGCGGCCGACTGTTCGTCGGGAGCGCCGGCGGCAAGGTCTATGCGCTCGACGCCAGCACCGGATGTCAGCGCTGGGTGTTCGACGCAGGCTTTGGGGTGCGCAGCGCCATCACCATCGGCGAGGGCGAGCGCGGTGTCACAGCCTATTTCGGCGATCAGCGCGGCAACGCATATGCGCTCGACGCCGAGACCGGGAAGCTGAAGTGGACCCGTCGGGTCGAGGAGCATCAAGCGGCCATGATCACCGGTGCCCCGACACTTGCGGACGGCATCCTCTATGTGCCGGTGTCCTCGCTCGAAGAGGCGCTGGCGGCCGATCCACGTTATGGCTGCTGCAGCTTTCGCGGGCTGATAGTCGCGCTTGACGCCGCGACTGGAGAGGTGAAATGGCGCAGCTACATCTCCCCGCCCGCGCAAGCGCAAGGCATCAGTTCGATGGGAGTGCAGCTTTTCGGGCCATCAGGGGGCGCGATCTGGTCCGCGCCAACGGTCGACATCAAGACGAATACGATCTATGCGACCACGGGCGACAGCTATTCGAATCCCGCACAGGAGACGTCTGACGCTTTTGTGGCGTTCGATCTGGTGAACGGAAAGCTCAGATGGTCGCGACAGATGACTACGAGCGATGCCTACAATGTCGCGTGCAGCTCGCAATATCCCGCGAACTATCCCGATAAGAAGGGGCCCGATTTCGACTTCGGCTCATCCGCGATCCTGGTCGATCTCGCGGACGGCAAGCGCGCGCTGATCGCGGGACAGAAGTCGGGCATGGTGCACGCGCTCGATCCCGATCATGGCGGCGCGATAGTGTGGCAGCGCCGGATAGGTCAGGGCTCCACACTCGGCGGCGTGCAATGGGGCATGGCCGTCGATGACGAGAATGTCTACGTCGCAGTGTCGGACGTCGGCCTTGAACGCGTGGCACCGGGCACGCCCGGAGCCCAGAAGACGATCATGGGTGGCGAGTTGAAGATGGATCCTCGCCAGGGCGGCGGACTATTTGCCCTCAAGCTCGCCACGGGCGAGGTCGTGTGGCACACGCCGCATCCGGGCTGTAACGACAGGCCCGGCTGCAGTCCAGCCCAGTCGGCCGCGGTCACGGCAATTCCCGGCGTAGTCTTCTCGGGCGGGCTCGACGGGCACCTGCGCGCCTACGTCACCAAGACCGGTGAGATCATCTGGGACGTCGACACAATCCAGGACTACATGACTGTCAATGGCGCAGCCGCGCATGGCGGCTCGCTCGTTGGTCCCGGCGCGGTCGTTGCCGGCGGCATGCTCTACGTCAATTCGGCTACACCAATTACGGCACATTGCCGGGCAACGTGCTGCTCGCGTTCTCGGTAGATGGAAAGTAGGGGGCGATATCGCCCGCAGGGTTGATACGATCGACCTGAACTAGAGCCAGGAGCAAAAGCGACGCCCTCGGGGTCGTTCTCTTCGAACCAGGTTTCCGCGGCATCCACTGTAGTGAAAACCTTGATGTGGTCGATGTCGCCGACCTGTTTGGCGGTGTTCACGTACGAAGACGGTCATTGGTCCCTCTGCAGATTGGTCGCCGGAGATCTCGGTCGCACAGTCTGGCATCACAGCGTTATCCCACTGAATTGAACGATGGTGAAACCACCAGCACTTGGGGATGATTGACGTCCGAACCACATGTCTGGCTCGGAACGCTCGATTGGAAACAGCGATGATGCGGTCGGTTTTGGCCCTGGGCCTATTGCTTAATTTGAGTGTTGCGGGGAATGCTGCGACGGTGCATCGCTCGACACCACCATTGCGCGCGCGCCCTGCACAGTCCTCACCTCCGGCGAGCTCGGGCACGTGCCAAATCGAATTCAAGAACAGCGGAATCGTCACCATCCACACGCTGATACTTGGCTCGCCATTTCGGACCTAGCCCACGCACGCAGTGCTGTTCTCGACGGTAGCCGTAGCTGTCGCTTACGTCCCGGATCAAATCGCGAAGGACGCTCGCAGCTTTGGAGAAAAACTCCGCGATCTTGTTGAAAAAGCGCAGTAATCCGGTCGCGCTCACAATACTCATAGCGAAACTCCTTTGATTGTTCTGCTAATCCTACGATTAGATGACCGTAGCGCCAGGCCCTTGCGTCAAACATCAGATGGTGGGTGTAGTTGTCGTATGCTTTGGTTTATTCGCTCGACGATTTGCGCTGTGGGCGTAATGGCGGATATTGCTGATCGGGGCAGACCTGCTGCCAGGAGTTCTCAGGCTCATCACGGGGCTTGGCGCCGTGTCCGGATAGCTCTGGTCTTGTCGCCGACCATGGCGTTACAGTGTTTTCGAGCGTGGCCGCAGGACGATACGAAAGATAGCCCGCGGGGCTTGTTCGGTGCTGCCCAGAGCCGTCCACCATGCGCCTCGACGATGGAGCGGCAGATCGACAACCCCATCCCGAGACCGCTTGCCTGGTCAAAGATACGCCCGGGATTGTCTTGAGGAGTCCCGGACCCGGTATTCGGGAGGCCGAAGGTCCAATATTGCGCGTTCAACGGCTCGACGCTGCCGTTGGGGTAGGTCACGCATAGTTTGCGCCAATCGGTTGAGAACCAGCGTGCCGTGAAGATGACCCGCCAACGCGTCAAGTCCAGCCAGAAACTTTGTGAACTCTATCAATCTTGCCGCGGCGTGCGTCTCTGCCTGTCGCGGGCGGCCCGCACCTTGGCACGATTGCCACAGACGCGCATTTCGCACCAGCGGCGGCCGTTGTTCTTAGTAGTGTCGAAGAATAGCCAGCCGCATTCCTGGCCTGCGCAGCGCCTGGTGCGCAGGAGGTCCTTTTCCATGAGCAGTGTCAGGGCCGACAGCGTGATCGGACCCAGGATCGCCGCTTCGATGTCGCGGCGCGGATCAAAGACCCAGATGTAGCTGCCGACACGCATCCGCATCTCGGCGTGGCGCAGATTCGCAGCGTGCGCGGCTGAGAGCAGGTCGAGCAGTCTGGCCGAGACCGGACGTTGCTCGGCAAGTGCGGTGCCGATCGTCCAGATCAGCTCGCGAATCTCGATCGCGCGTTCGAAGATGCGGCGCGCCCGACGCGGATGGCTTGACAGCGTGGAACGTATGTAGGCGCAGTCGGAAGGCGGCATGACGCGGGCGTGCTCGACCCACTGCATCAGCGTGTCGAAATCCCTCAAGTGCTCCTGGTGGGCTGCCAAGCCGCGCGCCGACGACGTGTTGGTGAAATCCCACGCCAGTTCCCCGCCGACCAGATCGAGGCTGCCGGCACGTGAGGGCAGGAGGGCGGTTCTGGTCCGACTTTGGGCGCTCATGTGTAACCATCTAACTGCATGTTGGAGCCAGCGCTGATCCACCGCGCGACGAAAGCGCTCCATCTCAAGCGTTTTCGCGCGGCGGCGCAAGGGGGGAATCGTAACCGTCTATCGATGATTGACTGGAAGCGAGGTGCGTGACAGCCTGTGACCTGCAAAACGTCATTTGGAGGTTACGATGACCAATTGTCGCGGCGCTCTCCCCCTGCTCGTGTCCGTTCTTGTTGTGTCTGTTGTTGCCTTGGCGCTCGCGGCGCCCGCCGCCGCGCAAATGGCCGGCAAGGAGGTCAAGATCGGCATTGGCGGGCCGCTGACGACGACGTCGGCCGGTTTCGGCGTCGAGATGAAACAGGCCGTCGACCTCGCCGTCGATGAGCGCAACGCGGCCGGCGGCATCGCCGGCGCCAGGGTTTTGGCCGTGGCGGTCGACGACAAGGCCGACCCCGAGGCCGGGAAGGCGGTGGCCAAGGGCTTTTGCGATGATCCGGCCGTTCTGGGCGTGGTCGGCCACGTCAACAGCGGCGTTGCAATCGCGACGGGGCAGATTTACGCGGACTGCTCGCTTGCGGTGATCACGCCGATGGCGTCGAACCCGAAAGTGACCGAGAGCGGCTTTGCCACTATCTTCCGCCTGACCAACCGCGACGACAGGAAGGGGCCGGGTCTGGCGCGCTATCTGATCGAGAAGATGGGCAAGAAGCGCGCGCTCGTGGTCGACGACGGCACGTCCTATGGTGTCGGACTGGCCGATCAGTTCGTCGCCGGTTTTGGCAGCGGCGGCACGGTGGTGGCGCGCAAATCAGTGAAGGTGGGCGAGAAGGATTTTGCCGATTTCGTCAAGTCGTGGCCTAGGGATTTCGACGTGGTGTTCTTTGCCGGCATTCGCGAAGGCGCGCTGATCCTGAAAGAGATGCGCGCGGAAGGGCTGACGCAACTGTTCACCTGCGGGGACGGCTGCTGGGACACCAAGGCGTTCATTCAGGCATCCGAAGGCGCCGCCACGAAAGCAGAAGGTGTTCGCATTCTCTCCGCCGCGCCCGCGATCGGGGCCGTTCCCGGCAGCGCCGAATTCGGCGCGAAATACACGGCGAAGTACGGGCCGATCAACAACTATGCGGCAAGCTCCTACGATTCGGCACGCGTGCTGATGGTTGCGATCGCTGATGCCGCTAAGGCGAAGGATCGTGTGCCGACGCGCGCCGATGTCGTGGCGGCGCTTCGCAAGCTGACTTTCCAGGGCATCGCCTATGCGAGGCCGGTGCAGTGGACCGAGAAGGGCGACAACAAGTCCGCTGTGATCTTCGTCAATACGGTCGAGGGCGACCATTTCAAGCCGATCGATCAGATCCGCGAATAGGGATCGTTGCCGCGCCGCGGTCCCTGATCTGGCGAACCTGGGTAACGAACTCCGCCGGGAGCAGGGTGGTCATAGACCTCCACGGTCTTCATAAGGTTCATTACGCAAACCATGTCTCTCGCGACAGTTCGCCTGGCCGTGTTCCGCAGGCGCAGCGCCCGTAGGAGGCAGAATCGAATCCAGCGCGAATGACTCAGAGGTCGGGCCGGCTCCCCCCGTGATATTCGCATGAGGCATCTCCGAAGAAGTGTCGGCCCTACTCGAAGAACTACTGTCGTTTCTCGTTCGATCTGAGTCTTTCTGCTTCAATCGGAGTCCACTGTCGTCGCGACTGGCCGCGGCGCAGGGCAGCAGCCCAAGGCGGCCTGTCCTTCACGCCCGTCGCAAACGGCTGGGATAGCTCGCTGGAGCGCTTCCTGGCCGCTTAGCCGACCTTCGTCACCGCATCTCCGCTCAAGCGCGCTTCTTTGACTTACCGACAGTAGCGCGCTGACGGCTCAGGCGGCCAATTGCCGACGTGTGAACGATCCGATTTTTCGGCGCAAGAGTTAGCTTGTAGCCGAGAAC
This sequence comes from Bradyrhizobium sp. CCBAU 51745, assembly GCF_028128715.1. Lineage (NCBI taxonomy): Bacteria > Pseudomonadati > Pseudomonadota > Alphaproteobacteria > Hyphomicrobiales > Nitrobacteraceae > Bradyrhizobium > Bradyrhizobium sp. CCBAU 51745. The sequence goes on along the minus strand of NZ_LBJP01000058.1, from coordinate 22,408 downwards.
GCGCGTGGCCTTGGTCAGTGTATCGAGCGTTGGATTGCCGCCGACGCGAAATGTCTTGTAGATCGCCTTACGGCTCAGTCCAGTCTCGCGGGAGAACTTCGAAACTCCCCAGGCTTTAGCTAAATCGCCGATAGCGGCAGCAATAACGAAGGGTCATCGCTCTCAAGCGCTGCTTCTAGATGGGCGACCTGCTGATCCGGTTTCTTTGTCGAACTTGATTGTCTTAAGGGGCATATCAAACTTCCTTCGCCATCCGCTTGGCGGTCCCGATGTCCTTTTTCTGGGTCCACTTGTCGCCACCGCAGAGCAGGATAACCACGGTGTTGCCCTGCTGAACGAAGTAAATGCGAGCCGGGCCCGTAGCCGATTCGGAGTTCGCTGATACCTCCGCCAACCGGTTTCACATCGCCCAGGTTGCCGAGCTCGCGGCGACGGATGCGGACGCGTGGTCTGGTTCTATTGTGCGTGTCATACGTTTGAGCGTGTTTTAAACGTTATAACGTGTGGTGTTGATCGCCTGCAAATGCATCATCCTGCCGGATGAGGCGGCGAAAACCTGCACACACGCGGCGACTTCTTGCCCGCAACATTCGGCGGCTTCGTTTGCAACGCGATTGGTCGCAGGATGATCTTGCGGACGCTGCCGGCATGCGTCAGGCGCTGGTCAGCCCGCTGGAAGTCTCGACCGCTAATCCCACTCTGGAAACGCTGGACAAGGTTGCAATTGCCCTTGACGTCGAGGTCGCTGACCTGCTGATGCCGATAGCAAAAGTGTTTACGGGACCGAGCAGGCGACGCCCCCCCCCCGCGCGTTCTCGCGGAAGAAGCGTGGCTAAGGCCTGACCTGGACGCACGCGAGCCGAACCGCCGCTAGTCGATATCGCCGCCTCCGCTTCGCCGAATGTAGCTGCAAGTCGCGAGTTGCTGAACTCGATATCGCTTTGCAAGGCACGCTGATCCTGCTTGCGCCGAGGCCGCGTTGCGCTGAGGCCTCGCTATAGCGAGGGCGATCCGACGCTCTACCGAATGCTTGGGGGTCGGCCATCGCGACCGAGAGGTCGCATAGCGGGAGCCCCTTGGGTGTGCTACCGAGGAGTCCGCAAGCGGGTCGGATGGAGAAGTTCAGCTTTCTGGGCAGGACCGCAGCAGCGTGCCGTCCGGCGCGTCGAACGAATGCAGGCGAAGGTAGTCGCGGAAGGCGCCTTCGTCTGGAGCGGCTCCCGTCGGCGCCGCCGCCAGTGCCGCGCGCATCGACGCGTTCGTGGACCAGCCCAGGCCGCGTGCGAGCGCCTCGACGCGATGGGACGACTTGACATCGGGGAGTGATGCCCGAAGGGCATCGTTCATGCATTCGATATCGTTGAGAGTAACAATCGACTTCATCTGACAATCCTCGGTTACGGGCACACGGGTCGCCGATTAAGCCAAGTGCCGCGGTCCGAAAGGATCGGGATGGTCGATGTGGAAGCCGTTTGACCCGGCGACAGGTCGAAGGTGGCGAGCCCGTCCCGAATATAGCGATCGCCGTGAGTCGCCGCAACGATCCGCTATGGCTTCTTCTGCTGCGTGGCCTGGGCGACGCTGCCGTCCTTTTTCGCGACGCGGACGGTGAAGCCGTTGCCGGTTGTCGGCACCGAGAACGTCACGACGTAAGCGTCGTCGTCGGTCCCCATCTTGTCGAAATGGATCATGTCGGCGGTGAGCTTCGTCTCCTTGGCGACGAAGCCGGCGGCGGTCGTGACCGCGCCCTCAGGCGTGGTCGGCGGCGCGAAGAGGCGATTGACCGCGAACGTGACCGTGCCGGCAAGTGCCACCGATAGGGCGATGATCACGATGCGCGCGTGGTTGCGGACGCCGTTCGAATATTTCTCGACATCCGCCTCTTGCCTAGGGTTCTTCGCGCTGACGGTCAGCAGATTGGCATAGGCCGAGAGGCCCATGACGGCGAAAGCCACGACGAAGACCAGCCCAGCGCCGGCGACCACCAGCACCCCCTTGGAGAACTCGTCGCTCGGCACGCGGGACGGGTCGGTGAAGAGCGCCGCCACGCCGCCGATCCCGGCGAGGCCCAGCGTGAGCGTCTGCTTCAGGAACTCGAACCGGCCGGAATTGGCATCGATCGTGTCCTTGATCGGCGGCGGAGGCGCTGCACCGTTCATGGTCGGCTCAGATAGGCCAACACGTGCAACCGGACAGGCTTTGCCACAGCCCCATGTTCTGAAGAACGAACACGCCGCCGATCGTCCGCTTGGACGTCTCAATCTTGGGGCGGCCATCGGCCTTCTTCGCTAGATCGAACAGAAACGTGGGCAGGGCGCCCATGACCTGAACAACGATGGGAGACCGGTCGGCGGCCATGGCGAAGGTCCCGAGGCCGAGCGTATCCACGTGAAGCGCTTCGAGACCTTCCTTGAGGATGTTCTTCGCCTCCTGACTCAGCGTCCAACCCGACCTCTTCTCGAAATCCAGGAAGATGGCGTCGAGCGGATCGGGAGCGGCGGACTCGATCATGACCATGTATCACCTCAAGGGTCGCGTATGCGCGGGAATACAACTGGAAGGCTACCATAAGCGCGCCGGGTGACAACCGTTCGGCGATCCATCGGCGGGCGATCCGGTTCAATGAATGCCCGCCGCTCTGCGAAGTGCAGACGACGGATTCGCCGTCGGCTAGGCCGTCGGGAGGAGCTTCGGCGCCATCGGAGAGAAGTCCGAGCGCAGGTCACGCTGCGTTCAATGTCGCTTCGGCCACCTTGATCTTAGCGAGGATGTCGTCGAACGGCGGGACGTCGCCGAAGATCATGCCGGCCATCTTTTCGTAATCCGCTTTCAACGGATCGAGCATGCGGTCGGCGGGTACGATGCCGAACGTTCCGGCCGTTGCCAAGTCGAGATCGAGAGGCTTGCGGTCGAAGTAGAGGCGTGCGTGCTTTACGCAGCTATCCGCGAGTTCGAGATCCGCAAGCGCGGCGTTGCCGTGCTCGGAGGCGAGAAGGCGGAATACATCGTAGTAGTGCCGCGACAGCCGCTGCCCGTCCTTGTAGAGTTCGCCCTTGTTCTGAAACCAGTGCCGCTGTCCGTGCAGAATGATGATCTTGTCCCAAAAAGTCCGCTCGGGCTTGATCGTCAGCACGTTCGGTACGGTGAGATCCAGTCCATCTGTGTCGGATGCGGAGTAGGGAACGATCGCCTTAGTTTCATGCGGATCGAGCGCCGATTTCGCTCCTGACTCGATCTTCACGACGCGGCGGATGTACGCCTCGTCGGAATCCGTGAACGCGCTCGGATAGTGAAAGAGAATGGACTGCTCGTCGGGGTCGTCCCGATCCGGCTCGATCTTGAACTTCATCCCTTCGAGGTCGGCGGCGGCAAACTTGGTCAGCGCGGCCTGGAACGGGCCGTGGATGTACCGGCTGCAGCGATCCTTGATCTCGTCGAGCTGGCGCTTGCGCTTGTTCGATCCCATGGCGCGCAGCTCGTCGTCGGAGGGAAACGGATCGCCCGGCAGGTCGTCGCGGAAGACCGTGATGTCGATGTCTTCCGAAAACCGCTGGATCAGATCGAAGGCCTTCGAGAGCGAAGTGCCTCCCTTGAACAGCAGGCGTTCCCCGATGCCCGCCCTGTTGTAGAGCGCATCGAGCGTCCAGCAGACCCAGAAATCCTTTTCGACGTTCTCCGGCGCGCACGACAGGCGTTGCCCGGTTGTCTGGAATAGACCTCGGCGGTCGTCAGCGCTGGCCCGGATGATCTGCTGCAGGTCGCTCATGATTGCCTTTCACGGAGTGCTAGTCGGCGGTGGCGGACCTGACGGCGTCGCGTCGCTCAGGATATCCTTCACCAGCGGAACGAGCCAGTCGGGCAGATCGCCCAGGTGGTCCTGCAGGTCCTGGCGCATGCGCTGCCCGTTATCGCCGTCGTTCAGAATCGCCTTGAGGCGCTTCGCGACCCTGTCGTGGTCCGAGGGTAGAACATCGCGCAGCCAGATCAGAGCCTGTACCAACTGAGCCGCGGGGCGGTCGGCCCATACAAGCCGGCTGGCCGCAACCTTCTTGAAATCGATGACCATCTTGTCGAGATGTATCGGTTTCACGCGCGCGTCGGTCCACACCACCACCTTGGCCGGCACGGCGTTGGTGAAGCCCAGGTTGTTGGCGGCGGTGATGCCGTCGATCAACACCTTGGCGCCGTCCCGTCGCGCGACCGCCTGAATTACCGACCTGTAGTCGGGCGGGGAAATCTTCTTCGTGAGATGGTTGGTGCGCGGAAGGTCGTAGAGACCTTGGTCGACACGTCGGATCCGGTTGTCGCTCCGGAGGCGATGGAGCGCGACGTCTACGGCCGACCTGGAGCCGGTATCGGCAAAGTCGCGCGCGGTCCATACCTTGCTTGGCTGGGGGTCGTGGCTCATCCGATTGTAGATCTGGGCTATTGTGCTGCTGGCCATATCGCGGCTCCCGTGTAAGAAATATGTATCAGATTTCTTACAGAAGTCAACCGTGTAAGAAATATGAAGCATATTTCTTACATTTACGGTATTGTGGTAGGCCCTGGTTCCGAAAAGCCCCCACGAAGACGAATTCTACCTGGTCACCACGTTCCGCATCGTGTTCCGACGATCAGGCCGATACCCGGCCTTCCTCGATCGCGCCGATCGCCTTTGCGGCCGCATCCCCGACGCAGCGTGTCAACGTCTCGGTGCCGAGAGACAGGACGGCATCGACCGACCGCGCGCCCGTCGCTGCCAGCGCGAGGTACTGGCCGCGCGACAGGGCCAACGGCAGGCCCATCAGTCCAAGAGCGTCTGTCGGGAGACCGAACTCGAGGCGCCGCAGCAGCCCGTCGAGCGCGAGCAGAAAGTCGGGATGCGAGGGGAAAAGGGCCGACAGAATCTGGTGAGCCGATCGAAGATGGAAGCGGGCACCGTCCGCTATGCGGGCGATGTCGCCGTAGCTGACGGCGCCTTGGAATGGGGTCGTCGTGTAGCGCCGCTCGATCTCGTCGACGGGGACGCCTTCGATCCAGTCGTACAGGATGACGGCACGCTTGCACCTCGCCAGAAATTCGAACTCGCCGTCGCAATAGCGCTGCAGGAAGTGCGCTATGTCGCCCCGAAGCGCTGTCCGACTTGGCTGGCGCGGATGCCCTCGGCGCGCCCGCGTTTCATCACGGGCGTATAGATAGCGTCCATCTCGGCAAGCACCTGGACGATCCCGAGCACCTGACCGGGTCCGTGTGCACGATGTCCAGCTGACGCATCAACTCGATCAGGCGCAGGCTGGATTCGAAGGCGAGCGAGGAGGATCCGCAGGCGCGACCGAGCAGCGTCAGACGGATCAGGTCGCCCTCGCGCTCGGCAAGGCCGGCCTGCAGCAATCGGCCGACGAGCGCCGCGACGTCACTCTCGACCTGCCGGATCCAGTGCGGATTCGCCAGAGATGCGGAGTAGCCGCCGAACGTGTTGGCGAGCAGCCCCGGGATTTCTTCGGCGCGCACGCCGCGGACTTGGCTGAGCAGCCGGAGGATCCAGGTGGGAAGGTTGCGCTGCTGGAACGAAGAAGTGACGTCTTCAGGTCTGCCGAGCACGTATTTCTGGAATAGCTGCGCCCGCTCGACCGGCGTGTCCGCGAGGATGATCGCCTTGCCGATCTCGTTGTAGCCGAGCCGTCCCGCGCGGCCGGCCATGTTCTTGTACTCGGCGATCGTGAAGGGGCGGCCGTCCTCGCCGACGAACTCGTTCTCAGCGAGAATGACCGTCGAGGCAGGGCTGTTGATGCCGGCGGCGAGCGTGGTGGTGGCGGCGAGCACGTGGAACCGAGAGCGGTCGAGAAGGTGAGCCCGGCGATCACGATGGAGAGCGCGAAGCCCCGCTTTTCCGGCGGCGTCAGGCTGGCGCCGGACCCGGTGGCGGTCGGCGCGTAGATGGCGGCGCCGAGGCCTGCGACGGCTCGGGCCACCAAAGCGATGGCGAAGTTCGGCGCCCAGGCGGTCGCGAGATTGGCAAGGATGAAAATGCCGAGCCCCGAAAGCATCAGGCGCGCCGCGGCTGGCTGGCGCCATCCGATGTGACGGCGCGCTGTTTCGCCGCGGGGAGGGCTGGAATGTCTACGTCGCGAAGGACGGGCGCGCCGAATTGCGTCAGCTTGAGCTGTTGCGCCGCTCGGGTCGTCCTGCGGCCGTTGTTTCCGGCCTCGCTCGGGGGGTAGTGATTGTCTTCCTAGTGACCGCATTGCGCCGGGCAGGCGTGTTTCGCAGCTATCGCGTTGATCCTGCTCAATCGGCGAAGCCGGATTTGGGACAGTTTGATGCGTCTCCAACTGTAGGAACGGGATGATGTCGTTTGAGCGGCTCCTGCGGTGGGCCCTAGTCGCGATAGCGATCGCAGGGTTGATCGCGGGGCTTCTTGCACGTGCGACGGGACGGCCTGATCTGGCCGATCTTGCTTGGGAACTAGGCACGGCTCCCGTGATCGGAGGACTGGCGGTCTCGATCGTCAGGGATTTTCTCCGCGGCCGTCTCGGCGTGGATGCGATTGCGCTGCTATCCATGAGCGCGGCGTTGGCGCTTGGCCAACCGCTTGCTGGAGCCGTGGTCGCCTTGATGTATTCCGGCGGCAACGTGCTGGAAGATATCGCGGTCGCACGCGCCGAGCGCGACCTGCGGTCGCTGGTCGATCGTGCGCCGCGCCAGGCGCATCGCAAAAGCGGCGAGCAGATCGAAGAGGTCCCGGTTGATGCCGTCGCGGTCGGTGAAGAGCTCCTGGTGCGGGCCGGCGAGATCATTCCAGTCGACGGCATCATTGGTTCGGCCTCGGCCACTATCGACGAGTCCGCCGTGACCGGCGAACCGATCCCAGTCGAAAAAGCGCGTGGCAGTGCCGTTCTGTCAGGTTCGCTGAACGCCGGCGAGACGTTCGAGTTGACCGTAACTGCACCGGCCGGCGAGAGCACCTATGCCGGCATCGTGCGGATGGTGACGGCGGCGCAAACGGCCAAGGCTCCCTTTGTGCGGATGGCCGATCGCTACGCGCTGATCCTTCTGCCGGTGACGATCGTGATCGCCTTCGTGGCGTGGCGGATCTCAGGTGATCTGACCCGTAGCCTGGCCGTCCTGGTGGCGGCGACGCCTTGCCCGCTGATCCTGGCTGCACCGGTCGCTTTCATTGCCGGCGTCGCGCAAGCGGCGCGCCGCGGTATCCTGGCCAAGGGCAGTGGGGCGCTGGAGGCGCTGGCTCGCGCGCATACGGTGCTATTCGATAAAACGGGCACCCTAACCGTCGGAGGGGCGCGGCTGCTTTCGATCGAGATTGCACCGGGAGGGGACCCGGACGAGGTTCTCAGGCTTGGGGCATCGCTTGAGCAGGCTTCGCATCACGTGATTGCCAAGACCGTTGTGGCGGCGGCCGTCGAGCGCGGCCTCGAGCTGAGAACACCCGAACAGGTTAAGGAGGCGATGGGGTCCGGCATCAGCGGCCTGATCGATGGACGGCAGGTCACGGCCGGCGCACGACACATGCTACCCTCGAATTCAGAGCCGTCGCCGTGGGAGCTGCGGGCAATCCGGCGCGCCTCGTGGCGTTCGGCGCTGATCTTCTTTGTCGCGGTGGATGGGCGCACAATTGGTGCGTTGCTTCTGGCGGACGAGCTGCGGGCCGATACGCCGCGGGCGATCCGGCTACTGCGCGACGCGGGCATCGCGCGCATAGTGATGGTCACTGGCGATCGCGCCGCGGCGGCGCAGGCCATCGGTGCGGCACTCGACCTCAATGCCGTGCTGGCCGACCGCGTCCCTTCCGATAAAGTCGAAGCAGTGCGCGGCGAGCAGCGGCTGCATCCGACCATCATGGTCGGCGACGGCATCAACGACGCCCCGGCGCTTGCCGTAGCCGACGTCGGTGTCGCGCTCGGCGCGCGGGGCGCCAGCGCCTCGTCTGAGGCGGCTGATGTGGTGATCCTGGCCGACCGTCTCGATCGCGTGGGCGAAGCGATTATCATTGCGCAGCGGGCGCGGCGGATTGCCTTGCAAAGTATTGTCGTCGGCATGGGGCTCTCGCTCGTCGCAATGCTCGCTGCCACTCTGGGTTGGCTCGCCCCGGTGCCGGCGGCGATCACGCAGGAGGTGATCGATGTCGCCGTTATCCTGAACGCGCTGCGCGCGCTCACTCCGGCCCTCGGCGTTGGTCGCCGTCGCATCGCCGCGGAGCAGGGGCTGACATTGCGCCACGATCATCAGACCTTGTTCAGGGACTTGGACCGCCTGCGCAAAATCGTCGATGCCCTGGATGACGTGACGCCCGAATGCGCCAGGACATTGATCGAAGAAGCCCAGCGGCTGGTTCAGAGCAGCGTCGTGAAACACGAGCGCGATGACGAAGACAGCGTCTATCCGAAGCTTGCGGAGGTGCTGCGCGAGCGCCATGGCCTCTCCGCCATGAGCCGCGCCCATCGGGAGATCCTGCATCTTGCCCGACTGCTCAGCCGAATCGTCGAGGACATGCCCTCGGAGAAAATCGACCGCTACATCGTGCGCGATGCGCAACGGGTGATCGAGGCCATCGAGACGCTGGTGCGCATGCACACCGCTCAGGAAGAGGACATCTACGAAGCCGTGGCGGCTTAGGCCCGGCCTTAGCCACACAAAATGTCCGTTCGGGCGCAAAGGAGGTTAGCCATCGCGAAGAAGAAAGTCGTTGGCCCGCTGATATTGCCGAAATGTCCGCATGCTCTGTGCGTGGCGGAACTGCTCGGGCAGTTCCGGGTGTCCGGCGCCGAGGGATTGTCCGAAGCCGAGGTCGGCGTACGACGGAAGCATTTCGGCGCGAACACCATTGCCTCGCGGCGTCCAGCCGGCGTGCTGCGCCTGCTGGTGCACCAGTTCAAGAGTCCGGTCGTCTATCTCCTGAGCGGCGCAGCCGGCCTGGCATTTTATTTCGGGGAGCTCGAGGAGGGCAGCGCCATCTTTGCGGTGCTTGCCATCAACACGCTGATCGGCTTCGTGACCGAGTTGAAGGCGGTCCGGTCGATCGAGGCTTTGCGCGCGCTCGGCACGCGGACCGCCCGTGTCCGACGCGAGGGGCGGGTTCAAGTGATCCCGGCCGAGGAGCTCGTTCCGGGCGATGTCGTGGTCTTGGAAGCAGGTGACGCCGTATCGGCCGACCTGCGCCTTATCGCGTCATCTCGTCTTTCAGCGGACGAGTCGTCACTGACCGGGGAATCCGTCGCCGTCGACAAGCAGGTCGAGCCGGTCAGCGCCGATACCCGTCTCGGCGATCGCGCGTCGATGGCGTTCAAGGGCACCGCGATCACGCGCGGCACCGGCGTTGGTGTGGTGGTCGCGACCGGAATCATCACAGAACTCGGCCGGGTGACGCGGCTGGTTCTCGAAGCCGATCCGGGTCATTCACCCCTCGAGCGTAAGCTTGAGCGCCTGTCGGTGCAACTCGTCTGGGCGACTATCGCTGTCGCGGCCATCATCGGTGCCATTGGTCTATTGAGTGGCAAAGACCCTCTCCTGATGATCGAGGCGGCCATCGCGCTCGCCGTGGCCGCAATTCCCGAAGGTCTCCCCATCGTCGCGACGCTTGCGCTCGCCCGTGGCATGTGGCGCATGGCGCAGCAAAACGCACTGATCGAACGTCTCTCGGCGGTCGAGACGCTCGGAGCGACCACGGTCATTCTTACCGATAAGACCGGTACCTTGACCGAAAATCGGATGGCGGTGCGGCGGCTCTGCACATCCTCTGGCGAGATCGAGCTGGTGACCAGCGCTACAGAGGGAGGCGAGGGGCGGCAGGTTGCTGGCGATCCGCAGGCGGCCGAATTGCTCCGGATCGCGGTTCTATGCAACGACGCGCATCTCGATGGTTCCGAGGAGCGCGGCAGCGGCGATCCCATGGAGATCGCACTTCTGCGTGCCGGGCTGCGCGCCGGCTTCAGGCGGACAGCCTTGCTGAAAGGGCGCGACGTCGTGCGCAAGCATGCTTTTGATCCCGTCGCCAAGATGATGGCGACCGTTCATGAGCATGGGGACGGTGTACTGATCGCCGTAAAGGGGGCGCCCGAGGCGGTGCTGGCCGCGACGACGCGCATGTCTGTCGGTAACGGCGAAGTCGCGCTTGATGACACCATGCGAGCGGAGTGGCTGAGCCGAGCCGATCGGCTTGGCCATGAGGGCCTGCGGGTGCTTGCCTGCGCGAGGAGAATCGACCAGGTGGCCAATACCGTACCCTATGACAGGCTGGTGCTTGCTGGTCTTGTCGGCTTAGAAGACCCCGCGCGGGCCGATGTGCCACCGGCCATCCAGGACTGCCGGCGATCGGGAATTCGCGTTGTCATGGTCACAGGCGATCACGTGGTGACGGCGAAAAGTATCGGTCGAGCCGTCGGTCTTGGGGAGAACGTTGCGAACGTCGTGGAGGGCCAAAATATCAGGCGGATGATTGAAACCGGGCAGCCTGCGCTTCAAGACATCGGAATATTCGCGAGAGTCACTCCAGATGAAAAACTCGCACTCGTTCGGGCGTATCAGGCTGTGGGCGAGATTGTCGCCATGACGGGGGACGGGGTGAATGACGCACCCGCTCTGCGGCAGGCCGATATCGGTGTAGCGATGGGCTTGCGCGGCACCGATGTCGCCCGCGAAGCGGCAGCCATGATCCTGCTCGACGACGCGTTTCCAACCATCATCAAGGCGATCCACGAGGGGCGCGTGATTTTCGCCAATATCCGCCGTTTCGTCGCCTACCTCCTGTCCTGCAATCTCAGCGAGGTCTTGGCGGTCGGCCTTGCCGTGTCGCTGGCGCTTCCTTTGCCGCTCCTGCCGCTGCAAATTCTGTATCTCAATCTGGTGACAGACGTGTTCCCCGCTTTCGCGCTTGCCATGGGCGAGGGAGAGGAGGGCATCCTCAAGCGGCCGCCTCGCGATCCGAAAGAGCCCATCCTGGGCCGCCGGCAGTGGATCACGATCGTCTTGCAGGGGGCGGCGTTGACCGCCGGCACGTTCGGGGCGCTGGCCGCGTCGGCCTGGCTCGCTCTCGATGCCCGATCAACAGTCACCACCACGTTCCTCACGCTCGCCTTCGCCCAGCTCTGGCACACGTTCAACATGCGTGATCCGCGCTCGCCGCTCTTCGTCAACGAGGTGACGCGGAACGGCTGGTTGTGGGGCGCTCTTTTGCTATGTGCAACGCTGCTCGCTGTGCCACCCCACCTACCGTCAGCAGCGCATCTATTGCAGCTTGCGCCCCCAAGCTCTGAAATGTGGTTGATCGTGATTATCTTCAGCGTGGTGCCGCTAATCATCACGCAAGCTGGCAGCGCGGTCGTCAGATGGATTGCGAGAGTGCGATAGCGACAAACGAAGCCTTTTGTTTTCGAAACTTGGGCGGCCGCGTGGAAGCGTGCAATTACTTGCCGAACGCGCGCCGACTGTGGCGGGCTGCGCGGCTAAGGCGCCACCCTGATGAGGTCGCATCTTGAGATGCCTATACGTACTCAAAACTGCAAACACAGGGAGTCGGGAGGTTGAGGTGAGGACATTGTTAAGCTACTTGCTACCTTACATGATTGGCGTCATCTGCATCGGGGCCATCATCTGGCTGATTGGTCGCGGATAACGTGTGGGCTCGCTTGCGGCGACATTCCGGAGGCGCTTCATCAAGAAGTGGGCCGCTCTTAAAAGGGCCTTGATCGTGCCGAAGTGATGCTCGGCCGAAAGCATGGATCGCCTTTTCAGGATGAGCTCATATCCCGTCTGAGTGAACTGACGACTTCGTTCTTAGCGCTTCAGCTTCCGACAAGAGGAAGGCCGAAGGCAAGAAAGCGAATTGAGTTCGCATCTATCTCTGTTCTAAGGCTTCATGAGGGCAATAGAGGCCAGGCCGTCGTCAGCCCTGCTTTTTTCCGAACCGGCACATCTATTGATTTATCCTTGTCTTTCTCTTTTTCAATTTTGTAGACTGAACTACGATAGTGCGTGAAACACCGCGGGATATCGTTCGCGGGTATCAGAAGATCGGCTGGCGAATGGCCACCCCACTCAGGAGCACAGTAAGGTTTCAAGCGCCGGAATCTCGAAACGGACATTGGCTTGACTCCGAATACGAGGAGTTTGCCATCGACGATCCCGAAGTAAGCCGAGCAGCCGCTTGTACCTGGACAGGAGCCGCCGGCTGGGCGCGTCAGATTCGGCTTTTTCCCGACGGATGCGTGGATCTGGTTTGGAACGGCGACGCGGTGCTTGTGCATGGGCCGAGAGACACGGCTTTAAGAAGGCAGTTGAGTGCGGGGCAGGTGAACACTGGTATTCGCATACATGCTAGCGTGGGCGGAGCGCTACTTGGAATATCACTCTGACGCCTGACGCAGAACTTCCATCGAGTCTCTTCGCGCGATGCAGTTGAGTGCGCGAAATGGCCCGCGCGTCCGGGCAGCGCGGCGATGTACTCGCAGGCATCGCGCAGGGTGCGCAGCGTGCGGCCGTCATCCAACCGGATCGGATCGTCGAAAGCGCGGCCCCAGCCTCGGCCATCGTGACGCACTAGCCCGGCAAGGTCTCGGCAACGAACAAACCCAATTCACAACCTCTGATAACGAGACGGGGCGCTGATTCTGGCGTACAGATACAGGCGTATAGTTCATGCAATTCCCAGAAGTCATTTCCACAGGAGCGCTTCAATGACCATCGTGGCCACCAAAGTCGTTGCCTCCCCTGATGCAGCCGAGAACGTCGAGACGAAGGCGGAGGCGAACGAATTCACCAGCGTTGCGCTGTTCTGCGCCATCGGCTTGCTGGTTTCGTTAGCTGTCGTCATTCTGGACCAGATCACGCCCGTTGAGTGGTTCTGACCGCCAAGGCAGCGCATGAGAGTTGCGTCTACGATCGTCACGTCGGCGATACTTGCCACAGCGAGCGCTCCGTAAAACTACGGAGGATCGACGCCAAGGCTGAGCCACGCCCAGCTGTTTTGGTGTGTGGACGGGCCTGTTATCAGTGCACTTCTTCTGATATCATAAAATGTATTGACTCATCTTTTTGATAATGAATTTCCCCGGGGGGGCCATGTTTGTGACCGTCGTAGCGGTGCTTTGCCGCTTGTCGTCAACCGAATGCATCAACGAGATCGTCACCAACTCGGCGCTAGATAACGCGGTCACCTTCCAGAGCTGCGTGATCAATGGTCAAGCGGCGTTGGCCAAGTGGAAAGACGAGCATCCCATTTATCATTCCGAGGCTTGGCACATCGAGCGCTACAAGTGCGTGCCCGGTGATTACAAGCTCGCTCATCACAAGGTCTAACGGAGGGGCAATCCTGTGATCCGCGAGCACCGGAAGATCACAAATTATGAGTACCGAGCAGCAGAGTGCGACGCGCTCGCGGAGTTCGCGACTGACCTATCTGAGCGTGCGCTGTACTTGCGAATTGCAGCTCACTTTCGAGAATTCGCCGACAATCTGAGGAGGGAAGTCCCGCGGGGTTGCGCTGCCAATTCCGATTTCGAACCGCGCATTTTCAGGAGCCGAGGCTATGAAGATGTTAAAGCAATTTCCTTGCGCGATAAGAGTACCCGTCACAGCGGTCGCAGTGCTGTCATTATCGATGGCGGCATCCGCTCGCGATCCTGACGGCAGGTACGCGCGTGCTAATCCCGAAATGCACGCGTGATTCGAACAACTAAAGTCCGATGGGGGAGAGGCCTGCTGCGCCCTTGCGGACGGCAACTTGTTGGACGATGCCGATTGGCGAAGTCAGGCCGGACACTTCCAGGTCTTTCTGCAGAACGAATGGGTCGACGTTCCGGATGCCGCCGTCGTCAAGGTGCCCAACCGTTTTGGGAGGACGGTTGTTTGGCCCTACTACGAGGATGGGCGTCCCACTGTTCGCTGCTTTATGCCGGGCAGTATGATCTAAACGCGTTACTCAGAATAGATGGCTTGGGCTATGCAACCAACGCCTACGCGCCAACCCCGGATATGCGGCAACAAACCTGTCCTTATCAGCGCACTTCTTTTATCCCCGATGAAGTATTGCTGAAACACAGAAGTGCTAGACGACACTTTTTCGAGGGGGACACGAATGGCTCCTCCCGCTTTTTGCAACAAGAAGAAGCAAGAACACTGCCCATCACCCGGCTTGCCTTAAGTGCCTGACCGACGAGTGAGGGGCCGCAATTTCTAAAAGAAATGATATTTGCCGATCACTGTTTGAGGGAGAATTTACATGAAGATTCTCGTCTTCGCCGCTGCCATTGCCGCCGTCTTGATGAATGCAACCGCAGCACGGGCTGCAGAGCTTCCAACGTTCGAGCTGATGGGGTTCCCGGTCTCACCGCTTCAAGTCGCGGTGATGGGAGCGGCCAATGTTGAGGAGCAGCCAGCCGGCGCCTCGTTGACAGTGGCCGGCATGCCCGCTACGCCACATCAGATCGCGGTCCTCACGCCGCGAACCAAGGACCTATCGGTATCAGCGACGAAGCCGAGCCTAATCAGCGTTGGCCTCTCGACGCACTAGGTCCTCGCGCGACATACCGTTGGCCAATCTGCGCCGACTCGGTTCGATCGGCGGCCATGAAGTACGCCGTCGATCGCCCCTTCGCCGACCCTGAAGCCGCCGCCCGCAAGCTGGTCGAGATCGCCAGTGGCATTGAGCCGGTGCAGGACGGCCGCATCTTCATCGAGCTGGTCAACAAGCCCTTCCTAAAAATGGGCGATAGCGGTGATGAGTTCAGGGCAGGCATTCGCGCTCGCGCAAGAGCGCGGCTGGGTCGAGCTGCACGTCCGGGACGTTCATCCGGATTACGCAAGCGGGAACGGACCTGTTCGCCGCGTAGGGAAAACGGCTAGGTCCGGTTAGCCTCAAGAACCGGACGCCGACGCAACGTGCAAGCACGGCCGCTACGGGCCAATAGACGACATCGCGGCAACTATTCGATTAGTTCGTCGGCGAGCGTCAGCAGGTTTGGGGGAACATTGATCCCGAGCTGCTTTGCGGTCTTGAGGTTGAGCACCAACCAGAACTTGCTGGCCTGCTCGATTGGTAAATCGCCGGGCCTTGCGCCTCGGATGATTTTGGCAGCATAGGCCCCGGCGCGTTGAAAACCATCGACCGCGTCACTGGAATAGGTCAGGAGCAGACCGGCTCGCGCCCAATCGGGATAAGGGCCGAACGTAGGCTTACCCGTCGCCAGAATACGGGGCATCACGACGGAAATTTTATAAGTCAGAACCGGATCGCCAGAAATGTAGAATGCTTCGACGCCGTCACCCAAAGCTTTCGAAAGGACCGCTTCGAGATCGTCAAGAGTTGGCTTGATCTCATAACTGCCAAAGGTGATCCCCAATTGCCCTGTGACCTTGCGCAGCGCCGCTTCTTCGGAGGTCTCGAGCCGCGCCAGGCCGTAATCTGCAACGCCGATCATGCCAATTCGCCGGATGTCCGGGACCAAATCCCTGAAAAAGCCAAGGCGCTTTGCCGTCAGGCTCTCCTCCCCGCCGACTGCGTTCATCACGTTGCCCGTAGCTGTCCTGCCTGGCCTCGTGTAGCTCTCCGCAAGTCCGACCGCGATCGGGTCAATGGCCATGGCGGTAAATACCAGCGGAGCGTCGGGTCGCAGGCTATGCACGGTGGCAACTGCATGGGCGGCCGCTACGAACACCCGAGGCTTCAACGCATCCAGTTCTTGGGCGAGCCGAGGAAGCTGTGAAAGATCGCCACTCGCGAAGCGTGCCTCAAGGAGATAGTCCCGGCCCTCGACCATCCCTTCGTCCTTCAGGCCCCCACGCACGGCTGCCACTCTTGGCTTGAACAGTTCTTCAGTGCCTGGAAACAGCACCGCCACCAGCGGCAGCTTCTTGTCGCTTTGAGCCAGCGCCCGCATCGGCCATGCCATGGCCGCGCAGCCCGCCGCTTGCAAAAACCCGCGTCGCCTCATGTGTTGCCCCCGACGCTCAGTTCAGTCAACTCAGCTATCAAACCACGAGGACTATCGGCCTGCCAGTACCGTTTCCACAGGGAGCCTCGGTCGGAATGTCCGAGTTGGGTCGTTCACGTCGATTTGGCCGTGTTGGCACCATGTCCGGTCTGGCCTCGGCTACCGACGTGCCGGTCGTGCTCGTGATCTTCACCTTCGGGCCATAACCGGAAGTGAGCACGGCGCTATTGAACGATGAGTGGGCATAGAAGGCGGCCCAGACGCGGTCCCAGTCAGCACACCGATCATCTGCGGATCCAGCGGGTCGCGGCGTAAAGCGTGGGTGAAGCATTCGATCGCTGCACCCGGCGCGCACCTGAGAACCAATGCCTCGGCCAATTGGAATTGAGCCCAAGGGCTGGCTTTCCCATAATGCGCCGAATTGTGAGCCAGTTCACAATCGCTGTCGGACCGACCGGATTAATCTTGGCTGGACATGATCGGTCGTGACGTTTCGTTGCGTTGAATGTGGTTGGCGCGTGGTATTGTAAGATAGGGGCGGGCCCTACACGAACTTCGACAGAATGCAGTTGCGAGGTGGCGATGGCGTCAATTCAGATTGGCAAGCAGGCCGTCGTGATAGGCGCCGGCATGGCTGGGCTCACGGCCGCGGGGGCGCTCGCGGACAGCTTTGATAACGTTGTTGTTCTGGAGCGCGATAGCCTGCCCTCCAAGCCCATGCATCGGGCCGGGACGCCGCAGGCGCGGCACGTCCATGGGCTGCTGTTCAGCGGCCAGTGCGCATTGAACGAACTCTTCCCGGCGTTCGAGCAGGATCTTCTGAGCGCGGGAGCCGTACCGCTCACGGCCGGCCGCGATGTTCGCATCGAACGCCCGGGTTACGATCCCTTCCCCCAACGCGATCTCGGTTGGTGCGGGTACGCGGCGTCACGACCTGCAATCGAGCGCGCCGTCCGCCACCGGGTAGAAAGCCGCGCAAATATCACGCTGCGCCAGCGATGTCGAGTACAGGAGGTCTTGCCGGCGTCAAATGGCGAAGCCGTAACCGGCGTGCGTTACGAGAACGGCGGCAGCGGGAGCGAGACCATTTCGGCAGACCTCGTCGTTGATGCCTCCGGACGCGGCGCGCCCACGCTTGGTCTGCTGCGGTCGCTTGGCCGACCGCTGCCCGAGGAGACCACGATTGGCATCGATCTCGGCTATAGCACATGCATATTTTCCATTCCGGACGACGCCTCGACCGAGTGGAAAGGCGTCATGACCTTCGGCCAGGCACCCCACGACAGCCGTGGCGGCCTGATGTTGCCGCTCGAGGGCAACCGGTGGATGGTGACCATTGGTGGACGTCACGGTGACGTGCCGCCCGGCGATGGAGAGGGATTCCTCACCTACGCCAAGGCACTGCGGACGCCGACGATCTACAACGCGATCAGACATGCCAAGCGCCTGGATGGGGTCGCGCGCTACGGCTTCCCGGAGAGCGTCCGGCGCCATTTCGAGCGGCTCGACAGCTTTCCCCGCGGCCTTCTTCCCATCGGCGATGCCATCTGCTGCTTCAACCCCGTGTACGGCCAAGGCATGAGCGTAGCGGCGATGGAGGCCTGCCTGCTCAAGAGGCTGCTCGAGAATTCGGGAGAAACTGGCAATCCAATCGCCGAGCTGGCGTCTATTTTTTTTAAAGAGATGCAAGCACTCATTGAGACGCCATGGTCGGTCGCCACGCTCGATTTCGCGTTTCCTCAGACGCGGGGACAACGACCGGCGGATTTCGAGATGACTCTCAAATTCGGCATCGCTTTGATCCGGCTTGCTGCGGAAGATCCCGCGGTCCACAAACTAACCCTCGAAGTGCAGCATCTATTGAAGCCACGAAGCGTTTATCGCGATCCCGATCTCGTGCGTCGCGTGTTCGCGAAGATGGCCGAGGCGTAACTAATTCGTCCGGAATGCGCACGATCGGCCTCCATCGACCGGCGTTGTCCACAATACGGGACGCTGGATCACCGAAGTCCGGTTTGGGTCAACAGCGCCGTTTTGACCAACGGCGGGGTGCTTCCGCTGTACCCCCGACCCCGGACATCTCGCCGCAACGCCCTAACGGAAGCGAAGGGCCAATTGCGGACTCGTACATTGCAGCAAAGCCTCACTCGATCACCTCATCTGTGCGGGCGAGGAGCATAGGCGAAATGGTAATACCGAGCGCCTTCGCGGTCTTTAGATTGATGATCGTGTCGAACTTTGTTGCTTGGTAAATTGGAATGTCTCCAGGTTTCGTGCCGCGTAGAATTTGGTCGGCGTACGAAGCTGCGCGACGCGCGTCTCCGTTGGAATCAATCGCATAAGCGATCAATCCGCCGATTTGCGTGAACTCTCGAAAAGGATAGATCGCCGGCAGTCCCGCAGAGTTTGCCAGCGCGACAACAAGGTTCCGTTGAGCCAGATTCTCCACAGCTTCGGCGACCATGAGTGCTTGCGCCTGTTGTCCCGCCAGCGCTTCAAATGCGGATCGATAGTCTGGTTCTCGATAGCTGCGCAGGGCAACGTTGATAATCGACACGGACTTCTTGCTGGCGGCTTCCGCAAGGGACTTTGCAAGAGCATGACCAGCACTCGTGTCGCTGAAGAGAAAACCAATCCGGACCGCAGTCGGAACGACCTCACACAAGATGTCTAGGCGCTTTCCGACGATTTCGCCGCCAGTGTTGCTTGATATGCCCGTGATATTGCCGCCGGGGTGAGAAATACTCGAGACAATGCCGTTCCCGAGCGGGTCGCTCATGAGCCCGATGATCGGAATGGTCGTCGTGGCCGATTTGAGCCGCTGAACCAATGGAGCACTGAGCGCCAGAATGGCATCCGGGGCTGCTTCAACAACGCTGCGCACAAGCGCATCAAATCGGGTGGCATCCCCTTCCGCCGAAAACCGAAGGACGGTCAGATTTCTTCCTTCCTCATAGCCAAGCTTGCGCAATTCGCGAAGGAAAGGACCATAGATAGGATGGCTTCCATCCTCGGTCATTTCAGCGGCTGAAATTGTGAATGCGACGAGCGCAATCCGCCGCCCCTTTGCCGGCTCCCCCGACCACACGCTTCTGAAACGAGCTTCAGACAGGGCCAGCAATCCGTAGGCGAGGAATTTTCTCCGCTGCATTCGATTTCGTCCTTGCGACATGCCAAGCCGTCACATGAATGGTATGTACGCTATCAAGCGAATAGGGGCAGCGCTATGGATTCCTGGGAGTCCGGTTTGGGTCTTGGCCGCGTGAAAACGTTTCAACGCGGGGGCGGCGCTTTGAACAGCCCCATGGGGTCGCGGATTGGCGCCGAAATGGCGTAATTTCAGGCAAGGCCCCGGAAGCCAGCCCAATGGCTTGCCCGAGCCACTATAATCGATGATGAGGTTGGTGGCACGCGCGCGACAGCGCTCCTGGCTCACGCCTGAATCGCCGCGATCAACCCACCAGCACCCATGATGTTCATCACGCGCGTGAGATTGTAGGCGAGCACGTGCAGCGCCATCTCAGTGGCGACCTTCGGCATGCGCTTCGTCAGGAAGTGCGTCGCGCCCATGCGCATCTTCAGCGTTCCGAACGGATGCTCGACCGTCTCGCGACGGCGACGCATCGCCTGAGGATCTGCGTCGAGCCGCCTCTGGGCATCCTCCATGACGTGCTCATGCTCCCAACGAGAGATGGCGCGGTTTTTGGCCGTGGTGCAGCGCGCCTTCAGTAGGCAACTCCCACAGGCTTTCGTGACGTAGCGCCGAATGGTGCGTTCGCCATCCACTGTTGTGAGCCAACATGGCAGCAACTCGCCAGCCGGGCAGCGATACACATCCTGCTTGGCCAGATATGCGAAGTCGTGCTTTCCAAACTTGCCCTTCGCCTCCATGCCCGTCGTGTTTGGCTTCGGTAGAGTCACAAGGATATCAGCGTCGGCGCAAGCCTTGATCTCCTCGCCTGTGTGATAGCCGCGATCGGCCACCGCCTCGAGCTTGTCCACGCCGAGCACGGCCTTGGCCTGCTTGCCCATGTTTGCCAGTTGAGCGCGATCCGAGCCCCGATGCGTTGCCGCCAGGCGCTACATTTCATCTAAACGAAGAGGTCTGCCATGGACAACAGATTCCTGCAGGAAATGGTTGTTGATGAGCTTGACTTCGACCCGCGGATCGACGCGGCGAATATTGGCGTCTTTGCAAACGACGGCGTCGTCACCTTGAGTGGACATGTCGCGAGCTTCGCTGAGAAGCACGCCGCAGAAGAGGTCGCGCGTCGCGTCAAAGGGGTGCACGCCGTCGCGCAAGAGATAGAGGTGCGCTACCCGAGCGACAAGAAGACGTCCGACGACGAAATCGCCAAGAGGGCGCTCAACGTCATCAAGTGGAACACGACGATTCCGCAGGACACCATTCAGGTGACCGTCCAGAAGGGGCTTGTCACCCTAAGCGGGCAGGTAACCTGGCAATACCAGCGCGGCGATGCCGAGCAATACGTTCGAAAGCTGTCTGGAGTGATCGGTGTGATCAACAATATCGAGATCAAGCCGGCCACAACCACGGAGGACATCAAGAAGAAGCTCGAGAAAGCACTGACCCGGCGCGCTAAACTCGAAGCAAGCGCGATCCGCGTGAACGTCGCCGACGGCAGCATGGTCACGCTCGAGGGTAAGGTTGATTGCTGGGACGAGCGCCAAGCCGTCGAGCAGGCGGCCTGGTCTTTCGCAGGTGTTCGGTCCGTGGATGACCAATTGACCATCGTGCGTTAGGTCCTGGTCCCGTTGCGGCAAGAGATACTCCCTGCCGCAACGTGCGACCTGTGCGGTTTGCCAATATGCAGCTGAACATCTAAAAAAAAGCGCGGAGGATGAAATGGCGAGTGAAGCTCCCTTTGAAATGAAGATGGGGATTAACGGTGTCGACTGGACGAAGCTCATCTACAACCCCGCGACGTCTGCTTATGGGCAGGCGACAAAGGGTCTGTTGGAGGTCGGCGCATCCTGCCTCCATGACCATGCGGATTACCTGCACAAGCTCGCCGAGTGCACAACGCCCGCCGAGATCGTGGCATGTCAGATGGACCTGATGAGAAGCATTTCCTCGCGTTATCTGTCAGCCGCAACACACGTGTTCGATGGTGTGAAGGCACCGCAAATCCTGACACCGGCTGATTGAGGCCCGAAGGCCGCGTTCCTTTGAACGTCAGCTTGATCGACGTCAGACACGTCGCATCGCTCATAGGCGAGCCATGAAGCCGATGCTGTCAGAGCGCAAGAACGTATCTCCAGACGAAGGGGTTTCGGACCCGGTGACGCCGATGCCCCCTCGACCGGGAGCTATGGAGACGGCTGCGCCGAAGCGCACGCGCATCAGGCCAACGGTCTCGTGGTATGGCAAGATACTCATCATCGGAGCATTGCTGATGACGTTCGGCTGGGAGCTTTTTCACTTCGTCATCACATTGCTAACGCTGGACTGAGAGACGATGCCGCATCACGAGGGAATCGGCGGACTGGACGTCGATGCTGTCGGCGTGCAGAGACCAGTCTCGAATCCGCGGCGGTCTCGGCGAGTTGTACGTGCCGAAGTACGGTCTGGGCAATGCCCAGGAATTCGCGGACGGCGCTCGATAGCGCAACGCGTCTCGTGCTGCGGTCGAACACGCGAAACCCTGTAATGGCCTCAAGCTCACTTACGAGCTGGCTGACGGCCGACGATGTCAGGCCCAGTTGGTCGCCAGCGGCCGAAAAGCCAAGATCCATGGCACGGGGCATCGGCCCTGGCTCACCGCATTGTTGGCGCGGCGACCCACCAAGGTCGCCGCCATCGCGCTCGCCAACGAACTCGCCAGGATGGCCTGGGCGATGATGGCCAGGAACGAACGCTACAAGGAATCCGCCGCTCTCACGGCGTAAACGAGATCACAGCCGGGCAGCCCGGTGTGACGTAACGGTTGGAAGGGCGAACAGCACGTAATGCAGCGCCGGTCGATCCGGCGATCAGGACACCCCACAAGGGCCACAGCATCGTCGAATGCGAGGTTTTGACCGGGATCTGATCCGCGGAGGGCATTATGGCCAGCGGTCATGCGTACCGCACTAACAGGCCGAACACATGGCTGCTCCGACCAAGCTGCAAAGTGAAGATTCTCCTTGCCAACCAGGAGCCAATGGTATGGACCCCGCCCTTGCCGCGGTGGAATCTCGAGCGTCAAGTGCAGTGAAGGAGGATATCATGCAGGTCGTTCGGATAGGTCTAGATCTGGCGAAGTATGTCTTCGAAGTTCACGGCGTCGACAATCACGGGAAAGTCGTTGTGCGAAAGAGGTTGCGTCGCGATGCGGTGGCCGGCTTTTTCGCCAATTTACCGGCCTGCCTGGTCGGCATGGAGGCTTCCAACGGGGCACACTATTGGGCTCGCGTGCTCACGGAGCTTGGCCATCAGGTCCGACTGATCAGCCCTCAGTTCGTGACGCCATACGTCAAGT
>NZ_LBJP01000057.1:0-36978 GCF_028128715.1 Bradyrhizobium sp. CCBAU 51745 | reverse complement strand
CGTTAATCGGGAAGTGGGAAAAGCGGCTTGGGGTTCGGCTAGAGCGCGCGTTTGTCCAGAAAATGAAAACAAAATGGGGCAGTAGCAATCCCCGCCTGCGCCATATCAGGCTAAATCTTGAGTTGGCGAAGAAGCCTGCTCAATGCTTGGATTATGTCGTGCTGCATGAGATGGCCCACTTCATTGCCCCCAATCATGGTCAGCGCTTCCAAGAGCTTCTCGACCATCATATGCCGAATTGGCGCAATATACGGCAAATGTTGAACGAAGCCCCGCTAGCATACAGTGAGTGAGAGACGATCAGCTGTGTACTCTCCGGCTTAACGCGGTAGCTGAAACGCTCTTGAAGGAATCGCCTAAAGTCTATCCACGTGTTCTTTAATTTCGGCGAGTATTTGCTCGAAAGTCGGCTTCTTCGCGTAATACAGCGAACTGCTGCGCTCATAGGCTTCAGCATACAGCTCGCGTGTTTCTGCGTCGCTTAAGCTGAAGGCATCATTCTTGGCGATATTCAGGTTGTCGCCTTGCCGGAAGCGCTTTTCCTTGTGCTCCTTGTAAGCGTCTGTGCCGATGAAGTCCTGAACTTCCTTGCGCTGGAGCAATTCATAGACGTCGTAGTAGTGACGCATGAATCCGACTGGATCGCTCTTGTCTGCCTGCTGCTTGCGGAATTTCGTCGAGATCGTTTGCAGCTTTTCGACGAAAGTGTAGCCGGAATCATAGCAAGGCACACCCTTCGCGCGGTTGTCGATAATGTCGACCTTGCTGGCGACGGCCCTGTCGTACAGCCAGGAGCTGATGTCCTTTGGGGTGTTCGGAGCGACCTTGTCGAATCCGGCCTCGAGCAAGACACCATCCCGAAGCCCATCCATCGGTTCGGTGATGCTCTTGTAGATCAGTCGGATGCCCCCGTTGCGATAGTCGGGGACATCATCGAACGCCGTATCGCGTTCGACATTTGTGATTCCGTCAATCTTGATCGTCTGAGCCAGCCAGTCGAAAAAATCCTTCCGGGATTTGATATGTGCTGGCTTGTCGTGGTTCTTGCCCGTTTTGACATCCTGGCCGGCCGGAGGCTCGATAAGAATATCGATGTCCTCCGAAAACCGGCCAATGATGCCATGCCCCTTTGAGAGGGACGTGCCGCCTTTCAACTGAAAGGTAAAACCGAGCTGCTGAAGCCCATAAAGGCAGTGCATGATCCAGTAGTCTTTCTCGACCAGCGCTGGATCAATGCCCTTTTCTGCCGCCACAATCCGGATCAGGTCCGCAAATTGCGGATGGTTGTGGAGGAAATCAGCCGGCATGGAGCTCGTTCGCTCCTAGCGCACGATTGAAGAACTTCTTTGTTCGTTCATTGCCGTACTCGCGAACCGCGCGACGCAAACGACGTCGGTCAGTCGAGGCCGCGCGTTTCTGGACGCGCTCCAGGACCTCTTCTTTTGCTTCGGCAAGCTGGTCGACATTATTGACGAGATCGACAAGCAGGAATTCCGGCGTCAGTGACTTCGGAAAGCGCGGCTTCACGCGGAACACATACTTGCGATTGCCGAGTTGAAACTCGCCATGGCGCTTGTGGTTATAGACGACCGTCTTGTCATAGAGCTGCGTCGTTCCCACACCCAGGCTGTTATAGGCGTTCGGGGAGGCCAGCAGGAACGGATCATCCTTCAGGAACGCGCACACGACATCTTTGTCGGATGCCGGGGCCGGTCCAAACACAGTCTCCTTCGGAACGACATAGAGGCCGCCCGAAAGCTTCTTGAGAGTACCGCTCTCAACCAGCTGCTTGAGATGTCGATCGACAGCCGTCGACCAGCGGGCCAAATCCGCCCGTCGATAGGCTTGGCCTGGCTTCAGATGGCGTTTGAGTTGGTCGAGCTTCGTCATGCCAGCAATATAGGTCAAATAGGCCTGTGGTGCAAGGATTTTCATTGAAAAATCATGCAAAATAGATGATAAGATACTGAAATTATTGTCATTTATAAAATGTCAACTGCTTTATCCGACTGCGGCAGCGAATGACGAACCGATCGAACCGGATGCCTCCAATGGCCGCCCGAAATGCACTACCAATCTTATTCAGGTCTGATTGAGCCCATTGTTGGGACGGATAAGGGTAACGTGCGGTTGGAAGTGCCGCGCCCCAAACGCATTCCGTTGGTGGTTGCTCGGCTGTCGGACACCGATAACGTCGAGGGTTTCAAGCGGGTAGAAGCGGGCGCGCAAGGCACGGATCGCACCCGTTGCAGTGCTGGTGCGTCGTATGCGGACGCCGACATGACATCGTGCAGGGTCGATCTCCGGTCGAGGATTTTCACCTCCTGGCGCCATGGCCATGAAACGAAGATCTTCCGAAGGGACTTCGATCGTAATAGGCTCTTCACAATCCTTGAGCCCTGGTATGGCGCGCCTCGCATGATACACACTCAAATGCAGCCGCTCATGGAGATGCGCAGACCGAAGTCCCATGTCATGCATCAAAAACCGCCGGATCGCATCCTCGCTATCGCGCGCGACAAAAAGCATTGCCCAAACTGAGTGACGGTGCATCGCCTTCATGAAGACTATGACAAGGTCAACGCGGAGACGGTGTGATGAAGGCAACATTGATAATTATCCAGAACCAGGCCGATCATGAGGCGGCTAAGGCGCTTGTCGGCAAGCTGATGCAATCAAACCAGGCTGCCGATCGAGCGCGCATGGTCGCGCAGGCTCGCCTTATCGAGGCGTATGAACGCGCGCGTTGGCCGCGCAAAGCGCTGCCGTTGCCCGATTTGCTGACCTATTTGGTTGAGCAACATGGTTTGACGCGCGCTGATCTTGTTCCGCTTCTGGGCACTGCGAGTCGCGTTAGTGAGATCATGTCCGGCAAGCGCGAATTGAGCATGACGATGGTGAAGCGTCTGCGCGAGCGTTTCCATATTCCGGCGGATTTGCTGATTTCAGCGAGTGGAAGTGTTGCTGCTTAGGTCAAGCGGGACCGTGACGGTCTGAGTTGAATTTGCCGGCAAGGAGCAGACTCTGATGGAACTCCAGTTCTGGCCAACCGACTCAATTGGAACCAGAATGGACTCTGAAGGGTCATAATCCGCGTACTGAAACTACTGGGTCTTTCTCGCTCCGAGACTCCGATTGAACCAGAAACGACACTCGTTCGATTTGAGTCTGTCTGCTTCGATCGGAGTCTGCTGTCGCCGTGGGTAGCCGCGGCACCACAGCTCGATGCGGCCTATCTGACTGGGGCCGGCTTCTCCGCTCAAGCGCGCTTCTTCGCTTCGACGGTAGCGCGCTGACCGCTTAGACGGCCAATTGCCGACGCGCGAGCGTCCGATCTTTCGGCACAAGAGCTAGTTTGTAGCCAAGAACGTTCGTTGCCTTGCTTAATGTATTCAAGTGTCGGATTCGCGTCCTTGCCGATGAGACGCAGCAGCTTAACAAGGAGGTACAGAAATTCCTATATGAGCGGACGCTGGAGCATTTGCTCGATCTTCACGTGATCGAGGGCATCGATGATGATGACAAGGGCGAAGGCGATCGAGCCAATGTTTTTTGGTTGCGGCCGGCGAAAATCGAATCTGAGATTGAGCGCTGGTAGAGCACACTGAATGATCTTACCGTGCCTTCCAGGATGTCGGCCTTTGACACGGCGGCGTTTGCGGCGAACTTGCCTGCGCAGCGCGCCGGTATACGGGCCCACGTCACGGGCCTTTATAGTATCCAAGGAAGGTTGAAGCCTAGGAGCCGACGTGGTGGCAGCGCCCACTGGATCTCAAGCGACGACGACAAACACTCCCCAGTCTGCACAGGCCGGTCCGGCAACCAGTTCTGCTAAAGCACTTCCCTACGGCCGCCGCCGCGAAGGCCTTGTTCCTCGCCATTCGTCGCGCTAGATACGATGGTAGTACGCTAGGAAACCCGATGACGTTCGCCGTGACCAAATTCTGGACGCGAATGCCCCGCCCGCAGGATATCTGCCGGAGGGATTGAAGGCGCGCGCGCCGATCGGATAGCGGACCCGAGCCCTCCCATCCTGCGGAGGGCATTTTTTTTGTCCGCATTCTCTCTCATCCGACGGAGTGTGTTACATGACCAAGTATCTCATCACCAGCGCGTTGCCCTATATCAACGGCATCAAGCATCTCGGCAATCTCGCGGGATCGCTGCTGCCCGCCGACGTCCACGCCCGCTACCGACGGCAGACCGGAGCAGAGGTTCTCTACATCTGTGCCACCGATGAGCACGGCACGCCGGCCGAACTCGCAGCAGCCGACGCCGGCGTCGGAATCAGCGACTACTGCGCGCGCCAACACGTCCTACAGGCCGGCACCTACCGGGGGTTCGATCTCTCCTTCGATCATTTTGGACGTTCCTCTGGCCCGCGCAACCATGCGCTGACGCAACACTTCTTCGCCTGCCTGGAGCGCAACGGCTTCGTCGAGGAACGCGAACTGAAACAGGTGTACAGCGCCGCCGACGGCCGTTTCCTGCCCGACCGCTACGTGATCGGCACATGTCCGCACTGCGGCTCCGACCGCGCCCGCGGCGACCAGTGCGAAGCCTGCGCGCGCCAACTTGATCCGACTGATCTGATCGCGCCCCGTTCGGCGGTCTCCGGATCCACCGATCTCGAGGTGCGTGGGACGCGGCATCTGTTCCTGCGCCAGACCGCCCTCGAAGGCAGTCTGCGCGACTGGCTTGCCTCGCGCCGGGACTGGCCGCCGCTAGTGGTCTCGATCGCCAACAAGTGGCTGGACGAGGGCATCCGTGACCGGTGCATCACGCGCGATCTTTCGTGGGGTGTGCCCGTTCCCAAGCTAGGCTACCAGGGCAAGGTGTTCTACGTTTGGTTCGACGCGCCGATCGAATACATCGCAGCAACGCAGGAATGGGCCGATGTCGATCCCGAAAGCCGCGACTGGCGTTCCTGGTGGCTGGAGGCCGACGACGTGCGCTATCTCCAGTTCCTCGGTAAGGACAACGTCCCGTTTCATGCCGTGAGCTTTCCCTGCACGCTGCTCGGATCTGGCGAACGCTGGAAGTCCGTCGACGTCATCAAGGGCCTGAACTGGCTGACCTACGAAGGCGGCAAGTTCTCCACCAGCGCCAGCCGCGGCGTGTTCCTCGACCAGGCGCTCGACCTGCTACCGGCCGACCGCTGGCGTTGGTGGCTGACCGCAAACGCGCCAGAAGGCTCCGACACCGATTTCACTTTCGCGCGCTTCGCCGCCGACGTCGACCACGACCTCGCCGACACGTTCGGCAACTTCGTCCAGCGAGTCCTAAGCTTCGTAGTCTCCCGCTACGACGGTGTCGTACCCGAGGGGCCTTTGGATGCCGACTTGCCGGCGCGGCTCGC
This sequence comes from Bradyrhizobium sp. CCBAU 51745, assembly GCF_028128715.1. Classification (NCBI taxonomy): domain Bacteria; kingdom Pseudomonadati; phylum Pseudomonadota; class Alphaproteobacteria; order Hyphomicrobiales; family Nitrobacteraceae; genus Bradyrhizobium; species Bradyrhizobium sp. CCBAU 51745. The sequence goes on along the minus strand of NZ_LBJP01000057.1, from coordinate 31,619 downwards.
GCCGCTGCTGGACCAACTGCGTGAGCGCCATGAGGCCCTGGCGTTGCGCGGGACAGCCGACGCGGTGCGCGCGGTCTGGAGGTTCGCCAACGCCTATCTCGTCGAGCGGGCGCCGTGGACGCTTCTGAAAACGAATCCGGCGGCCGCCGCAGGCGCGATCCGTACTGCCGTCGGCCTGATCGGGGTCTGCGCGCAGGCGGCCTGGCCCATTATGCCAGGCGCCGCAGCGAAGGCGCTCGCGGCCATCGGAGAGGATGCCGATCTGCCGGCCTTTCCTACGGAGCACATTGCGATTCCTGCGGGCCGACGTATCGCCCATCCCGGACTTCTGTTCGCCAAGCTGGGCGCGGCATGGGCCGAAGCGCAGAGCCGCCGGTTCGCCGGGACGGTCTAACAGTCGACCGAAGCGTCCGTCGCGGCCGAATCGGCGGCAGACCGGTGGCGAGGGGAGACCAAGCGGTCGGCAGATACCCCGGCGTTTCTGAGTCACACGGTTTCACCAGTTGAAGGTCTGCGTCACCCGGCCGGTAGGTCGGATGAATAGGCCCGCAGCGCGTGCCGGTAAGCCTAGGCGATGAGTTTGCGCTGTCCGTAAGTCGGAGACGCCGGAAGGGCCCAGTTGCAGATCGTCCGGTAGATTAAAGGACGACCGCCTGTGAACGGCCGTGGACCACTCGCGTGATGAAGAATGAGTCCTTGTTGGATTTTTCGGGGGTGGAACCTCGTTAGTCCAATGAAGGGCTGCCTTCCCACGAGTCTGCCCCGGCGAGATCGCTTAGTTGGCAAATCTGACTTGGACGAATGAAACATCGGGAAGGCCAAGCGGCGCAAGCGGATTAGCTTTTGGAGGTCAAGGACTCGATCATGTGTGGCTTATCGCCGCCGCCCTTAACCGGTGATGGGCGAGCTGGAAGAGCGAGATGCCACCGCAGTCCCGCCGGGGATTTGATCCTCGCCCGAGGTCACGAGGCGAGAGTAGGTCTTCTGTCCGGGGTTTGTTTGTCGGAGTTGTTGGGTCGCGGGCGGGGGACTTTGAATCCTTGGACGTTATCTAGTGATGCCAAAAACAGGGCGCGAACTTTTGCTCGTTGAAATGAAAGTAGTGTCGAGCGAGAAGTCGAGGGTGGCAGCCCGAGCTCTTTACTTGGCCTCGGAATAATCGCTTAAGCGCAGCCAAGCTCCGCTGGCTCAATAGAAGTAGATTGTTAAGTTACCGACACAAAATCTCGTAAAAACACGACCCGCAGTTTAGCGCCGCAGACTCAAGACCAGAAAAATCTGGTTGCTCCCTGAAAATAGTGTCTCACTATACTGCCAGGGAACGCGATGCAGTGCCCTTCTTCTTTAAAAAAATATTTGCGAGGTGCGTTCGGCTGAAGGCCCTCCGGGCCAACATGAGCTTAAGCGGGCATTCCTCTACTATGGTGACTGGGAAAGCAAGCCGCACGAGCGAGGTCTTCGCAAATCCCGACCAGCTCCGACGCCGCAAGCGCTAACGGCAGCGCCAGCGGCTGAAGGAAGGCAACCCTGGTAAGCTAGGGTCGCTTTTGGATAGCGCTGTGAGCGGCTGTCTGCGGCTACTCGGATCGGTTCTCCGGTACTGCATCGCCGCCTCACGGCTGTGCGGAAATTGTACGGGCGTGAGATGGCTGAACCAGCTTAAGGGCGGTTTAACAGTCCCCGGGCAACTCCGCGTATCTCGAAAAGCCTCGAATTTACTGAGGTCGAAAAGCGCCACTATTTGCCGAGCTTTTTGACCCGGCTAAAGCCTCCCCCGTTCCCTAGGGGCGCCTGTTACCATGAGGACCCGCCCCGCATGACCGAAGCCGACCCGAAATCAAATATCCTTGGCCATTTCGACATTCAGGGCACCGATCACGCCGGTGCCCTAAAACTCGATGGGGCAGCCACAGAACTGCAAGTGTGTCAGACTCGTACGAGGGGATAGGAACTTGGCGCAAGTCCGCATTTTGCTCCGGCTGTCTCTCCAGTGGCTTAACGACGAACGCCCGCGGGATGGCTGAAAATTTCAAAGTCGCTGCCGCGCGCGATGCCAACCAATGTCAGTCCGCTGGCCTCGGCGGTTCGGATCGCAAGCGCGGTCGGCGCGGAGATCGCAACGATGATGCCGACGCCGATCGCTGCTGCCTTCTGCACCATTTCCACCGAGATCCGGCTCGTGAGGATGACGGCGCCGCTTCGACCCGATGTGCCCAGCGCGGCCAGCGCGCCGGCAAGTTTGTCCAGCGCATTGTGACGTCCGACGTCCTCGCGCACGATCATGTCGTCATTGTCGGGCCGAAAGAAGCCGGCGGCGTGGGTGGCGCGCGTCGCATGATTGAGGATTTGCGCTGCGCCAAGGCGCTCAGTCGCGGTGCGGATCTGCGCGGGCGTGAGACTGATCTGCCGCGCCACGGCGCGATGCACCCGGTTGGCTTCGGCGAGACTCTCGATGCCGCACAAGCCGCAGCCGGTCGGACCAACGAGCCGCCGGCGCCGATCCTTCAGCCGGCGTCCCGCCCGCGGCCGCAGCCAGACTCGCAGCTCGATGCCGCCGGCACCGGGAACGACTGACAGCTCCTCGATCTCCCCCGCTTCATCGATGACCCCCTCGGTCAGGCTAAAGCCTAGCGCGAGATCGGTGAGATCGGACGGCGTCGCCATCAGAACAGCCATGGTCGTGCCGTCAAACACGAGCGCCACCGGACACTCCTCGGCAATGACGCGCTCATCCCGGGTTCCGCGCGAGGTTAGCCGAGGCATTTTGATCGAAGCTGTCGGCGTCAACACGTGTTCGTCTCTTGCCGGGCGGGAGCCGTGCATGATGTTCGTCCTGCGACGAAGTATCGACGCGCCGGCGCGCGCAATGTTCCTGATGCGGAGGAACCCGCGATGGCGCCTTCCGTTTTGCGTACGGGGGCTTGCAAGCAAAAGGCCCGTCAATGCGGCAGAAAGCCAAGGTCGAGAATTATGATGCTCCTGCCGGCGGCTGGGGCTCGCTCAACGCCGTCATGCACATCCTCACGCAGGAGGAGGTCGCGCTGCTCGGCAGCGAGATCCTGCTGAAACAGAACAAACCTGATGGTTTCATGTGCGTTAGCTGTTCCTGGGCGAAGCCGGCAAGTCCGCATCCCTTCGAATTCTGCGAGAACGGCGCCAAGGCGACCGCCTGGGAAATAACCAGCAGGACGGTCACGCCGGATTTTTTTGCGCAGCATACGCTCACCGAGCTGCGCGCCTGGTCCGATCATCAATTGGAAGAGCAGGGCCGGCTGACCAATCCCATGCGCTATGATCCGGTCAGCGACAAATATGTGGCGGTCGACTGGAGCGAAGCGTTCCGCGAGATCGGTGCCGAGCTGAACAAGCTCGATCCCCGTTCGGTCATCATGTACACGTCCGGCCGCGCCTCGCTGGAGGCCAGCTACATGTACCAGTTGTTCGGCCGGATGTACGGCACCAACAATTTCCCCGACAGTTCAAATATGTGCCACGAGACGACGTCTGTGGCGCTGCCGCAGGTGATCGGAGTTCCGGTCGGCACCGTATTGCTGGAGGACTTCGAGAAGACGGATTGCATCTTCTTCTTCGGCCACAACACCACGACCAACGCGCCGCGGATGCTGCATCCATTGCAGGAGGCCGCGCAGCGCGGTGTGCCGATCGTGACCTTCAATCCGCTCCGGGAGCGGGGCCTCGAACGCTTCGTCAATCCGCAAAACCCGCTGCAGATGATCGCGGGCGGCACGCGCATCAGCACGCAATATCATCAGGTCCGCGTCGGCGGCGACGCTGCGGCCATGGTCGGTATCTGCAAATGCGTGATCGAGGCGGACGACCGTGCGATCAAGTATGGCGAGCCGCGCTTGGTCGATGTCGACTTCATCACGCAGCACACGTCCGGCTTCGACGAATTCGCCGCATTCTGCCGCGATCAGAACTGGCCCGACATCGAGCGGGCGTCAGGTTTGAAGCAATCGGCGATGCTCGAGGCGGCCAACACCTACATGAAGGCCAACGCCGTCATCGCCAATTACGGCATGGGCGTCACCCAGCACAAGCACGGCGTCGAAACCGCCAAGATGATCGTCAATCTGCTGCTGCTGCGCGGCAATATCGGCAAGCCCGGCGCCGGAATCTCGCCGATCCGCGGTCATTCCAACGTCCAGGGCCAACGCACCGTCGGCATCTCCGAAAAGACGAACCTTGTGCCGCTCGACAAGCTCGCGGAGCTTTACGGATTCGAGCCTCCGCGCTGGGACGGTCTGTCGACTGTGGACGCCTGCGAGGGCATTCTAAAAGGCAACGTGCGCGGCTTCGTCAGCCTGGGCGGCAATTTCGTGCGCGCCATTCCGGAGCGGTCCCTGATGGAGCCGGCCTGGTCGGGCCTGCGGCTATCTGTGCAGATCGCAACAAAGCTCAATCGCAGCCACATAGTGCCGGGCGAAGTCACGTATCTCCTGCCATGTCTCGGCCGCATCGAGATTGATCAGCAGGCCACCGGCGCACAAGCCGTGTCGATGGAGGATTCCACCGCGTGCATTCACGGCTCGCGTGGCCAGCGCAAGAAGGTGGCCGAGCATGCCCTGTCTGAGCCCGCGATCATCGCAGGCCTCGCCAAGGCGACGCTCAAGCCCAATCCCAAGGTCAATTGGGATTACTGGATCGCGGACTATTCACGCATCAGGGATGCGATCGAGCGCACATACCCAGACCAGTTCAAGGATTTCAACAAGCGCATGTTCGATCCCGGCGGCTTTCCACGGCCGCTGGCGGCGCGCGAGCGCAAATGGAAGACGCCGAACGGCAAGGCCAATTTCACCGCGCCCAAGGCGGCCTTCGCGCCGCCAAAGGAGAACGACGGCATCTACGAGCTGATGACCATGCGCGCCGACGGACAGTTCAACACGACGATCTACACCGAGGACGACCGCTTTCGTGGCATCCATGGCAGCCGCTACGTCGTGCTGATGAATCCTGATGACATGGAGGTGGACGGCCTGAAAGCCGGGGACACCGTCACGCTGGTGACGGAGGCCAACGACGGAATCGAACGTAGCCTGAGCGAGCTTCAGGTCGTGCCCTACGACATCCCGTCTCGAAGCCTCGCCGGCTACTACCCCGAATGCAACGGGTTGATTCCGCTCTGGCACTATGCCGAAGGCAGCAAGGTGCCGGCGGCGAAGTCCGTTCCGGTGCGGCTCTTCAAGGATGTCCCGCCCGAGATCATCGAGGGCGGCGGCGAGGTGCCGATCTCGACCGCCTAGCGGAACGCCAGAGATTGCCACGATGCCGGACTCGTCCGCCGCTCGCGATCCGACCAAAGGCTAACCCGCGCATAGGAACTTCCAAATCCAGCCCACGTTGGCGACACGGGCTTGATGGATGTTCCATGCAGCGCAGAGCCTTTCTGACACTCGCGGCCTGGCTTGTCGGCACGACATCCCTGACGCGCGCGACTGTGATCCACAATCACGTGCCATGGGCGCCTCATCCGAATTCGCCCCCAGAGATGGTGCGGCCAGGCCCGTGGCAGTTCTTCACCCTCGATGAAGCCCGCGCGATGGAAGCGATCGTCGATCGCATCATCCCGCCCGATCCGGAGACGCCCGGCGGCAAGATTGCCGGCTGCGCTGTCTTCATCGATCGCCAGCTCAAGGGGCCATACGGCTCCAACCAGAACTTCTACACGCTGGGGCCGCATACCAAAGGCACCAAGGAGCAGGGACCGCAATCGGCGCTGACCCACGCCGAGCTCTATCGCAAGGCGCTGGCCGCGCTCGACACGCATTGCAAATCGACCCGGGGCGGAAAGCCTTTCGCAGAGCTCGACGCTGCCGCGCAGGACGATGTGCTGCGAAAGCTCGAGTCAGGCGAGGTCAAGTTCGAGACGGTCGATGCGAAAGGGTTTTTCTCGGCCCTGCTGAAGGACGTGCCGGAAGGCTTCTTCGCCGATCCCATCCACGGCGGCAACATCGACATGGTCGGCTGGAAGATGATCGGCTTTCCCGGCATTCGCTACGACTATCGCGACTGGGTCGGTCGTCATAACGAACGCTATCCGCATCCGCCCGTCGGCATCGCGGGACGCGCGGACTGGACCCCGGCAAAGTCGTGAGCGTCGCACATGGCCCGTAAGCTGCCGCGGAAGGATGTCGTCATCATCGGGCTCGGCTGGACCGGCTCGATCATGGCCTATGAGCTCGCCGATGCCGGGCTCGACGTGATCGCGATCGAGCGCGGTCCGTGGCGCAATACGGCCACGGACTACCCGCCGGGCTACGCAGCCGACGAGCTGCGCTACCGCATCCGTCACGAGCTGTTCCTGAGCCCGAGCCAGACCACCTTCACCTTCCGCAACAAGATGAGCGAATCGGCGCTGCCGATCCGAAGCTGGGGCGCCTTCATGCCGCCGAACGGCGTCGGCGGAGGAGGGGTGCACTGGAATGCGGAGACGTGGCGCTTCCTGCCCTCGGATTTCGTGCTGAAGACGCATCTGACGGAACGCTATGGCGTCGGCTTCCTGCCCGATGATATGACCATCCAGGACTGGGGCGTGACCTACGACGAGCTCGAGCCGCATTACGATCGGTTCGAATATCTCTGCGGCACGTCCGGCCAGGCCGGCAACATCAAGGGCACGATCATGGACGGCGGCAATCCCTTCGAGGGGCCGCGCTCGCGCGCCTATCCGAATCCGCCGCAGGACCAGCCGTTCGGCCATACACTGTTCGGCAAGGCCGCGCGTGATCTTGGCTACAAGCCGTTTCCGCAGCCCTCCGGCAACATGTCGCGGCCGTACCAAAATCCCCTCGGTGTTCGCCTCGGGCCCTGCACCTATTGCGGCTTCTGCGAATGGTTCGGCTGCGGCAACTATTCAAAGGCCTCACCGCAGACCACGGTTCTGCCCGCACTGGTCCGCAAGCCCAACTTCACTGCTCGTGACAACAGCGAGGTGACGCGGATCAATGTCGACGGCTCTGGCAAGCGCGCCACCGGCGTGACCTTCGTCGATACCGCGGGCGAGGAATGGGAGCAGCCGGCCGATCTCGTCGTGCTCTCGGCCTATACGATCTTCAACGTCCAGCTCCTGCTGCTGTCGGGCATCGGCAAGGCCTACGATCCCGCGGCCAACACTGGCGTCATCGGCCGCAATTTCACCCACCAGACCGTCTCCGACGTCATCAGCTTCTTCGATCCGGCCAAGTTCGTCTTCAATCCCTTTATCGCCTCCGGCGCGATCGGAATGTGCATCGACGAGTTCAATGGCGACAATTTCGATCACGGTCCGCATGGCTTCGTCGGCGGCGGCTACATGGGACATGTGCAGACCAATGGCCGGCCGATCGAAACCACGCCGGTGCCGCCGGGCACGCCGCTCTGGGGGGCTGCGTGGAAGAAAGCCGTCAAGGAGAACTATCAGAGCGCCATCAAGCCTGGAACCGGCGTCCACGGCAGCATGTACAGCTACCGCGACGTCTATGTCGATCTCGACCCGACCTACAAGGACCGCTTCAACCGGCCGCTGGTGCGGATCACCATGGATTTCCACGACAACGAGATCAAACAGAACAAATTCCTGACCGACAAGTTCGCCGAGATCTTTCAGGCGATGGGCGCAAAGCAGGTCCACAAGGAATATCGCAAAGCGCCCTACGACATCACCAAATACCAGACCACGCATCTCTGCGGCGGCGCCATCATGGGAACGGATCCCAATACGAGCGCGCTGAATCGTTATCTCCAGAACTGGGACGTCCCGAATCTCTTCGTTTTGGGCGCCAGCGCGTTTCCACAGAACGCCGGCTACAATCCGACCGGAACGGTTGCAGCGCTTGCTTATTGGGCGGCCGATGCGATCCGGTCGAAATATCTCAAGAACCCGGGGCAGCTGATCAATGCGTAGAGCTGCACAATTCGCGCTATTGGTACTGACGCTCGCCGCGGGCGTCAGGGAGGCCACGAGCGCGGGTTTGCAGGAGTTCGCCGCCGTCGAGCGCGGGCGCTATCTGGCCGTTGCAGCCGATTGCGGCAGCTGCCACACGGTCCCGGGCAATGATCATCCTCTGAGCGGCGGCCGTTCCATCGAAACGCCGTTCGGCGTGCTGGTCGCACCCAACATCACGCCTGATCGGGAGACCGGCATCGGCGCCTGGAGCGACGAGGAGTTCGACGCAGCCGTGCGGAAAGGTATCCGCCGCGACGGCAAGCGGCTCTATCCGGCCATGCCGTTTCCCTACTTCGCGCGCATGACGCAAGAGGACGTCAAGGATATCCGCGCTTATCTGTCGACCGTCGAACCCGTTCATAATCCGGTCTCCGTCAACAAACTTCCGTTCCCGCTGAACCAGCGATTGGCGATGACGGTCTGGGACAGGCTCTATTTCTCACCGGGCGAGTTCATGGAGCGGCGGGACAAGTCGACGCAGTGGAATCGCGGCGCCTATCTCGTCGAAGGTCCCGGCCATTGCGGCGCCTGCCATACGCCGAAGACGGTGTTGGGCGGCGACAAGTCCGACAAGCGTCTCCAGGGCTACACGCTCCAGGGATGGGTCGCGCCTGATATCACCAGCGGGCAGGGACCGCTCGCGGAATGGGCGGCCGACGACCTCGCGCAATATCTCAAGACCGGCCACAACCGGTTTGCCGCCGCGGCTGGTCTGATGGGGGAAGTCGTCGAGCTCTCGACGTCCAAGCTCAGCGACGACGACACCAAAGCGATGGCGATCTATCTGAAGGATGTATCGGGACCGAAGCCTGCGGCGGACAGTTCGGCGGACTCGCATGTGATGGCCGCGGGCGGTGCGATCTACCAGGACCTCTGCTCGGCATGTCACAAGTCGGACGGGTCAGGCGTTCCCAACCTCATTCCGAACCTCGCTCATGCTGCGACCGTCAACACGGGCGACCCCACGACGGTGCTGCGCGTGATCCTCCAGGGTGCGCAGAGCGTTGCGACTGACAAAGAGCCGACGGGTCCTGCCATGCCGGCCTTCGGCTGGCAATTGAACGACGCGCAGGTCGCGGCGGTTGCGACCTATGTTCGAAATCATTGGGGCAACGCGCCGCCGGTCAGCGAGGACGAGGCCAGGAAAGAGCGCACGGCGCTGGACGCGAGGACGAACTGAACCTTACGTCCGGGTCAAAAAATCCATCGACCCCAGCCATAACAGGATGCCGAGCCAGAACAGTCCGGCGCCGGCGAAGATCAGCGTAAGGCCGCGGCGATGGCGCAACTCCATGAAGATGGCCGCGACAAGCCCCGCCTTGATCGTGCCGATCGTCAGGGCCACGACGCCATTGCCGGCGCCGAGCGGCACATAGGCCAGAGCCACGGTCAGCGCCAGCAAGGCCAGCAGGGCCAGCCAGGCACCGACAAGAGCCAATGGAGGTCGCCATTCGGTCATGACGTCGACCTCCCGGGCAGGTAGATCAGCGCGAACAGGAAGATCCAGACCACATCGACGAAGTGCCAGTACAGTGCCGTGCTGTGCAGCGCCGAGCGATGGCGTGTGGTCGGCGCCTTTCGGCAGATGAGCGCAAGCGTGACCAGCAGGCAGATCCCGATCAGCATATGCAGCGCGTGGATCGCGGTGGCGATGAAGTAGAAGACGAAGAACAGCTGGACGCCGTTGGCCTTCGGTCCGGCGAACTGGAAGTTGATACCGGGGACGAGATGTTCGTCATATTCGCCGCTGTACTCGATGCCCTTCAGCACGATGAAGACAAGACCGAGACAGGCAGCACCCACCAGCAGCCATGTGACGATCTTGATCGTCGCAGGCGAGAAAATCTCGACCGCCCACGCCACCAGAAAGCTCGATGTCAGCAGCACGGCTGTGTTGGCGGTGCCGATGACGATCTCGGTGTGCCGGCTGCCCGCGGCGAAGCCTTGCGGGAAGGCCTGCCGGTAGACCAGATAGGCCAGGACCATGCCGCCGAACAGCAGCACTTCCGTCGCGATGAACACCCACATGCCGAGTTCGGCGGCATGGTCGCGGTGCGGGATCGATGCATATTGCGGGGCGACGGCGGAACTCTCAGGCATTTTGCGGCTTTGCCTCGAAACGTTCGTTGTATTGATACGGCTCACGCGTCACCACCGGCTGTGTCGGGAAGTTGAACTCCGGCGGCGGCGAGGAAGTCTGCCATTCGAGGCCGGGCGCGTTCCAGGGGTTCGCGGGTGCGCGTTTGCCAAAGAAGGCGGAATAGCCGAGGTAGAACAGCGGCATCAGATAGGCGACGGCGAGGATCGCGGCGCCTCCCGAGGACAGCACGTTCCAGACTTGAAATTCCGGGGGATAGAGGTGATATCGCCGCGGCATGCCTTCCGCGCCGAGGATGAATTGCGGGAAGAACGTCAAATTGAAGCCGAAGAAGATCAGCACCGCGGCCGTGCGTGCCCAATATTCCGAATAGAGCCGCCCGGTGATCTTCGGCCACCAGTAATGCAGCCCGCCGAAATAGGCCGTCACCATGCCGCCGACCATGATGTAGTGGAAATGCGCGACGACAAAGTAGGTATCGGTCGCGTGCACGTCGTAGGCGAGACAGGCGAGAAACAGGCCGGTGAGGCCGCCGATCGCGAACAGGCCGATGAAGGCCAGCGCATAGAGCATGGGCGCATCGAAATGGATCGAGCCCTTGTGCAGGGTCGCCGTCCAGTTGAACACCTTGATGGCCGAGGGCACCGCGACGATGAAGCTCATGAAGGAGAAGACGAGGCTTGCGACCAGGGACTGGCCGCTGACGAACATGTGGTGGCCCCAGACCAGGAAGCCGACCGCGGCGATGGCGAGGCTGCACCACGCTACGAATTTGTAGCCGAACACCTCCTTGCGCGAGAAGCAGGAGATCAGCTCATTGATCACGCCCATGCCCGGCAGGATCATGATGTAAACAGCGGGATGCGAGTAGAACCAGAACAGGTGCTGGAACAGCAGCGGATCGCCGCCGATCCGGGGATCGAAGATGCCGACGCCGAAGAACCGTTCCGTCGCCATCAGCAGCAGCGTGATCGCAAGCACGGGCGTCGCCAGCACCAGGATGACTGATGTCGCGTAGAGCGACCACAGGAACAGCGGCAGCCGGTACCAGGTCAATCCCGGCGCGCGCAGGCGGTGGATGGTGACGATGAAGTTGAGGCCGGTGAGGATCGACGAGAAGCCGGCGATGAAGACGCCGGCGGCGGCGACGATCACATAGCTGTTGGAATACAGCGTCGAGAATGGCGTGTAGAAGGTCCAGCCGGTGTCGACGCCTCCCGCGAAGATCGCGAACAGCGTAATGCAGCCGCCGAGCATGAAGATGTACCAGCTCATCAGGTTGAGCCGGGGAAACGCAAGGTCGCGCGCGCCAATCATCAGCGGGACGATGAAATTGCCGAGCGTGTTGGGAATCGACGGGATCAGGAAGAACCACACCATGATGATGCCATGCATGGTGAAGAGGCGGTTGTAGACGTCGGAGCTGACGAGATCGGCCTGCGGCGTCGCGAGCTCGATCCGGATTGCGGTTGCGGCCGCGCCGCCGATGAAGAAAAAGAAGATCAGGCTGGCGAAATACAGGATCGCGATCCGCTTGTGGTCCGTCGTCAGGAACCAGGACCGCAGCGTGTAATCGGTGGTGAGATAGTTCTTCTCGCTCATGATTGATGTCCCGCGAGCGATTTGATGTAGACGACGAGCCGCAACAGCTGGTCCTCGCTGACCTTGCCCTCGAACGAAGGCATCAACGGTTGATAGCTTGCAACCACCTGGCTGCGGGGTAGCAGGATGGAATCCCGAATGTACTTGTCATCCGCGATCACGGTGGTGCCGTCCGAGAGCGGCACGGGCTTGCCGTAGACGCCTTCGAGCGGCGGCGCGCGAACCGTGCCGCCGCCACCGTGGCAGCCGCTACAACCGAGCTCGCGGAACAGCTGGCCGCCTTCGCTCGCAAGCGGGCTCGATGGGGCCTGCTGCGTCAGCCAGTTGGAGAAGTCGGCCGGCTCCATCGCCACGATCTCGCCGATCATGCCGGAATGGTCGGTGCCGCAATATTCGGCGCAGAACAGATGGTAATGGCCGGGCTTGTCGACCTCGATCTCGAGGTCCTGATAGCGGCCCGGGACAACGTCATGCTTGAGCCGAAGAGCCGGGATGAAGAAGCTGTGAATGACATCCTGCGAGGCCATCACCAGGCGGATGGGACGCCTGACCGGGATATGCAGCGCATCGATCTCGGCTTGTCCGCCGGGATGCTGCGTCTTCCACATCCACTGCTTGGCCACGACAAACACATCATGTTCGTCCGCCGGCGCGCGGTAGATCTCGAAGTAGACGCTCGCGCCCCAGACGAAGAGGCCGAGGAAGCAGACGACCGAGGCGGCAGTCCAGCTCACCTCCCAATGCCAGCTCTTCTTGACGCGATGATCCCGGTCGGTCCGGCTGCCGGCGCGATAGCGCGCACAAAACAGCGTGAGCAGAAAGAACAGCAGTGCGAGCACCAGCGCGCTGACAATCAGAAGACCGGCGAACAGCAGGTCGACGTCGCCGCTGTGCGGCGAGAGCCCAGGCTGCCAGAATGGAATCCACTGGCGCCACATCTAGGGCAACCCTGATCGGAGCGGGCTCACGGGGAGGGCCATCCGGGTAGTCCCTTGCGCAGCAGGATTTCGACCGCACGGTCGATCGGGATGCGGACCTCGCCACGATTGCGATCGGTCCAGCCGTAGCCGCGCTCGATCCGCGCTTCCCCCTGTCGTGTCGCCTGCAACGTGGATTGTGGACTGACCTCGAGCGGAGGCGCATTGGAGCTCATGGCCGGACGGCTCGCAGGCGTGACGTGCTTGGTGGACAGCGGAAACAGGAAGGGCAGGGCGAGCGGGGTGACTACTACGAAAGTTGCAAGGCCCGCCGCGAGCCAGCCGACCAGGCGGAGTCCGACGTCCGACCGCTCGTAGTCGACGTGGTTGTTGTTCGCCATGCTGCTGTCCTCGGTCGCGGCGGGACAATGCACGCTCGGGGATTGTGTTCCTACGTTAGGAACCAACGTGCGGGGGCCAGATTGTCGATCGGACAGCTTGCTCTCAGGTCCCGGCGAGAATGGTGCAAATATTCTCTCCTGTGGCGGACACATGGATTCGCCTGTTTCTGATTGGCGGCCTGTCGCTCGCCGGCGGCAGCATCGTGGCTGCGGTCGGCTTCGCGCATTCGGCTTACATGACCGAAACCGACATACGCCCGCATCAGCCGGTGCCGTTCAGTCATCGCCACCATGCGGGGGAACTTGGCATCGACTGCCGCTATTGCCACAGCAACGTCGAGGCCGGCCCGCAAGCAGGCCTCCCACCAACCGAGACCTGCATGACATGTCATTCCCAAATCTGGACCAACGCGTCGATGCTGGAGCCGGTGCGGAAGAGCCTCGCCGACAACACGCCGATCCCATGGACGCGCGTTGCCAAGCTGCCTGACTACGTCTTCTTCCGCCACGACATCCACATCGCCAAAGGCGTGGGTTGCGAGAGCTGCCACGGCCGCATCGATCAGATGGCGCTGACCTATCGGGCCAAGGTGTTTACGATGCAGTTCTGCATCGATTGCCACCGCGATCCTGCGCCGCATCTGCGCCCTCTGGATCACGTCACCGACATGGCGTGGACGCCGCCTGCGCATGCGCGAAAGGAGGGCAACGCCATCGCAGCTCATGAAGGCATTCGCTTCGGCGAGCTCACGCATTGCTACGTGTGTCACCGATGAAGCGCCGCAGCGACCATCAACCGGCGGACGGGCCGCGCGTGTGGGCCGGCATCGAGGAGCTGTCGAATGATCCGCAGTTTCAGACCTTCATCGAAGCGGAATATCCTGCTGTCCACGAATTCTCCAAGACGGCGCGACGCGACTTCCTGAAGCTGATGGGCGCGTCCTTCGCGCTGGCGGGGCTGACCGGCTGCGAGAAGAGTTCGTTCATCACGGCGTTGCCCTATGTCGACCAGCCGCCGGGCGAGACCATCGGTCTGCCGCGCTATTATGCGACGGCCGTCCTGCTCGACGGCTACGCCCAGCCAGTGATCGCCACGGCGCATGCGGGTCGGCCGACCAAGCTCGACGGCAATCCCGGTCATCCGGCCACGCAAGGCCGCAGCGACATCTTCATGCAGAGCGCCGTGTTGCAGCTCTACGATCCCGATCGCGCAGCCGCGCCGAGCCGCCACGGCGAGGCTGTGAGCTGGGCCGATGTGGAATCGGCGATCGGTACGATGCGCGAGAACTGGCGCGCTGATCAGGGCGAGGGCGTGCGTCTTCTGCTTGGGCCGACGACGTCGCCGACATTGCTGCGGCAGATCGATGCGTTTCGGAAGCAGTTTCCCAAGGCGCGCATTCACGTCCATGCGGCTGCGGGACACGAGGCGAGGCGACAGATCACGGCCGCTGTCTATGGGCAGGCCGTGGATCTCCATTATGGTTTGGCAGATTGCGATGTTGTTGTCGGCCTCGATGATGATTTTCTCGGCCCAGGGCCTGACCAGGTGCGGAACGCCCTAGGTTGGTCGCAAGCGCGCCGGCGATCCAGCGATCGTCCGGGCAATAGGCTGTTCATGGCAGAGAGCGTGCCGACCGCAACGGGCGCCATGGCGGCGCACCGGCTCATCGCCGACGCAAGGCGGATGCCCGTGCTCGCGGAGGCGCTGGCAGGCGAGCTGGGTGTGGCCGGCGCGTCGAAGCCGGGCGTGACGGACGCCGAATCTGGCTGGATTGCGCGCGTGGTCGCCGCTTGCAAGGACCGGGCCGGTCGCACGCTGTTCGTTTCCGGATTGAGCGGCGGGGCAGCTGCGGCGGTCTGGATTGCCCGGATCAACCAAGAGCTCGGCAATGCCGGTCAAACGCTGAAGCTGACCGCACCGGTCGCGGGGCCAGCTGATGCAGGAACGCTGGCCGAACTGGTGTCCGATATCAATGCGGAGCGCGTCACCTCGCTGCTCGTGATCGATTGCAATCCTGCCTACGACGCATCAAGTGAGGTCAATGTGGGCGATGCGATCAAGCGCGTTCGCTCCTCGCTTCACGTCGGCCTGCACCGCGACGAGACCGCCGCACTCTGCCAATGGCAGCTTCCCCTGGCGCATCCGCTGGAGAGCTGGAGCGATGCGCGCGCCGTCGACGGCACCGTCAGCATCCTTCAGCCGGTAATTTCGCCGTTCTACGACGTCAGATCGGTGCATAATGTGTTTGCGAAGCTGCTCGGCGCCGACGATCAGGCGCCGGATGCCGCAATCCGCGAGACCTGGCAGGCGAACTTCGGTGACGCATTCGAAGCGCGGTGGAAGCAGGCGCTGCATGACGGCTTCATCGCCGGCGCGGCACCGTTCGTCACCGCATCGCCCGCCAGCAATGTGATTGCGTCCCCGAACAAAACCGGAGACCTCGATATCGTTTTTCAGCCCGATCCGACAGTCTGGGATGGCCAATTCGCCAATGTCGGCTGGCTTCAGGAGCTTCCAAAGACGCTGACGACGGTGACGTGGAGCAATGTGATTGCGGTAAGCCCAGCGCTTGCGAAGCGCTTCGGCGCTACAAGCGGCGACCATGTCGAAGTGATGGTCGGCGAACGTCGCATCAAGGGACCGCTCTGGATCATGCCTGGCCAAGCCGACAGCACTGTCGCGCTCTATCTCGGCTACGGCCGAAGCCGCGCGGGAAGGGTGGGCGACAATCTCGGCTACGACGCCTACCAGGTTCGGCCCGCGGCAAAGCCGTGGCTGGCACAGGGAAGCCTGCGCAAGCTCGACAGCCGCGAAGATCTCGCGGTGACGCAACTGCATCATCGCCTCGATGGATTTGATCTCGCCCGTGAGGTCAGCCCCGGACAGGTCGAGAAGGTCAAGCCCGAGCAGGCCAGTCTTTATGCCCCCTGGCCATCGGCCAAGAACGCCTGGGGCATGGTGATCGATCTCGACAGCTGCATCGGCTGCAATGCCTGCGTCACCGCCTGCACGGCCGAGAACAACGTTCCCGTGGTCGGAGCGGATCAGGTCCGGGCTGGCCGCGAGATGCACTGGCTGCGGATCGCGCGCTACTATACCGGCGACATCACTGAACCGCGCAGCTTCTTCGAGCCGGTGCCCTGCATGCATTGCGAGGATGCGCCCTGCGAGATGGGCTGCCCGGTCCACGCCACGACGCACAATTCCGAGGGCGTCAACCAGATGGTCTATAACCGCTGCATCGGCACGCGCACCTGTTCCAGCTACTGTCCCTATAAGGTGCGGCGCTTCAACTTTTACGACTATAGGGCGCCCGCGGATTCACCGGAGCACGCAGCTCACAATCCTGATGTGACCGTGCGCTCGCGCGGCGTCATGGAGAAATGCACCTATTGCACCCAGCGCATCGAGGCCGCGCATGTCGCTGCGGATAAGGAGAACCGTCCCATACGCGATAGCGAGATCGTCACAGCCTGCCAGCAGGCTTGCCCGACCAGAGCGATCGTGTTCGGCGATATCAATGATCCGAATTCGGAGGTGTCGCGGCTGAAGCGCGACGGCCGGCACTATGTCCTGCTGGAAGAGCTGGGGACCCGGCCGCGCACGACGTATCTCGCCCGCTGGCGCGAGGATGACACGGAATCGAGGCAGGGATGAGCGAGCCATCCGACATCCTGCCGACGCGCCAGAGCATCGGCGGCATCACCGACCAGCTCACCGGAATTCCGCTGCATTTTCCAGCGGACCGGCGCTGGATCATCGCCATGTCGCTTGCGAGCGTGCTGCTGCTGTTGTTGGTGGTCTCCGTGGTGGAGCTGTTCACGCGCGGCGTCGGCATCTGGGGCATCAACATCCCGGTCAACTGGGCGTTCGCCATCCACAATTACGTCTGGTGGCTCGGCATCGGCCATGCCGGCACGCTGATCTCCGCGCTGCTGCTGCTGACCGGCAGCGACTGGCGCAACTCTCTCAACCGCTTCGCCGAGACCATGACGCTGTTCGCCGTCGTCTGCGCCGGCATCTACCCGATCCTGCATCTCGGCCGGCCCTGGTACGTCTACTGGATGTTTCCCTATCCCGCGACCATGGGCGTGTGGCCGCAGTTCCGCAGTCCGCTGGAATGGGACATCTGGGCGGTGCTGACCTATCTGACGGTCTCACTTGCGTTCTGGTACACGGGCCTGATCCCTGATCTCGCTGCCGCGCGTGATCGCGCCAGGCGGCGTGGCTGGCAGATCTTTTTCGGCATCGCGGCGCTCGGATGGCGCGGATCGGCGAGGCATTGGCAGCGCTGGCAGCAGGCGTACCGGCTGACCGCGGGGCTCGCGGTGCCGCTGGTGGTCTCGGTTCACAGCGAGGTGTCACTGTTGTTCGCCGCCGGGCAGATTCCGGGCTGGCACTCCACGATCTTTCCGCCGTACTTCGTGCTCGGCGCGGCCTTCTCCGGCTTCGCCGTCGTCTCTATCATCGCAGTGTCGTTGCGCTCCTGGTTCGGGCTAAAAAACCTCGTGACCGACGATCACCTCGACCTTCTCGGCAAGGTCCTGATCGCGACCGGCCTGATGACCGGCTACGGCTATGTCTTCGAAGTGTTCGACGCGGTCTATTCCGGCGAGGCACATGAGATTCAAACGCTGGCGGATCGGTTCACGGGTGCCTACGCCTGGACCTATTGGGGCGCGGTCATCTTCAACTTCATCCCGCTGCAGGCGCTGTGGTGGCGGGCGGTGCGGCGCAGCGGCTGGATGCTGCTGCTGATCTCCGCCTCGGTCGTGATTGGAATGTGGCTCGAACGCTACATGATCCTGGTCACTAGCCTTTATCGCGACTTTCTCGTCTCGTCGTGGAGCCACTTCACGCCGAGCTTCTGGGACTGGTCGACCTATTTCGGCACGATCGGCCTTTTCCTGGTGCCATTCCTCATCGCTATCAGGCTCGTGCCCATGATCTCGATCTTCGAGAGCAAGGAGCTGCTCCACGAGGAGAAGGAGGAGCGGCAACATGGCTGAGCAGCTCTATGGCGCGCTCGCGGAATTCAAGACCCCGGAAGATTTGTTGGCGGCGGCGCGCAAGGCACGGAAGGCCGGCTATCGCAATCTCGATGCCTTCACGCCGTTTCCGGTCAAAGGGCTGGACCGGGTGCTGCGCTTTCCGCGGCCGGCCATCTCCTTCATTGGGCTCGGCGGCGCCATTGCCGGCGCGAGCACCGCGCTCGCCATGCAATTCTTCACGAATTACGACTACCCGCTCAATGTCGGGGGACGGCCGCTCTATCCGCTCTCAGCCTTCGCGGTCGTCACGTTCGAGCTCACCATCCTGTTCTCAGCGCTCGCCATGCTGTTCGGGATGCTGTGGCAGAATGGGCTGCCTCGGCTCAGCTATCCCGTTTTCAACGGCGAGCGGCTTCACCGCGCCAGCAAGGATCGGTTCTTCCTGTGCGTCGGCGCTGACGATGTCAGGTTCGATGCAAGCGAGACGCTGGCCTTCCTCAGCGGGACCGGCGCACTATCGGTTGAGTTGGTGCCGGAATGAACAGGTGGCCAGTCATCGTCGTGCTTGCCGGCTTGCTTGCCGGCTGTGATCAGAACATGGACGAGCAGCCACGCTACAGCGAATATTCGCGCGCGCCGCTGTTTCGCGGCAGCGTGCTACGGCCGCCGCCGGCGAACACGGTCGCGCGGGATGATCTGGATCGGGAGAAGGCGGCCAGCATAAAGCCTGTGCTATCGGCCCCACTGCTGGCGCGCGGGCGGGAGCGCTTCGGCATTTTCTGCTCGCCGTGCCACGGCGCCGGCGGCGACGGAACTGGCATCGTCGTCCAACGCGGCATGCCGCGCCCGACGAGCTATCACGACGACCGGCTGCGCGCCGCGGACGACCATTATTTCTTCGACGTCATCACCAACGGTCATGGCGCGATGTATTCCTATGCGGCCCGTGTGCCGTCTGGGGATCGCTGGGCGATCGTCGCCTATATCCGCGCGCTCCAGCTCAGTCGTCGCGCCTCGCTCGACGACGTGCCGGCTGACGAGCGCGCCAGGCTGGAGAGCCAGCCATGACAATTCGTAGCGCACGGAGCGTGGTCGCGGTGGTGTCGGGCCTGGTCCTGATCGCCGGTTTTGTCATCGACGCTAGGTCGACGACAACAGCCTATCTTGTCGCCTGGAATGCTTTGGCTGCTATTCCGATCGGCGCGCTGATCGTCTTCATGACCAGCTATCTGGTGTGGCGGCGCTGGACCGAGGCTCTGCATCCGATCTTCGTTGCGACCACCGGCATTCTGCCCGTCGGGGCGGTGACTTTCATCCCAATCCTGCTCTTCGCGAGGGAAATCTATCCAGCCATCGCGGATGGATCCTCATTGCCGCCGTTTCGGGCGCACTGGTTCGTGCAGTGGTTCTTCGTGTTACGGACGGTGATCTATTTCCTGATCTGGATCACGCTCGCTCAATGGCTCCGGCGCGCCTGGCGCAACGATGAGGCCATCGTCCGCGCGGCCTCGGTTGGATCGATTGTCTGGACGCTCACCGTCTCGTTTGCCGGGATCGACTGGCTGGAGTCGCTGGATTCCGAGTTTCACTCCTCGATCTATGGACTCATCTTCCTCAGCTTCCTGCTGGTGAGCGGAACCGCGTTCGTCATCGCGGCCGGCTTGCTATCGTCGCGGCAGATCGGCCCGAGCCGTGGTTATAGCGGGCTGCTATTTTCGGTGGTGCTGCTGTGGTGCTATCTCCATGCCATGCAGTACATCGTGATCTGGTCGGCCAACATCCCAAAGGAGGTCGCCTGGTATCTGGTGCGAGCGGAAAACGGCTGGCAGTTCATCCTCGCCGCCCTCTCGTTCGGACAGTTCGTCTTCCCCTTCTGCGCGCTGCTAAGCAGCCGGGTGAGATCGGACCCGCATTGGCTGCTGGCGCTATGCGGGTTGACGGTGGCGATGCGCTGGTTAGAGGCCGCGATCCTCATCCTGCCGGCCATTCACGGACTATCCAGGGTGGTCACCGGCGCCATGCTTATAGCGGCCGGGCTCTTCCTTGGCTCGGTGTTCTGGATGGCGTTCGACGCCATTCTCACGCGGTCTGAAGAAAGTGAGCCTTTGGGCGCTATCTGGTGGCGTGCTCGCGCCGGAACAGAAGCCCGATCAGCAGGGCAAGGACGATGACGCTGACAGAGGAGGTCGTCACCAGGAGCCGCCGCGCCGCGAGCGTATAAGTGCCGCTCGCGGGATCGAAACCGTAACAGAGCAGATGGATCTGGTCGCTCCAGCCGCCAACATGTCCCTGGCCGGCTTCGACGAGAGCCAGACGCAGGCTCGTAGCGTCGACCGCCAGGGCCGAGAGCGCGCGCGAAATCCGCCCATCCGGCGTCACGACGAAGGCTGCAGTGGGATGCGCGAATTGGTCGTGCTCGCTATCATAGATGGGCTGCACGCCGAACGCGCCGGTGAGAGAGCTGACTTCAGGCGTGGTTGCCCGCAGGAACACGCTCTGCTCGGCGAGCCTGTTCCTTGGACTGAGCTGCGCGTTCCTCATCGCCGACGCCTGTGCCACCGTATCCTTGGGATCGAAGCCGACGACGATGAGGCGAAAGTCCTTGCCGGCGCTGAGACCCGTATCGGCCAGCGCGTTCGACACGATCGAGATCGCCGGCCCGCACAGTGTCTCGCAGGTGTAGTCGGCCAGGATCCAGACGGTCGGGACGTCACCAAGCCAGGCCTGCAGCGGCGCGTTGCGCCCGCTCAGGTCGCTCAGCGGCGTCTGCAACGGCAATTGCGCATTGGTGCGAGTTGTAAGCGCAATCTGTTCAAGCTGTGAGCTGGAAAGGGCTGCCTGCGCCGACAACGGCATCCACGCCACGAGCGCGACGACCCATCCAGCGACCTGCAGGTGGTGCCGGCTTGTGGCCCTGTCGATCCAGCATGGGAACAGCAAAATGTGCCTCACATCCGGCGATCGTTGGAACGAACCTGCGCGGTTGGCAATGGTTCCAAAAGGGCGCCCGGCCATACCTTGCGGGGGCGCTGGCCGGGCAAGTGGAGCGAATGACTACACGACGTGCTGCTGTCCTTTTGCAGCGTGTCGATCACGGCACGGTCGATGTTCATATTACCTCACTGGCTCCAGCGTTCGCCGCAGGGCCTCATCAGTTCCGTGCGTAAAGATCTCCTATTGTGGCACTCGTCAGCGGGGCCGTGTGGTGACTGTTACCACATGCCCTGGCCATGAAGTTTGAACTCCCGCTGAATAACGTACCGGCTTGTCCGCCGACCTCCAGCATTGTTAGTGGCAGCTGTCGGTACACTGGCAAGGAGGCCCGAGGGTTAGGGGCCGGCGAGGGCAGCGCGACTAGCAGCTTAAACTCCACAAAATAGGCCGGTGCTGCGGTTCGGCGATCAATGATGCCGTGGCGCCAGCATTGCCGTGAGTAGGGCCGCGATGGCCAATGCGCCGACCACGCCGAACACACAGGCCACCCACTCAAAGGAGTCGAAAAGTCTGCCGAGGGTAGCGGTGCCCACCACGCCTCCAAGCAAGTAGCAGGCGAGATCGGTGCCGCTCGCGATCCCCCAACTCTTAGCCGCCGCTTGACCGACGAAGCCGGTCGCGGCGGCCTGCGCAAAGAACGTCCCGATGCCGACCAGGACCATTCCAGTCAGAACCTGAGGCAGATGAGCCGTCAGCAACAAAGGAAGGCCTACGGCGGCAACGCCGAGGCCGATCCAGACAGTCATCCGACTGCCGAGCCAAACGGTGACCTTTCCGGCGAGCAGTGTCGTCAGAATCGATGGCAAAAAGACGAAGTAGACGAAGCCAAGGTCCATCATGCCGACCGACAGTGGCGGCCGTACAAGAACGAAATTCACGAAAGTGAAGGTGCCGATAAAGGGGAAAAGAATGCAGAAGCCGATGCCGAACGCTGCGCGCAGCCGCGGTGTTCGCCAATGCTCCAGCATGGCGCGAATTGGTGAGTCGTTTGCGGTCACCGGCCCCGCATTGGTCGTGCACGACGTATGGTCAAGTATACCAATGCAGCGCCGGCGAGGTTCAGCGACGCGAAACAATAGAAATTTCCGCCAAGACCTAGACTGTCGGCAAGCGCGGCGGAGATCAGTCGGCCAATCAAATTGCTGGCCACGTTACCCGTGATGTAGGCGGCAAATGCTCCGCCGGCATCCATCGCGCTGCATTGCTCACCTAGGTAGGCAAGCGTCAGGGTGAAGACGAAGCCATGAACAGCCCCTGCGCGACGCGCAGGATCATGAAAACAGTGATAACCGGGGCTATCGCAAGCAGACTTGTGGGTATCGCCAGAAGGGAGAGGCCGAAAAGGATGCCGAGTCGTCGATCGATGTGGGGGCTGAAGAAGCCTACGACGAGACTTGAGATTGCCATTCCAAACGTGCTGGCGTTGACCGCAAATCCCATCGCGGCCGGGGTCACGCCATAGTGGCGCGTAAGAGACGGGAGAATTGCCTGGGTTGCGAACAGGTCGACAACGGTCAGGAATGCGGTCAGACCGATCACGAGCGATCGAAACGCGACGCCTGGCGAATGCTCGTGCATCTCGGCCGTAACCGGCTCCATGCTCGTGGATAGATCGGTCATTGCCCGACGTCTCCTGATTTTTAAAGAGGATGTGACGCCCGGCGCAAGTATCACTTTGTACGATTGAACCCGGCTCAACTTGATCTTGGTCAATCTGCGGCGTCGTTGCGTCGGCCGGTGTTTGCAGGCCGAGACTTGACCTAGCGCAATCCGCAAAAAATGCACCGCGGTATTTTTATTCTGTAGTGCAACGAGGTGATCGCTGGATGTTTAGGCGCGATCCGCGCAGCTTAGCCATGGCCGAACAAACTCTACAACTGCCAGACCAACGACCCATCGGTTCGTTTTCGATCGCTTCGATATGGTCGAGCCTGGTCGCTCATAAATGGTTCTTCCTGACTGTCGTTGTCCTGCTCGGCCTGGGCGCATGGCAGGGTATCCGCGTGCTGCTGGGACCTGCGGTCGTGGTCGATCGAGTTGCAACTGGGCGGTTGATCGAGACAGTGGTGGCGAGCGGGCATGTTGAGACACCCTATCGGGTTGAAATCGGCAGCCAGATCACGGGTACCGTGGAGGATGTGCTGGTTCAGGAGGGTGAGAGAGTCACCAAGGGACAGCCATTGATTGCACTTGAAGCCCGGGAGTTGAAGGCGGCCGTTGTGCAAGCGCAAGGCGCTGTGGCGCAAGCCGAAGCGCGTATCAGGCAGTTGGAGGAACTCACGCTTCCTTCGGCGAAGGAAGCGCTGACCCAGGCTGAAGCGACACTTCTCAACGCCCGCCAGACCTTTGATAGAACAGCGCAGCTGGAGCACAATGGTTATGCGACGCGTGCAGCGCTCGATGACGCGCAGAAGACGCTCGACGTGGCCCGGGCCGTCAAGCGTGCCGCCGAATTTCAGGTCTACACCGCGAGCCCCGGCGGCAGCGATTATGTCATGGCCCAGACGCAACTCAATCAGGCGCGCGCCAATCTCGACACCGCTGAATCACGCCTCGGCTATGCCACGATTGTCGCGCCGCGCGATGGTGTGCTCATCACCAGAAGCGTCGAGCGGGGCACTGTAGCCCAGGCTGGAAAGGCGCTCCTGGTGCTCGCGCCGATAGGTGATCTGCAGCTGGTTCTTCAGATCGACGAACGAAACCTTGGCAAGCTCGCACTTGGGCAGACAGCGCTGGCGTCCGCCGATGCATATCCCGACCGGCGCTTTTCCGCGACTGTCACTTACATCAATCCCGGCATAGACATATCCCGGGCAACCGTTGAGGTGAAGCTGACGGTGCCGGAGCCGCCGGATTACTTGCGCCAGGACATGACTGTTTCGGTCGATATTAAGGTCGCAGCGAAGGACAACGCAGACGTGCTTCCCACGCGTTCAGTACACGACATCCTCTCGGGGCAGCCGTGGGTGCTGACGGTCAGGAATGGGCGAGCGATTCAGCATCCGGTGACGCTCGGACTTCGCGGGAACAGCCAAATGGAGATACTGGAGGGATTGGATGTGGGTGATATCGGAGTCCCGCAGAGTTCGGGTGTCCTCGCCGGGCAGCGCATACGTCCGGTCCTGCCATGAACCATTGGCTCCCGTTCGAGTGGATTGCGGCCGTGCGTTTCCTGCGCGAGGGGCGGCTACAGACGATCTTCATCGTCGGGGGCATCTCGATTGGTGTTGGGGTTATTGTCTTCATGTCGGCGATGCTGGCTGGCATGGAGGCCAATTTCATCAAACGCGTACTGACCTCACAACCTCAGATCCAGCTCGTCACACCGGACCAGATTGCGCGTCCGCTCCGCAATGCGGCCGGCGAGATCGAGGATGCAGTCGTGCAGCGACCGAGCCAACGGGTCATCTCGATTGATCAGTGGCCGAAAATCGTGAACCAGATGCTCGCAATGCCAGAGGTCAGTGCGGTCTCTCCGACCATCACTGGATCGGTCCTGGCGGTCCGCGGCGATGCCAGCCGGGCCGTGACGCTGACGGGGGTCGAGCCGGAGACGTATTTCAACATTGTCAAAGTGCCGGAATACATCGTCGTCGGCGAGGCGCGTCTGACCAGCGAAGACGTCGTCATCGGGACCGAACTCGCCAAGATTCTCGGCGCCGCCGTCGGCGACAAGTTGAATCTGCAAGCCACGGCCGGCGCCAATCGTGTGCTGACGATCTCCGGACTGGTCGATTTTGGCAGCAAGGGCATCAATCAACGCGTGAGCTTTGTTGCGCTGCGGACTGGCCAGTCTCTTCTCGGAATGATTGGCGGCGTGACAACCATCGACCTGACCGTCAAGGATATTTATGCGGCCGAGATCATCGCCCGGCGGATACAGGCTGCGACCCAGGTGGAGGCAGACAGCTGGATTACAACGAACGCCCAGTTCTTCACCGCGGTGCAGGCACAGATCTATACGAATACCCTGATCCGCGTCTTCGTCGGCTTATCGGTGGCCTTCGGCATCGCCGCGGTCCTCATCGTTTCTGTGATCCAGCGTTCGAAGGAAATTGGGATCTTGCGGGCAATGGGGACCTCGCGTGGACAGATCCTGCGCGTGTTTCTGCTTCAAGGCGGACTGCTGGGCTTCGTCGGCTCACTGTTCGGAGCGGCGATGGGCGCTGTTGCGCTGGTGTATTGGCACGCCGTGGCTCGGCAGGCGGACGGTACTGAATTTTTTCCGCTTGTCCTGGAAGAAAGCCTTTTCGTCTACACGGCGCTTCTTGCCACTGCGACGGGCCTGTTGGCTGCGATGGCGCCAGCGGTACGAGCCGCAAAGCTTGACCCGGTGGTGGCGATCCGTGGCTGACCAGATCCTCAAGCTCGAACAAGTTTGCAAAGGCTACAACCTTGGTCTGCCCACCGAGGTCGAGGTTCTGCACGACATCGATCTTGAACTCGACCGCGGAGAGTTCCTGGCCTTGATCGGCCCGTCCGGATCAGGCAAGAGCACGCTGCTCAATATCGTCGGCTTGCTGGACCGGCCGACCAGCGGCCGGCTGCTGATCAAGGAACGCGACACAGCCTTTCTCGGTGACGACGAACTCACGCATCTGCGAGGCCACACCATCGGTTTCGTCTTTCAGTATCATCTGTTGATCTCAGCTTTCACTGCGCGTGAAAACGTCATGATGCCCATGCTGGCGGACCGTGGCTTTCCGAGCGCGGAAATTGAAGATCGGGCCGACGACCTTCTTCGCCAAGTCGATCTGGAGAAGTTCGGAAGCAATCTTGCAAACAACATGTCTGGAGGCCAGCAGCAACGAGTAGCAGTTGCCAGGGCGCTTGCAATGAACCCGGATCTGGTGCTGGCAGATGAGCCGACCGGCAATCTCGATACGAAATCGGCGGATGCCGTCTTTGAGTTGATGCGGCGGGTCAATCGGGAGAGTGGAACGAGTTTCCTACTGGTCACTCACAATATGGACCTGGCACGACGATGCGATCGGATCATCCGGGTGGTTGACGGCCGAATTGCCAGCCACTGAACGTTTCATGCCGGCGGATTGACGGTCTCGTTCAGCGTTGCTTATGGAGCGCGGCTGCCACCGCACCGAGCAGCTTCTTTTTCCTGGCCCGATAGCGTGGTGGTCGACCATGCCCGGTGCGCTTGAATCGTTTCAGATCGCGCAGATCGCCCAGCCACCCCGTGCGGCTCCGGAGAGACCGCGGTGCCAAGGTACGCCGCGAAAGTGAAGAGCGGGCCCGGCACGGCCTGGGCTGCGCCGTAGCCGGCGAGGAAGGCATCGTCGGTCAACCAGCCCGGGGTAACGAAAGCTTCCCGCAGGAGCGGGAGTACGACGTGGCCGCCGCCAAACACGAGCGCGCCGGACCGATAGAAGGCATCGAACAGGGCGACGCCCGGGGAGCCTGTCGCGGCGTGGAGTGCGGGGAGACCTGCCAGAAGAACGAAGAACATCCCAAGGGCAATCGACCCTGCGGTACGTGACACCGGCATCTCCACATGGCCTGACGATGCTTGCGCATCGCCACGGCACAGCCACAGCCCGGCGAGCCCGCCGAGGACGATCGCGCCGATCTGGGCGAGCGAGGCTGTACTGAAGAGGATGATCAGCGCTGCCACGACGGCGATCGACGCACGCTCGCGATCCGGACAGAGGTTGCGTGCCATGCCCCAGACGGCCTGTGCCACGATGGCGACCGCAGTGAGCTTCAGTCCGTGCAGCAGGCCGGCACCGATCGGTCCGCCCAGCGCGCCGGCGCCGTAGGCGAACAGAACGAGGATCGCGGCAGACGGCAAGGCGAAGCCGGTCCAGGCGGCGAGCGCGCCGAGATAGCCGGCGCGCATCAGGCCGATCGAGAGCCCGACCTGGCTGCTGGCGGGACCGGGCAGGAACTGGCACAGCCCGACCAGATCGGCATAGGCGTGCTCGTCGATCCACTTTCGCCGCACGACGAACTCGTCACGAAAGTAGCCGATGTGAGCGATCGGGCCGCCGAAGCAGGTCAGACCGAGCTTCAGGAAGATGCGTAGGACTTCCAGCGGCGAGCCTGCCGGGGCTATTTGACCGGCTGAGACGTCGGCCGATGGATTGAGGTTGCTCGCGGGCATTGAACTTCATGCGCCTTAGCGGATTTCGTAGATGGAACGAGGTCGATCGTCGTCCGTTAATGCGCCGTCGCGCCGGACGCTTTTCGGGTTCGGAGGCGCCATATTAGCAGCGAGGAGACCGGCCATGGCAAGTGCGGCAGATCGCGATCCCCGGCACCATACGCAGAAGATGCAGAAGGCCCTGCACGATATCCGGAACCACCTGCGCGAAGACATCCAAAAGGTCGATGAGCCGCAGTTGAAGGCGATGTTCGAAACCTCCGCCGAGGTTTTGGGCGGGCTCGAGAAGGCTTTCAGGGATTACGAGCAGAAGAACGAAAAGGCCTGGCGCTGACAGGTCCTTGGCGCTGACAGGTCTCGGTGCGGCTACCAGCACGGTCGAGCGCATCAAGGAGAGAGCCATGATGGACGTTGTGCCCGGCAGGCGCCGCCTGCTTGTGCTCGGAGGCGCGCTGGCCACGATCGCGGCTCCGGCCGTGCTCACCAAGCCGGCGCTTGCCGACAGGAAGGGCGTCGGCGGGAAGCAGAAAGGTGCCGAGAAGAAAGGCGAGGAAGTCACCCCGCCGGAGGATCTGATGCGGGAGCACGGTGTGCTCGATCGGGTGCTGCTGCTCTACGAATCTGGCATCCGGAAGTTCTCAGCGAATGAGGATTTCGATCCAGGCCTGATCACGCAATCCGCCGGGATCGTCCGCGATTTCATCAACAACTACCACGAGAAATCGGAGGAGGAGCATGTATTCCCGCGCTTCAAGAAGGCCGGCCAAATGACCGATCTGGTGGACGTTCTGCTGCGCCAGCATGAAGCAGGCCGGAAGGTCACGGAAAATATCTTGCGGCTCGCACCGTCAGGTCGAAGCAATGACGACGACCGCAAGCAACTGGTCGGCGCGATGCAATCCTTCATCACGATGTACCGGCCGCACGCGGCCCGCGAGGACACGGATCTCTTTCCGAAGCTGAAGGATGTCGTCTCCTCCAACGAGTACGACGCGATGGCCGAGGACTTCGAGAAGAAGGAGCACCAACTGTTCGGCGAGGACGGCTTCGAGAATATGGCCGCTCGCGTCGCCCAACTCGAGCAGCAGATGGGCATTCACGACCTGAACCAGTTCACGCCGCGCTGACGCGCAGGTCGGAAGCGGCCGACAGCACACTCCAAGAAACGCAACCGGCCCTGAGGACCGCGCCCGCGATGCCGACGATACTCACGGAGACTTCGGCCGTGCCTGGACGTTGCGGGCGATCTCGGCGGTTGTAATCCTTGAGCGGAACAGGATGGTCGGCGATGATCGTGATGCCTCGCGTCCGTGACCTCTGGGAAATCTCGTAGAAGATCCGTGATGTTGACACGTCGCGCATTTGCGATCGGTGCCGGAGCGGCCGCGTCCGCGAGCCTGCTCGATCCGGGTTTCGGCCGTGGCGAGCCTGCTCGCGCGGTGGCGCGCTTGCCAGTCCCGCAACTCATCGACGCCGCCAGTCAGCACAACGCGATCGGGCTTAGGGTGTCAGCCGGCCGCCACGAGTTCTACAAGGGAAAGCCCGCCCGGACTTACGGCTATTCGGGGCCGATCCTTGGTCCCGTGCTTCGGTTCCGGCGGGGTGACCGTGTCGAGATGAGTGTGCGCAACGAGCTCGGTGTTGCGACCACCGTGCACTGGCACGGCTTACTCGTCCCGGGTGACGCCGATGGAGGGCCTCAGCGAAAGATAGAGCCAGGCGCAACCTGGCGGCCCACACTCTCGATCGATCAGCCCGCCGCGACGCTTTGGTATCACCCTCATCCGCATCACGACACGGGCCGGCAAATATACCTCGGTCTTGCGGGGCCGATCATTGTCGAGGACGGCAATGACCTGGGCTTGCCCGATCACTTCGGTTTGGATGATCTGCCCCTCATCATCCAGGACCGGTCATCGACGAGACAGGCGGGTCGATCGGTTACGATCTCGGTGAACTTGACGTCGTGTATGGCATCCGCGGCGATACGGTCATTGTCAATGGCGCGATTACACCTACGGCCCGCGTGGACGGCCCTGTAAGGCCGTTTTTACACGGCCAAGCTTCATATCAGACTTTGGTTCACAGCAGATGCATGGGTTCCTTGCGAGGCAGATAAGTCAGCTAACCCGACAGCGGGGATATATAGCCCTTGTAAAGGCACGTTGGTCGTGTCGTGCCATCAAGCAACACTGTGACGCCGGTGGTACGAGGGCTCACCGCGATGACGAGCCCGGCTTTGTTAGCCAAGGATGGGCACCGCAAGGCGCCAACCTCGTTTATCTTGATACGAATACCGGCAGTAAAGCTGCCAGTTTTCTGAGCTTTGGCGCCATCGCGGCTGGAGCCTCTTTTCCGCTCATCCGGCATGGTCATGGCTAGCGTCGTCGCCTCGATGCAAATTCTCTGCCCGCTCAGCCAGCCGTTCATATTCCTCGGCCACCCGGAGGAGGTTCACACTCGAATTTCGATCGTGAAAGGTGCCAATCCGCGCGCGAGTCTGTGCGGCGCGCTTGCGCCAAAGAGCAGCATCGCTGAGGTAATCCATTCTTGCTCACTCCTCTAACATAACTTATGTTAATTATTTAGGGTAAGCAACTTGCAATTGAGTTACAACAATTCGCTGTATCGCAATACGGTTGTTTGAATTTTTGGCATATCGCACTGATTGTGGTGTCATAACACCAATTGCCCGCTAGCTGGAACAACTCGGCGGCGGTTTTTCGGCGAACACGGCTCGATAATCGTGAGACGATCGGAGAGTAGCGTCATGCACCGATACGTGGCCCACGCGAATGTAGATCACTATCTCGCCCTCCTGAACGGCGATGCTCTCTCACCAAGCCATCGAGCCACTGCGCTGCTCGTCGCCGAGTTAGATAGAATGACGCATGACAGAGCGCAGCTTGAGTTTGCGGAAACCCGCGCCGCCAATGCCCGCCAAAAACTGGACCATGTCCGGCGCCTGCGTGATGCCTTCGCGTTCGATACGACGGAGCGCGAACAGGCCGGAACGGCTATTGGCCAACTGCGAAAATCTACAGACGCTTCTGGAGGAGTTCTGCCATCGCCTGCGTGCGAGGATCAACTCGCGTAACCTCTAGCACCGGGGCTCAAGACAAACTTCAGAGTCCGATGCTGGCTCATCGGCGAAGTGGCGGCACGTCCGCTGAGGTGCGCCTAGCGGATAGGAGTGAAGCGCGTTTTGCATGACCAAATCACTAAGAGCAATTCTATGAGTAATCCAAACAAAGTGGGGCTCGTGTTTGCGATCCTTCTCGGTAGCTGGCACCTCGTGTGGTCCTTATTAGTGGCGACGGGATTGGGACAGCTCCTCTACGACTTCATCCTCTGGGCACACATGATCCATCTTGCTCTCAAGATAGGTCCCTTTGATCTCACCGCATCCATAACGCTTATCGTTGTGACGGCGCTCTTTGGTTACGCCATCGGCTACATCGCATCCTTGGTGTGGAATAGGATGCATCGGTAGGTAGACAGATCATCCAGGCCCCATCCGGCATAACTGGATTTGAACACGCCAACGCACCAACTCTGCTCTTGATCAATACGAGCTGGCGGTCGATGAGATGGTCGCCGCTTGTGACGGTGATCTGCGCAGCGCACTGAGAGCGCTGATGCTGCTGAACGAGCATATGAGTGAGGTTAATCCTCCTCACCCGCGCGGCTGCATTAGGTGGAAGTTCGGCCAACACTCCGGGCATCGCAGATGACCCGAGTTGCGATTTCACATGCGCAAATGGCTGATCGTCTTTAAGATCTTTTGCAGTGTCTCAGTAATCTGACCTTCGCGCCCACCATCCGCAAGAAGCTGCTGTAGCTCGCTGATATTGTCGTCGAGGGCCATCGAGAGCAATGCGCTTTGTTGTTGTACCAGCGGGTCGAGCTCGATCCTAGCCAATTTGCGGATCAACAAATCATAAGCATCTCGCATATCCGCAACGTTTACCGTTCTCCATTCGTGGTCGATAGTTGCTTCGTACGCCTCCGGTGGAGGCCGCCTTCCCGGATCGGGTACGGGCGTGAGATGGTTTGCGCATTAATTCGCAAGCAAATGAGCAAACGTGACGACGGTTACGGTTCTGTCCGGTCCTGAGCGGCGACGGCGGTGGACGAGTGCCGAGAAGCTTCGGATCGTGGAGGAGAGTCTGGCTCCTGGGGCAAGTGTTGTCGAAGTTGCTCGACGACATGACGTTCACCGCAATTTGGTTACGGCCTGGCGGCGGCAGGCGCGGACCGGCGTCCTCGCTTGCGGGCCCGAGCCGATGCAGCGGCAGGACGATGAAGTCCGTTTTGCGGCAGTCTCCATGGCGCCAGACCGGCAACCGTTGACGGCGCCCTCGGGAAGTTGCGGTGCGATCGAGATTGAGTTCGCTGCCGGCACTCGGATGCGGATCACCGGTGCGGTTGACGCGGCGACGCTAAGCGCAGTCGTGGCGGCGCTGACTGATGGACGGCCGCGATGATCCCGTTGCCGGCCGGCGTGCGGGTATGGCTTGCGACCGGCCATACCGACATGCGGAAGGGC
>NZ_LBJP01000056.1:0-31863 GCF_028128715.1 Bradyrhizobium sp. CCBAU 51745 | reverse complement strand
GGCGCCGCCGCGCAAGCCAACCGGGCCGCGCGCCGCACCTACGCCAACGTGCCCTCGCCCTCGCCGGAATTCGACCGGCTCGAGCCGAGCCTGGAGAACCGCGCCGGCGAAGGCGATGCGCCTTATTCCTACGACGAGTCGATCGAGGAGGCCGAGCGCTACGCGCCGCAGCCGCCGTCGCCGCGTGCACGCATCGCGGCCGACCGCAACGTCAAGAAGCGCGCCGGCAGGGGCTCGGTCTTTCCGTTCAAGAGCGCGATCGCCATCGGCATCGTGCTGATCCTGGTCGGTGCGGGCATCCTCTGGGGCAAACAGCTGGTCCAGATCGCAACCAATCTGCTCAAGCCGTCGCCCACCCAGGTGGTGGAGGCGCCGAAGGATGTTTCGCAGCCGCAGAGCAAGCCCAAGATTCCGGATCGCGTCGGCCAACCCTCGGCGAGCGACCAGCCGGCCGCGCCGGTGGCGCAGAAGGTCGTGCTCTATGACGAGGATCCGTCCGATCCGAAGGGCAAGCAATATGTCGGCTCGGTGGTGTGGCGGCTCGAGCCGATCAAGGCGTCGGGCAACCAGAAGGCGGACGTTGCGGTGAAAGCCGAGATCGAGATCCCCGACCGCAAGTTCAAGATGACGATGTCGTTCCGCCGCAATACCGACTCGTCGCTACCGGCGAGCCACACCGCCGAGCTGACCTTCATCCTGCCGCCGGACTTTCCGAGCGGCAGCGTCTCCAACGTGCCGGGCATCCTGATGAAGTCGAACGAGCAGGCGCGCGGCACGCCGCTCGCGGGCCTCGCGGTCAAGGTCACCGACGGCTTCTTCCTGGTCGGCCTCTCCAATGTCGATGCCGATCGCGCCCGCAACGTCCAGCTCCTGAAGGAGCGCTCCTGGTTCGACGTGCCGCTGGTCTACGCCAACCAGCGCCGTGCCATCATCGCCATCGAGAAGGGCGCCCCCGGCGAGCGCGCCTTCAACGACGCCTTCGCGCAGTGGGGCGACTAGCCAGGGGATAGGCACCGGCTAGGGGCCTATCAGAGGTTGCGCCCGGCCAGCTTAGACATCAAGATGGAACTCCTAAGCGTCCAGATGTGCGGGAGCTGCGGTGGCGGAGGACGACGACTACGACTGGCAATGGCAGGAGTTAAGGCTCCGCACGATGCTGGATTCCGTGGACGGTAACGCCTTTGAGGCGCTGTTTCGGGAAATAGCCAAGCGGCTTTGGAAGGCTTCCTTCACTCCGACGATCCCAATGGGTAGCCGTGGTGATCTCAAGTGCGACGGATTCAACGCGGATAATGGAGAAGTATTTCAGTGCTACGGCCCGCGGTACGGGCAAGCAAGCGTAGACGATGCACTAGAGAAAATCGACACGGATTTTGACGGTGCAGTCGATCACTGGAAGGAGCTCCTAAGGAAGTGGACCTTCGTAGTGGGTCTATACCAAGGCCGAGTGCCCAGCGAACTGGTTCGTCGCGTCCAAGAGAAGTCAAAAGAACACTCTATTCCTGCGGAAATTTTAACGCGCGACGATATCATAGGCATGGCAAAGACCTTGTCTCTCGATGATCGTGCTGCTCTCTTTGGCCGGGCGCCAGCGCGGGGTGAGGTCGTTCGTAGTACGACGTACGAAAATATCGGTCGGGCGTTGGCCCTTATCCGTGGCGAACTGGCTACCGATCCGCTCGTACAGATCGCGCTTCCGACTACCGTTGAAAAGAAGGTCGAGTACAATATCTTACCGGCCTTGGTGCTCCATTTCCTGGGCGTTGGCCAACTTGGTGCCGACCAAGTTCGGAAGGATCTGGCCGAAAAAGTGGACCCGTTGGAAGCTGAGCGAATGGCGGACGGCTTCAGGTGCAGATATTTGGAACTCAGCTCGTCTGGTGCGGAGCCAATAGGAATTTTTGGGCAGATGGTGGTGTTTGCTGGTGGTGCCGATGGTAACGTCGAACGCGAGCAGCTGCCCTCGCGATCGTTACTTACTTTTTCTCGGCCTGCGAAAGATTTGAGCAGCCATCAGAGGAAAAGAAATGATCTTGCCTAGTAAGAACATCCCCCCAAACCGAGCGCTGCCAGGTGAAGATTGAAGAGACGGGCCGGGCATTGCGCCAGGATCGGCGCGAAAGGGCGGCGCTCGTAGCTGCGATTAACAGGCGTGTGGGCAGTAGGGTTCGCTGGGGCTTACGCGCGATCTCGTGGCGCACGGGGGGTCGTGGAAATCCCGCTGGAACGGGATTTCCAGAATGAGTGCTCGATGCTGACGACCGACGCGCTGGGGCGCTCGTCAATCGGCGAAATTACCGCTACTGCGCGGCGGCTTCCCGCTTGCGGGCTGCTGCCGCGGCGGCGGCTTCGCGGTCCATCACGGCGCGGCAGCCGGGGCTGACCTGCGACTTGTTCCGCACCATGCAGGCGGTGATCCGCGGGATATCCGGGATTTCACGGGAGCACAGCCGCATCGCATCGTTCGAGCACATCTGCTGCGCTTCGGGCGAGAAGGCGAGGCCGGGCGATGTCTGGAGGGTGATGGCGGTGGCGGCGAAGGTGAACAGCGTGGCGATAGTCCGAAACCGTGTCATGAAAAATGCGTCCCCGAGTTGCGCGGATTTGAGCCGCTTGATTGTTGGGACGCCGCACGCGGCTTGATCTGCCGCATGTCGCAGCCTTCATGCCGGGCGTTCATTCCCGGATGTGGTCGCTCGATTTCCTGATATTCGAATCGAAAAGTGCTGCGCCGCCCGAGCCGAGTATGCGCGATTGCCGCGAAGCTTCAATGGGAGACGCGAAGGAATTTGCAGCTGTTGCGCCTCCGTCACGCAAAATGCGGCGCGGGCTCGCATGCCGATCTCACGTGCCGATCTTCACGCCCCTCACATTCCGACCGTTACATTCCATGGCTCTCGAACACCTTGCTGCACGATCTCGACAGCTTGGCCCGGTTGGCTTGCAGGCAGCCTTGCACCGCGCCGTCATTGCCGAGATCCTTCCGGCACAGCCGCGAGGCGTCGCGCGAACAAGCGTTCTGCTCCTGCGGTGTGCCCATATGGCCTTGTGCGAAGGCGGGGGCGCTCGACAGGGCGGAGAGGGTGATCGTCGCCAGCAACAACAGGTTACGAGACATCGGCGGCTCCAAATCTGATGGGTCAAGTTCAACTCCAGTCTGAACCCGCCGCTCTGCCACTTGTTCCGCTCTGGCAGCCCGCGACCCCGCTATCCAAGGTTCCCGGCTCGCTGTTATAAATGCCCTCGCGTATGAGGAGCCCTTGATGAAACGCTACCTGGTGTTTGCGCTCGTTGGTCCGTTCGTCGGTGGATTCCTGCTGCTGCTGACGACCACCTACCAGTCCGGCTACTGGGCGGAGGCGCATCTCGGCGAGGTCGGCAAGCTGTTCGCAGTGTTCTTCAAGACCCTTCAATATAGCTATCTGTTCGGCTTGCTGCCGTCGCTGATGATCGGTGCGATCGACGACATCCTGCTCCATGTCAGGCGGATCGGGCCGGTGCTGCGGATGCTGCTGATCGGCGTGTTCGCCTTTATCCTGGCCGCGATCACCTACGGCTCGCGCGGATCGGATTCGGGCGC
Organism: Bradyrhizobium sp. CCBAU 51745; assembly: GCF_028128715.1. Lineage (NCBI taxonomy): Bacteria > Pseudomonadati > Pseudomonadota > Alphaproteobacteria > Hyphomicrobiales > Nitrobacteraceae > Bradyrhizobium > Bradyrhizobium sp. CCBAU 51745. The sequence continues at coordinate 28,283 of NZ_LBJP01000056.1, read as the reverse complement.
GGTGCAGTTCATCCTGTACGGCCTGGTCGGCTTCGTGCCTTCGGTGCTGTCATCCTGGCTCGTGCATCATTATGTCGATGAGCCGCAGCCGGCGACGGCGGCGAGCTGAGCGCGCGACCATCGGACGCGATGCAGCAACCTCTGCTGCGCTCGTGAGTTTCACAATGGCCATGACCATGCAAGACGACGACATCCTCGTGCCACGCGGGTCCCGTTCCGGGGCGCAAGCGCGCGGCGATTTTTCCGGCCGCAGGGCGCGCGGTCCGATCATCGACCAGGAGGGCAACGAGATCCGGCCTGAAACGGTGGGGCAGGGCTTTCGCGAGTTCCGTTTCGAGTTCGGTCAAGGCAATCCGTTCGGCAATCTGACGCGGGAACAACGGATCCTCAGGCTCGAGGCGATCGCAAAACTGCTCGACGTCGCCTTCGTCCTGCCGGGCACCAATATCCGCTACGGCATCGACGGGCTGATCGGGCTGATCCCTGTCATCGGCGACATCATCACCACCGCGATCTCGCTGTGGCTGGTGCGTGAGGCGCGTGCCTTGGGCGCGCCCTGGCACATCACCGCGCGTATGCTCGGGAATGTCGCGGTCGACGGCGTGGTCGGCATGGTGCCGTTCGCAGGCGATGCCTTCGACGTCATGTTCCGCGCCAACATGCGCAACGTCCGCCTCCTGCGCCGCTGGCTCGACAAGCAGCCGCGGGTGTAGCGGCGAGACCTAGGGCTCTCGCCCCGATCCATCCGGTCGACATTGCGCAGGATCTCTCAACGTCGTCATTGCGAGCGCAGCGAAGCAATCCAGACTGTCCCCGCGGAAGGATTCTGGATTGCGTCGCTGCGCTCGCAATGACGGGGGAGAGCGTGCCCCCAAACGCAAAAAGCGCGATGGCTTTCGGCCATCGCGCTTTCCACGCACATCGGAGTTTTGCGAAAACTTACGCCGCGTCGGCGTCGGTCTCGGCCGGGGCCGGCTTGGGGCGGCGCGGCAGCGGGAAGGCTTCGCTCTCGTAGAGCGAGCGGATGCCGTTCTGGTCGAAACGAGCTTCCTCGACCTGCAGATACGCGCCGTTCAGCGAATCCGTCGGCAACTGCTCCATCGCGAACTGCACGGCTTCGGCGGCGGTGCCGAACCGGCGGTAGGTGAAGCCCGCGCGCTTCTTCTTGCGGATGGCGGCGGGGAAGAGCTCGGCGGAAGTGTTGAAGTTGAACGGACGCAGTGGACGCATGGTCAAAGACCTCGTGATCTTCTCTGGGGCTTTAAGCGCGTGGGGTTTGGGAGGGCAGGGGCCGCAATCGAGCGGGCCCGCCGCATGTCATTTTCGCCCCCTAATATAAGCCGATTTGACAAAATTGCGACCCCTGCGATGGGAGATGATGAATCCACGCATGGCAGCTCCGCAGACGCAGAAAGCCTAGTCAGTTCAGTAGGTTATATGGTTTACAATTTGCCAAGCAGCAGCAGGACGAGCAACACCACCAAAACGACGCCGCCGATCCCCATACCGGAGTGGCCCATGCCGTAGCCATAGCCTCCGATCCGGCCGGACCAGCCGCCCAGCAGATAAATGATCACCAGGATGATCAGGATGGTCCCAAGTGTCATGGCATCCTCCCTGGCGGCCGCCGGAATGCACGCATCGGCTGCACCGCTGGAAGAGAAAAGCACATCGCGCCGCCGGGTTCCATCGGGGAACCCGGCGGCGCGCAATCTTATTTCGGCTCGAGCTTCAGCGCCGCCGAATTGATGCAGTAGCGCAGGCCGGTCGGCCCCGGTCCATCGGGGAAGACGTGGCCGAGATGGCCGCTGCATTTGGAGCAGAGCACCTCGGTGCGGATCATGCCGTGGCTGCTGTCCCGCTCCTCGTCGATATGGCTCTCGACCGCAGGCGCGGTGAAGCTCGGCCAGCCGCAGCCGGAATCGAACTTGGCGTCGGACTCGAACAGCACGTTGCCGCAGCCGGCGCAGACATAGGTGCCGGCGCGATGGTCGTGCTCATATTCGCCGGAGAAGGGCCGCTCGGTCGCCTTCTCGCGCAGCACCGCATACTGCATCGGCGTCAATTCGCGCCGCCACTGCTCTTCGCTCTTGATGACCTTGTCGTCGGTGGTTTTCGTCCTGGTATCGGGCATGGGTCTCCCGTTTTTTCTGATGATATCGAGATCAGTTGGTGGCCTTGCTGGCGCTGACCAGCGTCGGCTTCTCAATGTAGTTATCCGCGAACAGCTTTTTCAGGTTCTCGACCTTCGGGATGTCGTTGAAGGCGATGTAGGGCTGGTTCGGGTGCAGCGTCAGATAATCCTGGTGGTAGGCCTCCGCCGGGTAGAACGCTTCCAGCGCGCCGACCTTGGTCACGATCGGCTTGCTGAACACCTTGGCGGAGTTGAGCTGGGCGATATAGGCCTCCGCGACCTTCTTCTGTTCGTCGGAGGTGGTGAAGATCGCCGAGCGATATTGCGTGCCGGTGTCGGGCCCCTGGCGGTTGAGCTGGGTCGGGTCGTGCGCGACCGAGAAGTAGATCTGCAGGATCTTGCCGTAGGAGATCTTCTTGGGGTCGAACTTGATCTCGACCGACTCGGCGTGGCCAGTGCGGCCGGTCGAGACGGTCTGGTAGTCGGCGGTCGCCTTGGTGCCGCCGGCATAGCCGGAGACGGCGTTGACGACGCCGGCGGTGTGCTGGAACACGCCCTGGACGCCCCAGAAGCAACCGCCGGCGACCACCGCGGTCTGGATTCCGCTCGCGGGGCTAGCGTCCATGGCGGGGGCGGGGATCACGACGGCGTCTTCAGCGGCCCGGGTTGGTGCGGCAAAGCCGAGCGACAAGGCGGCGGTGGCGGCGAGCAGGGACAGGACGGAGCGGCGCATGGCGGATCCTCTTTCGGAAGGCCTGACAGTTTAGGGCGGTTGAGGGCTGGCGAACAGCCTGCCCGGCGTTTTCAGACACCTCAGATACGGGCGGGCCGGGCGGTTGTTACAGCCGGAGTGACACGAGTCCGTGAAAAGAAGCCGCGACGGGCGGCCCGGCTTGGCGGGGTCAGGAACTCCGGGCTAGATGAACCGGCACGATCGCTGATCGACTAAAAATGTGGCTGGAACAGACCTGACAACATGCTGCGCGTCGTCTCGCTGACATTTATCATGCTCCTCGCGGGCATCGTAACCGCCGCGGCGGACCCGCAAGCCGGCGACGACCTCGCCACCTGCAGGGATCGCCAGGCCGAGACCCAGGCGCGGACGACGGCCTGCGAGAACCTGCTCAACGCCAACCGCGTCACCGGCAAGGACAAAGCGCTCGCGCTCGTCATTCACGCCCAGGCGCTGATCGGCAAGCGCGATTATGACCCGGCGATCGAGGCGCTGACGTCAGCCATCGAGCTCGATCCGGACAATATCGGCGCGATCAACGTGCGCGGCGTCGCCCACGAGCACAAGGGTGAAGACGATCTCGCGATGGCCGATTACAATCTCGCCATCCAGAAGCGGCCGAATTTCGGTTTCGCCTACAACAATCGCGGGACCATTCAGCTGCGCCGCGGCGCGCTGCAGAGCGCGCTCGACGATTTCAACCTGTCGATCAAATACACGCCGAAATTCCTGCTCGGCTGGACCAATCGGGCCCGTGTGCGCACGCTGATCAAGGACTATGACGGCGCGATCGCCGATTTCGCCGAGGCCGAGAAGATCGATCCGGCCGCGCAGCAGATCGCGGCCAATCGCTGCACCACCTACGGCCTGATGGGCAAATACGATCTGGCCTTCGCCGACTGCAACGGTCTGATCGAGAAGCAGCCGAGGAACGTCTACGCGATCAACAATCGTGCCGATGTCAGCATGTTGAAGGGCGATCTCGACGCTGCGCTGAAGGACTACACCACGGCGATCCAGATCAGCCCGAACAATGTCCGCGCGCATTCCGGCCGCGGCCAGCTCTACGAGCGCAAGAAGGACCTCGCCCAGGCCCGCGCCGACTACCGCGCGGCGGCCTATTCGCTGACGAAATTCGACGAGTACGACGTCGCCCGCGCCCGCGCCACGGCTCAGGCGCGGCTCGCGGCGCTGACACCGCAAACATCTGCAGGCGCGCCGAGCGGCCGGCGCGTCGCGCTGGTCGTCGGTAACGGCGCCTACAAGAATGTCCACGCGCTGCCCAATCCGCCGCGCGATGCGAAACTGATCGCGGGCGTGCTGCACGATGTCGGCTTCCAGACCGTGATCTCCGTCAGCGACCTGACCCGCGACAAGTTCTTCGACGCGCTGAAGACCTTTGCCGACGAGGCGGAGAAGGCCGACTGGGCGGTGGTCTATTATGCCGGCCATGGCTTCGAGATCGGCGGCGTGAACTACCTCGTTCCCGTCGATGCCAAGCTCGCCGTCGACCGCGACGCCGAGACGCAAGCGGTCGCGCTGGAGCAGGTGATCGCGGCGGTGGGCGCTGCGCGAAAAGTACGCCTGGTGATCCTGGATGCCTGCCGCGACAATCCGTTTGCGCCGGCCATGCAGCACACGCTGTCGCTGAAGCTGGTCGACAAGGGCTTTTCCAACATCGAGCCCGGCGCCGGCTTCATGGTGGTCTACGCCGCCAAGCACGGCGAGACCGCGATCGACGGCGACAACGGCGCCGACAGCCCGTTCTCCACCGCACTCGCCCGCGAGATCAAGGAGCCGAAGGTCGAGATCCGGAAGCTGTTCGACATCGTCCGCGACGACGTCTGGTCCGCCACCAAGCACGTGCAACAGCCGTTCACCTACGGCTCGCCGCCCGGGCGCGAGGATTTTTATTTCGTCGCGGGGAAGTGAAATTTTGTAGCCCGGATGGCGCGCAGCGAAATCCGGGAATCGCGAGCGCGGAGCCAACCCCCGCATTACGCTGCGCTCCATGCGGGCTACGGCAGCGCCGTAGGGTGGGCAAAGCGAAGCGTGTCCACGCGCTGATTGCTTATGGAGAGAGATCGTGGGCACGGCGCGTTGCGCCTTTGCCCACCCTACGGCAGCGGAGTTTTAGACCACGATACTCAACCGTTTCGCCGCACGTGTGATCCCCGTATAGAGCCACCTCGCCCTCGACTCCTGAAACGCAAAGCTCTCGTCGAACAGCACGACGTCGTCCCATTGCGAGCCCTGCGACTTGTGCACGGTCAGCACGTAGCCATAGTCGAACTCGTCATAGGGCTTGCGCTGCTCCCAGGCGATCTGCTCGATGCCGCCCTCGAAGCAATCGGCGCGCACCGAGACTTTCGTCACCTTGTGGCCGAGCTCTTCATCCGGCGACAGCCGCATCGAGAGGATGCGCGATTTCGAGCGCGAGGTGTTGCGGGACTTGACGCGCCACAGGCCGCCGTTGAACAGGCCCTTCTTGCGGTTGTTGCGCAGGCACACCAGCTTGTCGCCGGCGACCGGAAAGACGTCCTCGATATTCTGCCGCTGCCGCACCCGCATATTGTAGGCGCGTCTTGTGTTGTTGCGGCCGACCAGCACCTGGTCGGCGCCCATGACGCGATCGGGGTCGAGCTCCTTGCGCGAGACCACCTCGCTCTCGCCGTAACGGCCGATGTCGAGCTCGCGGCCCTCGCGCACGTCCATCGACATCCGCACGATCGGATCGTCCTGGGCCTGGCGATGCACCTCGGTCAGCATCGCGTCCGGCTCGGAATTGGTGAAGAAGCCGCCGCCCTGGATCGGCGGCAGCTGCGCCGGATCGCCCAGCACCAAGAGCGGACAATCGAACGACATCAGGTCGCGGCCGAGCTCGGCATCCACCATCGAGCATTCGTCGATCACGATCAGCTTGGCTTTTGAGGCCGGCGCGTCGTCCCACAATTCGAAGCTTGGCTGCTCCTCGCCGGATTCGCGGGCGCGATAGATCAGCGAGTGGATGGTGGAGGCGTCATCGCACCCCTTGTTGCGCATGACGAGGGCCGCCTTGCCGGTGAAGGCGGCAAACTTCACCTCGCCGTCGACGCCCTCGGCGATATGCCGCGCCAGCGTGGTCTTGCCGGTGCCGGCAAAGCCGAACAGCCGAAACACAGGCGGCGTGCCGTTGCGCCCGGGTTTTGCCTTGAGCCAGTCGCCAACGGCCTTGAGCGCGGCATCCTGATGCGGAGTGAAAGTGGCCATATCTGTCTTGAGGAGGGGCGAAACGATGCGATTCGCCGAACCTCAAAACTAACCATTCCCCCCAAGGGTTCAAGCGCGCGAAAATCGCATTTCAAGGCCATTCCTTTGTGGCCCATCCTTCCAGACGCCCGCCTCTGGCGGGCAGGATGAGGACGGAGTGCGTGGCAGCAGTTTCGGCAGGCGCAGGTGCTGCTTAGCCTCATCCTGACGAGGCTGCGTAGCAGCCGTCTCGAAGGACGAGGCGCTTGCTCAGACCCGCCTACTGCCACCCCGGCACGCCGCGCATGTCGGGCAGATGGTGGGCGATACCCTTGTGGCAGTCGATGCAGGTTTTCTCGCGGGTGAACAGGAAGCGCTGATGCGCCACGGCGGCCCGGGGCGACTGTTTGGTGATGTCCATGGAATCAGCGCTGTGGCAGTTGCGGCATTCCAGGGAATCGTTGGCCTTGAAGCGCGCCCATTCATGCGCGGCGAGCTCGAGCCGGTGGTCCAGGAACTTCTCCCTGGTGTCGATCGTGCCAAAGATCTTGCCCCATACTTCCTTGGAGGCCTGCATCTTGCGCGCGATCTTGTCGGTCCAGTTGTGCGGCACATGGCAATCCGGGCAGGTCGCGCGCACGCCGGAGCGATTGGTGAAATGGATGGTCGACTTCAGCTCGGCGAAGACGTTGTCCTTCATCTCGTGGCAGCCGGTGCAGAATTTCTCGGTGTTGGTTATCTCCAGCGCGGTGTTGAAGCCGCCCCAGAAGATCACGCCGGCGGCAAAGCCCGCCAGCACCAGCGTGCCGAGGGCGAATACCGTGCTCGGCCGCGTCAGCACGCCCCACAGCTCGAGCGCGAAATCCCACGCGCGCGCGATGAAGCCGCGCTTGGCTTTGGATTCATCAGCGGTCGTCGTCATCGCCGGCCACCGGGGCTTGCACGCGACAGCAAAGTGTCGATGTCGGTGAAGTCGTTGCTGACCGGCGGCGTCGCCGTGTTCTGCGGCACGTGACATTCGGTGCAGAAGAAGCGCCGCGGCGATATCGAGGCCAGGAACTGGCCGTCACGGTCCATGAAGTGCGTGATCGAGACCATCGGGGCCTGCGATTCCGCCGTGCGCGCCCGCGCGTGGCAGGACAGGCATTTGTTGCCGTTGAGGTCGATCTGGTAGCCATCGATCGTGTGCGGAATGACCGGCGGCTGCTCCGGATAGTTGCGCGATTCCCGCTCGGACGTGTTGCGGTTCGGTAGCATCGGCGGCGCCGGGCCTTCATCATTCAGCGGGGTCGGGCCGCGCAGGCCCGAATTCACGGTCTGCGCGGTCAGCGAGCTGGCGCCGGCGGCGATCGCGCAGGCGAGCAGGGCGATGCCACATCGTTTCATCATGACACGTTCACCCGCTCGATGCGCACGGCGCATTTCTTGTAGTCGGTTTGCAGCGAGATCGGATCGGTGGCGTCCAGCGTCACCTTGTTGATCAGCTTGGACTCGTCGAACCAGGGCACGAACACGAGACCGCGCGGCGGCCGGTCGCGGCCGCGCGTCTCGACCCGGGCGCGGATGAAGCCGCGGCGCGAGACGAGCTTCACTTCGTCGCCGCGGCGCAGCTTCATGTCTTGCGCGTCATCCGGATGCATGAAGCAGACGGCTTCCGGAAAAGCCTTGTAGAGCTCGGGCACGCGGCGCGTCATGGTGCCGGAATGCCAATGCTCCAGCACGCGGCCGGTCGAGAGCCAGAACGGATAGTCGTTGTCGGGCGATTCCGCCGGCGGCTCGTAAGGCAGTGCGAAGATGCGGGCCTTGCCATCGGGGTAGCCGTAGAACTGCACGTCCGTGCCCTGCTTGACGTAGGGGTCGCTGCCCTCGCGGAAACGCCATTTCGTCTCCTGGCCGTTGACGACGGGCCAACGCAGGCCGCGTTCGCGATGATAGGCGTCGAACGGCGCGAGGTCGTGACCATGGCCGCGGCCGAATGAGGCGTACTCCTCGAACAGTCCCTTCTGCACGTAGAAGCCGAACGCCTTCGACTCCTCGTTGTGATAGCCCTGCTCGATCTCAGTCATGGGAAATTTGTCGACCTGGCCGTTGCGATAGAGCACGTCGAACAGCGTCTTGCCGCGAAGCTCCGGCTTCTTGGCAATCAGCTCCTCGGGCCAGACCTCCTCGATCTTGAAGCGTTTTGAAAACTCCATGAGCTGCCACAGATCGGACCTGGCTTCGCCCGGCGCCTGGACGAGCTGGTGCCAGAATTGCGTGCGCCGCTCGGCATTGCCGTAGGCGCCTTCCTTCTCCACCCACATCGCGGTCGGCAGGATCAGATCGGCGGCGAGCGCCGTCACGCTCGGATAGGCGTCCGAGACCACGATGAAATTATCGGGGTTGCGGAAGCCGGGATAGGTCTCTTCGTTGGCGTTCGGACCCGCTTGCAGATTGTTGTTGACCTGCACCCAATAGGCGTTGATCAGGCCGTCCCTCAGCATCCGGCTCTGCAGCACGGCGTGCGCGCCGGGCTTGTCGGGAATGGTGCCCTCGGGCAGCAGCCAGAGATGCTCGGCGTGATCGCGATGCTCCTTGTTGGTCACGATCATGTCGGCGGGCAGGCGATGCGAGAAGGTGCCGACCTCGCGCGCGGTGCCGCAGGCCGAAGGCTGACCGGTCAACGAGAACGGGCTGTTGCCGGGCGCGGAGATCTTTCCGGTCAACAGATGGATGTTGTAGACGAGGTTGTTGCACCAGACGCCGCGGGTGTGCTGGTTGAAACCCATGGTCCAGAACGAGACCACTTTCGTCTTCGGATCGGCATAGAGCTCGGCGAGCGCCTCGAGGCGATTGAGCGGTACGCCCGACATCTGCGCCGCTTTCTCCAGCGTGTAGTCCGAGACGAATTTTACAAATTCGTCGTAGCTCATATCGGTAGAGTCGTTGGCTTTCGCCGCGCCCGTCGCCCTCTTCTGCAGCGGATGCTCGGGCCGCAATCCGTAGCCGATATCGGTCTGCCCGCGCCTGAACACGGTATGCGCTGCGACAAAATCCTTGTTGACCCGGCCCGTCTTGATGATGTGGTTGGCGATGGCGTTGAGCAAATAGAGATCGGTCTGCGGCTTGAACACCATGCCGATGTCGGCAAGGTCGAACGAGCGGTGCTCGAAGGTCGAGAGCACGGCGACGCGGACATGCGGCGCCGAGAGCCGTCGGTCGGCCACGCGCGTCCACAGGATCGGGTGCATCTCCGCCATGTTGGAGCCCCACAGCACGAAGGCATCGGTGGCCTCGATGTCGTCATAGCAACCGGCCGGCTCGTCGATGCCGAAGGTGCGCATCATGCCGGCGACGGCGGAGGCCATGCAGTGCCGCGCATTGGGATCGATGTTGTTGGTGCGGAAGCCGGCCTTGAACAGCTTTGACGCCGCATAGCCTTCCCAGATTGTCCATTGGCCGGAGCCGAACATGGCGACGCCGTTCGGCCCGCGCTTCTTGATCGCCTCCTTCCACTTCACCTCCATGATGTCGAAGGCTTCGGTCCAGGTGACAGGCGTGAACTCGCCATTCTTGTCGTACTTGCCATCAGTCTTGCGCAGCATCGGCTGCGTCAGGCGGTCATGGCCGTACATGATCTTGGAGAGGAAGTAGCCCTTGACGCAGTTGAGGCCGCGATTGACCTCGGCCTTGATGTCGCCATGGGTGGCGACGACACGGTTGTCCTTGGTCGCGACCATCACCGAGCAGCCGGTGCCGCAGAAGCGGCAGGCCGCCTTGTCCCATTTCAGTTCCGATGAATCGCGCTCAGTGACGAGATTGGCGGCGAGCGCGGGCGCCGGCATGCCGGCAGCGGCGGCCGCGATGGCGGCGGCTTCCAGCTTCAGCACCTGGCGGCGGTCGAGCTTTGGCGATGTCATGATGGCTCTCTCGTCCCTCAGGTTTCGATGGCGTGAAAGACCAGCGCCGCGGAATAGACATCGCGCAGCGACTGGATGGTGTTGAGCAAGGTGCCGAGGCTGCCGGCGTCGGGTGCTTCGGTCACGACGACGAGCTTGCCTCTCACATCGCGCCCGTGGATCTCGCAGCCGGGAAGCCTCGCGATCTCGGCTTCGACGTCAGTGAGGCGCTCGGGACGCGCTTGCACCAGAATGCTGGCGATCTCGCAGCCCGGAGGGGAGATGACGGCGGTGCTGAGCACCCGGCCGGTGATCAATGCACGGCGGTTGAGTTTGGCGTGAGCCATGATGCCTGTCTTTCGATTCTCGGGATCAATGCGGCGAACTTGGTGGGCCCGGCGGTCCGGCGAACATCTGGTAGATCCAGACGCCCAAGCCGTAGGAGCCGACCGTTCCGACCGCGAGCACGGGCATCACGATCGCGGTCAGGAACAGGAACGCAAAGATTTCCATGCGCTTACGGCGCGCGCGCGAGGTCGCCTCGTCAGGGGCCGACATATTCGGTCTCTTCGGGATGTCAGGGGAATCGGGACGGCATCCGGGCCGTTGCCTTGCTGCCTTTTTGATGCAGCAGGCCGGTTGACGCGTTGATCTGGATCAACCGTTCAAGTTGCTATGTCGCGGTCGCCAAAACTGCAGGCGCTACGACCGCAAGCGCAATTTTGGATTGTGCAGGCGCGAAGGCGATGCGAAGATTGAATCTCTGATGGAGACGGCAGGGGTGTAATGGGGCTCACGGCCATCGATCTCGGGCTTCGCGGCGCGGCCAGCGGCGTGTTCCTGTTGATCATTCTCGTGGCGCTGCAGCGTCGTGCCGCCAGCCAGCAGGCCTTGCTGGGCATGGCCATGTCCGCCGGCGGCGCGTTCTACGCCATCGCGACCGCCCCGTTCTTTCCCAAATCGTCATGGTGGTGGGTGTTGCCGATCCTGTCAGGCCAACCGGCCCTGTTCTGGCTGTGGGCACGTGCAGCGTTCGACGACGATTTCGTGCTGAGGCGATGGCATGGCGCCGTGTTGCTGGGCATCGTGGCCTTCGGCTTCGTGCTCACACTGGGCTGGGCTTACGCGCCCGCTTTGGCCAGGGCCGGCGGCCGGGGCCTGGCCTTGATCAATCTGGCGCTGGCGCTCGCGGCCGCGGTGCAGACAGTCAAGACCTGGCGTGCCGATCTGGTGGCGCGGCGCCGCCGGCTGCGGCTGGCGATACTGGCGATCAATGTCGGGCTCATCACTGTGTTCGTCGGCGCCGGCTTCGCCGCGATTCCCGTCGCTGTTCCCGGCGCGCCCGGCAGCCTTCCGATCGCGCTCGTCCTGTTTGTGGTGGCGATGATGGCGGCAGTGGCCACTCTCGCCACGACGCCGGCCGTGCCCGTCAACGACGCCACGGCGGCCATCGCATCCGGCGATGTGCGCGGCGCCGATCGTGCTGCGACGGCTCGGGTTGTGGTCGACCCGATCCTGCTTCGGCGCCTCGACCAGCTCATGAGCGTGGAGCGGACCTACCGGCAGGAAGGTCTTGCGATCGGGGCGCTGGCGGCACGGCTCGAGGTTCCCGAGCATCGGTTGCGCCAGGCCATCAACGAGGGTCTGGGCTATCGGAACTTCAATGCGTACCTCAACCATTATCGTATCGATGACGCCAAACTGGCGCTCTCCGACGTCACGCAACGTGAGGTCCCGGTGCTGACCATCGCCATGGATGCAGGCTTCCAGTCGATCGGACCTTTCAACCGCGCCTTCAAGGCGGAGACCGGGCTCACGCCGACCGAATTCCGGCGCGAGGCGCTGAGCCGGCCGGTTTTGCCTGACATCGGCGAGCCGCTACGAGAAATCGGCTAGCCGATTTTTGGATCGGGCGAGAGGCACGCGCCCTGATGGGACAGATTGTGCGGCAGAAAGTCAGCCACCGAGAGCCCGTCCATGTCCCATTCGAGCGCAGTCACTCCCGCATCCGAACGTCTTCACGCCCTCGATGCCCTAAGGGGCATCGCGCTGCTGCTTGGCATCGTCCTGCACGCGACATTGTCGTTCGTGCCGTCCTCGCCCCGGTTCTGGGTCATCCAGGACACGCATCCAAGCCTGATCCTGAGCCTGCTGTCTTTCGCCATCCATGTCTTCCGGATGACGACGTTCTTCCTGATGGCCGGCTTCTTCGCCCGCATGAGCTTCCATCGCCGCGGCGCCTTCGACTTTGTCAAGGACCGGCTGCAGCGGATCGCGCTGCCGCTCGTGATCGGCTGGCCGCTGCTGTTCGTGCCGAACGCCCTGGTGATCAGCTGGGCCGGAAATTTTCCGAATGGCGGTTCGATCCAATGGGCGTCCAGCTGGCTGCCGCCCTTGCCGAATTTCCGCCTGACCCATCTCTGGTTTCTCTATGTGTTGCTGCAGCTCTATGCCGCCACGCTGCTGCTGCGCGGCGCGATCGTCTGGCTCGACGCGTCGGGCTCGCTGCGAACGGTCATCGACCGCCTCTTTGCGCGGATCATCCGCAATCCGCTGGCGCCGCTGGTGCTGGCGATCCCGATCGGCATCGCCTTCTGCCTCGACCCAAGATGGGTCAATGTGATGGGGGTGAGGACGCCGGATCAATCGCTCGTCACCAATGCGAAGGCCTGGATCGGTTTCGGCACCGCCTTTGGCGCCGGCTGGCTGCTGCATCGGCAGATTGATCTGCTGCGGATCCTCGAGCGGCGCTGGCTTGCGCATCTCTTGGCTGCGCTCTGTCTGATCATGATCGGCTTCGTCTTGTCCGGCGTGATGCTGTCTGCCCCGGGTGCGCCGAAACTGCCATATAGCTTCGCCACGCTCCGGCTTGCCTCCGCCATCCTCTATGCGCCCGCGATCTGGATAACGACCTTCGCAGCGCTCGGGCTTGCGCTCCGTTTCATGTCCGGCTTCAGTCCGACATGGCGCTATCTCGCCGATGCCTCCTACTGGCTCTATCTGATCCACCTGCCGATCGTGATGGCGTTGCAGGTCGCGCTGTCGCAGCGCGACTGGCCCGCTTTGGTCAAGTTCGCAATCATTCTCGTCGTTGCGATTCCGCTGATGCTTGCGAGCTATCATCTGATGGTGCGCTTCACCTTCGTCGGCGCGGTGCTGAATGGCCGCCGCGCAATGAGGCGCGTTCTCCCGCAAGGCGGAATTGCGACTGCGTAGACAGCGCCGCCTCACGCATTAAGATGCCCGCAACAAGAACAAGCGGGCAAGAAAACTGGGAGAGGCGTCATGAAGTTCGGCATCTTCTATGAGCTGCAACTGCCGCGGCCCTGGGTGGCCGGCGACGAGCTCGCCCTTTACCAGAACGCGCTCTCGCAGATGGAACTCGCCGACCGTCTCGGCTACGACCATGCCTGGGTGGTCGAGCATCACTTCCTCGAGGAATATTCGCACTCGCCTTCACCGGAATCGTTTCTTGCCGCCGCGAGCCAGCGCACCAAAAACATCCGCCTCGGCCACGGTATTCTCCAGCTCACCACCAACCATCCGGCGCGCGTCGCCGAGCGTGTCGCGGTGCTCGACCTGCTCTCCAACGGCCGCTGCGAGTTTGGCATGGGCGAGAGCGCCTCGATCACCGAGCTGACGCCGTTCGGCCGCGACATGGAGACCAAGAAGGAGGTGTTCGAGGAGGCGGTCGCTGCGATCTTCCCGATGTTCAAGGACGCAGGCTCGGAGCATCACGGCAAATATTTCGACATCCCCTTGCGCAACGTCGTGCCGAAGCCGGTGCAGAAGCCGCACCCGCCGCTGTGGATGGCCTGCTCGCAGCTGCCGACCATCGAGCGCGCCGGCCGCCACGGCTTTGGCGCGCTCGGCTTCCAGTTCGTCAGTGCCGATGCTGCGCATGCCTGGGTGCACGCTTACTACAACGCCATGACGAAACGGCTGCACAAGCTCGCCGACTACGAGATCAACCCGAACATGGCGCTGGTGTCGTTCTTCATGTGCGCCAGGACGGATGAGGAGGCGCGTGCCCGCGCCGACGGCGCCACCTTCTTCCAGTTCGCGCTGCGTTTCTACGGTGCCGCGCAGAACCGCCAACGTCCGGCGCCGTACACGGTGAACATGTGGGACGAATATAACAAGTGGAAGCGCGACAATCCGGAGGCGCAGGAGGCCGCGCTGCGCGGCGGCCTGATCGGCTCACCCGAGACCATCAGGCGAAAGCTGAAGCGCTTCCAGTCCTCGCATATCGACCAGGTCATCCTGCTCAATCAGGCCGGCAAGAACAGCCACGAGCACATCTGCGAATCGCTCGAGCTGTTCGGCCGCGAAGTGATGCCGGAGTTTCAAAACGATCCGGCCCAGGCCGCCTGGAAGAGCAGCGTGATGAGCGGCGAGATCCAGCTCGAAGAGATCGATACTGAAGCCTTCACGGACCGCTACGGCAAGCTCGCGATCACTGTCGCCCCAGTGAAGGCCGCAGCTGGGTAGGGCTGCCCACCTCCACATCGTCGTCCTGGCTTTCGCCAGGACGTCTGCGAAGTGCTGCGCTTGCTCGCTGGGCCTGGTCACCTGAACTGCGATTGAAGTTCCGCCAGCTCTATTGCGTCGTTCTGTTGCTGCTGAAGATGAACGCCGCCTGAAACAAGCTCCCGCTGTCGGTGCGCACCTCGACCGCAACGTCTTCCCGTTCATCCAGGCTCGCGAGATCGCGCGCCAGTCCTGCCAGCGTCTCGGCTGCTTCTACTTCAGCTTCGCGCTGAGTTGGAAACTCCAGCCCTTCCTCGTCGGGATAGAGCCCGGTGCTGTCCCTGATGTCGAAATAATAGCGCATCACCGCATCACCCTCTGATGTGGCCCTGCTTCAACACCAGCATTCGCAGGCGGTTCCTGATCGGCGAGGGCGCCGCCAGGTTCAATGCGAAGCTGATAGGGACAGTGAAGCTGTCGCTTCTCACCTTGGGGAAATCGGAGCCTGGCTCGCGGACGCCGACGTCTGTGGAAGAGGTGCCTTGCGTTCGGGGAGCTTCTTCTTCGGAGGCGCCGGCAACAAGCCTTCCCTGATGGCCTGCTTGCGGGCGAGCTTGCGGGCCCGCCTGATGGCTTCGGATTTCTCGCGCGTCTTTCTCTCCGAAGGCTTCTCGTAAGCGCGCCGCTGCTTCATTTCGCGGAAGACGCCTTCCCGTTGCATCTTCTTCTTCAGGACACGAAGCGCCTGGTCGACATTGTTGTCGCGGACAAGAACCTGCATTGAAACTCCTCGCTGGGCTGCAAGATGGAATGATCCTGCACGCAGCCGATTGCGCAGGAGACCGGTGACGAATTGGAGAATGAGGGCGACCGCTGATGTCTTCGCCGGCCTCGAACGCGCAGGTTTGCGTGTTACGGCGATGCGGTTCAGTGGCGACGACGTGACCACCCCCGCGCGGCCAAGTCAATCGATAAAGGCCTTTGCGCGTGCCGGCGTTCCGTCTGGAATGGCGCCCGAACAGCGTCAAAACCGCCGCTTTGAAAACAAATTGGCCGTATTCCTTGCAAAAGCGCAGATGTCGTGTATATTTGCGTCATTCGATTAGCCGCTGTGCCTTGTTGATCGCGCCTGCGGGCTCCTTTTCCAAAGACATCGACGAAGTTGAAACGACCGCGTGATTGTCGCGCGGCACGCGCTTGCGCGCTTTGGAGAAGAGCATGACGACAGGTACAGTGAAGTGGTTTAACGGCCAAAAGGGCTTCGGATTCATTCAGCCGGACGATGGCAGCAACGATGTGTTCGTTCACATCAGTGCGGTCGAACGCGCCGGCCTTGCGGGCCTCGGTGAGGGCCAGAAGGTCAATTTCGAGGCCAAGACCGACAAGATGCGGGGCAAAGTCAGCGCAGAGAATCTCTCGCTGGCCTGATCTCGCTGCGCCGTTTCACGGATGTACTGAAACGGCTGTGATGCCCGCTCGATCCCCGGATTGAGCGGGTTTTGCCCATTGCACGACAGGGTGAAGGATGAACGCCAGGAAATCGGCTGTACCGTCGCCTGAAGCAGTTGCGCGCTCTCATCGCCAACGTCTGGCGGCCGAAGAGGGCGCACGGGCGATCGCGGATGTCGAACGGCAGGGTGTCGAGGTTCGCAAGAACATGGCGCGACTGCGCGAGTTGCGCCAAGCCAAGGAAGCCGCTGACGCCGTTATTGCAGCAGCTTTGCCAGCACCGGCGCTGAAGAAGCGTGCAAGGAAGTCGCCGCGATAACCCAGGTCAGTAATCGTCTCAAGGATCGTCCCAAGCCGGAGTGCTGATCGTGCCCAGAGTGAAGTCGGACGGCGGTGGAACCATCACCTTCACGCTCGCGCACGGCGCAGCGCGGCAGATATGCAGACTTACGACGACGTTCCAGACCGAGAAGCAGGCCTTCAGCTATCTTCACAAATATCGCACCGAGTTCGAGCGGATCGCGCGGGCGCGCCTTGCTTCCGGGGAGCTCGAAGACGGGGTCGTCGTCCTCTCGATGCTCTAGAAGCTATTTGGAAGACTCTTTTGCACGGCCTTCCCTCGCCAGACGCTCCGCCTTCAGGCGCTCGCGATTTTCTTGAAAGGTTCGCTCCGCTTTTGCGTAGTCGGTCATTGGCTTGGCTTCGCCGGTCGGCTTGAAAGCATTGTTGGCGTCCCGCAGATGGCGGGCCTTCGCGTCTTTTCTGATCATTCTCCCTCCATGAGCCCGACGATCCTCCGCGGGCACCTTTGCGACCTGCGCCCCGTCAGGACGGTGCCTGAAGTCCAGGCGACGTCAGCCACTTGTTGACTTCGCCGGCGACGTCAAGCTGCCGCGCTTTTTGCAAGAGCTCGGTGCGGCGGACACCAAGGGGCATTTCCTTGGCCTGCTGGCGTAAACTGATCGCCTCTTGCGCCAGGCGATATTCGAATGTGTTCGATCGCTCCGGGAATCGTTGAGTTGACATGCTCATGCTCCGCTGTGGGGGTTGAGCGGGAGCGCGACATGCGTTCACATCACCGATAGATGCCAAGAGCCGCTCGATGGCGATAAGACTGTGCGCTGTTATCCGCGGGATAGCGAGCGCTTTGTTCGAGTTCCCGGCAGGAACAGGGACGCGCCGTCATTTTCTGTTGCGGGCCGATGGTGGACACGTGCTGTCGCGCAATATCAATGTGGCGGCAAGCTCGATATCCTTGCGCACCGCGGACTTCTCCGTCGTCATCAGTGCAATCAGCTCGGCGGCCGCGCTGGCGCCGAGTTCCCGACGCGGCTGCACAATGGTGGTCAAGGTCGGCTCGCAATAATCCCCATAGGGAATGCCGTCAAAGCCGACGACGGAGAGATCGTGCGGGATCCGCAGTCCCCCCGACTGCACGGTCTTGATCAGGCCGATCGCCATCTCGTCATTGGCGGCAAACAATGCGGTCGGACGGACCTCCGGGCTGAGCGCAAGCAGCGCCCGGCCGGCCTCGACACCGGTTCGAAAGGTGAAATCGCCTGATATGATCAAGCCGCCCGCTGCAGCAATGCCGGCCTCTTTCAGGGCCTGCTTGTAACCTTCGAGGCGCTGTCGTTCCAGGATGGTCGATTGCGGTCCCGACAGATAGGCGATGCTGGTATGCCCGAGCTTGATCAGATGCCGCACCGCCTCGCGTGCGGCGCCGACATTGTCGATGCAAACCTGCGGGAAGCTCGCGCCGGGAATATATTCGCAGGCCCCCACCAGCGGCACGTGCGCGTCGCGCAAGTCGCGGTCGCGACTGCGGATCACGTGACCGCACAGCAGCAGCACGCCGTCGGCTTGGCCGGCACAGACCAGGTCGACATAGCGCGCCTCCTTCTCGGGCGGGCCGGCCAGATTGGCAATGACGAGACCGTAACCGGCGGCTGACAGCGTATCGTCGATGCCCTGCAGGATCTCTGCGAAGAACGGGTTGGCGATGTTGGGCACTGCCACAAGCACCACCATGGTCTTGCGGACGCGCAGATTCCTTGCCGAGATGTTCGGCGTATAGGAGGTGTCGCGGACCGCGGCGAGCACGCGGTTGCGCGTTTCCTCGCTCACCACTTCGGGCCGCGCCAGCGTCCGGCTCACGGTCGCGACCGACACGCCGGCAAGCCGCGCAACGTCGGCGATCTTCGCGGGCGGCTGACGGCTCTCCTTGGGGCGCTTGCTCATCTGCTGATCCAGATCCGGGCGGCCCTCGCCGCGCTTGCAAATTCCTACGGTTGTGATACGATCCTATGTAATCGATTACATGAGCCTGTAAAGGGTCATCTGCCCGCAAACGGGCTTACACGGGAGGGAAGTCATGAAGCGCACGCTGCTTGCCGCGGTGGCCGTCGCCACGACGGCGCTTGTCTCATTGCCGGCCAACGCCCAGGAAATGAAGGCGGAGGTGATCCACTGGTGGACCTCCGGCGGTGAGGCCGCCGCCGTGAAGGTGTTTGCCGACCAGTTCACCAAGGCGGGCGGCACCTGGATCGATAGCGCAGTCGCCGGCGCGGCGAACGCACGAAACGCAGCGATCACCCGCACCGTTTCCGGCAATCCGCCGACCGCCATGCAACTCAACACCGGCAAGCAGTTCGACGAATTGGTGGAAGGCGATTTGCTCGCCGACGTCGATGCGGTCGCAGCCGACGGCAATTGGAAAGGCGTGATGCCCGCCGCGATCATTGCCGCGGCGACCCGCAACGGCAAGATGTTTGCGGTGCCGATCAACATCCACGGTCAGAACTGGCTCTGGTACAACAAGGCCGTGCTCGCCTCCGTCGGCGCCGACGAGCCGAAGAGCTGGAATGACGCGCTCGTCGTTCTCGACAAGCTCAAGGCCGACGGCAAGGTGATCCCGCTGGCCTTCTCGGGCCAGAAGAACTGGGAGCAGAATCTGTTCAACGCGGTCATGATCGGCGTCGGCGGCGCGCAGATGTGGACCGGCATCCTCGGCAAGCGCGACGCGGCGCTGGCGCAGAGCCCCGAGTTCAAGACGGTCGCCGTCACCTACAAGAAGCTGAAGGACTATGTCGATCCCGGCGCGCCCGGCCGCAACTGGAATGACGCGACCAACATGGTCATCCAGGGCAAGGCCGCGATGCAGATCATGGGCGACTGGGCCAAGGGCGAGTTCGTCGCCGCCGGCAAGGTCCCCGACAAGGATTATGGCTGCACCGTGCTGTCCAATGGCAGCGGCGGCTATGTGATGGGCGGCGATGTGTTCGTCTTCCCGAAAGCGAAGGACCCCGCCACCACCAAGGCGCAGATGACCTTGGCGAAATTGATGCTGACGCCGGAGACGCAGATTCAGTTCGCGCTGAAGAAGGGCTCGATCCCGGTGCGGAGCGATGTCGATGCGTCAGCCCTGGACGCTTGCGCCCAGAAGGGCATGCGCTATGTCGCCGACAAGGCCCAACAAATGCCGTCCGGCGACATGTTGGCGCCGCCCGCTCTGACCGGCGCGCTGCAGGATGCCATCTCGCAATATTGGAACACCAATATGAGCGCCGACGAATTCTCCGCCAAGGTTGCTGCGGTGCTGAAATCCGCAGAGTGAGCATCGCAAGGGGCGGCCGGCGAATGGTCGGCCGCCTCTCCTGATCCGTCGATCCCTCTCCAACCCGGCGACACGATGCGTCTTTCGCTGACCTCCCGATTATCCGTGATCTCGGCGCTCCTGCCGGCGCTGATGGTGATGCTCGTCGTCTATATCGGTGCCACGAGCTGGACGGCGTGGATGTCGCTGACCAATTCGCGGATGCTGCCGAACAACAACTTCATAGGCTTCCGGCAATATCAACTGCTGTTCAGCAACGATCGCTGGCTCACCTCGGTCCACAACATCGTCATCTACGGCGTGCTGTTCGTCTCGCTGGCGCTGCTGATAGGGTTCCTGCTGGCGGTCGCGATCGACCAACGGGTGCGAGCCGAGGACACCATCCGCTCGATCTACCTCTATCCCTATTCGATGTCCTTCGTGGTCACCGGGCTGGTGTGGCAGTGGCTGCTGAACCCGACGCTCGGCGTCCAGTATGTGCTGCGCAGCTGGGGCTTCGCGGGTGCAAGCTTCGACTGGATCGTGCGGCCGGAGACCGCGATCTACTGCCTGGTGATCGCCGGCGTCTGGCAGGCCTCGGGCCTCGTGATGGCGATCATGCTGGCGGGTCTTCGCGGCATCGACGATGAAATCTGGAAGGCGGCGCGGGTTGATGGCCTGCCGAAATGGCGGGTCTACATCTCCATCATCATCCCGATGATGGGCGCCAGCTTCGCGACTGCGGCTGTGCTGCTCTCGACCGCCGTCGTGCGCCTCTACGACCTCTCGGTGTCGATGACCAATGGCGGCCCCGGCATCGCGTCCGAAGTGCCCGCCAAGTTCGTCATGGACCATCTGTTCGAGCGGGCCAATATCGGTCTTGCGGCCGCGGCCGCCACCACCATGCTGGTGACCGTGATCGCGGTCGTCGCGCCCTATCTCTATTGGCGCGCGCGCAAGGGAGAGGTGCGATGAGCGCGATCACTCTTGGCGCGGTCAGGCCGGGACTGAGGTCAAGGCGCATCAGCCCGGCGCGCTGGGGCCTCTATGTGTTCATCCTGATCACGGCATTGTATTTCCTGCTGCCGCTTTACGTCATGATCGTCACGTCCTTGAAGCCGATGGCGGAGATCCGGCAGGGCCATCTGCTCGCGCTCCCGGCCTCACCGAGCCTCGCGGCATGGGGCAAGGCCTGGACGTCGGCCTGCACCGGCCTCACCTGCGAGGGCATCAGGGTCGGCTTCTTCAATTCGCTGCGAATATTGCTGCCGTCGGTGGTGATCTCGATCGTGGTGGGATCGTTGACCGGCTACGCGCTGTCGCTGTGGCGCGTGCGCGGCGCGAACATCCTGTTCGGCGCGATGATGATCGTCGCCTTCATCCCCTACCAGGTGTTCATCTACCCGCTGGTGCGGGTGTTCTCCTTCACCGGGCTCGGCCAGTCGCTTGCCACCATCGTGACCATTCACACGATCTTCGGGCTTCCGACCATGACGCTGCTGTTCCGCAACTACTTCGCCTCGCTGCCGGTCGAATTGTTCAAGGCCGCGCGCATCGACGGCGCCGGCTTCTACCAGATCTATGCCCGCATCATGATGCCGATGGCGACGCCGATGATCGTCGTCGCGGTGATCCTGCAGACCACCGGCATCTGGAACGATTTCATCCTCGGCCTGGTGTTCGCCGGCCGCGACAATCTGCCGATGACCGTGCAGCTCAACAACATCGTCAACTCGACGCAGGGCGAGCGCGCCTACAATGTCGACATGGCGGCCACGCTTCTGACCGCACTGCTGCCGCTCGTGATCTATTTCGGCTCCGGCCGCTGGTTCGTTCGCGGCATCGCCGCGGGCGCTGTGAAGGGCTGAGGCAACATGGAACGCTCCAACGTCGATATCATGAAGCTACAGATCGGCTTTGGCGGCTTGAAGGTTCTGGAAAACCTCGACCTTCATGTCGACGCCTCCGAATTCCTCGTGCTGCTCGGCCCCTCCGGCTGCGGCAAGTCGACCCTGCTGAACGCCATCGCCGGACTGATCGAGGTCAAGGGCGGCCAGATCCGGATCGGCGATCGCGACGTGACCTGGGCCGAGCCGAAGGATCGCGGCATCGCCATGGTGTTCCAGAGCTACGCGCTCTATCCGCGCATGAGCGTGCGCAAGAACCTGTCCTTCGGGCTGAAAGTCGCGCGCACGCCGCAGGACGAGATCGACAGCCGAGTCGGCGAGGCCGCAAAGATGCTGCGGCTGACCGAGCTGCTCGACCGCCGTCCGTCCGAACTCTCCGGCGGGCAGCGCCAGCGCGTCGCGATCGGCCGCGCGCTGGTGCGTCATGCCGGTGTCTATCTGTTCGACGAGCCGCTCTCCAATCTCGACGCCCAATTGCGTGCCGAGCTCAGGGTCGAGATCAAGCGCCTGCACGCGCGCCTCGGCGCCACCATGATCTACGTGACGCACGACCAGATCGAGGCGCTCACCCTTGCCGACCGTATCGCCGTCATGCAGGGCGGCGTCATCCAGCAGCTCGACACGCCGAAGAAGATCTATCGCGAGCCGGCCAACCGCTTCGTGGCCTCCTTCGTCGGCTCGCCCGCGATGAATTTCCTGCGCGGCCGGATCCTCCGTGATGGCGCCCCGGTGTTCATCGCCGGTGACGTCAGGTTCGACCTGAACGGCTACGCGTTCCGCATCCCGCCATCGGATGCTCCGGCCGTCCTCGGTATCCGCCCCGAGCACATCGAGATCGTCGGCTCCGAGCATCCCTCCGCCGTGACGGCACGTGTCGAGATGGTGGAACCGATGGGCGCCGACGCGCTGATCTGGTGCCGCCTTGCCGACGGGACCGCGTTCTCCTTCCGCGCCGATGCCGATGCAAAGGCGGGTGCGGGCGATAGCCTTGCCTTGCGGTTTCCAGCCGAAGCTTTCTCGCTGTTCGACGACCAGAGCGGACAGCGTCTTTAACTCCGCAACCCACCTCGCACGAGACTCCAGCATGACCACGCCGATAGACCTCCTGTCCTTCCAGCTCTATTCCGCCCGTTCGATCGAACCGCTCGAGGCGCAGTTCAAACTGCTTGCCGGCCTCGGCTACAGGATGGTCGAGCCCTGGGGGGCGCTGTTCAACGATCCCAATACGTTGAAGCGGCTGCTCCAGCAGTACGGCATGACCGCGCCGAGCGCGCATGTCGGACTCGACCGGCTGCGCGCCGACGCCGCCGGCACCGCGAAGCTCTGCAAGGGATTGGGGATCGATACGATCTTTGCCCCGGCGCCGCCACCCGGCGAACGCGAGGGCGGCGAGACGGAGTGGCGTGGCATCGGGCGCGAGCTGGCCGCGATCGGCAAGGCGGTGACAGGCGAGGGGCTGCGCTTCGGCTGGCACAACCACCATTGGGAATATGGCCGCAGCGCGAGCGGGCTGACCTATCTCGAATGCCTGTTCGAGGAGGCACCCGAGCTGGTCTGGGAGGCGGATCTCGCCTGGATCGTGCGCGGCAACGGCGATCCGGTCGCCGAAATCAAGAAGCACGCGCGGCGCCTGGTCGCCTGCCACATCAAGGACCTCGCACCTTCAGGGCAATGCCTGGACGAGGACGGCTGGGCCGATCCCGGCCACGGCACCATGGACTGGGCGGCGTTGCTGGCCGCGATGAAGGAAGCGAACGTGTCGCTGTTCGTCGCCGAACATGACAAGCCGAACGACGTCGCCCGCTTCGCGCGCCGGGCGCGCGAGACCGTGGCCGCTTGGAACTGAAGGAATGCGTGACATGAGCAAGCTCGGCGTCGGCGTCATCGGATGCGGCAACATCTCGACGATCTACCTGCGGAACATGCCGAACTTCCGCGATCTCAGGCTGGTCGCCTGCGCCGACCTGCGCCCCGAGATCGCGCGCGACCAGGCCGGGCTGTTCGGCATCGAGGCCTTGACGATCGAGGCGCTGCTGGCGCGTCCCGACATCCAGATCGTCGTCAATCTCACCACCCCCAACGCGCATTTCGCGGTCAGCCACGCCGCGCTGACCGCCGGCAAGCATGTGTTCGGCGAGAAGCCGATCACGGTCGAGGCCGCCGATGCAGCCGCGCTGGTCGCCGAAGCGGCGCAGCGCGGCCTCAAGCTCGGCTGCGCGCCCGACACGTTCCTCGGTGGCGGCGGCCGGACCGCGCGCGAGCTCGTCGATGCCGGCAGGATCGGCAAGGTGCTCTACGGCACCTGCTTTCTGATGTCGCACGGGATGGAGCACTGGCACCCGGATCCCACCTTCTTTTTCAAGCCTGGCGGCGGACCCATCCTCGACATGGGGCCTTATTACCTGGCGGCCCTGATCAATCTGTTGGGATCGGTGACGCATGTACAGGGACGCGCGAGTTCCGGCTTCGCCGCGCGGCTCGTCTCCTCGAAGGGACCGATGAACGGCAAGTCGATTACGGTGGAGACCCCGACGACGGTGATGGCGCTTCTTCACTTCGAGACAGGCGCCGACATCGTCTTCACCATGAGCTGGGATGTGTGGAAGCACGGACATGCACCGATCGAGCTGTATGGCACCGAGGGATCGCTCCGCGTGCCGGATCCGAACTTCTTCGGAGGCGTGGTGCAATATACCGAGAAGGGCAGCGACTGGATTTCGCTCGCAGCCGATGACCGCGCGTTCGGCAAGCCGAATTGGCGCTCGCCGAACTGGCCCGATCACATGCCGAGCCAGGCCAATTACCGCTGCCTCGGTGTCGCTGACCTCGCAAGCGCGGTGTTGCATGGCACGCCGCATCGCGCCTCCGGCGCGCTGGCAAGCCATGCGCTCGAGGTGATGCATGCCACCCTGAAGGCGGGTGTCGAGGGCGGCGAGATCGCCATACATTCGCGCGTCGATCGGCCCGCCGCCATGTCCGAGACCGACGCCCTGGCGCTGTGGGCGGCGGAGACGTTCTGAGGCCCGACAGGGGTGGCGGCCTCGCCGTATCGTTGCTGAGGCCGCCACGCGAAACAAGCAAGAAGGAATCATGCGATGAAGATGATCAAGGGACCGGCAATTTTCCTCGCCCAGTTCGCATCCGACACGGCGCCGTTCAATTCCTTCGATTCGATCTGCAAATGGGCCGCCTCGCTCGGCTATATCGGCGTCCAGATCCCGAGCTGGGATGGGCGGCTGTTCGATCTGAAGAAGGCGACGGACTCGCAGGATTACGCCGACGAGGTGAAGGGTGTCGCTGCCCGTCACGGTCTCGCGATCACGGAGCTTTCGACCCATCTCCAGGGCCAGCTTGTCGCCGTTCATCCGGCCTACGACGCCGTGTTCGACGGCTTCGCCGTGCCTGAAGTGCGCGGCAATCCGAAAGCGCGCACCGAATGGGCCATCGACCAGGTCAAGTCGGCGATCCGCGCCTCGAAGCGCCTCGGGCTTAACGCGCACGCGACTTTCTCAGGCGCACTCGCCTGGCCCTATATTTATCCGTGGCCGCAACGTCCGCCCGGCCTCGTCGAGGAGGCCTTCGACGAGCTCGCCAGGCGATGGCGGCCGATCCTCGACCATGCCGACGCGCATGGCGTCGATATCGCCTACGAGATTCACCCCGGCGAAGATCTGCACGACGGCGTCTCCTATGAGATGTTCCTCGAAAGGGTGAACAACCATCGCCGCGCCAACCTGCTCTACGATCCCTCGCACTTCGTGTTGCAGCAGCTCGACTATCTCGACTACATCGATATCTACCACGACCGCATCAAGGCCTTTCACGTCAAGGACGCCGAGTTCAACCCGACCGGCCGGCAGGGCGTCTATGGCGGCTTCCAGAGCTGGGTGAACCGGGCCGGCCGCTTCCGTTCGCCGGGTGACGGGCAGATCGATTTCGGTGCGGTGTTCTCGAAGCTGACGCAGTATGATTACGACAGCTGGGCGGTGCTCGAATGGGAATGCGCGTTGAAGCATCCCGAGGACGGTGCGCGCGAAGGCGCCGAGTTCATCAAAAACCATATCATCCGCGTCACCGAAACGGCCTTCGACGATTTCGCCGGCGCCGGCACCGACGTCGCGATGGTCCGCAAGGTGCTCGGCATCTCCTGAAAGCGAGGCAACAGATGGCAATCGAGGCAGGCAACGAGACCGGGGGTCACCGCCGTATCCGGCTCGGCATGGTCGGCGGCGGGCAGGGGGCTTTCATCGGTTCGGTGCATCGCATTGCTTTCAGGATCGATGACCAGTTCGAGCTCGTGGCCGGTGCACTTTCATCTGAGCCTGGTCGCGCCAAAGCTTCGGCAAAGGAGCTCGGGATCGCCGCGGACCGCGCCTATGGCAGCTTTGAGGAGATGGCCAGAGCGGAAGCCGCCCGGCCTGATGGCATCGAGGCGGTCTCGATCGTCACCCCCAATCACATGCATGGCCCGGTGGCAAAGGCCTTCCTCGCAGCCGGCATCCACGTGATCTGCGACAAGCCGCTGACCACGACCGTCACGGAAGCCGAGGAGCTGGCGGCGCTGGTGCAAAAGACCGGCAAGGTCTTCGTCGTCACGCATAATTATGCCGGCTATCCGATGATCCGTCAGGCCCGCGCCATGGTGGCATCAGGTGATCTCGGCGAGATCAGGCTGGTCCAGGCCGAATATCTCCAGGACTGGTTGACGGAGCGGCTTGAGGCCACGGGCCAGAAGCAGGCGGCATGGCGCACCGATCCGGCCCGCTCCGGCGCCGGCGGCTGCATCGGCGACATCGGGACTCATGCCTATCATCTCGCCTGCTTCGTCAGCGGGCTCCAGCTCGACGAACTGCTCGCCCAGCTCTCGACCTTCGTGCCGGGGCGGCTGCTCGACGACGACGTCCAGATCCTTCTGAGGTGGAAGGGTGGTGCCAAGGGCATGCTTTGGGCGAGCCAGGTCGCGGTCGGCAATGAGAACGGCTTGAAGCTGCGCGTCCACGGCACCAAGGGCGGCCTCGAATGGGCGCAGTCAGATCCGAACTATCTCTGGTTCACGCCCTACGGCCAGCCGAAGCAGCTGCTGACCCGCGCGGGCGCCGGCGCGCTGCCGGACGCGGCCCGCGTCAGCCGCATCCCCTCAGGTCACCCCGAAGGCTATCTCGAAGGATTTGCGACCATCTATGCCGAAGCCGCGCGCACGATTCGCGCCGCCGCGGCCGGCATCGAACCCGATCCGGCGGTGATCTATCCGACGGTGCATGACGGGCTTGCCGGCATGAAGTTCATCGACGCCGCGGTGAAATCATCAGCGGCCAATGGCGCCTGGGTCCGCGTCGGTTGATAAGCTCCGCCCGCAAGGCTTGCAGACAATTTGAGCCTGCTGTTGGCCGTCAGCGACGTTGCCGAGCGCTTCGTCGAGGTCCGCTCGGTACGGCAAGGCGGACCGGATTTGTGCCCGTTGAGTTCTTCGCATTTTGACCCAAACCGGTCCTTCCAAAAGCAGCGTACACCCGCAAAACAAAGTGCTACGCTCTCCTGTGATCCTCGGAGGGAGGGGCAAATGCGACGGCGGGAATTCATAGCTGCGACAGTGATCAGCGCAATGTTACCGTTGATGGCACGCGCGCAATCGAAAGCGTCGCTCCCGAGGATGATCATGTACAGCGCTTACGAATCCTTATCCTCGATGTACGAGAACAGCTATAACCGGTACATTCGCGCACTCTTCGCCGAAATGCGGCGTCTCGGACTTGTGGAGGGCAAGAGCATCACAATTGAGCGCTATGGCAGAGAGACGCCGGATGTCACATCGAAAAATACTATCGCCGCAATTGTCGACAGCAAGCCCGATATTATCTTTTGCGTTGGGGCAGCCGCGGTATTCCAGCAGGCAACCAGGACGATACCAATCGTGGCGCTCACGATCGATGCGGTTCGGGAAGGATTGGTCAAGAGCTTGTCGCATCCGGGCGGCAATCTCACCGGCGTGACGTTCGAGCCCGAGCTGCCAATTCACGGCAAGCGGTTCGCGCTATTGCGTGAGATATTTCCGACCTTGAAAAGCCCTGCCTTCCTCGCAAACAGTGGAATACTCACCTACTATTGGCCCGCGGCTCGGGAGGCCGCTGACGCGCAAGGCATGGCGCTCGTGGCGTGTCCCGTTAGTCTTCCAAGTAGCGAAGCCATCTATCGCGAGGCGATCACGAAGGCGAAGGACGAGGGCGCGGACGCCATCATGGTCGCACTGGATGTCGATGCGGTTGTCAGAAATGCTTTGGTCGTGAACCTGATCGAAGCCGCCGGGCTGCCTGCCATCTATCCCTTTACAGACTTTGTCGTGGCCGGTGGTCTGATGAGTTACTCAACAGACCTAGTCGAATTAAACAAGCGCATGGCGAGCGATATCCATGCCATTCTGAACGGCACCAAGCCCGGCGATATCCCGGTCTATCAACCCACGAAATTTGAATTTTATATCAATCTGAAGACCGCAAAAGCACTCTCACTGAACGTGCCTGCGACGCTCCTTTCTGTCGCCGATATGGTAATCGAATAACTGATCTCTGGCGTACCTGCGAAGGTCAATCCTCTCTCTTTTGCCGCAGTGCTGAGTCCCGTTCTGGCCCGACGGTGAAGATCGCGATGACGACCGGCACGTCAGCAGCCAAGGCCAGACCAGACGTGGTGCCAACACGGCCAAATCGACGTAAGTGATCCATTTCTACCATCTGTCGATCAACTGCTATGATGCATGGGCGACATGCCAATCACGATGCGGTAGGTACCTGCGAGGGATGGTCATGAGACGGCGCAACTTCGTCAAGCTGCTTTGTGCCGCCGGCGCAGGGTGGTCGCTCGCGGCACATTCGCAAGACAGACTACGGCGTAT
>NZ_LBJP01000055.1:0-25133 GCF_028128715.1 Bradyrhizobium sp. CCBAU 51745 | reverse complement strand
GCGGCCGGCGACTTCGCTCATCGGCGCGAGCAGGGGGAGGTGGCCGGCCGCGTCGGTGACGGTTTCATAGGCGATCGCTGTGCAGCCGGAAGCGAGCAGGCCCTTGGCTTGCTCCGGATCCGGCGCAAGGTGGAGATAAGTGAACAGGATCTGGCCTTCGCGGAGCTGGGCCCATTCGCCCTTCTGCGGCTCCTTCACCTTCACGATCATCTCGGACTTGGCGAAGATGTCGCTTGCACTCGCCGCAATGGAGGCCCCTGCCCGCTGGTACACCTCATCGGACGCGCCGATGCCGTTGCCAGCGCCGGTCTCGACCGTCACCTGGTGGCCGGCTGCGACATATTCGCGGACGGCGCCCGGGGTGAGCCCGACGCGATATTCCTGGACCTTGATTTCCTTGGGTACACCGACACGCATCCTGCTGGTCTCCATTTGATTCCTGCTGAGATCGTAGCGGCGCAGGCGGTTTGGTTTCGTGCAAATATCCGCTAGCTTTGACCTTCCCGCGCCGGTTTCGGTCGCGGAAACGCCCTTTCACGCCGGAAACGAAACCTTGGCCCTCGACCGCAAAGACCTCGCGATTCTCGCGGAACTCACGACCAATGCGCGCGCCAGCCATACCGAGCTCGCCAACAAGGTCGGCCTGTCAAGCACAGCGCTGGCGCGGCGGCAGAAGGCGCTGGAGGATGACGGTTACATCCAGGCCTACCAGGCCGCGCTCGACCTCGCCCAGTTCGGCCTCACCACGACGGTGCTGGTGCGCATTGCGCTTGAGAGCCAGAGCGACGAGGCCCTGAAGGCCTTCGAGGCGGAGGTGGTGAAGTGTCCTTCCGTCGTGCGCTGCTTCCTGATGTCAGGCACCGACGATTACATCCTGATCGTGCTCGCACGTGACATCCAGGATTTCGAGCGCATCCACCGCACCGAGCTGTCGCGACTGCCGCGCGTGGCGCGGGTGCAATCGAGTTTTGCGTTGCGCGAGGTCGTCAACCGCGCAGTGCCGACCGTGGTGTTCGGCGAGACGAAGCGGTAGATCACGGTGCTCGATTGCCGCCAACTGTCATAGGACTGTCATCGAATGTGCAGAGACCTGTCTGGCTCCGCACATTCGGGACATGCCATGGACTATTTCAAGCGTTTCAACTTCCTGTTCGCCGCACCTGTGTTCGACGCCGGCGACCTCGAAGGCGTCGGGGATCGCGCGCGCTGGCCTGCTCTGCGGCGTCGCCTATCGCCACGGCCGCTGCTCCGACACCGTCATGGTGCAACGTTCGCTCGGTGCGGGGACGACGGCTCCCCCGCCGGTCACAGCGCCGGGCCGCTAGCCCTCACGACGGAAAATCGGACGGTCTGACCTGGATGCGATCGGCATGCAACGACCAGTGATGCAACGCCTGGTCCTTGCAGAATTTTGCCTTCGCTCGCTCCGTGGCCTCGATCTCGTCGATAGCGTCGATCTCGAGCGTACCCTGACAAACTTCGCTCTGCCGGCCGTACTCCCCGAGCACGTCCTTCATGAACCTGACGACATAAGTTGACATGGGACCTCCTGCTGCGCCGCCGGCACTCTAATCCCATTTAAGCCGGTTGGGGGAGGGAGATTTTGACGCGGATCAAGGCAAGGCGGCGGTTCCCGCCACCGATACAGTCCGTCAGCAATCAGGCGGTGATGTCGAGCAGGGACTTTTCCGTCTCGGAATAGGCCTGAATGACCTTGGCATTGGCCATGAAGCTGTATTTTGCGGTCGCCAGCTGAACGAATTGGTCAGCGAGATCGACATTAGGCGCAGCGACCAGGCCATCCTGGTTTGCGAAGGGAGCGCTCGGGTCGGACTGCGCGATATAGCTCGGCGACACCGTCGACACGGTCGCAACCGTACCGCCCGGCGTCGAGCCGCTCGATTGGTCGACCTGATGGACGCGTAGCGGCACATAGGCCGCCGGAAACGTGGGAGCAATGCCCGAACTGCCCGCACCGGCCGGTGCGCCCGATCCGCTTGACGCGGGCAGCGGACCCGTCGTTCGAACATTGGCGATGTTGCTGGCGGCCACGTTCGCTCGCAAACTCGCCGCAGAAAGTCCTGACGTCGCAATCGAAGAGATGCTCATGGGCCCTGATCTACAGGACAAGTCATACGCGTTCACTGACGCAATCCGTAAAATCCGTTGCGTTCTGTTTTCATCCGCGTAATCAGCGCAGAGAGCGCTTCGCCCCTACCCCGGCGTCACGCCAAAGGCCTGCCTGAAGCGCTCGGCATAGACGGGCCAGACCTCGGGATTGATGATGCGCGGCGGCCGCTTGCCATCGAGCGTCTCCAGCACCTGCTCGGCTGCGATGCGGCCCATGTTCCGGCGCGCTTCGATCGTCACACCCGCCGTATGCGGGCTTGCCAGCACGTTGTCGAACTGCAGCAACGGATGCTCCGGCGGCGGCGGTTCCTTGGACCAGACGTCGAGACCGGCACCGGCGATGCGCCTGTCGCGCAGCGCCTGGAGCAGCGCATCCTCGTCGTGGATGAAGCCGCGTGCGGTGGTGATGAAATAGGCGTGCGGCTGCATCAGGCCGAATTCGCGCACGCTGATCATGTTGCGGCTGCCCTTGTTGAGCGGGCAGGAGATCGAAACGAAATCGGCTCGGCGCAGCAGTTCGTCAAGCTCGACCTTCTCGCCACCCCGCTCGGCCATCACCTCTTTGGTGAGATAGGGATCGTAAGCCAGCACCTTCATGCCGAGCAGGCCCTTGCAGAGCGCGGCGATGCGGCGGCCGACATTGCCGAGACCGATGATGCCGACGGTCTTGTGCTCGACCTCGTTGCCGACGAGCTCGTTACGATTGACATTGGCCTCGCGGCGCAGCCGGCGATCTGACTGGATGATACGCTTGGACAGGGTCAACATCATCGCCAGCGCGTGCTCGGCCACCGAATGCGCGTTGCCGCCGGACTGATTGACGACCAGCACGCCTGCATCCGTGCAGGCCTCGACATCGACGGGGTCGAAGCCCGCGCCGTTGCTGGAGACCAGGAGCAGGTTTGGTGTGCGCTTCAGGAAGGCGGCGTCGACATGGAAGTGAGGCGCCAACTCGTCGCGCGCGGCACCGACCTGATAGACATGCGCCGCGCTCAGGATCGGCGCGTAAAAATCCTCCGGGCTTTCGTTCTCGATGCGGTCGAGCCGTACGTCGGACCGCGCCTTCAGGATGTCGATGTAAACAGGGTTGGCCAGGTATTTGACGTAGAAGACGCGCTTGCTGTTGACCGACATCAGGACCCTTCCGGCTCTGTCGCGGAGGCTCGCAAGGTCAGCGCAATACGCGTCCGTTCCTAGCGTTCCTCCCGTTTCTCATTATCCCGCTTATGGCACGGCGGTGCCGGCCACGGCAGCCCGTCTGGCGCAGATCACGGTGCCGGCCCGGACATGTTGACAATCCCGTCCGCTCCGTCAAGTTCGGCAAACGCCAGGACGGCCAAAGAAGACGGCCAAGGAAGAAGCATGTGCGGCGCGAGGGAGAACGCAATGGCGATTGCGGAGCAGCATAATTCGACGCAGGCATCCGGCGACAAGAGCTGGCATGGCATCGTCCTGCAAACCCTGAAGCGGAATGAAATCAGTCTCATTCCCTACGTGCCCGACCGGGTGCTGACGCCGCTGATCAAGAATCTGCACGCCGATGGTTTCTTTACGACCTTTGCCACCGCCCGCGAGGAAGAGGCCGTCGGCATCGTCTCGGGCGCCTGGATGGGCGGACGGCGCGGCGCGGTGCTGATGCAGACCTCGGGCTTTGCAACGCTGGCAAACACCCTCGCCTCGCTCGCGGTGCCCTACCAGATCCCGCTGATCATGTTCGTCTCCGAGCGCGGCACGCTTGGCGAATTCAACTACGGCCAGTCGCTGGTCTGCCGCACCATGCGCCCGGTGCTGGATTCGCTTGCAATCGAGCACCACACCATCATCCGGCTGGACGAGCTGGAATTCATCGTCGACCGCTCGATCAAGCAGGCGGTCACGACACAGGCGCCGGTGGCGCTGATCCTCAACCCGCTGCTCACGGGCGGCAAGGTCTTCGACAAGTGAGCGCCGTCATGAACACTGGCAATACCAAGATCATGAATCGCTTCGATGTGACGTCGCGCCTGATCGCGAAACTCAAGCATGAGGAAGCGGTGATCGGCGGGATCGGCAATACCAATTTCGACCTCTGGGCCGCCGGCCACCGCCCGCAGAACTTTTACATGCTGGGCAGCATGGGGCTCGCCTTCCCGATCGCACTCGGCGTGGCACTGGCGCAGCCCGATCGACGCGTCTTCGCGCTGGAAGGCGACGGCTCACTGCTGATGCAGCTCGGCGCGCTCTCGACGATCGCGGCCTTGAAGCCGAAGAACCTGACCATGATCGTGATGGACAACGGCATCTACCAGATCACCGGTGCGCAGCCGACGCCCGCCGCGGGCGTCGCCGATCTCGTTGCAATCGCACTGGGCTCGGGCCTCACCAACAGCGCCTGGGCCGCGGACGAAGAGGATTTCGAGCGGCTGGTCGATCAGGCGATGTCGGCTGACGAGCCCAGCCTGATCGCGCTGCGCATCGACGACAAGCCAGGCGTCGGCACCACCCGCCGCGATCCTGTGCAGATCCGCGAGCGCTTCATGCATGGCCTCGGCGTGCGCGAGCCGCTCTGAACCTCGTCACCGACCACAAAGCCCCACGGAGCATCACTCCGCGGGGCCATGTTTCCGGTCGCGTTGTCGCGCGATCAGTCGATGATCTTGACGACGCGGCGCGTGCGCGGTTCGACGATCACACGGCGATCGTTCACGACCGCATAACGATACTGGGTATAGTTCGGCACCGGCCGCAGCACCACGGTGTCGGGCAGCGGCTCGCCGACCACAACGCGCTCGCGCACCACGACGGAATCGTCACGCGGGATACCGCCCAGCACAGCGTTCGGAATCTCCAGTCCGGCGCCAACAGCCGCACCGACAGTGCCACCGACCATCGCACCTACCGGGCCGCCGATTTCGCCGCCCGCACGCGCGCCGTTCGCGGCGCCCTCGGCGGTCGTCGACTGAGCAAAGGCTGCGCTCGACGCCAGCAGCGACGCGGCAGCCAACGTAATCGCAAGACGGGTCTTCATGTCCTGATATCTCCCAATGATTGTTGTGCGCCATCAACCGCGAGGCCGGAGCATTTGTTCCGGTTCCCGCGTGACGAAACCCACATCGACATCGGCGAGTGTTACCGCGTAACAATTCAGGCTGCGGCGATCTCGTGACCCGCCATCAGTTCCAGCGCCCGCACCATGGCCGAATGATCCCAGCCTTTGCCGCCATGCGCGGTGCAGGACGAAAACAATTGCTGCGCCACCGCCGTGCTCGGCAGCGCCAGGCCGAGAGCGCGCGCGCCTTCGAGCGCAAGGTTGAGATCCTTCTGGTGCAGCTCGATGCGGAAGCCGGGATCGAAATTGCGCTTCACCATGCGCTCGCCATGCACTTCGAGAATCCGCGACGAGGCGAAGCCGCCCATCAGCGCCTTGCGCACCAGCGCAGGATCGGCGCCGGCCTTGGAGGCGAACAGCAGCGCTTCACTCACCGCCTCGATCGTCAGTGCCACAATGATCTGGTTGGCGACCTTGGTCGTCTGGCCGTCGCCATTGGCGCCGACATGCGTGACGTTCTTGCCCATCTTGTCGAAAATCGGCTTCATGGTGCCAAAGGCCCGCTCCGGCCCGCCGACCATGATGGTGAGGCTCGCCGCCTTGGCGCCGACTTCCCCGCCGGACACCGGCGCATCGAGGTAGTCCGCACCGAGCGCCTCGACCTTCTTCGCGAACTCCTTCGTCGCCAGCGGCGAGACCGAACTCATGTCGACCACGATCTGGCCCTTGGAGAGGCCGCCCGCAACGCCGTCCTTGCCGAACAGCACCGCCTCGACGTGCGGCGTATCCGGCACCATGATGATGACGGCATCGGCCTCCTCCGCCACCTCCTTTGCCGATTTGCAGGCGATGCCGCCTGCGGCAATCAACTCGGGCGCGACGGGCGCAATGTCATGCAGGAATACTCGATGGCCCGCAGCAACGAGATGGCCGGCCATCGGCCGTCCCATAGTGCCAAGTCCGATGAATCCGATGTCGATCATGGTCTCGTTTCCTCTCGATTAGGTAAGTCGATCCGCGCGCTCGCTCACCTCTCCCGCAAGCGGAGAGGGAGCGCACCGCCGCTGTGGCTGCGTCTCACGTCTCAAATGTCTGCGCGGCGTGCCAGGACAGGCCTTCCAGTGTCGTGGTGCGCGGCTTGTATTCGCAGCCGATCCAGCCACGATAACCGATCGCGTCGAGATGGCGGAACAGGAAGGGATAGTTGATCTCGCCGGTACCGGGCTCGTGCCGGCCGGGATTGTCGGCGAGCTGGATGTGGGCGATCTGCGGAAGGTATTCCTGCATGGTGCGGGCGAGATCACCCTCCATGATCTGCATGTGATAGATATCGTATTGCACAAACAGGTTGTTCGACCGCACCTCGGAGATCAGCCGTAGCGCCTGCTCCGTGCCATTGAGGAAGAAGCCGGGAATGTCGAGCGTGTTGATCGGCTCGACCAGCAGCTTGATGTTCTCCCGCGCCAGCGTCGAAGCCGCAAAGCGCAAATTGCCGACCAACGTCTCCTGAAGCTCGCGCGGATCGGCGTCCGCAGATGCGATGCCGACGAGGCAATTGAGCTGCTCGCAATCGAGCGCCTTGGCATAATCGATGGCGCGAAACACGCCGTCGCGGAATTCGGCGGTGCGATCGGGCATGATCGCGATGCCGCGCTCGCCGGCGGTCCAGTCGCCGGCGGGGAGATTGTGCAGCACCTGGGTCAGCCCGTGGGCCTCAAGCTGTTCGCGGAGCTGCGCCTTGTCGAAATCGTAGGGAAAGAGATACTCGACCCCGACAAAGCCTGCGGCCTTCGCCGCGGCAAAGCGGTCGATGAACGGCATCTCATTGAAGAGCATGGTGAGGTTGGCGGCGAATTTCGGCATGATGCTGTCCCCCTATTCCGCCGGCTGCAGCTCGCGCGTGGTCCCGACCTCGTCGAGCGGCAGATCCAGCACCTCCTCGAACTCGACGATGTTGTCGATCTCGGTGCCCATCGCAATGTTGGTGACGCGTTCGAGGATGAACTCCACCACCACGGGTACGCGGTGCTTCGCCATCAATTCGCGTGCGGTCGCGAACGCGGCCTGCGTGTCCTTGGGATCGGTGACGCGGATCGCCTTGCAGCCGAGGCCTTCGGCCACCGCGACATGATCGACGCCGTAGACGCCGATCTCCGGCGCGTTGATGTTCTCGAAGGAGAGCTGGACGTGATAATCCATCTCGAAGCCACGCTGGGCCTGGCGGATCAGGCCAAGATAGGAATTGTTCACGACGACATGGATGTAGGGCAGATTGAACTGCGCTCCGACCGCGAGCTCCTCGATCAGGAACTGGAAGTCGTAGTCGCCGGACAGCGCGACGATGTCGCGATCCGGGCACGCCGCACGCACGCCGAGCGCTGCCGGCAAGGTCCAGCCCAGCGGACCAGCCTGCCCGGCATTGATCCAGTTACGCGGCTTGTAGACGCCCAAAAACTGCGCGCCGGCGATCTGCGACAGGCCGATCACCGTGACATAGGTGGTGTCGCGGCCGAACGCCTTGTTCATCTCCTGATAGACGCGCTGCGGCTTGATCGGAACGTTGTCGAAATGGCTCTTGCGCAGCATGGTCTTCTTGCGGTCGCGGCAGGACGCGGGCCACGCCTGGCGCTCGCGGAGCCTGCCGGAACGTCGCCACTCCCGGGCGACGGCAACGAAGAGTTCGAGCGCGGCCTTCGCGTCCGACACGATGCCGAGATCGGGGTTGAACACGCGCCCGATCTGCGTCGGCTCGATATCCACGTGAACGAATTTGCGCCCCTTGGTGTAGGTCTCGACCGAGCCGGTGTGCCTGTTGGCCCAGCGATTGCCAATGCCGAGCACGAAATCGGACTCCAGCAGCGTGGCGTTGCCATAGCGATGGCTGGTCTGGAGACCGACCATGCCGGCCATCAGCACGTGATCGTCGGGGATCGTGCCCCATCCCATCAGCGTCGGTACCACAGGCACATTGGCGATCTCGGCGAATTCGACCAGCAGGTCGGAGGCGTCGGCATTGATGATGCCGCCGCCGGCAACGATCAGCGGACGCTCGGCGGCGTTGAGCATCTCCAGTGCCTTCTCTACCTGCTTGCGCGTGGCGGTGGGCTTGTAGACCGGCAGCGGTTCATAGGTCTCGTCGTCGAACTCGATCTCGGCGAGTTGCACGTCGAGCGGCATGTCGATCAGGACCGGCCCCGGCCGGCCCGAACGCATCACATGAAACGCCTGGCTGAAGACGCGCGGCACCAGCGCCGGCTCGCGCACGGTCACCGCCCATTTCGTCACCGGCTTTGCGATCGACTCGATGTCGACAGCCTGAAAGTCTTCCTTGTAGAGCCGCGCCCGCGGCGCCTGGCCGGTGATACAGAGGATCGGAATGGAATCGGCGATCGCCGAATAGAGGCCGGTGATCATGTCGGTGCCGGCCGGCCCCGAGGTGCCGATGCAGACGCCGATATTGCCGGCCTTGGCCCGTGTATAGCCTTCGGCCATGTGCGAGGCACCCTCGACATGGCGCGCCAGGATGTGGCGGATCGAGCCACGCTTCTTCAGCGCCGAGTAAAGCGGATTGATCGCCGCCCCAGGAACGCCGAAGGCGGTCGAGATGCCTTCCTTCTCCAGGATACGCACGGCTGCATCGACGGCTCGCATCTTCGCCATATCGGACCTCGCTCAAGTTTAAGTCAGCGAGCGAGATCATCAGGTGCGCAGATGCACATCTCAACGAGATCGATTTTATTTTCCACGATGCGGCAGCCGCTGGAAAAACGCGGCGGTCTCAATTGGTTAGATCGAGAAATGCGTGAAAGCTGGTCATTCGAACAACGGCGCCAGCTCCATCTGCGGCACCAGCACGAGGCCCTTGTCGGTGA
Source organism: Bradyrhizobium sp. CCBAU 51745 (assembly GCF_028128715.1). Taxonomy (NCBI): domain Bacteria; kingdom Pseudomonadati; phylum Pseudomonadota; class Alphaproteobacteria; order Hyphomicrobiales; family Nitrobacteraceae; genus Bradyrhizobium; species Bradyrhizobium sp. CCBAU 51745. The sequence continues at coordinate 16,103 of NZ_LBJP01000055.1, read as the reverse complement.
TGCGAATTTCCGGAATGACCGATAGCGGAATCAGATTGAATCCCATGTAGGGGATGGTGCAGCCGGCCTCGGCCCATTCCTTCTTCAGCACTTTGACCTCTTCGGCCACTTCGATGACGCGCTTGTCCGAGAGCAGCCCCGCGATGGGCAGCGGCACCAGCGCCCTCACCTTGCCGTCGGCGACGACGCAGACGCCGCCCTGCTGCTCCTTGATCGCAGCGATCGCGACCTGCATGTCGCGCTCGTTGGTGCCAGCGACGATGATGTTGTGGCTGTCGTGGCCCACGCTGGAGGCAACCGCGCCGCGCTTCAGGCCAAAATCCTTTAGCAGGCCGTAAGCGACGTTGCCGGCCGACTTGCCATGACGCTCCACGACAGTGACGAAGCACAGGTCATACCGCGCGAACAGCGACGGCCAATCCTTGGCCGGCTCGATCGCGACCTTCTCGTGGATCAGCGTAATGCCGGGCAGCGCGGTCTTGATGGCGTTGACGGTGCAGGCCTTTGTCGGTAGCTCCGGCGTCAGCTTGATCTTCTCCGGCAGCTTCACGGTCGCGTATGCCGCCTTCGGATATTGATAGCGCTGCGACAGCGCCTGATCGAGGCGCGGCGTGATCTTGCGGTTCTCCACCACGAGCTCGCCGCCATACCAGGTCGATTGCGGCTTGAGATTGTCGTCCATCAGCACGAGATCGGCGCGGCGGCCGCCGCCGAGCCCGCCGATATCCCCCTCCATGCCAAAGCGGGTGGCGCCGTGCAGCGAACCCATCGACCAGGCCTGTTCCGGCGACATCCCCGCCTTCACGGCTTCGCGCACCACCCAGTCGAGGCCAAAGAGCAGGAGATCATCGGCATCGCGGTCGTCGGTGCAGACTGCGGTGCGCTTGTGCGAGGCCCCGAGTTCGGTGATCGTCCGGATCGCCTGCGGCAGCGAATGCCAGGGCGTCGTCGGCGGGCCGCCGCGCAGGAAAATCCAGACGCCTGCATCGAGCAGATCGTCGGCGATGTCGCGGTCGATCGCTTCATGCGTGTCGGTGACGCCGGAAGCCGCATAGGCCGCGACGAATTCACGGCCGTAGATATGCCCGGACACGGGTCGCCCGCGCTTCAGGGCTGCCGCGAGGATCGCGTGGCTGCGCTCGTCGCCCATGGTCACTGGCACGAAATCCATCTTTTCGCCGAGCGCGACGGCTTCAGGCCAGCGGTCGAACAGACCGGCGATCTTGTCGGGCGTGAGGTCGCCGCCGGCGGTCTCCAGTTCCGCCGAGGTTGCCGGCACCGTGCTCGGCACCGTCAGAAAGATCGAAAGCGGCGCCTCACGGGCGTCCTCCAGCATCGCCTCGACGCCGGCGACGTCCATGACGTTGCCGATCTCGTGGCTGTCGCAGAAGATCGTGGTGGTCCCGTTGAGCAGCGCGGCCTCGGCGTAGGCGCAGGCCGTCACCATTGAAGATTCGATGTGAATATGCGGATCGACCAGCCCCGGCGCGATGATCCCGCCCGCGGCGTCATACAGCGGCACGTGGCTCCACATCTTCTTCGCCGTTCCGGCCGGTTTCACCGCGGCGATGCGGCCGCCCGTGATCCAGACCTCGCGTCCCGGATGGATCCGCTCCGAATAGGTCGAGAGTACCCTTGCACCTGAGATGACGAGGTCGGGTGCGAGCCGCGCAGAGGCGACATCGGCGAGACGTCGCGTCATCGAATGCAGTGGCGCGACGGCAAAGCGGGTCAGTTTGGTCATCGGAGCTCCCGGCGGACGTGGTTCGTCCGGCAATGGTTGCGCCCTCATGCAGGAGGGGCAACTCAATTAAAACGGCACTTCTGCTTACGCATTGGGCAGGACCGGCCGCTGGCACGTGGCCGGCACAGCCCATCGATGGCCGCGGAAGCATAGCACGGCGCCGCTACGGCCGCCCTTCCCTCATCCGTTACAGCCCGAAATGAACTTCGCCCGCGCCGCCGCGATCAACTCAGGCCATGCTCAGACTCCTCGCCCTTCCCATCGAGATGTTGCGGATCGCCTTTTATGCGTTACAGGGCCTTTTCGACACGCTGCGGGCGCGCAACCGGCTGAACCTGGAATTCAACGTCCTCGTCAACGCGCCGCGGGATGACGTGTGGCAGTTCAGCACGGCCGATCATATGTACTGGATGGCCCGCCTGTGCTCGAGATCTCGCGCGCGCCCGTCCCTGATAGTGACGGCCTTTGGCTGACACGCGTCCTTGTCAGCGGCCAACGCAGGGCGTCTCGCGCGAGCTCGTGCGTGACGAGGTGAGCGGCGTTAAGACGTTTCAGCTCGAACGACTCTCAATCGGGGGCGGCTTCGCGCTGGCCTGCGCCTCGATCACGACGTTTGTCCTGTATGTCTACGTGATCAGTACTCGACTAGGACGCCTTCGGCTCCGGCGCGACGCCGCCGAGTGCGGCCGTTAGTTCCGCCGCTACCTCGCGGACCATGCGGCCAACCTCCGGCAATCGCTCATCGGTGATGCGGCTGGTCATCCCGGACACCGAGATTGCCGCAAGCGGCTCGGCCAGCGCGTTGTAGACCACGGCGGCGACGCAGCGCAGGCCCATCTGAGCCTCCTCGTCGTCGATTGCAAAGCCCTGCTTGCGAACCGTCGCGAGTTCTCTAAAAAGGTCGCTGGGCCGCACGATGGATTTTTCCGTGAGTCTCGGCATGCCGTGATGGCGGATGACCGCGCCCACATCCTCGTCGGAATAGGTCGCGAGCACGGCCTTGCCGACCCCCGATGTCACCATCGCGACGCGGCCGCCGACCTTGGTCAGCGAGCGCATGATCTCGCGGCTCTCCATGCGGGTCAGCACGATGATGAACTCGTCATCGACAACGGCGAGATTGGCGGTCTCGCGGGTGAGATCGCGCAGTTTGCGCAAATAAGGAATCGCCTGCGCGGTGAAATTGCGCCGCCGCGCGAAGCTCGCCCCGACGGTGAAGCTGCGGACGCCAACATGCCATTTGGATTCGGCGCGGTCGAACTGCACGAAGCGGCGGCTTTCCAGCGTCGCCAGCAGGCGGTGCACGGTCGAGGCCGACAGGCCGGTGCGAACGGCGAGATCGCTGAGGCGATAACCTTCGTCGTCCTCGGCCAGCGTCTCGAGGATCGACAGCGCGCGGTCGACAGACTGCACGCCGCCGTCACGATCGGCCTCCGCAGCCGATCGTGTCTCAGGCGATTTGCGCCGGATCACGTTCTTGCCCATCGCGACCTGCCGCTGTGGCTGGCGTCATTCGGGGGCGCGCGAAAGCGCGAACCCGGAATCTCGAGATCCTCAAGCGCACAAGTGCGCACCATAGTTCGACGCTTCGCGCCGCCCCGGGATGACCGGAGAGATTAGGCTCAGAGCAGCCCTGCCCCGCGCGCCCATTTGTACTTGGCACCTAACACCTCGACCGGCAGCTCGGTCGAGTAGGCATAGGCCGGGATGCCGTTCTGGTAGAGATATTCGGCGGCTTCCTCGACTTCGACGTCGCCGGCCAGTGAGGCCACGATTGGCTTCACAAAGCCCTTGGCCTCCATCTCCTTCTTCACCTCGACCATATTGCGGGCGAACACCATCGGCGGGGTGACGATGGTGTGCCAATAGCCGAGGATCAGTGAGTGGATACGCTCGTCCGACAGACCGAGCTTCACCGTGTTGACGTAGGTGATCGGCGGCTCGCCACCGGTGATATCCACAGGGTTACCAGCCGCGCCGAACGGCGGGATGAACTTGCGGAAGGCCGCATCGAGATCCGGCGGCATCGACATCAGTGACAGGCCGTTGTCGACACATGAGTCCGACAGCAGCACGCCCGAGCCCCCGGCACCGGTGATGATCAGCACGTTCTCGCCCTTAGGCGTCGGCAGCACCGGCACGCCGCGGGCGAATTCGAGCAGCTGCCGCAGGCTGCGGGCGCGGATCACGCCCGATTGTGCCAGCACGTCCTCGTAGATCTTGTCGTTACCGGCGAGCGCGCCGGTGTGCGACGAGGCCGCCTTCGCGCCGGCCGAGGTGCGGCCGGCCTTGAGCACAACGACCGGCTTCTTCTTGGAGACCCGCTTGGCGGCTTCCGCGAAGGCGCGACCGTCCTTGAGGTCCTCGCAGTGCTGCGCGATCAGATTCGTATTCGGATCCTGCTCGAAGAAAGCGAGCAGATCGTCCTCATCGATATCAGACTTGTTGCCAAGGCCGACGATCGCGGAGACGCCCATCTTGGCCGAGCGCGAGAAGCCGATGATGGCCATGCCGATGCCGCCCGACTGCGACGACAGCGCCGCGTGGCCCTTGACGTCGTAGGCGGTGCAGAAGGTCGCACAGAGATTGGCGGGCGTATAATAGAAGCCGTAGATGTTCGGTCCCATCAGGCGGATGTCGTACTTCTTGCCGACCTCGACGATCTCGGCCTGCAGCTCCGGCGCGCCGGCCTCGGCAAAGCCTGACGGAATCAGCACCGCACCGGGAATCTTCTTCTCGCCGCATTCGGTGAGCGCACCGGCGACGAACTTCGCGGGAATCGCGAACACCGCGACGTCGATCACGCCGGACACGTCTTTGACGCTCTTGTACGCCTTGTAGCCGAGGATCTCGGCTGCCTTGGGATGGATCGGAATGATCTCGCCCTTGTAGCCACCGTTGATGAGGTTCTTCATCACGGAGTTGCCGATCTTGCCGTCCTCGGCCGAGGCGCCGATCACGGCGACCGCCTTCGGCTGCATGATGCGGTTCATGGCTGCGACGATCTCTTCGGTCGGACGCGGCTTCGGCTTGGGTTTGTAGGCGAAGTCGACGACGATACGCACGTCCGCCGCAATCGCGTCCTTGGCGGTGGCGAACACAGGGTTGAGGTCGAGCTCGACGATTTCAGGGAAATCGGTGACGAGCTGCGAAACCTTGACGATGACATCGGCCAGAGCGGTGCGGTTCACCGGCTCGCCGCCGCGCACGCCCTTCAGAATTTCATGCGCCTGGATGCCGTCGAGCATCGACAGCGCGTCTTCCCTGGTCGCGGGCGCGAGGCGGAAGGTGATGTCCTTCAACACCTCGACCAGCACACCGCCGAGACCGAAGGCGACCAGCTTGCCGAACGAGCCGTCGGTGATCGAGCCGACGATCACTTCGGTGCCACCGGCCAGCATCTGCTGCACCTGGATGCCCTCGATCTTGGCGTCGGCTTTATACTTTTTGGCGTTGCCGAGAATGGTCTCGTAGGCCTTCTCGGCATCTTCAGCCGTCTTGACGCCGACGATGACACCGCCCGCTTCGGTCTTGTGGAGAATGTCCGGGGAGACGATCTTCATCACCACCGGGAAGCCCATCGACGACGCCATTTTGCCGGCCTCGCCGGCCGACTTCGCCACGCCCTCTTTCGGCACGGGAATGCCGTAGGCATCGCAGACCACCTTGCCTTCCGGCGCTGTCAGGCTGGTGCGTTTGTCGGCCTTGACCTGGTCAAGGACCTTGCGGACGACGTCTTTGGAATTCGACATGAGCTTCTCCCTTGACCTTCAGTTCTTGCTTTGCAAAGCGCGCGTGATGCGGCTGCCCGTGATACTTGCCATCTCCGCGCCCTGTTCCACCTAGCGGAACGGAGGGCTGAAAGGCCTTGATGACTCCGCCAGCTTGGATCAAAAATGGCTAACGATGGCATTTGGTATGCCAGGAGCCAACTTGTCAAGCCAGAGCACGGTCGATAACGCCGCAAAAAATAGGCAGCTTGACATTCTGGCATGTGGTATGCCAAAAACTTTCCGGCAAATATTCCTGTAAAAGACGACTCCCACTGGAGGAGAATCGTCGTGTCACTGCGGAAACCAACCAAGGCGTTGCCGAACATGGCCGAGGCAGACATCGCAATCGTTCGTATTGCCCCGGAGAGTAGCTTCAAGAACAAGGCGTATGACGCCTTGAAGGAAGCCATCCTCAAGATGGACATCTATTCGACGCCCGAGCCTGTCATGCTGGACGAGCGCGCGCTGTCCGAACGGCTGGGCGTCAGCCGCACGCCCATCCGCGAAGCGATCGCGATGCTCGAGCAGGATGGTTTCGTGAAGACCGTGCCGCGCCGCGGCATCATGGTGGTACGCCGGACCAAGAGCGAGATCGTCGACATGATCCGCGCCTGGGCGGCGCTTGAGAGCATGGCGGCGCGCCTGATCACCACCACCGCGCGCAAGAAGGACATCACGGCGCTGCGCGACTACTTCAAGGATTTCGGCAAGGACCGCCTGCCCGAGGATCACGTCGAGGAATATTCGAAGGCGAACATCGCCTTCCACCAGGCGCTGATCTCGCTGTCGGAGTCCCCCGTCCTGGTCGATCTCACCAACGACCTCTTGCTGCACGTGCGCGGCTATCGCCAGCTGACGATCGGCCGCAAGGACCGCACCGCGACCTCCCTGCCCGAGCATCTCGGCATGATCGAGGCGCTGGAAGCGCGCGACACCGAGCTCGCCGAGAAGCGCGCGCGTGACCACACCCTTGGCCTTGCCGCTTACGTCGAAGCGCACGGCCAAGAACTGTTTACTTAACTGTTCACCTAGCGACATTCACCAGAAGGGCGAACCATTCGCCCCACTACCTTGAGATCAGGGAGACAAGGCCCATGCTGAACACCGCGACCAAGTCCGAAGCACCGGGCACCGAGCAGGAACTGACGGATGGCTTCCATCTCGTCATCGACGCGCTCAAGCTGAACGGCATCAACACCATCTATAATGTGCCGGGCATCCCGATCACGGATTTGGGCCGCATGGCGCAGGCCGCCGGCATTCGTGTGATCTCCTTCCGCCACGAGCAGAACGCCGGCTACGCCGCCGGCATCGCCGGCTATCTCACCAAGAAGCCCGGCGTCTGCCTCACGGTGTCCGCCCCGGGCTTCCTGAATGGTCTCACCGCGCTCGCCCACGCCACCACCAACTGCTATCCGATGATCCTGGTCTCGGGCTCCTCCGAGCGCGAGATCGTCGATCTGCAGCAGGGCGACTACGAAGAGATGGACCAGCTCGCGATCGCAAAGCCGCTGTGCAAGGCGGCCTATCGCGTGCTGCACGCCCAGGACATCGGCATCGGCTTTGCCCGCGCCATCCGCGCCGCCGTCTCGGGCCGTCCGGGCGGCGTCTATCTCGACCTGCCGGCAAAGCTGTTCGGCCAGGTGATGAACGCCGAGGCCGGCCAGAAGTCGCTGGTCAAGGTGATTGACGCTGCGCCCGCGCAGATCCCCTCACCCGCGTCGGTGAAGCGCGCGCTCGACGTGCTCAAGAGCGCCAAGCGTCCGCTCATCATTCTCGGCAAGGGCGCGGCCTACGCGCAGGCCGACGAGGAGATCAAGAGCTTCGTCGAGAAGAGCGGCGTGCCGTTCCTGCCGATGAGCATGGCCAAGGGCCTGCTCCCCGATACGCACCCGCAATGCGCCGGCGCTGCGCGCTCGACCGTGCTGAAGGACTCCGACGTCGTCATGCTGATCGGCGCGCGGCTGAACTGGCTGCTCTCGCATGGCAAGGGCAAGAGCTGGGGTGATCAGCCGAAGAAGTTCATCCAGGTCGATATCGAGCCGAAGGAGATGGACTCCAACGTCGAGATCGTCGCGCCCGTGGTCGGCGACATCGGCTCGGTGGTCTCCGCCTTCAACCAGGCGATGGGCTCGTCCTGGACCACCCCGCCGGCCGAATGGACCAAGGCGGTGTCGTCCAAGCGTGAAGAGAACGTCGCCAAGATGGCGCCGAAGCTGATGAACAATAAATCGCCGATGGACTATCACGGCGCGCTCGGCGTGCTGAAGAATGTGATCAAGGATCATCCCGAAGCGATCCTCGTCAACGAAGGCGCCAACACGCTCGACCTCGCCCGCGGCGTCATCGACATGTACCGCCCGCGCAAGCGTCTCGACGTCGGCACCTGGGGCGTGATGGGCATCGGCATGGGCCAGGCGATCGCGGCTGCGCTCGAGACCGGCCACCCCGTGCTGGCAGTGGAAGGCGACTCGGCGTTCGGCTTCTCCGGCATGGAGGTCGAGACCATCTGCCGCTACAACCTGCCGATCTGCGTCGTCATCTTCAACAATGACGGCATCTATCGCGGCACCGACGTCAACGGCGCCAACTCCGATCCCGCGACCACCGTGTTCGTCAAGGGTGCGCGCTACGACAAGATGATGGAGGCCTTTGGCGGCGTCGGCGTGAACGCGACCTCGCCGGATGAACTGAAGCGCGCTGTGAATGAAGCCATGGCATCCCGCAAGCCGACGCTGATCAACGCCGTGATCGATCCGGCCGCGGGCTCGGAAAGCGGCCGCATCGGCAACCTCAATCCGCAGAGCGTTCTGCAGAAGAAGAAGTAGTCCCCCCTCAACCCTTATTCCCTGCGGGTGCAGGGGCAGACAGAGTACGGAGCATACAAGATGACCAAAGCGCTCGAGGGCGTTCGCATTCTCGACTTCACCCATGTCCAGTCCGGACCGACCTGCACGCAGCTGCTGGCATGGTTCGGCGCCGACGTGATCAAGGTGGAGCGCCCCGGCGTGGGTGACATCACCCGCGGCCAGTTGCAGGACATCCCGAACGTGGACAGCCTGTATTTCACCATGCTCAACCACAACAAGCGTTCGATCACGCTCGACACCAAGAACCCCAAGGGCAAGGAAGTCCTCACCGAGCTGATCAAGAAGTGCGACGTGCTGGTCGAGAATTTCGGCCCCGGCGTGCTCGACCGCATGGGCTTCCCCTGGGAGAAGATCCAGGCGATCAACCCGAAGATGATCGTCGCGTCGATCAAGGGCTTCGGCCCCGGACCGTACGAAGACTGCAAGGTCTATGAGAACGTGGCGCAGTGCACCGGCGGCGCCGCCTCCACCACCGGCTTCCGCGACGGGCTTCCGCTCGTCACCGGCGCGCAGATCGGCGATTCCGGCACCGGCCTGCACCTCGCGCTCGGCATCGTCACCGCGCTCTATCAGCGCACCCACACCGGCAAGGGCCAGCGCGTCACCGCGGCGATGCAGGACGGCGTGCTCAACCTCGCCCGCGTCAAGCTGCGCGACCAGCAGCGCCTCGCCCACGGCCCCCTGAAGGAATACAGCCAGTACGGCGAAGGCATTCCGTTCGGCGATGCCGTGCCGCGCGCGGGCAACGATTCCGGCGGCGGCCAGCCCGGCCGCATCCTGAAGTGCAAGGGCTGGGAGACCGATCCCAACGCCTACATCTACTTCATCACCCAGGCCCCGGTCTGGGAGAAGATCTGCGACGTGATCGGCGAGCCCAGCTGGAAGACCGATCCGAACTACGCCAAGCCGGCGGCCCGCCTGCCGCGCCTCAACGAGATCTTTGCTCGCATCGAACAATGGACGATGACCAAGACCAAGTTCGAGGCGATGGAGATCCTCAACAAGGACGACATCCCCTGCGGCCCGATCCTGTCGATGAAGGAGCTCGCCGAGGACCAGTCGCTGCGCGCGACCGGCACCGTGGTCGAGGTCGATCACCCGACCCGCGGCAAGTACCTCTCGGTCGGCAACCCGATCAAGCTGTCGGATAGCCCGAGCGACGTCACCCGCTCGCCGCTGCTCGGCGAGCATACCGACGAGATCCTGCGCGCGGTGCTCGGCTTCTCCGATCACCAGGTCGCCGAGATCCACAAATCGGGCGCGCTCGACCCGCCGCAGAAGCAGGCCGCCGAGTAAGCGGCACCACATTGCGTCAAAACGAAAGGGCCGCCCTTCGGGGCGGCCCTTTTTGCATCAGCAAGACCGTGCGGCTGCGAGCACACGCCAAAGACCAAAAACAACCCCATGCACAGTAGCCAACCTCGCCGGGCCAAGAGCAAATTTCGTATTTAGCGAATTTTCTTGACTCGTCGGGCAAAACAGCGGTAAAAGGCTATCATCGAGACGTTTCTTCCTGATGCCCTGCCCTATCGCTTCAGCTCCCTGATAACGTCGGCCATGCGCGTGTCGCCAGGCAAGAGGCGCCCAAGGTGCTCGGCATACTCCAGAGCGGCAACGGCGTCCCCTTTCTCACGGCTGAAATTCAGTGCGGCTGACAGCAGTTCCAGATTGTCGGGATGCCCGCGCAGACCTTCCTTCAGGACCGCAAGCGCATCATCGTGCCGGCCGGCCGAATGCAGCCCGATTGCATACACGTAGGCGTAGCGCGGCTGGCCCGGGTCCAGCGCCGCAGCCTGCTGCAGCTCTTCGATTGCTGCTTCGTTGCGCTTCTGGCGCACCAGCGTCAGACCGAGCGCGTGGTGGAGAGATGCCTCCTGCGCCGACACAGATAGAGCCTCGCGCAGGACCCGCTCGCCGTCGCTGTCGCGTCCGAGCTGCCGATACAGGTCAGACAGATTGATGGCCGCGGCCGCAAACGAGGGATCGAGCTTGAGTGCGGCGCGGTATTCGGCTTCCGCCCGATCGGCGCCGGCCTGGCGGGCGAGGAAATTGCCGAGCGCCGTGCGCGCCTCCGGCCGATCCGCGTTCAGCTTCTGCGCCTCGACGAATTCGGCAGCCGCCTGTGTGAACTTGTCGCGATCGGCCGCAGGCTGGCGTGCAGCGGGCACGGCGGCGAGAAGCTCGGCGGCGCGGATGCGCACGCCACGCACGGGATCGGTCAGTTGCGACGCGGCGAGCGACCAGAGCTGATCGGTCGGGGCTCCTTCTAGCCCATCGAGCGCGCCGAGCCTCACGAGCGGATCAGAATCAGAAAGTCCGCGCCGGGTCAGATCTAAGATCGGCGCGGGAAGCTCGGCCAGCGCGCTGGCGCGGACGATTCCGGCAACGTCGTCCGATGCTGCGATCGCCGCCAGCAACGCTTGCGCGTCGGACGCCTCGCGCCAAGCGGCGTGAAATGCGCCCGCGTAGGTCTGATAGCCGCGCCGCCCAGGGCCAAGCCAAGTTTCGAACTGTTGCGCGGCCCAATTCGCGGATCTGTCACGATGGCAGTCGTTGCACGCATTCGGTGCGCCCGTCTGCACGGAAAGATCAGGGCGCGGAACGCGGAAGCCATGGTCGTGGCGATGGTCGATGACCATATAGCGACGCTCCGGCATGTGGCAGGACGGGCAACCCGGCGGCGGGGAGACGTCAGCATGATGCCGGTGAGCGGGCGACTGATACTTGTCCGGCGCATGTCACTGCGCACAGGCGCCGTCCCCGGGCGCCTTCAGCGCTGCGCTATGCGGATCGTGGCAGTCGCTGCAAGTTACGCCTTTGGCAAACATCCTGCTCTGCTTGAACGGGGCGTAGTTGTAGGTCTCCTCATCGTCGCGCATCTGGCCGTCGGCATGGAAACGCTGGCGGTCGAGCAACGACACGCGATGCGTCTCGGAGAGCGGCCGTCCCGGCGTCCAATCTTCCGAAAGCTGTCCGCGGCGGGCATGGCAGCGCCCGCAGGTCTCGACCTCCTTGCGCAGCGCTGCTGCTGGCGCACTCCGTGTCGGCGTCGGCGTCCCGGCGGAGGCTGACCACGTGATGCCGGTGCGCTCGTCAAAACGGACCAGCAGGCCGTCGTCTACGCCGCGCGACGCCGGCTTTCCGCGCGCCCAGGCGACGTGACGCGAGCCGGCACCATGGCACGCCTCGCAGCCGACGCTGATCTCGGCGAAGGTAGTGGCAAACGTGTCCTTGGCGGCATCGTAGCCCTTGAGTACGCCGGTCGAGTGACACTCGGCGCACATGAAATTCCAGTTCTGGTTCAACTTCGTCCAATGCAAGGGATCGTTATGGGTGATGGCGCTGTCGGGATAGAGATGAAGCCAGCGCTGTCCGCCCTGCTCTTTCGTTCGCGTATCCCAGGCGATGGACAGGGCCTGGATGCGGCCATCGGGAAATTCGATCAGGTATTGCTGCAGCGGATCGATGCCGAAAGCGTATTTCACCTCGAAAGTCGCGAGCTTGCCGTCAGGTCCGTCGGTTTCGACCAGGAATTTGTTGTCCCTGCTGAAGAAGCGCGAGTGCGTGCCGGCGTAGTCAAAGGTCGCGTCGTTGAAGTCGCCGCGCACGGTCTGCGCGGTTGCGTGATCCATGGCATGGCGGTGCTGCGAGCTCTGCCAAAGCTTCGTCTCGGCTTGATGACAGCCGGCGCAGGACTCGCTGCCGACGAACGCCAGCTTGGCATGCGAGGGAGGCTCGATCGGGGCCTTCGATGTCTCGTACCAGAACAGTCCGACAGCAATCACGCAGGCCAGGACGCTCGCAGCGACGACCACCCGCTTCGTCGTGCCCTGCGGCGCAAGCTGCGGTATGGATCGAACTGGCTCTGGCATGTGTGCCCGAGCCTTGTCACGCCTGCGGTTCCTTCGCGAGCCTCTTGCCACGTCCGCTCACCGGTCCCGTTCAACGTCAGTTGCTTACACGTGAAGGTCATTGTCGTGCGATAACGCGGGCCAAGCTGGTCAATCGAGGGCGTGACTGGCATCAGATCGATCACGCTTTGCATGTTTCCGCCAATCGATGCTGGACTGCTGACTTCGTCAACGAAGCGGCTCGACCTTGGCAACCATGTCTGGCGCGCGGCTCACCCGGTAGTTCGCATTGCTGCATCTGAGCATCCATACCGCATGATCGGGCCGCGAACGCTTCGCGTCTTTCGCCGCGCCGAGCGCCTTGTCGCAGGCGAAGCCCTGCATGCGGATTTGCGCGGCGAGCATCCCCTGCACCGTCTCTTCGGCGGCTTGCGCTGCCGCTCCGGCGAACGCCACAGCTGCAATCAGTGCAACGGTCGATAGCCACATCGAGCAACTACGTTTCAAGAACCTCATCCCGCCATCCTCTGCACTGGACCCGGCGGGAAGCCGGCTGGCTTCCCGCCCATCTCGCATCACTGCTGGACACATTGCTGGACGAACTTGACTCGCTCCACCATGCCGAGGTCCTTCGCTTCCGCCTGCTTGCGGCAGGCTTCGCGCTTGTCGATCCGCAACTGGATCTTGTCTACCAGGCTCAGGCCGACGGTTCCGACCTGTGGTTCGGCCGAAGCCGTCTTTCCGGTGTCGGCGGACGGACCGTCACCGGCCGCCCGGGCCGCCTGCTGCAGGCGCTTGACGTCGTCCGGGCTCAGCTTCGGCCGCTCTATGTCGAGCGTGAGCTTGTTGATCTTGCCGGTGAAGGCAAACGGTGTCTGATAGTCGTTGTCGTCCACCGGCGTGCCGGTGTCGGAGCCGATGTCGAACGCTTCATCCCATTGCAGGATGAACGGCAGCGTCTGCTCCATCTTCTCCGTGGCCACCGCCTTGCCGTCGACCTTCAGCGCGCCGGTGCCGCCCTGGCCGATGCCGGTATAATCGCCGAACATCATCGTGGCCGCGCCAAGACCATCGTACTTGAAGTCAAACTCGATCAGGTGCTTGCCGGGGGTCAGATCAGGTCCCTCCCAACGCACCCGCTTCAGGTCGACGAGGTTCCACGTGAAGACTGGCTTGTTCTTGAGGACATAGAAGCCATAGCCCCCGAAACGCCCTCCCTGCGTCACGAGCATGCCCTCGGCGCCGCCATCTGGAATATCGACGTCGACCTTGAAGTTATAGGAGGCGTTGAGCAGGCTCGGCGCGTCGCCGTTCGGCGTGCCGGTCATCGGTCGGATCCAGGCAAAGTTCGTGCGGCCCGCGCTCAGACTGGGACGCGGAGTAATCATGCGCGACGCCACCGTCGAATCGAGCGGCAGCACCTGATATTTTTCCGCCTCCTTCCAGAACAGCGCCTGCAACTCCTTCAGCTTGTCCGGATTCTTGGCAGCAACGTCCTCGGCTTGCGTCCAGTCGTTGCGCAGGTCATAGAGCTCCCAGGGATAGTCGCCCGGGTTCGGCAGCTTCGCGACCGTCACCCACGGCGGCCGCAGGACCTTTGTGCTGGCGATCCAGCCGTCATTGTAGATTGCCCGATCAGCAAACATCTCGAAATACTGCGTCGTGTGTGTCGTTGCCGCATTCGCGTTCTTGGCATCGAACGTGTACATCATGCTGACGCCCTCGATCGGGCTTTGCTTGATGCCGTCGACGATGTCCGGCTGCTTGATCTGTGCGGCCTCAAGAATGGTCGGCACGATGTCGATGACGTGATGGAACTGGGCGCGGATGCCGCCCTTGTCCTTGATGGCAGCCGGCCAGGATACCGCCATGCCCTGCCGCGTGCCGCCGAAATGCGAGACGATCTGCTTGGTCCAGGAGAATGGCGTGTCGAATGCCCAGGCCCAGCCGATCGACATGTGGCTGTAGGTCTTGTCAGTACAACTACATGACCTATGTCATGGGCGACATCCCGGTCGGGGCTTACCAGTCGACCCGCCTCGCCAATATCGGGCTCGGGCATGGGACGATCGACGCTGGCGGCGGCTATACTTATTTCAATCCGCAGACGGGGCATGAACTGTCCGGCGTGCTCGGCCTCACATACAATTTCAAGAACACCGACACGCAGTATCAGAGCGGCGTCGACATGCATTTCGATTGGGGCGCCTCACAATTCCTGACCAAGCAGGTCCAGGTCGGTCTCGTAGGTTACGTCTACAAGCAACTCGGCTGCGACAGCGGCTCCGGCGATCGCGTCGGTTGCTTCCGCTCGCAGGTCGCGGCCGCAGGCCCGCAGGTCGGCTTCATCTTCCCGGTGGGCGACATGCAGGGCTATCTGAACCTGAAGGCTTACAAGGAGTTCGCCGCGGAAAACCGGCCCGAGGGCTGGAATGCCTGGGTGACCTTTGTCATCTCGCCTGCGGCGCCGCCCCCGGCTGTGACGCCGACAGAGCACATCATCACGAAGTGACAGGCGCGGCATTGTCAGGCGCGTTGTTTGGGTTGATTTGAATCAACGTCGATCCCGAAATGCCGTGGCTCCCTGTCCCATATTGGTTGCAGCGTCCGGGCGGCGCGCGGGCACTGTCAACTGTCAAACGATCCGATCCCTTCTTTTCGATCGTCGAGTACAGCCATGATAAGCGCTCGCTTTGTTGCCGTGCTTGCGACTTTTCAAATTGGGCTCGCTCCGCCAGCCCATGCAGCGGACCATTACGTTCGTCCAACTGGTGCAAAGGCTCAGGTCTCGCGTTCACCGTCCCCTGTTTCTCCAGCCTGGCGCGGCTTCGTGTTGCGGCAGGATCTGTTTGATCGTGCCAATCCAAACAATCTCAGGTCCGATTGGTCCCCACCGCCGGCTCAGCCGGGGCAATTCTAGCAAGGAGACACAGATGAACAGCGCCCTGCTCTCACTTGCACTGCTTGCGGGTTCAATGGTCATACCGGCTTCTGATCGCGTTCCCGAACTGAAGGTCGAAGCGCTTTGCAAGGCGACGTCCGAAACGGACAAGTCGATGGGGCTGGCGTTGGCGCAAAGCTTTACCGATTGCATGCGCGATGAAACGACAGCGCAGCAGCAGCTCAGCACGGTGTGGTTGTCGGCCAAGCCCGCTGTCCGCGATGCCTGCGAAGGTGAGGCCATAACAGGAGGAACCCAAAGCTACGTCGATTTGCTCACCTGCATCCAAATGGCCGAGACCGCAACTGCGCTGGCATCGACGCCGCCGCTCAGAGGGGCCAGCAAGAACCGAAACAAGCAATAGTGGGCGCGGGCGGGCCGCTTCGCCAGGTAACACTACAATTCTGCAAGCGATGTCGATCGGCCCCGGCGCTGCTTTTGCCGCCGCAAAACCGCGGCCAATTTCTGAATGCTCAGGTTCACTCGAAGCCCGCTGCTGATGTTATGCAATGGCCAACCAGCGTACTCGACGCCGCAGAACTGGAGCGACTGCGTTCTAAAGGTCTAGTTGCGGTTAACAGCTACATCTATGAGTCAATCATTATGGCAGCAAAATCACGCAGCTTATGCGATCAAGTCTCCAGGATCATCAGCCGAGGCTTGCTAACGCGCCCGAAGCTGGCGTGCTGAATTCTCATTTGTCCGACCTTGGCTTCGCAGGCGCCGACCAGATCGCTGAGTTGGTGCTCGCAACCGGGTACCGGGCCGTCCTTAGGGCCGACGCGACGTACCGTTAGAGGCGGATTGAGCAGGTACCCGGCCGACAAGTTCAGCTGTCGGGTAGAGTCGAGATGTGGCGCGGCGGTTGTAGGCTGAACATATCTGTTGCCGCCTCTTTCGTCTGGCGGTGCCTTAGTAGTTCGA
>NZ_LBJP01000054.1:0-23539 GCF_028128715.1 Bradyrhizobium sp. CCBAU 51745 | reverse complement strand
CACCGATGGATCGAGCTTCACCGTCAACGGCCACACCATCACCTTCAAGGCGGGAGCTGTTCCGGCTGCGGCGTCGGCTCCGAGCGGCTATGGTGTCAGCGGCAACATCGCGACCGACGGTAGCGGCAATTCGATCATCTATCTTGGTGCCAGTGCCACGAACGCGACAGCCACGGTTGGCGATGTTCTGAAGGCGGTCGACCTTGCCAGCGGCGTTCAGAATGCGGTCGTGGCTGCGGGCGCAGCGACGATCACCACCAACGCCAGCCAGACGACGTCGGTGAGCGCGCTCGCTGGCGGCAAGATCACGCTGGAAACCTCGACCGGTGCCGATCTCAGTGTGGTTGGCAAGGCCGACCTGCTGAAGGCTCTCGGCCTGACCACGGCGACCGGCTCCGGCAATGCCACAGTGACGGCGACCCGCACCACCAGCTCGGCCAGCCTCGGCTCGCTGATCACGGACGGTTCGACGCTGAACGTCAACGGCAAGACCATCACGTTCAAGAACGGCGGTACGCCGGCGGCTGCGAACGTGCCCTCCGGGTCCGGCGTGTCCGGCAACGTGGTCACCGATGGCAACGGCAACTCGACCGTCTACCTGAACAAGGGCACCATCGCCGACATTCTGAATGCGGTGGACCTCGCCACCGGCGTGCAGACCGCATCCAACTCCGGCGGCACGGCGACCCTGGGCACCGCGACCGGCCAGACCAACTCGTCGATTGTTGCCGGCGCGCTGCACATCTCCACGGGCGCGAACTCGGATCTGTCGATTACCGGTTCGGGCAACGCGCTGTCCGTACTCGGTCTCACCGGGTCGACCGGCACCGGCACGGCCTTCACGGCGAGCCGGGCCGCTGCTCCCGGCAGCATCTCGGGCAAGACCTTGACCTTCACTTCCTTCAATGGCGGCACGGCGGTCAACGTCACCTTCGGCGATGGCACCGGCGGTACGGTCAAGACGCTGGACCAATTGAATGCCAAGCTGCAGGCCAACAATCTGGCCGCGACGATCGACGCCAACGGCCTGCTCACGGTGTCCGTGATCAACGACTATGCGTCGTCGACGATCGGCTCGGCGACTGCTGGCGGTGCGATCGGCGGCACGATCACGACCGCCTTGACCTGGACCAACGCGACAACGCCGACAGTCGACGCGGTCGCTCAGGCCACCCGTTCGAATCTCGTTGCGCAGTACAACAACATCATGTCGCAGATCGACACGACCTCGGTCGACTCGTCGTTCAACGGCGTGAACCTGCTCAACGGCGACCAGCTCAAGCTGGTGTTCGACGAGACCGGCAAGTCGAGCCTGAACATCACCGGCGTGACCTTCAACTCGAAAGGGCTCGGTCTCGCCGCGCTGCTGCAGGGCACCGATTTCATCGACAACGCCGCGACCAATCGCGTGCTCACCAGCCTGAATTCCGCCTCGAGCACCTTGCGCTCGGAGGCTTCGACCCTCGGTTCGAACCTCTCGGTGGTGCAGGTGCGTCAGGACTTCAACAAGAACCTGATCAACGTGCTGCAGACCGGTTCGTCCAACCTGACGCTGGCCGACACCAACGAGGAAGCGGCCAACAGCCAGGCGCTGTCGACCCGCCAGTCGATCGCGGTCTCCGCGCTCTCCCTGGCCAATACTTCGCAGCAGAGCGTGCTCCAGCTGCTCCGTTAATAAGTAGCTGATATCGCAGAATAAAATAGGGCGGCGGGGCTTCGGCCCCGCCGCCTTTTTTGTCGTTCTGGAGGGCCTACGAGCCGTCAACCCCGCATTAACCCTATCCCTTAAGTCGCCGTTAACCATACTTTAAAGGACAGCCCCTAAGACTCCACCAAAGCACGTTCCAGATCGGCGAGCCCGATTCGTATCCGGTTCAAGAGGAAGACCGCCAATGTCCAACATCGTTCTCTCGGCGTCAGTTCGCCAGAACCTGTTGTCGCTGCAATCCACGGCCGATCTGCTCGCCACCACCCAGTCGCGTTTGTCGACCGGCAAGAAGGTCAACACCGCGCTCGATAACCCGACCAACTTCTTCACAGCGCAGGGGCTGGACAACCGGGCGAGCGACATCAGCAACCTGCTCGATGGCATCAACAACGGTGTGCAGGTGCTGCAGGCCGCGAATACCGGCATCACCTCGCTGCAGAAGCTCATCGACAGCGCCAAATCGATCGCCAACCAGGCGCTGCAGACCACGGTGGGCTATTCGACCAAGTCGAACATCTCGACCACGATTCCCGGTGCGACGCCGGCGGATCTGCGCGGCACCACCAGCTATACGAACGCAACCGCGACCGGCAATGTCGTTACCAACGGCACCGCCGGCGGCACGACCCCGATCACGACGGCGACGACGCTGGGCGGCATTTCGCAATCTCTGGTCGGAGCTGCGGCTCCGAACGGTGCCGGCACGGCCGCAAGTCTCGCCCCCGGGCTGTTCCTGTACGGCTCGCCGGCAGCTGCGAGCACCATCGCCGCAAATGGCGCGCCGGCAGACGGTGACGTGATGGTGGTGGACGGCAAGACGATCACTTTCCGCGCCGGTCCCACGCCTGCAGCCGGTGCAGTTCCCGCAGGCTCGGGCCTCAACGGAAACATGGTCACCGACGGGAACGGCAATTCGACCATTTACATGGGCACGCCTGGCACTCCGACCGCCACCGTTCAGGACGTGATGAATGCAATCGACCTGGCGAGCGGCGTGCAGAAGGCGGCCATCTCGGCAGGCCTTGCCACACTATCCAACTCGTCCGGCACAAACGCGGCCATCGCCGGCGGCGTTCTGACCCTCACGACTGGCACGGGCTCCGACCTCAGCATCACCGGCAAGTCCGATCTTCTGAACGCACTTGGTCTGACGACCGCGACGGGTTCCGGCAACACGACCGTCACGAAGACTCGTCTGACCACGTCGGCGACGCTGGGCAGCCTCGTCCAGGACGGTTCCACGCTCAACGTGGACGGCAAGACCATCAGCTTCAGGAACGCCGTGGTGCCGGCCGCCGCTCCGGCGGGGTCCACCAAGATCGGCAATCTCGTGACCGACAACACGACCGGCAACACGGTGGTGTATCTTCAGGGTGGCAACATCCAGGACACGCTAAATGCAATCGACCTGGCGACTGGGGCAGGTACGATCAGCGGCGGCGCGGTGGTTGCGGCGAGCGGCTCGTCGCTGTCGTCGGTCGTTAACGGTGCACTCAAGCTCTCAACCGGCACCTCGGCGGATCTGTCGATCACCGGGACGGGAAATGCCCTCTCCGCATTCGGACTGACCGGATCCACGGGCACCGCCACCGCCTTCACTGCGACCCGCGCGCCGGGAACGGGCAGCATCTCGGGCAAGACGCTGACCTTCACCTCGTTCAACGGCGGGACACCCGTCAACGTCACGTTCGGCGACGGCACCCATGGTACCGTCAAGACGCTCGATCAATTGAACGCTCAGCTTCAGGCCAACCACCTGACTGCGACGGTCGACGCCAACGGGCTGCTCACGATCACCACCGTCAACGAGTACGCCTCCTCGACGCTCGGCTCAAACACGGCCGGCGGCGTGGTCGGCGGCACGATCACCGGCGTGGCCTCTTTCACGACCGCGCAGCCGCCGATTCAGGACCCGGTCGCGCAAACCGCGCGTTCGAACCTCGTCAGCCAGTTCAACAACATCCTGGCGCAGATCGACACGACGTCGCAGGACTCCTCGTTCAACGGCGTCAACCTGCTGAATGGCGATACGCTCAAGCTCATCTTCAACGAAACCGGCAGCTCCACGCTCAATATCAATGGTGTGGTGTTCAACGCGGCCGGCCTGGGTCTGAGCAACCTCGTCAGCGGCATCGACTTCATCGATAACGGGGCCACCAACAGGGTACTCACCAGTCTCAACGCGGCCTCGAGCACTCTGCGCTCGGAAGCGTCCGCGCTCGGCTCCAATCTCTCGATCGTGCAGGTGCGTCAGGACTTCTCCAAGAACCTGATCAACGTGCTGCAGACCGGCTCGTCCAACCTGACGCTCGCCGACACCAACGAGGAGGCGGCCAACAGCCAGGCGCTGTCGACCCGCCAGTCGATCGCGGTCTCCGCGTTGTCGCTGGCCAACCAGTCGCAGCAGAGCGTGCTGCAGCTGCTCCGCTAGTTCGAAAGCGCAAATACAAAGTTTGAGACGGCGCGGCGGGGCTAATGCTCCGCCGTTGTTTTGAGGGAGTTCGCTAAGACGGGATTAGCTGCGATCGATGCGCATGATGCAGTGCAAGTTTACAGCTTGCATCTTGCGCAACTATCATCGCGCTCATGAAGCACTCTGTGACCCGTAATAATCCGGAGTCCTTCCAAGCGCACATGTAAGCAAATCTTAAGCGCTGCTGCATAGGGTTGGGAAAGAAATCCTTAAGTCCGTTCAACGGACTAGGAAGCTTCCAAGGTGTGATTGATGTCGAATTCCGCTGCCTCGGCCTACGCGCGTGTCGCAACGACCACCGCATCTCCTCGCGACATCGAAGCGCAGACTCTGCTGAAGGCTGCCAACAAGCTCCAGGATGCCGTCAACGCCGCTGATCCGTTCAGCGAGCAGACCACGCAGGCGCTGTTGTTCAATCGCAAGCTCTGGACCATCTTCCTCAGCGAGGCGATGCGCGACAACAACCCGCAGCCGCTCGAGGTCCGGCAGAAGATCGCCAATATCAGCGTGTTCGTGCTGAGCCAGACTGCGGCGCTGCAGATGAGCCCGCAGTTCGATCACTTCCGCCCGCTGATCGAGATCAACCGCAACATCGCCGCCGGTCTGTCCGGCCGGCCGTGACGGAACGAGCCCGGCCACGCTCGACAAATGAGTGGCCGATTAAGCGCTGAGGTCCGTGTTGAGCGGGCGCGTGGGCTCCGACTTCAAATCCAGTGCGTGGAAATAGGCTCGCCGGCGCAGGATCGCCTCGTCGGGAAATTGAGTGACCACTGCCTCGGTCTTTTCGTTGACGACCTGGAAGACCATGGATGCAGCGGCCTGGTCGAACACGACCTGACGCGAGATGTTCGCATTGCTCTGCAGATCATTGCTCGCGGGCGCGCTCGTGTCGCTCGCGGCGACCGTCTGGCTCAGCGGCAGATCGGTTTGCACGGCATCGTTCGCCGCCGAATTCGACGTCGTTACGAACTGCACGGGGGCCGGGATCCCCACCGGCCGGATGCTGAAATCTGTACTCATGGCAGCCTCCTGGTTGCCTTGCGTGAGTCAAATCCCAACCCCTCTCAATGCGCAACCATGGAACACCAGGATTGAAGACCCGGTTAGCAAACGTGCCTAACCGCGCGACGCTTTTGCCGCGCGGTTTTTCGTAAAATTTGAAGCAGTTTTGGTGTGTGCCTAGAGCGTGCGACTAACCGCGAGCGGAGTGATGTGACGGGGCCCCGGCGCGGCGCGGCGGCCCGCTGCGGTATAGGTGTTCGGCACATTGCGCTTCTGGATCTCGGCGTTGACGCCGCGCACGACGCTTTCCGAGACCGCATGCGCGGTCGCGAGCACGGTAAGGTTGACCTGGAGCATGGCGCGGAAGGCGTCGTGGTGCCGGTGCAGTGTCGATAGCAGCTCGGGCGCCGATTTTGCAAGCTTGTCCTGGTTCGCTTTCAACTGGCCGACGGCGGCGACATAGCGCTTCGACAGCTCCTGCTTCTTGCCTTCCATCGTCATCGCCTCGCGGACCTTGCCGGCGCGGACCAGTTCGGTCTCGCGCTCGATCAGGCCGAGCAGGGCGTTCATCGCATCCATCAGATCTTCAGCGAGCTTGCGCGCCTCGGCGCTGCCGGGCGTGTTGTTCGGGCGCTGCGCTGGCATCGGCTGACGTGACGCGTTGAAGTGGTTCATCTCGTTTGACCTTATGCCGTACGAAGAGTGGTTTTGGCCTGCTGCATGATCAGGGTACGGTAGACGTCGCGCGCGACGCCGACGCCGCCGGCGCTGGCAAAGTTCTTGGAATATTGCTCGGTCAGCATCGAGCGCCATACGCCTGTGCCGGGCGTGTCGCCGAACGGACCTTCGCCCTTCAGGCCTGAAGTCATCTGCGCGAACATGCTGTTGAGGAACATGCCTTCGAAATCGGTGGCGGTCTTCTGCGCCTTGGCCTGCTGCTGCGGCGAGACCTTCTGGAGCGCTGCGGCGAGCTCGAAGTCGGGCCGGCCGTTGCGGCTTTCCACCGCGAAGGCGGGGTTCGAGGAAACAGCAGCGGTGGCGAGACGCGCGGTGTTGATCGTGCCGGTCTGCATCACATCACCTCGATGTCGGCTTCGATCGCGCCGGCGGCCTTGATCGCCTGCAGGATGCTGATGAGGTCGCGCGGGCCGATGCCGAGGCCGTTGAGGCCGTCGACGAGCTGTTGCAGCGAGACGCCGTCCTTGACGACGGCAAACTTCTTGCCGTCCTCGGTGACGCCGACGCTGGAGCGCGGCGTCACCACGGTCCGCCCCCGCGACAGCGAGTTGGGCTGGCTCACTTGCGGGCTCTCGGAAATCGTCACCGTGAGATTGCCCTGCGCGACCGCGACGGTGGCGACGCGGACGTCGCGGCCCATCACGATGATGCCGGAGCGCTCGTCGATGATGATCTTGGCGGCAAGATCGGGATCGACCTGGAGCTGCTCGATCTCGGTCAGGAAGGCGACGACGTTGCCCTTGAACTCGGGTGGGATCGTCAGCTGCACCGTCGAGGGATCGATCGGCTCGGCACTCTTGACGCCGAGATAGTCGTTGATCGCGGCGGCAATGCGCTTGGCCGTGGTGAAGTCGGCGTTGCGCAGCGCGAGCCGGACATTCGGCAGGCGATTGAGCGCGAACTCGATCTCGCGCTCGATGATGGCGCCGTTGGCGATGCGCCCGACGGTCGGGACACCGCGCACGATTTTCGCCGCTTCGCCCTCGGCCTGGAAGCCGGAGATCGCGAGCGAGCCCTGCGCGACCGCATAGACATTGCCGTCGGCACCTAACAGGGGGGTGACGAGCAGGGTGCCGCCGCGCAGATCCTTGGCATCGCCAAGGGCCGAGACGGTGACGTCCATGCGCGTGCCCTGCGTGGCGAAGGCCGGCAGGTTGCCGGTCACCATCACGGCGGCGACGTTGCCGGTCCGGATCGTGGCGCCGCGGATGTTGACGCCCATGCGTTCCAGCATCGCTTGCAGCGACTGCTTGGTGAAGGGGATGTTGTTGAGGGTGTCGCCGGTGCCGTTGAGGCCGACCACGAGGCCGTAGCCGATGAGCTGGTTCTGCCGCACGCCTTCGATATTGGCGAGGTCCTTGATGCGCGAGGTCGCGTTTGCGGACGCGGCCGATAGCGCCAGCGCTGACAGCGCGGCAAAGGCCACCCCAAAAATCCTCACCCAACGAACGCCTGGCATCCTGTGCTCCCCAAGGCTTTCCGAAAAGCCTCCTCACGTCTCGGACCACCTGCGACACTCCCATGACGAGCTGGTCCGACGCTGTCCTTGCGAGCGTTGTGCCAACGCGGTGCAGAGGGCCTAGATGGTTGAATAGGTTGAGTAAATTTGTTTGCTCCGATGTCAGCGGCTGTTGCCGCTAAGGAGCGAAACTGCCGCGTGTCGGCAGATTTTGCCGGGCCGTTTACGCCTCGTTAACCATAATGTGGCGAATGTGGCGCATCGATCACCCGGATTGCTTCGATGCGCATCTACGGACCGAATGGCACCACGCTTGGGACGCCGGCCAGCCAGGCCAGGCGGACGAGCTCCGGCACCTTCGTGTTGCCGGACACCTCATCGGCGCAGGAGACGCGGAGCGCAGCTGCGCCGAAAGCCACCGCCAACATCGACGGGCTGCTCGCGCTGCAAGGTATTGAGGAAGATCCGATCGAGCGCCGCAAGCGTTCGGTCGCCCGCGGCAAGACCGCGCTCGACGTGCTCGACGACCTCAAGATGGGATTGTTGTCGGGCAATCTCGACAAGTCGACCGTGATGCGGTTGCGTGATGCGGCGGCGAATTTGAAATCGTCCTCCGGCGATCCTGGCCTTGATTCCGTGCTGGCCGAGATCGAGCTGCGGGTCGAGGTCGAGCTGGCCAAGGCCGGGCAGGGCTAGTCAGGCAGGCTTAAGAACGTGATCCGTCACCCTGAGGTGGCCGCTTCTTCAGCGGCCCTCGAAGGGCGACGGCCCCGCTGATGCGTCTCGGCCGTTCATCCTTCGAGGCTCCCGGCGCGATGCTTTGCATCGCGCCGCTCGCACCTCAGGATGACGGGACTCCTATGAGTCTTCCACGCGCAGTCGCTACGCCGCTTCTTCCTTCTGCTGCGCGTCGTAGCGGCGCTGGGCGGCGAGCACGTCTTTCAGATTCTCCTCGGCCCAATCGCGCAGCGGATCGACCGCGGCGGCGAGCGTCACGCCGAGCTGCGTGATCGAATATTCGACCGTGACCGGCACGGTCGCGATGGCTCGGCGCTTGAGCAGGCCGTCGCGTTCCAGCGACTTGAGAACCTGGCTCAGCATCTTCTGAGAAATCCCCTCAATCGTGCGGCGCAACTGATTGAAGCGCATCGGCTCCTCGCGCAGCAGCAACAGGATCAGCACGGCCCATTTGTCGCCGACGCGATCGAGAATTTGGCGTGTTGGGCACTCGGCGGCATAGACATTGGGTTTCATCTCGGTTTCTCGCGCTTGGCTCGCATCTATTGTTCCGGTTACTCCTGCGTAATCAGGTAAGCACAAAGTGCGCTCTTAACACTAGCATTCTTTGCGATATCTAGTCACTGATAGTTACTTCTGGAGCAAAGGAGCCTTCCATGAAAATCGCAGTTGCCGGCGCCTCGGGCCGGGCCGGGTCGGAGATCACCAAGGAACTGTCCCGCCGGGGGCACACGGTCACCGCCATTGCCCGGAATCCGGAGAAGATTGCAGGCCTGCCGAACGTCACCCCGACCAAGGGAGACGTTCTCGACCAGGCCGGTCTGACGAAACTCTGGAGCGGCCACGACGTTGCGGTGAGTTCCGTGCACTTCCTGGCGAGCGACCCGCACAAGCTGATTGGCGCGGCCAAGGCTTCCGGCGTCGGACGCTATCTGGTTGTCGGCGGCGCCGGCAGCCTTGAGGTCGCTCCCGGCGTCAAACTGGTCACAACTCCCGGTTTTCCGGCTCAATACAAGGCCGAGGCAGAGGCGGGGTCTGCGTTCCTCGACCTGTTGCGGCAGGAAAAGGAGCTGAACTGGACCTTCATCTCGCCCTCGGCACTGTTCGTCGAGGAGGCGCGGACGGGCAAGTTCCGGCTCGGCACCGACCAGCTTCTCGCAGATGCGAACGGCAAGAGCTGGATCAGCTTCGCCGACTACGCGATCGCGCTCGCCGACGAGATCGAGAAGCCGGCCTATCAGAGGCAGCGTTTTACGGTCGGGTACTAGGCTTTTGGCCGCCCCCGGGCTTCTGCCGGATAAACCTTCCTGTGCAAGGGCTTGGGGGCGGTAACCGCGCCATTAAGGAAATATTGTCTGTCACAGGTGGTAGCTATATAAGCCCCGGCTCAACGGACCCCGTTCCGTTCTTGAGTCGTTGCTTAAGAAGATAGGCCGCCCTTGGAAAAGTTGAAAAACTACCGACCGACCGAAAAAGAGCCTTTCATGAACGACCGGCAGAAGGAGTACTTCCGTTTGAAGCTCCTCGCCTGGAAGGATGAGATCCTCAAAGAGTCCAAGCTCACCCTGCAAGCCCTGCAGGAGGAGAACGTGAACCACCCCGATCTTGCCGATCGGGCATCGTCCGAAACCGACCGCGCCATCGAACTCCGCGCCCGCGACCGCCAGCGCAAGTTGATCGCCAAGATCGACGCCGCGCTCCAGCGCATCGAGGACAACACCTACGGCTATTGCGAGGATACCGGCGAGCCGATCTCGTTGAAGCGGCTCGAAGCCCGGCCCATCGCGACGCTCTCGGTGGAAGCGCAGGAGCGCCACGAGAAACGCGAGAAGGTCTATCGCGACGAATAGAGTCCGAGCCGCAGCGATGCGGCTCTTTGTTTTTGGGACGCAAGGCGCCGTTTGGCGCCATGATCAGCGTTTTGCCTGTCGCTTGCCGCCAAGCGACTCGAGGTGTGGGCGCGATCGCGAAAAGTGAATCGCGATCAATGACCTGAAGTCCACTCTTGCGAGCTCACGTGAGTTCACATGAGAAACAGCCTTCACTTCAGGTGCGGGAGGTTTTGCGAGTCGCATCAACGGGATCGGCCCGGATGCTGTGAAGCTGAGCCAGCAGCATCAAGTTTCGCTGCAATCAGGCTTTCCTGCGACGCGGCAAGGCGCGCATCCCCATAAAGCCCGGACCAGCTCAAAATTTCCTTAAACGCCGGCAGCAGCGGCGGGGCCGGTTTCGTCGGCATCCGACGCGGCGATCCTCGCCACCGCCGAAAGCCTGATCCGGCTCGGCCTCGTCAAGGCTTGAGGCCGCACGCCGGCCGCGCTTGTCAGGCCCGGGCGGGGATGCTCCACTGCCGCCTTGATTTGCGTAGCGTGGGAGAGGCGGCGCCGATG
Source organism: Bradyrhizobium sp. CCBAU 51745 (assembly GCF_028128715.1). Taxonomy (NCBI): domain Bacteria; kingdom Pseudomonadati; phylum Pseudomonadota; class Alphaproteobacteria; order Hyphomicrobiales; family Nitrobacteraceae; genus Bradyrhizobium; species Bradyrhizobium sp. CCBAU 51745. The sequence continues at coordinate 13,031 of NZ_LBJP01000054.1, read as the reverse complement.
GACAAGATACTCGAAGCCGCAAAGGCGATCGCGCTGGCCCGCCGGAACCATGCGCCACTCGCGGCGCTGGAACATCCGCCGGGTGACGAGGCCGAGGGCTATCAGGTCCAGCGCGCGCTGCATGATCTCTTGCTGCCGCATGCAGGTCCGCTGGTCGGCTACAAGATCGGCTGTACCAGCCAGGTGATGCAGGAGTACATCGGCATCCCGCACCCCTGCGGCGGCGGCGTGTTCCAGAAGGGCGTGCACGACAGCGGCGTCAAGCTCGCGGCTTCCGACTATGTCCGCGTCGGCGTCGAATGCGAGATCGCCGTGCGCTTGAAGCGGAACCTTGCCGCCGGCGAGGCGCCGTTCACGGCGGAATGGGTCGGTGAGGCCGTCGAGGCCTACCATTCCGCCATCGAGATCGTCGACGACCGCTATGTGAAGTGGGAGACGATGGGCGCGCCGACGCTGATTGCCGACGATTTCTTCGCCGCCGGATGCGTGCTGGGCCCCGCCGTCCCGCGCTCGTCGGTGCCGGACCTGAAAGCGGTCAAGGGTCGCGCCATCGTCAACGGCGAGGAAGTCAGCCACGGCACCGGCGCCGACGTGCTCGGCCATCCCCACAACGCACTCGCCTGGCTCGCCAACCATCTCGCCGCGGAAGGCAAGGGGCTGCATGCGGGACAACTCGTGCTGACGGGGAGCCTGGTCAAGACGCTGTGGCTGAAAGCCGGCGACAAGGTGCGGATGGAGCTGGATGGGCTCGGCGTGGTGGAGGCGGAGTTTACTTAGGAAGGGGCGGCCGGTCCCCGCCGTCATTCCCCGCGAAAGCGGGGAATCCAGTACGCCGCGCTGTCCCGATCCAGAAACGAAGGCCTCGGAGTACTGGATCGTCCGCCTTCGCGGACGATGACAGCAGAGTGCTTGGCTTGCGCTACTGCTCATCACAATCGCTGACGACAGACAGGGCAAAGCGCCTTCGCCAAAAATACATGCGGCCCTCGCCAGGGGAGCTAGCGAGGGCCGCGTCGTACATCGTCGTTCGCGCCTAGGTTCGCGAGCACGATGTGGGAGCTCGGGAGAGGCTTAGAAGGGCAGCAGCACGTCCATGACTTGCTGGCCGTAGCGCGGCTGCTGCACATCCATGATCTGGCCGCGGCCGCCATAGGCGATGCGGGCCTGTGCGATCTTGGTGGAATCGATGGTGTTGTCGCTCTGGATGTCTTCGGGGCGGACGATGCCGGCGACGATGAGTTCGCGGATCTCGTAGTTGACGCGGATCTCCTGCTTGCCCTCGACCACCAGGTTGCCATTCGGCAGCACCTGCGTCACGACGGCGGCGACGTTGGTCTGCAAGGCTTCCTTGCGGTCGACGCTTCCCTTGCCCTCGCTGGACGCGGTGGAGTCGGCGGTGAGAATGCGGCCGGGCAGGATCTTGTTGGCCTGCGTGATCGTCTTCGCGCCGATGAAATCGGTGATGCCCGAATCTTCCTTGTTGCTGCGGCTGCGCTGGGTGTCGTTCTCGATATTGGCCTTGTCGGTGATGTTCACGGTCACGGTCAGGAGATCGCCGACCTGATGGGCGCGCTGGTCCTTGAAGAAGGCGCGGCTGCCGTTGCGCCACAGCGAGTTCGGATTGTAGGAGGCGACTTCCGGCTTGGGCATCGGCATCTGCACCGGCTTGTAGCCGGGCTGCGTCGTCGGATTGTCGATCGCCGACAGCTTCGGTTGCTCGCCGATCTGGGACAGGCGGTCGATCGAGGAGCAGCCGCCCAGCGCGCTCGCTGTCAGCAACAGTGCGGAGATCGCGATGTGACGAAGACGGGAAGCCGAACTGAAAGCGGACATGACGAACTCTTACTTTGCTTGTGCTTGCGAGGCGCGAGCTTGCGGGATCTGGGCATCTGCGATCCGGGCCGGCGAATTCGGCGCTTGGACCAGGTTGCGGAGGAGGGCTGCGGTGTCGACAGGGGCGGGCGCTTCGTCCCGCTTGAGCGAGGAGGTGTGTTCGACCGCCGGTTCCATCGGCGCAGACTGGCTGGCGCCCTGTACGGTGACCTGGCCGCGGCCGGTGACGACACCGGTCAGCGTGCGCTTGGTCTGCAGATTGAGGACACTCACGGTGTCGCCCTCGGCGCCGCCCTCGATCGCCTTGCCGCGGGTGGTGAGGTAGATCCCCGGGACCTGGTAGATCACGGTGACGCTCTGGTCGCGCGACACGAATTCGGGCTTGGCGATGTCGGCGATGCGGATCGGCGTGCCGGCGCGCATCGGCCGGCGCAGCTGCATGCCGATGGCGCGGTCGCGCTGCGCGGGCTCACCCGTCACTTCGGCCTTGGGCCGTCGCTCCAGCGCGACATCGGAGGATTTCAGCATCTCGGTGCGATCGACGTCGCGGGTCAGGACAGCGACGTCGATGGTCTCGATCGCGGTGCCGGTCAGGCGCAGCTTGGTCGGCGCCGGGTTGCTGTCGTTGTTGATCTCGAACGAGATGTCGAAGCGGCCGCCGCGAGCATCGTAGCGGGTCGCAACCGGCTGCAGCGTGCCAGTGTTGGAGGCTTCCAGCCGCATGTCGGAGATGCCACGGTCGAAGGTGACGGTGATGTTGGCGGCATCGCCCAGGCCGAAGCGGCGCTCGAGCGCGGAAGTGACCGCGTTTTCGAGGTCCTTGTTGGCGAGCGTACGGGCAAGCCGGGTGACCTGGACTTCCTTGATGTCGCCGATCATCACGCCGATCACCTGCTTGGCGCGGAGCACGTTCAGGACCTGGGCGACCGGCAGCGCGCCGGTGGTGCCGAGATCGGGCGAGCGATAGACCGGAACCTGCGCGGCCGAACCGGCATTGTCGATGAGGTCGCCGACCCGCACCACGTCCGAGCTGACCGTGACGCTGGCGCGCAGCTTCGGCGCGGCGATGCCGTCGTCGGCGGCCTGCGCCGGGAGGGCCAGCACGAGCATGGCGGAGATTGTGACAAGTGCGGTGCGGATCATCATCATCACCTCAGCGGAACAGCGCCGTGGTCGATTGCATCATCTGGTCGGCGGCGCTGATCACCTTGGCGTTCATCTCATAGGCGCGCTGTGCGGCGATCAGGTCGCTCATTTCCGAGACGACGTCGACATTGGCCTGCTCGAGGCTGCCCTGGGTGATCTTGCCGTAGCCTTCCGAATTCGCGATGCCGTCCTGCGGCGTGCCTGACGACGTCGTCTCAATGAACTGGTTGCTGCCGACCGGCTGCAAGCCCGCCTTGTTGATGAAACGGGTCACGCCGATCTGGCCGAGAACGGTGTTGGTCGACGAGCCCGGCAGCGTCACGGTCACCTGGCCCTGCTCGTTGACGGTGATGCCCGAGGCGTTGTTCGGAATCGTGATGGTCGGCTGCACCGGGTTGCCGCCGGCGGTGACGACGCGGCCCTGATTGTCCATCTGGAACGTGCCGTCGCGGGTGTACTGGAAGGTGCCGTCCGGCATCAGGATCTTGAAGAAGCCTTCGCCGGAGATGGCGAGATCGAGGTCGTTGCCGGTCTGCGACAGCGTACCTTGCGTCATGCTGCGCGGCGTGCCGACGGTCTTGACGCCGCCACCGATGTCGACGCCGACGGGCAGGATGGTGCCCTGGTCCGAGGCCTGGGCGCCGACGCGGCGGACGTGCTCGTAGATCAGGTCCTCGAACGCCGCGGTCTGTTTCTTGAAGCCGGTGGTGCGCAGGTTGGCGATGTTGTTGGAGATCACCTGAACGTTCAGTTCCTGTGCCGCCATTCCGGTCGCTGCGGTGTGAAGCGCCTGCATGTCAGTTCTCTCCTAATCAGGCCGGAACGTCGGCGAGCTTTTCGATCGCCGATTTGTGGAGGTCGCTCTGCTGCTGGAGCAGGTTGGCGATGGCGGTGTAGCTGCGCATCACCTCGACCATGCGGCTCATCTCGCCGACCGAATTCACGTTCGACTTCTCGATGTAGCCCTGCTGCAGGGTGGACTTGGCGTCGGGCTGCTGGGTCGCGGAGCCTGTGTCATAGAGATTGGCGCCGAGCTTGGTCAGCTTGGCCGGATCGTCGAACGTCACCATGCGGATCTTGCCGCGGATCGTGTCGGTCTTGGCCGTGCCCTCGAGCACCGTCACGGTGCCGTCGGGGGCGACGTTGATGTCGTGGTCGGTCGGCTGGAACACGATCGGGCCGGCGGTGCCGAGCACGAGGTTGCCGTCCGAGGTCATTAGCTGGCCGGTGCTGCTGAGCGCGAACTTGCCGTCGCGGGTGTAGCGCTCGGCGCCGTTGGCCTGCACGGCGAAGAAGGCGTTGCCGCTGATCGCCATGTCGAGCGGGTTGTTGGTCGCCTCCATCGGCCCCTGGCCGACGTCGCGATAGGTGCCGCGGTCCTGCACATAGGAGACCCGGCGGTCGGAGCCGATGAAATTGTCCTCATGCGCGTTCGAGCGGAGATACTCCTCGAACAGCGAATGGTCGGCCTTGAAGCCGTTGGTGTTGACGTTGGCGACGTTGTTGGCGATGACATCCATCTGCCGCTCCAACGTCATCTGCCGTGACAATCCGATCAGAAGCGCATTCTGCATCGGTCAATCTCCCCTTGCGTGAGACCTGCCATCTCGCTCTCCCAAGCGCGCCGGCCGATCCCCTGAACGAGGCCGTCGGGTTCTCCCAAACCATCCGGTCTCGCCCCTCTCTGAGCGAAAGCCGTGCCAAGTCGGAAAGATGTGTGATTACAGTCGCTTGCTTATTTTTCGGCCGAGAAGGCAGGGGGCAGAAAGGTTCTGTTAGCCATGTTTGCCCGGCAGATTTTTCCTAGCAGAGGGCCGATTGAAAGGTTCCGTTAACCATTATTACCGTAGCGTTTGCGTGTGAGAGGAGCGCTTTGCGCTGGGGCATTTGTATCGCGTCACTGTCTGCCAGGAGGCTTCGCCCTTTCGACCCTTTATGAGATGAGCGGGCCCGGACGATCATGGCAGAGAATGAAGCGGAAGGCGGCGCAGCCGCCGAAGGCGCGGAAGCCGCTGCCCCCAAGAGCAAGTTCAAGCTGATCCTGATCATCGTCGGCGTGCTGGTCGTGCTCGGCGGCGGTGCCGCCACCTGGTTCCTGTTCTTCCGTCATGGCGACGACGAGCACCATGCCGAGGTCGCGCCCCCGCCCAAGCCGCCGGCCTTCGTCGAGGTGCCCGACATGATGGTCAACCTCGCCGGCGCGCCCGGCGAGCGCGTGCAATATCTCAAGCTCAAGATCGTGCTCGAGCTGAAGGAAGAAAAGCAGATCGAGGCGATCAAGCCGTCGATGCCGCGGGTCACCGACATCTTCCAGACCTATGTGCGCGAGCTCCGCTCCTCCGACCTCAACGGCTCCGCCGGCATCTTCCGCCTCAAGGAAGAGCTGACCAAGCGCGTCAACGCCGCGGTCGCGCCGATCCAGGTCAGCGCGGTGCTGTTCAAGGAAGTCGTGCTCCAGTGAGGATGCAGCGGAAGGGTACGGGCTAGCGTCATGGCCGGCAACGAGCAGATGGACCAGGATGCGATTGCCGCCCAATGGGAGGCGTCGCTCGATTCCGAGGATCCCGCGGAGGCCGCGAAGGCCGCTGCCGAAAACGAACTCTCGGAAACCATGGCCCTGCAATGGGCGGCCATGGTCGAGGACGGCAGCCGCGATCTCGGCAACGGCAAGAACTCCGGCGAGCGGGTGCTGTCGCAGGAGGAGATCGACAATCTCCTCGGCTTCACCGTCGGCGACGTCACGCTCGACGATCACAGCGGCATTCGCGCGATCATCGATTCGGCGATGGTCTCCTACGAGCGTCTGCCGATGCTCGAAATCGTCTTCGACCGCCTGGTGCGGCTGTTGACGACCTCCTTGCGCAATTTCACCTCCGATAACGTCGAAGTCTCGCTCGACCGCATCACCTCGGTGCGCTTCGGCGATTACATGAACTCGATCCCGCTGCCTGCCGTGCTCTCGGTGTTCAAGGCCGAGGAGTGGGAAAACTTCGGCATGGCGACGGTGGATTCCAGCCTGATCTACTCGATGATCGACGTGCTGCTCGGCGGCCGCCGCGGCTCGAGCCAGCTGCGCATCGAGGGCCGGCCCTACACCACGATCGAGACCGAGCTGGTCAAGCGCCTGGTCGAGGTGGTGCTGACCGATGCCGAGCAGGCGTTCCGGCCGCTGTCGCCGGTGACCTTCACGATCGACCGGCTCGAGACCAATCCGCGCTTCGCCGCGATCAGCCGTCCCGCCAACGCCGCGATCCTGGTGCGCCTGCGCATCGACATGGAAGACCGCGGCGGCAACATCGAGCTCTTGCTTCCCTACGCGACCATCGAACCGATCCGGCCCGTTCTGCTCCAGATGTTCATGGGCGAAAAGTTCGGCCGTGATCCGATCTGGGAAGGCCATTTCGCCACCGAGATCGCCCAGGCCGAGATTTCCGTTGATGCCGTGCTCTACGAGGCCGACATTCCGCTCAAGCAGCTGATGCGGCTCAAGGTCGGCGACACGCTGCCGCTGGACATGCGCGCGGATGCCAACGTCACCGTGCGCTGCGGCGACGTCACCATCACCGAAGGACGCATGGGCCGGGTCGGAGAGCGCGTTGCGATCCGCGTGACGAAACCCCTGCGCAAGCCAAGTACGACACTTGCGATGTTCGAGAAGGTGGACGAACAGAATAAGCTGATGGAGGCCCCATGAACCACTCACTAGGAATGGCGATCGAGACGCTGGTGGCCATCCTGCTGATGCTCACGATCGGCTACTGCATCCTGCTCAACAAGCGGCTGACGCGGCTGAAGGCGGACGAGCATTCGCTGAAGGCCGTGATCGCAGAGCTGATCACCGCGACCGAGATCGCCGAACGCGCGATCGGCGGGCTCAAGCTCGCCGTGCGCGACGTCAACGAGAATCTCGGCAGCCAGCTCGCGGCCGCGACGCAAATGTCCGATCAGCTCTACAAGCAGCTCGGCGAAGCCGACCATGTGGTGCGCCGCCTCTCCAAGATCGCCATCGCGGCGCGCCCGGTGACCAATCCGGAAGCTGCCGCTGCCCCCGTCGCCAAGCCGTCGCCCGCGAAAGCGGTGGCCGCCGCCGCCGAAGCCTTCTCGGAGCGCCGAAGGTCCAACGGTATCGCCGCATAAAGTCAGGGTATGAAGTCCTTTCGTAACATCCGCGTCATTCCGGTCGTGCTGGTTGCGGTCGCAGGTCTCGCCACGCTGAAAGTGGCAGGGCTCGTGATCAATGGCGGCTACGTGTTCGACTACCAGCCGAACACGTTGAAGAAGTCCTGGGCGCAGCAGAATTTGAACTTCCCGACCGGGCGAGAGGACCCTGACATCACCGGCTCGACGCATGGCGAGCCGAAGGAAGCGCCGAAGCCGGCCGCACCCGAGAGCAAGCCCGAGGGCACTTCGGTCAAGATGGACGAAGCCCAGCCGCAGGTCTCGGCCTCGGAGCGGGCGATCCTGGAACGGCTGCAATCGCGCCGCCAGGAGATCGAGGCCCGCCAGCGCGAGATCGACATCCGCGAGAGCCTGTTGAAGTCGGCCGAAAAGCGCATCGAAGGCAAGGTCGAGGAAATGAAGGCCGTGGAGTCCCGCATCAGCGCGACCCAGGCCGAGCAGAAGGCCGCCGAGGCCCAGCGCCTCAAGGGCCTCGTGACCATGTATGAAGGCATGAAGCCCAAGGACGCCGCGCGGGTGTTCGACCGGCTCGAGATGAGCGTGCTGATCGAGATCGCCTCGGCGATCGCCCCCCGCAAGATGTCCGACATCCTGGGACTGATGTCGTCGGAAGCCGCCGAGCGGCTGACGGTCGAGATGGCGCGCCGTGCCAATGGCGGCGGGGATCAGGCTGCTTCCGCCGGGGATCTTCCCAAGATCGACGGCAAGCCGACGCAAAAGCCGAATTGAGGGCTCATACTTAAGAAGTCCTTAATTGGCAAAACCTACATTCGAGGGCATGGGCCGGCCTTAGCGCCGGCGTGGACCCGTCGAACCGGAAGAAATGCCGCCAATGGCGCGAGAGGCTGCCGCTGGATTTGTGTCGCGAGCCCGCGCCCTGGCGCTGGCGCTGTCGCGCCATGTCCGGAAAGCGGTCTTGCTGGGCGCCTGCGCGCTGGTCATTCTTAATTCTTTTGCCCGCGCCGCCGATCCGATCCGGGGCGAGGCGACTTTCTCGGCCGGTGGCGGCTTTGCCCGTCTCGTCATCAAGCTCGGCGAGGATGTTCCCTCCGAGGTGACGACCGCCGGCTCCATTCTCGTCATCCGCTTCGACCGCCCGGTCGACGTTCCCGTCGATCGCGTGCCGGAGGGCGCGCCCGACTATATCAACTCCGCGCGTCGCGACCCTGATGGCAGCGCCATCAGGCTGTCATTGGCACGGCGCGTCACCGTCAACACCATGAATGCGGGCGAGCGCACCTTCATCGACCTGCTGCCGGAGGGATGGAAGGGCCCGCCACCGAGCCTGCCGATGGATGTGGTGAAGGAGCTCGCCGAGCGCGCCCGTGTTGCCGAGCGCGCACTGCGCGCCCAGCGCGCCGCAGCCGAAAGCAAGAAGCGTCCGCCGATCCGCGTGCGCGCCTCGGTCCAGCCGACCTTCGTGCGCTTCGTGTTCGAGATGCCCGACGGCGTCGGCGTCTCCTCCGTGCTCAATGAGCAGAGGCTCACGCTCGTCTTCAATGCCAATCTCAACTTCGATCTCGCCGATGCCGTCGTCGCCGCGCCGCCGAACGTCGCTTCGATCAAGCAGAAGGCTGACATCGATACGACCAGCGTCGAGATCGCCCTGATCGGCGATTCCGACGTGCACTCCTTCCGTGACGACAAGAACTATGTCGTCGACATCGCCTTCCAGCCCGACAAGGGCAAGACCGCGGCGACGCCGGAGGCCGCGATCGCAAAGGCTGAGGCCGGCAGTCACGGACCGGCGCCGGCGGCTGAAAAGCCTGCGGCCGCCAAGCCGAAGGAGGCTCATAGCGAGATCAAGCCGCCGACCTCGGAGGCGATCGCGCGCGAAGCCAAGATCGAGGTGAAGCCCGAAGCGCCCGCCGCGATGCCGGCAGCCGAAGCGCCGAAACCTGCTGCTGCCGTCAACTCGACCGAAGCTCCGCATGTCACGGATGCGCCCAAGCCGCCCGCAATGGAAGCCGCCGCACCTGCCAAGCCCATGGCTGCCGAAGCGCCTAAAGAAGTCGCGAAGGAGCCGGTCAGGGAACAGACCAAGGAGACGGTCAAGGAAGCAGCAAAGGACGCGCCCAAACCGGCTCCGGTCGAGGCGCAAGCCGGCGCGCCGCCCCCTGTTGCCGGCGTCGATGCGCGGCGCGACAGCGACGGCTTGCGCGTGACGTTCCCGCTTTCCGTTGCAACGCCGGCCGCAGCGTTCCGCCGCGGCGACACGGTGTGGCTGGTGTTCGACTCGCCAAAGCCCATCGATGTCGAAGCGATCCGCGCCCGGGGTGGTGCGATGATCGGCGAGGTCAGCCGCATGCCACTCGAGAAGGGACAGGCGGTGCGAATCCGTCTCACCCGTCCGCTGGTCTATTCGCTGACCAGCGAGGAGGTCGGCAAGGAGACCAACTGGCTGCTGACGCTCGCCGACAAGATCCAGGCGCCGCCGTTGCCGCTGATGATGTCTCGCAACATCACCGATCCCGCACTCGCCAACATCGCCATCCCCTTTGCCGATCCAGGCCAGCTGCACAAGCTTACCGACCCTGACGCCGGTGACATGCTCTACGTCGTCACCGCGCAGCGGCCGGTCCGCGGCTTCATCAAGCGACAGGATCTCGTCGATCTCTCGCTGCTGGAATCCGCGCACGGCATCGCGATTCGGCCAAATTCCGACGATGTCGGCGTCGAGGTCGGACAGGACAAGGTCATTCTCGGCAAGAAGGGCGGCCTGACGCTGTCGCCGGTCGACGTCTCTGCGGAGCGCGCACCGACTGCGGTGCGGCCGGTCTTCAGTCCCGAGAGCTGGCGCAAGGGCCAGTCGGAAGATTTCTGGACGCGCCAGAGCGATCTGATCACGGCGATCTCGGCCGTCGAGCCGGCGCAACGCTCGCTGCCGCGGCTCGATCTCGCCCAGTTCTACATGTCGCGCGCGATGTATTACGAAGCCAAGTCCGTGACCGAGGTGATGCTTTCAGATCCGCTCAACAAGGAGGAGAGCAGCGCGCTGATCATCCACGCGATCGCGAGCATCCTGATCGGGCGTACGACCCAGGGCCTGAAGGATCTCGCCAACCCCGTGATCGGCAACAGCCACGATTCCCAGCTCTGGAAGGCGCTCGCTTATGCGCGCCAGGGCAAATGGGCGGACGCCCGAGAGAAATTCAAGAACGTCGAATTCGCCATCGCCTCGCTGCCGCTGGACATCCAGCGCATCGTGACGATGGATGCGATGCGCGCCTCGCTCGAGGTCAAGGACTACGCCGGCGCGTCCAAGCGCCGCGGCGAGATCGAAGTGGTCGGCGTGCCGCCGGAGGCGGCGCCTGGCTTTGCGGTGCTGCGCGGCCGGCTCGCCGAAGCGCTCGGGCACGACAAGGACGCACTCGACGACTATAAATTCGCGGTTGCCTCGGCCGATCGGCAGGCCGCCGCCGAAGCCAAGCAGCTCGAGGTCGCGTTGCGCCAAAAGCGCGACGAGATCGGCAAGGAAGAGGCGCTGAAGGAGCTAGAGACGCTGTCGATGACTTGGCGCGGCGACTCGATCGAGGTCAAGACGCTGCAGATGCTATCGCAGCTCTATTCCGAAAGCGGGCGCTACCGCGACGCACTCACCGCGGCGCGCACCGCGACGAAGATGCAGCCGAACTCGGAAGCCTCGCGCCAGGCGCAGGATCTGGCCTCGGATCTGTTTACGCAGATCTTCCTGGGGCCCAAAGGCGATGAACTGCCGCCGGTCGAGGCGCTCGGGATGTTCTACGAGTTTCGCGAGCTGACGCCGATCGGCCGCCGCGGCGACGAGCTGATCCGCCGTCTTGCCGACCGTCTCGCTTCGATCGACCTGCTCGACCAGGCCGCCGAGCTCCTGCAATACCAGGTCGACCACCGCCTCGAAGGCGCAGCACGCGCGCAGGTCGCCGCGCGCCTGGCCATGATCTATCTCGCCAACCGCAAGCCGGACATGGCGATCACGGCGCTGCGCGCCAGCCGCATCAGCGACCTCTCCGGCGAGCTGCGGCAGCAGCGCCTGCTGCTCGAGGCGCGGGCGCAGAGCGACGTCGGCCGCCATGACCTCGCGCTCGACATCGTTTCCAACGTAGCGGGGCGTGAAGTGCTGCGGCTGCGGTCGGATATTTTCTGGGCGGCGCGGCGCTGGCGGGAGTCCGCCGAGCAGATCGAGCTCTATTACGGCGACCGCTTCCGCGACTTCAAGCCGCTCAACGCGGTCGAGAAGAGCGACATCATCCGCGCCGCCGTCGGCTATGCGCTTGCCGACGATTCGATCGGACTGTCGCGTTTCCGCGAGAAATACGCGCCCTTGATGAGCGAGAGCGCCGACCGGATCGCCTTCGACATAGCCAGCAAGCCGGCCGCCGCCTCCAGCGCCGAATTCGCCGAGATCGCAAAACTCGCCGCAAGCGTCGACACGCTCGACGGTTTCCTGCGCGAGATGAAGCAGCGCTTCCCCGACGCCACCGCCCGCGCCCCGGCCTCGCCGCAGGCCAAGGACGAGACCGAGCACACCGGCTCGCTGCCGACGATCCCCGTGGTGCGGCAGATCAAGATGACGCGGTAGAAATTCTGCTACTTCTGGCCTCTCGACAGGTGCCGGCCGAGGCGGCAACCTGCCCACTTTCGTGCCGGGAGAGCGACGATATGAGCAAGCCTGCCAAGACCGAAGCCGAACTCATCGCCATGGCGCGGGCCGAATTGAAGGTCCATGCCAACGGCCCTGACAGCCTCGTCATCTCTGTTGTCCGCGACGGCGACAGCTGGGAGTTCCGCGCCGACGCCGACCAGGCCACACGCGACAAGCCCGGCTTCCCCGAAAGCGTCGCGATGCTGGTGCAGATCGGCGATCACCTCAGCAAGCAGTATGATGTGAAGCGGTAGAGGCCGTTGAACGACCCACATTCTCGGTGTCATCGCCCGATTTGATCGGGCGAACCAGTACTCCGAGACAGTCGTGATGAGATGGAGAGGCCGCGGCGTACTGGATGCCCCGGTCGAGCCGGGGCATGACAGCGGAAGTTGCGGTAATTATCCCCCGTAACTCTGCACCAGGCTCCCCGCCACCAGCGACCAGCCGTCGACCAGCACGAAGAAGATCAGCTTGAACGGCAGCGAGATCGTCGCGGGCGGCAGCATCATCATGCCCATCGACATCAGCACCGAGGCGACGACGAGGTCGATGATCAGGAAGGGGAGGAACAGCAGGAAGCCGATCTCGAAGGCGCGCTTCAGCTCGGAGATCATGAAGGCCGGGACCAGGATGCGCAGCGCGAGGTCGTCGGGCGTCGCCGGTGGCGGCTCGCCGGAGAGATCGAGAAACAGCTTCAAATCCTTCTCGCGCACGTTCTTCTGCATGAAGCCGCGCAACGGAACGGAGGCGCGCTGGAACGCGTCCTCGACGCTGATCTGGTTGGCGACCAGCGGGCGGATGCCGTCGTCGTAGGATTTCTGCAGCACTGGTCCCATCACGAAGAAGGTGAGGAACATCGCCAGCGCCAGGATCACGGAGTTCGGCGGCGCGGTCGCCGTGCCCATCGCGGTGCGCAGCAGCGACAGCACGACCACGATGCGCGTGAACGACGTCATCATGATCAGGATCGACGGGGCGATCGACAGCACCGTGAGCAGCGCAATCAGCTGGATCGCACGCTCGGTGACGCCGCCACCGCCAGCCCCGCCGCCGCCGAGATTGATGCTGATGTCCTGCGCATGCGCGGGCATCGCGAGCGACGTCGCGGCGATCAGGACAGAAAAAAAGAATACTCTACGCGGGAAGGACGGCAGCCTCACGAAGACGGCTTCGGACGGCCGAGCAGCGAGGCCATCTCGTCTTCGAGATTTTCAAAGCTGGTCTTCTCCTGAGCCGGCCTTGCCGG
>NZ_LBJP01000053.1:0-21095 GCF_028128715.1 Bradyrhizobium sp. CCBAU 51745 | reverse complement strand
GGCGCTTGCGGATCGACCTTGGCCTGCTGCGGCGCCTGCAGGTCCTGCTTGGTATCGTTCTTCTTGGCTTTCTTGGCCTTGCCCTGGCCGGTGTTGTCATACACGCCGGGGATCTGCACCGTGCCGCGGTCCGGATCGATGCGGATCGTGCGCCCGCCATACTCGAACGTGTACTGCGCCTGCGCTGCGGTGCTCGCCAAAAGGAATGCGGCCGTGGCCAACAGCTTCCTCATTTTCCATCTCCCGAAAAGCTGGTCCCCGCACCGACGCTTACGCCCCGGTTCACCTGCAAAAAGTGATCTAGATCACTGTCTCCGTGTGAGTCGTCTGCCGGGGGTCCCGGGTTCAATAACGCCGAACCCGGTCGAGAGTTGGACGGGTGGCCCAGCTACTTTTCCGGGCAGCGCGAATCGGCGGCCTGCTCGGCACGGGCGAGGGCCACCGCGTTGGCCTTGTCGGCGTGGATCTCGACTGCGCCGAACAGGCAGGCCTTGTCGCCGTTGATCGCGAACACCGAGAGCTCCTGGACTTCACGCTCGTCGTCACCGACCCGGCTCCAGGTCCGGATCACCGCGGCCTTGGGAACGCCGGCGCGCATGATCCACTGCATCTTGTCGCCAAAAGACTTGCCGGCGCCGCGCCATTGCGCCGTCGGTCCCTGCACCTTCTCGATCGCACGCCTCGGCGCAATCGTGAGCGAGACGATGTTGCCCTCGTCGGCGAAGCGCACGATGTAGCCGGCCGGTCCCGGGCAGGTCCACAGACCGAACCCTTCCTTGGATTGGTCCTTGCAGGCGGGGCCCGTCGTGGGCGTGAAGGGCGTCTGCCCGAATGCGCTGCCGGCTCCCGCCAGCGCGAGTGCGGTCGCCCACGCGATCGTCAGCCGCATGCTAGTCGAACCAGGCCGCGTAGATCTTCCTGTAGCTGCCGTCCTCCATGGAGATGTGCAGCCACTGGTCGACGAAGGCTTTCAGCGCCATGTCGCGCTGCAGCCAGTAGGCCTTCTCCGAGAAGTCGAACGGCTTATCCGGATGCACCGCGCAGAGCACGCCTGAGTTCTGCTTCTGCTGGTAGCGGGTCTCGGAGGCGTCCGTCATCATCAGGTCTGCGTTGCCCTTGGCGATCTCATGGAAGATCTCGGTGTTGTCAGGGAAGACCGTGATATCGGCGTCCTTGATGTTGGCGCGCGCGAAACGCTCATTGGTCCCGCCGGGATTGACGATGATTCGGGTGCCTTTCTTGTCGATGTCGGCAATGGACTGGTATTTGCCGACGTCGGCGCAGCGCGCGATCGGCGTCTTGCCCTCGCGCATGATCGGGATCGAGAAGTAGCCCTTCTTCTGGCGATCGAGCGTGACGGAGACGCCGCCCATCGCGATGTCGAACTGGTCGGCCTCGAAATCCTTCATCAGCTTCGGCCAGGCTGTCGGCACGAACTCGACCTTGACGCCGAGCGCCTTGCCCAAAGCCTCCGCCATGTCGACGTCGAAGCCGGAGAACTGCTGCGTCGCCTTGTCCAGATAGGTGAAGGGCTTGTAGTCGCCGGTCATGCCGACGCGCAACGTGCCGCGCTTGATGATCTCGTCGAGCCGTGAGGCCGATGCTTGCTGCGCATGTGCCGAAAGGTTTGCCAGCAACATCACGGCCAAAGCCGCCAGGATTCGAAGCGATATTCGAACAGTCATCTCTTTCCCACCCATGCCCAAGCTGTCATTGTGCAGCTCGTGGACGTGGATTTAGACCAGATGCCAGTTTCTGGCGAGACGGAATTGAAGGGAATCCCGGCGTGACGATCTCGATGTACGAGGCCTCGGTCGGCCTCTTCGTGCCCTATCTGCGCAACCTGTCCGTGCTGCTCGACAAGGGCGTTGCCTATGCCGAGGCCCGCAAGTTCGATCCGGCTGTGCTGCTCGGCATGCGCCTTGCGCCGAACATGTACGACCTGGCGCAGCAGGTTGGTGAAGCCTGCCGCCATGCCACCGTCGCGCCGGCCTTGCTGGCGCAGTGCGAGCCGGTCGCGCTGCCGCCGCTGGAGCACGACATGGCCGGGCTTCAGGCGCGGATCGCAACCTCAATCGAGTTCATTGACAGCCTGCCGCGCGCCGACATCGATGCGGCGGCGGAGCTGAGGGTCTTCTTCAAGCTGAAGAACGGGACCGAACTGCCCTTTACCGGGCGGACGCTGCTGCTCACCAACAGCGTCCCGCAATTCTTCTTTCATGTCACGACTGCCTACGACCTGTTGCGGCACGCGGGCGTCGAGCTGGTGAAGAAGGATTTTCTGGGAAGGAAGTAGAGTTCGCGTACACCTCTCCCCAGCGGGGAGAGGTGTACGGAGAGATCGGCGCAAATAGCCTTACGCCTCGCCCTTGCGCTCGTAATCGGCAAGCGAGCTGCGCCCGGAAATCTCGCTGCGCAGGAGTTCGAAGCGCCGATGCGCCTCGCTCTCGTGTTCGTCGACGAAATGCACGGCGGCCTCGCTGGTCATCGGGCCGCTGACCACGGGAGCGGATTGCTCGCCGATGGTCTCGTGCACGTAATATTGGCCGTCGTCACCGCGATGGACCGTCCATTTGAGGCGGATCGCCACCATCGGCCCGGGACCGACCTTGCTGTAGCCGTCGGCGTCGGTGTGATCGGGCACCAGCGGCTGCTCCTCGACCACCGGATGCTCGTCATGCTCGTCGACGACGTGATGTGCCTCAACAGCCGAGTGCTCACCGACGGCGACTATCTCGGTCTCGCGAATGATCTCGGTTTCACGGACAACAAGGGTCTGTTCGGGGTGCTCGAAAATGCTGGCGATGGTCGCCAGCGCTTGGTCGGTCGGGTCGATCTCTGACAAGGGTCCATCCTCCAGCGCCACGCGACCGGCAAGTCTGTCCCACTGCCGCCGCGGCCGGATACATTACGCGGGTTCGATTAAGGCTGAGTTGGGGCCCGATCTGCACCAAAATGGGACGCATTTTGGCCTTCCGAAGGCGGTCGGACAGGTCGACCGCCTTCGGACTTGCCTCAGCCGAGCACGTCCTGATTGATGACGTTCTGCCTGATCGGGTCGCCGTCCAGCACACTCAGGATGTTGCGCGCGGTCTGTTCGCTCATGCGCTGGACCGCCTCGACGGTCACGCCGGCGACGTGCGGAGCCATGATGACGTTGGGCAGCGCGAACAGCGCATTGCTGACCGGTGGCGGCTCGACCTCGAACACGTCGATACCCGCGCCGGCGAGCTTGCCGGACACCAGCGCGTCGTAGAGTGCGGCCTCCTTGACGATGCCGCCGCGCGCAGTGTTGATCAGATAGGATCTCGGCTTCATCCGGCCGATCCGCGCGGTGTCGAACAGGCCGACGGTCTCCGGCGTCTTCGGGCAGTGGATGGTGACGAAGTCGGCGCTGGGCAGCGCGGCGTCGAGGTCGGTGACCGGCTCGCATCCGGCCGCTTTGATATCGGCGGCGGGCTTATAGGGATCGTAGACCTGTACCTTCATCTCGAAGGCCAAACAGCGCTTTGCGGTGCGGCTGCCGATGCGGCCGAAGCCAATGATGAGCACGGTCTTGCCGTAGAGATCGAACGGCAGCATGCTGAGCCGCTCGGCCCATTTGCCGTCCTTGACGCAGGCATGCATCTCATTGGCGCGCTTGGCCAGCGTCAGCATCATGAACAGCGCCGCTTCCGCAACCGAAGGCGAGTTGGCGCTGCCCGCGACCATCAGCGGCACCTTGCGGCGGGAGAGCGCGGGCACATCGACAGCGTCGTAGCCGACGCCGATGCGGGTCACGACTTTCATGTCGCGGGCGGCCTCGAGCTCGGTCTCGCCAAAGGCGGTGGCGCCAAGCGCCACGCCGTGGACCGGCGCGTGACTCTTGAGCAGGGCCTCGAAATCCTTGGCGGAGATCAGGTTCGCAAACTCGACGAGCTCGATATCGTCCCGCTGGGTGAGGAGAGCGCGTGCCCCTTGCGACAAGGTTTGTGTAACAAAAATCTTCTTCTTATTGGTCGCCATCGCTCCCCGCCTGCTTCGAGCTTCCTAGACCGGCATCACAGCACGACGCCGGTCTCCTCGTTTAGCAGGTGCATATTGTTGAGGTCCATCGCCAAACGCATGGGAGCCCCGTCCTTGGCGCCGGCATTGGGATTGACGCGGCCGCACACCGGCGTGCCGTCAAGGCCGAAATAGACCAGCGTCTCCATCCCCATCGGTTCGGTGACGTCGAGCACGGTGTCGAAGGTCTCCACGCCCGGCTCCAGATGCGGATGCGACTCCGCAAGATGCTCGGGCCGGATGCCGAGCAGCAGTCTGTCGCTGCGCGGCAAAGCGTTGTAGCGCGCGGCGCGGGCCGGCGGCAGCGCGAAGGCAATGCGGTCGGTGAGGCGGATCCGGAGCGTGCCGCCGGCATCCTCCAGACGGCACGGAATGAAGTTCATCGCGGGTGAGCCGATGAAGCCTGCGACAAAGCGCGTCGCCGGCTTGTGGTAGAGCTCGTTCGGCGTACCGATCTGCTCGATCCGCCCCTTGTTCATCACCACGACGCGGTCGGCCAGCGTCATCGCCTCGACCTGGTCGTGGGTGACGTAGACCGTCGTGGTGCGCACCTTCTGGTGCACCTTCTTGATCTCGATCCGCATCTGAACGCGGAGCTTGGCGTCCAGATTGGACAACGGCTCGTCGAACAGGAAGACCTTTGGGTTGCGCACGATGGCACGGCCCATGGCGACGCGCTGGCGCTGGCCGCCCGAGAGCTGCTTCGGCTTGCGGTCGATCAAGTCGGTGATGTCGAGCAAGCGGGCGGCTTCCGTCACCCGCGCCTTGATCTCGGCCTTGGGATAGTGCTTCAGCCGCAGCCCGAACGACATGTTCTCGGCGACCGTCATGTGCGGGTAGAGCGCGTAGTTCTGGAACACCATGGCGATGTCGCGATCCTTCGGCGGCACGTCGTTGACGACGTCGCCGCCGATCATGATGTCGCCGTCGCTGATGTCCTCGAGGCCGGCGATCATGCGCAGCGTCGTCGACTTGCCGCAACCCGACGGCCCGACCAGCACGATGAACTCGTGGTCGGCGATATCAAGATCGATGCCGCGTACCGCTTCGACATCGTCGTAACGCTTGATCACCTTACGCAGGGAAACGTCGGCCATTGCACTTCAACCCCTCGATTTCAACCCTTCGTCGCGCCGGCGGTCAGGCCGGCAATGTAGTAGTCCATCAGGAAGGCGTAGATGATCAGCGGCGGCGCCGCGCCGAGCAGCGCGCCGGTCATGATCTGCCCCCAGTTGAACACGTCGCCCTTGATCAGCGTCGTGGTGATGCCGACCGGCAGCACCAGCTGGTCGATCGACGTCGTGAATACAAGCGGGTAAAGGAACTGGGCCCAGGACACCGTGAAGGCGAAGATCGTCGCCGCGATCAGCCCGGGCAGTGCCACCGGAATGAAGATCCGCAGCAGGGTCTGGAGCCAGGACGCGCCGTCGATGATCGCGGCCTCATCCAGTTCTTTCGGAATCGAGGCGAAATAGCCGATCATGATCCAGGTACAGAACGGCACGGTCAGCGTCGGATAGATGAATACCAGCACATACCAGCGATTCAGCAGCGTAATGCCGGTCAGGTCCTGGATGACTCCGAGCATCTTGAACAGCGGAATGAACAACAGGCTGTCCGGGATCAGATAGGTGAGGAAGACGCCGGTAGCCAGCGTTGCCGAACCCCAGAACTTCATTCGTGCCAGCGCAAACGCGGCGGGGATGCTGATCAGCATGGTCACGATCACGACCACGATCGAGATGATCGACGAGTTCCAGAAAAAGCGCAAAAACTGGTTCGAGGTCAGCAGCTCGACATAGTTCGACAGGGTGGGATGAAACACCCACCACGGATTGGTCGCCGCCGAGATCTCCGCGCTGCTCTTGAGCGAGGTGATCACCATGTAAAAGGGCGGCGTCAGGAAGAAGATCGCAAACAGCACCAGGAAGAAATAGGACCAGCGCAGCGCCCAGGCGCGATCCCGGCTCATGCTGCCGTATTTGACCTTGCGGCTCGGTCCGGCTTTGTCGATTGCCATCGTGCTCATCAGGCTTCATTCCCGCGTTTGGAGACGTCGCGCAGGATGAAGATCGCCGCGACCGCGAGGATCGGCACCATGAACAGCGAGACGCAGGCGCCGAGCGGAATGTCGCTGCTCTGGATGCCGACCTGGAATGCCCAGGTGGCGAACAAATGCGTCGTGTCCAGCGGTCCGCCCGAGGTCAGGATGCGCACGATATCGAAATTGGCGAAGGTGACGATCAGCGAGAACAGCGTGGTGATGGCGATGATGTTGCGCATCATCGGCAGCGTGACGTACCAGATCTTCTGCCACCAATTGGCGCCGTCGATCGCCGCCGCCTCATAGAGTTGGTCGGGAACCGATTTGAGCGCGGCCAGATACATGATCAGGAAGAACGGCGCGCCGTACCAGACGTTGACGAGGATGACGGAGAAGCGGGCCCAGAAAGTCTCGCCAAGCCAGGGGATCGGGCCGACGCCAAAGAAGGAGAGGGTGTAATTGAAGGCGCTGTAAGAGGGGTCGAACAGCCAGAGCCAGGCCAGCGTGCTCATCGCCGGCGGAATAACCCAGGGCACCAGCAGCATGCCGCGCCATTTGCGCTGCTTCTTGCCGGGAATGTTGTGGACGAAATGGGCGACGATGAAGCCGATCAGTGCCTTGAAGATCACGGCGGTGATCGCGAAGATGCAGGACTGCTTCACCACCATCCAAAACGTTTCGCGCTTGAACAGGAAGGTGAAGTTGCCGAGGCCCACGAACTTCGTCATCGCCTTGTTCAGCGTCGCCAGATAGAGCGAAAAGAAGGCGGGATAGAGCACGAGCAGCGCGATCAGGAGGATCAGCGGCAGCGTCAGGAGGAACGCAACCGTCGATTTGCGCCCGAGCGTATTGCGCAGGCTCGATCCTTTCCGCGCACCCGTCGCACGAGCGATGCGACCTTGCTCAACGACGACATCGGCCATATCAGATTCCCTGAATCAGATTCCTTGTAAATAAACGGTCGAACGGCGAAGCCGGTCATGGGATCGGCTTCGCTCTCATGCGCGCGGCAATGTCGGCGGCACAGATAGCTTGCGCAGGGTCGCGCAAGCTATCTGCATTGGCCCTCTAGCTCCGCATGAAGCCTTCGCACTCGCCCTCCGCCCAGGCGAGCGATTGCTCCAGCGTTTCGCCGCGGGCAAAGCGCAACGCCATCTTGGTCAACGTCGCCTGGAAGTAGATCTGCTGCGCGATTTTCGGCGGCGCCGGTGAGGCCGCGATCGAGAGCGTCTGTTGCCGGTAGGGGTCCGGATAGTGAAAGAGCGTCCCCTTCGGCGGACCTTCCTCGGCCCAGGTCTTGAGCTTCGTCAGGTTCGCATAGGCCGGCAGGTCGTAACCACCACTCACCGAGACGAATTTCTCGATCGCTGCGGGCGAGGACAGGTGAACGAGCAGGCTCTTGGCCGCTTCCTTGTTCTTGCCAAAGCTCCAGACGCCCCAGAAGTAAGGCAGGAAGGGCGCAAAACGTCCCTTCGGGCCCGCCGGGAAGCCGTGAGTCCAGCACTGCTCGGCAACCTGGGGCGCGTCGCGCTTGGCAACCGCCCAGGCGCTGGGCGGATTCATGATCAGCGCGCCGCGTCCGGAGATCAGCCATTTGTTGTTCGATGCGTCGTCCCAGGACGGCGCGTCAGGGGGCAGGAACGCGATCAGCTTCTTGTAATACTCCATGGCCTGGCGAACCTGGTCTGTCTTGATCGTGATATCGCCCTTGGCGTTGACGAGTTCGGCGCCGAACGACTGGAAGATCGCGCCGGCGGTATCGACACTGTCGGTGGTTTCGCCGAGGCCGATGCCGAACGGGAAGCCGCCCTTCTGGCAGGCCTCCGCGGCCTTCAGGAACGTATCCATGGTCCAGTTGTCCGCCTTGGGCGGGCTGCCGGCCGGATACATTTCCTGGACGTCGATGTTGGCAAACTTCTTCATCAGGTCGATGCGGGTGCAGGGGCCCTTGATCTGACTGCCGGGCGTCGCCGGCACCGCGAGCCATTTGCCGCCCGACTGTGCAAGATATTTGACCGTGCCGTTCACCTCGCCGTTCTGCTTGATGAGCGGCTCCACCACGTCGTTGAGCGGTTCGAGATTCTCGGAATAGGCGTGCGGCCACCAGCTCGGCATCTGAAGAATGTCGTGACCCGATTTGGCCTGTGCTTCGGCCGCCGCGGTCAGCTCAATCTTCTTGTTGTTGCTGGTGATGTAGTCGATCGAAACCTCGACCTTTTCCTTCGCGGCCCATTCGTTGACCAGATCGGTCGAGGCCTGGTTGGCGCCGGGCACCCAATGGTCCCAGAAGCCGATCGAAAGTTTACCGGCAGCGTAAGCGCCCCGGACATACGGCGCCGTGATCAGCGCCGCGGAGGACATTGCAGTGGCAGCTACAAATTGACGTCGTGTCAGCTTTTTGCGTGACATCTCGTTTCCTCGTCTTGGTGTTGTTTATTGTTCTGTCGTTTCCTCTGAATTTCCCAAGTTTGTTCTTTGATTTTATTGTTGGACGTTTCTTGTTGGCCTCGTCGTCTCCAGCGCTAAGTCACGCAGGGGACGCGGCAAATTGGTAGCGCGATCAGATCATGATTGATCGCATCTGTCGAGAAAGCCTGATGCATCGCTCTCTAGAACTAACGTTGTGTATGGGACGCGACAGCGGCTGCGTCGCAGCGTGAGCCGCGGCAGCCCTTATTGCGACGCACACGTCGGGCGAAGCCGCCAATTGCTCCGTGCGCAATTACGCCGCAGTTCCAAATGAGCTTGCATCGCCGCCGAAGGTCTTTCCAACGGGACAGTGATGGTCCTTAGCTAGACCTCGGCTCGGCGAAAACTGTAGAGTTGCAACCGGCAGGGCGCCTGCCGTTTCCTTAAGAAGGCAAGCAGACCGAGATGGAGACCCAAATGATCAACCCGGCGCCGCCTGTGCGGCTTGGCCTGCGACGATGGCTTGCGCTCGGGTCCGTGCTGACACTCCTCGTCGGCGCGACCGCAGTCGCGAATGCACAAGGTTTGGTCAAGGGCGTCCAGGACGGCGCCGCAGCCGGTAACAAGGCGGCCGGTCCTGTCGGAGGCGTCCTCGGCGGCGCCATCGGCGGCGTGGTCGGCGTCTTCACCGGCGTGCTCGGCGTCGGGAACAACAACAGCGGCCAGGCGCCGGCCGCCAAGGACGCCAGCAAGGACTCAGGCAAGGACGCCAAGCAGCCGGGCGCTGCCAAGGACAAGGATGCCAAAGGCGCCAAGGAGGCGGCAAAAGGCGCCAAGGGGGCCAAGCCGACCAAGGAAGCCAAGAACGCCCCCCAGGACAGCAAGGACAATAAGGACGTCACGGTCCTGACCCAGCCCGGCGCGCCGCAACTGACCGCCGAACAGATCGTCGCCAACAGCGATTCCTATATCGAGCGGATCAAGACCGAGCTGAATCTCACGCCCGATCAGGAGAAGCACTGGTTCGGCTTCTCCAGTGCCATGCATTATCTCGGGCATAATGGCGCGGAGCGACTCAACCTGCGGATGGAGCGGGCCAAGCGCGATCCGCCCGACGACATCATCGAGCAGATGCGCAACGAGGCGCAGTTCCTGATCGACCGCGCTGCCGACCAGCGCAATGTCGCCGATGCGGCCGAGCCGCTGTATTCGAGCCTCGATGACAAGCAGAAGCAGGTGTTCATCCAGGAGATGGTTCGCCTCAGCCATGAGCGCGGGCTGGATTGACCAGACTGGATTGATCGAGCCTGAATCGGATTGCATGCGTTCGTGGAAATAGAAGGCCACGAATTCGTGTATCCTTTTCGCAAATCGGGTATGCTTAGCTTTGCAGCGAGGCTTGCGGGGTTGATATGGCGGACGGACTCTCCGTTTTCCTGGTCGAAGACGAGGCGTTGATCCGGATGATGATGGCTGACATGGTGGAAGAGCTTGGCCACCATGTCGTCGCAGAAGCAGACAATGTCCGCGATGCGAGCGCCTTTGCGATGACCGCGCAGTACGATTTCGCGATCCTCGACATCAATCTGATGGGAGTTTATGTCGATCCGGTCGCCGATCTGATCGAGCGGCGCGGCAAGCCGTTTCTGTTTGCCACCGGCTACGGGCCGGAATTGCTGCCGTCCTTGCTCCGGCGCCGACCCATTCTCCGCAAGCCGATTGCGCTCGATCAGCTCAAGAGCATCATCGACTCGCTGTTTCCGGACATGCCTGCCAAAGTCCCGCACTGACTCTGTCGACGGTGCAGGCATCGTGCACGAAAATGGCCGCCCGGAAGGGGCGGCCATGTCGCGACGGACGATCCGTCAGGGATTCACATCAGGCCGGCGCTGAGGTCGACGCCCTGGGCCATCAGGCTGAATGAGGCAATGAGGCCCAGGCAGCAGAAGATGGCAATCGCTTTAAAAGAATAATCGTTCGACCGGGTCTGGATGGCAGCCGGCATTTCGGCGAGCGAAATCATGCTCATGGTCATTCCCCCTCTGTTTGATCCTGAATTGCATCAGGCGAGGGAACTTCTAGAGCAGAAAGTTTGATACAGGATTGGCAGGGATCCTTAACGGAATCGCAATCGATCGCGGACTCCTCGCCGCCGGCAGCAGGCCTTGCAAGCCCTAGTTGCGGCCGCCCCGCAGCACCGTCGCGATGGTGTGGGCCGTCATCGCCGCGCGATCCGAGGCGCGCTGTGCAGCCAGGCGGTCCCGCGCTTTTTCCTCGATCAACAGCTCGATCAGCGCCATCCGCTTGGTTTCATCGTCTGCCTCGGTCAGCAGCCGGTGATAGCGGTGATAGTCGAATCCAACATCCTGCTTACGCATGTTACGCCCCCGGTACGTTACGCCACACACGCCAGGATTGTTTCCCATCGGACGCCTGAGGGCAAGCACGATCAGCGTGGAACCGCGAATTGGCTGCGGTCTGCTGTGAAGCGCTGGAGAGCGCCGATGCGAGGCGGCCGCCCTCAATCGAGATTGTGGTCGGCGAACATCTTCAGGCCGACGAAGCTTGCATCAGGCTTCATGACGAGGCGCGTCGGGATGTTGCGCAAGTAATCCTGGAAGCGCCCCTTGGCCTCGAAACGCGCGCGGAACGCTGAAGCCGAAAGGAATCCCGGAAAGCGCGGCACGATTCCACCGGCAATGTAGACGCCGCCCCTGGAGCCGAAGGTCACCGCGAGATTGCCGGCGACGGAGCCGAGGATGGCGCAAAACATCTCCAGCGTCGCGCGGCTGAGCTCGCAAGAACCGTCCAGCGCGGCCTTGGTGATGCCAGCCGCGTCGCGTTGCGGCACCTGGGCTTCGTCGACCTCGGCTATCGCCTCGTAGAGGGATTGCAGCCCAGAACCGGACAGGGCGCCGCGCTCGATCGAGACATGGCCGAAGCGCCGGCGCATCGCGGCGATCACCCGTTCTTCGCGCTCGTTCTCCGCCGGCAAGGTGGCATGCCCAGCCTCGGTGACGACAGCGAGCCGGGAGCCGTGGCGCTCGACCAGGCAGGAGACACCAAAACCGGTCCCGGGCCCGACCACCAGCAGTGGCTCTCCAAGCATGCCGTCCTGCCCGCCGAGCGGAATCAGGTCGGCTGGCTGCAAGGCGGGCAGGGACCAGGCCACCACCTCGAAATCGTTGAGCACATGGACGCTGTCGAAGCCGAGCGCCGGCTGGAGCTCGTTGCCGTCGATCACCCAGGGACTGTTGGTCATGACGCAGCGGTTATTGGTGACGGGGCCGGCGACGGCGAGGACGGCCCTGACAGGCTTTTCGCTGTCGGCCCGCCGCAGCACGTCGGTGATGGCCTCGCGGACCGTTGGATGGTCGGCGACCTTCACGTAGTCGATCGGTCCGATCTGCTCGCCATTGCTCAGTGCGAAGCGCGCATTGGTGCCGCCGATATCGGCGAGAAGAATGTTTCCTGTCTTGCCGATACTCATGGCCTTTTGGCTGCCGTGGCCTTTGGCCACAGGAACCCATCTCCTCTGCTTCGTTGCTCCGATCCGTATGACGGCGGATAACAGAGATTCCGCGGTCAGGTACAGCTAGTCAACACGGTCGTCCGCAAAGCGTTGCATTCAAGGCGGTGGTTGCGAAGCCGCCCGGGAAGGTCGACATTGGCGAGAGCGGCCGGCGCCCGATGCGCCGGGCGGATGGCATTAGACTTGCGATTGGGACCCTCTCGATGAAGATATCCGACCGCGACGTGCTGCTGGTGATCGATGTGCAGAACGATTTTTGCACCGGAGGGGCGCTTGCCGTTCCCGACGGTGAGAAGGTCGTGCCCGCCATCAACCGGATCGCCCAAAAATTCGCCAATGTGGTGCTGACGCAGGACTGGCATCCGGGCAACCACATCTCCTTTGCGGCGAACCATCCGGGCAAGCAGCCGTTTCAGACCATCGAGCTCGATTATGGCACCCAGGTGCTGTGGCCGACCCATTGCGTCCAAGGCACGGCTGGCGCCGAATTTCATCGGGATCTGGACCTGACGCGGGCAAGCCTGGTGGTGCGCAAGGGCTTTCGCCGCGGGATCGATTCCTATTCGGCGCTGTTTGAGAACGACAAGAAGACGCCGACCGGCCTCCTTGGCTATTTGCGCGAGCGCGAGCTGAAGACCGTCTTCGTGGCTGGCCTCGCGCTCGATTTTTGCGTCCGCTTTTCCGCGGAGGATGCCCGCAAGGCTGGCTTCGAAGTTGCAGTGATTGAGGACGCTTGCCGCGGTATCGACCTCGACGGCTCGGTCGCGGCGACCCATCGCAGCTTTAAGGAGCTCGGCATTTCCACCATCAGCTTGGAGGCGTTCCTGTGAGGATCATCAGGTAATGGCGGCGGAGAAGAGCAGCGAGCGGCCCGGCGAGGCGGGGCGTGGCCCCAATGATCCCATGGTGTGGCCGTTTGCGGCGGCAAAGCTCGCGATGGATGCCTGCTTCTGGTGGCTGGAGCGCCGTCCGGCCGAGCAGAGCGAGAGCGAGCTGCCCTGGACCACATCAGGCACCGTGGCGCTGGAGCTTGCCACCATGCGGCTGCGCGATTGCGCGCGGACGCGATCCGGCCAGCCGGCGCTGGTGTGTGCGCCCTATGCGCTGCATCGGGCCCTGATTGCCGATTTCGCATCCGGTCACAGCGTGGTGCAGTCGCTGCAACAGGGCGGTATCGATCGGGTCTATCTCACCGACTGGCGCTCGGCCACGCCTGAGATGCGCCACCTCTCGATCGATAGCTATCTGTCCGATCTCAACGTCGCCGTCGACGAGATCGGCGCGCCGGTCGATCTGGTCGGCCTGTGCCAGGGCGGCTGGCTGTCGCTGCTCTACGCGGCGCGTTTCCCGGCCAAGGTGCGGCGGCTGGTGCTGGTTGGTGCGCCGGTCGACCTCTCGGTCGAGTCCAGACTGGCGCAGCTTGCCCGCAATGCACCCGAGATGGTCTACGATCAGCTCGTCGCCCGCGGTGGCGGTAATGTCAGTGGCGAGGAGATGCTCCATGTCTGGTCGAAGGCGCCCGGCCCCGATGACGTCGCAGCGGCGTTGCAGCGAGACCTCTCGGACGAGGAGGGGACGGCCCTGCTGGCGCGCTTCGATCGCTGGAACAGCGAAACGCTCAACTTGCCCGGCGTCTATTATCTTCAGATCGTGAATTGGATCTTTCGCGAGAACCGGATCGCATCAGGCCAGTTCATGGCGCTCGGCCGCGCGATCGACCTGAGGGATGTCAGGGCACCGGTGTTCCTTCTGGCCGGGCTTGACGACGATGTCGTACCGGTCGCGCAGGCATTTGCCACAGCGAAGCTCCTCGGCACGCCGCCGGCTTTCATTGCAGCACGCTCCGAGCCGAGCGACCATCTCGGCCTGTTCATGGGGGCGCGGACCCATGCCCATGCCTGGCCCCGGATCGCCGAATGGCTGCGCAACGACCTTGCCGGCCTGCTGGCGCGCAGCGCCTGACATCAGGCGTGGCTTGCAGATCCGTTATGCATGATGGCCGATGGCCTGCACGGGGCCAGGTCGATGGGCTACATAGAGTCCAGCGTCGGCCGAGGCTGGCTTCTGGCAAGATTTAAGGGTCCTTTGCGCGATGAGCTTCCACTCGATCTACGCCCATGGCTTTGCGCGCGTTGCAGCCTGCGTCACCACCTCCCATGTGGCCGATCCCGCGGCCAACGCGGAGGCGGTGATCGCGGCGGCGAAGACGTGCGACGCGCAGTCGGTCGCGGTTTCAGTGTTTTCCGAGCTGTGCCTGTCCGGCTACGCCATCGAGGACCTCGTCCAACAGGATCCGCTGCTCGATGCGGTCGAGCGCGGGCTGGCCTCGATCGTCGAGGCCTCTGCAGGCCTGATGACCGTGCTGGTCGTCGGCGCCCCGCTGCGCTTCGGCGTCAGCATCTATAATTGCGCCGTCGTCATCCACCGCGGCAGCATTCTCGGCGTCGTGCCCAAGAGCTATCTGCCGACCTATCGCGAATTCTACGAGGGTCGCCATTTTGCCTCCGGCGCCGGCATCACTGGTGAGGCGATCGCCATCGGCAAGCTCCGGGCGCCATTCGGCACTGACCTGCTGTTTACGGCCGACGACGTACCGGGCCTGACCATCGGCGTCGAGATCTGCGAGGACATGTGGATTCCGGTGACGCCGGCCTCCGAGCTGGCCCTGGCCGGCGCCAGCGTGTTGATCAACCTCTCCGGCAGCCCGATCACGATCGGGCGGGCACGCTCGCGTGCGCTGCTCTGCCAGTCGACCTCGGCGCGCTGCCTTGCGGCCTATGTTTATTCCGCTGCAGGCGCTGGGGAATCCACCACGGATCTGGCCTGGGACGGCCAGACCTCGATCTATGAGAACGGCGTGCTGCTGGCCGAGGGCGAGCGCTTCAGGCAAGACGGCCAGATCACGATGGCCGACGTCGACCTCGACCTGCTCAGGCAGGAGCGTGCCTTGATGGGCACGTTCGACGACAACCGCCGCCAGCGCGGGGCGCTATTCCGGAAAGTGACATTTGCCCTGAAGCCGCCGTCTGCGGATATCGGCTTCCTGCGCAAGGTCGAGCGTTTCCCGTTCGTGCCGAACGATGAGCATTTGCTCGAGCAGGATTGCTACGAGGCCTACAACATCCAGGTCGCGGGCCTTGTGCAGCGCATGCGCGCCACCGGTACCAAGCGTGTCGTGATCGGCGTCTCCGGCGGCCTCGATTCCACCCATGCGCTGATCGTCGCCGCCAAGGCCATCGACCTGCTCGGCCTGCCGCGCGAGAATATCCTCGCTTACACCATGCCGGGCTTCGCGACAGGCAGCGAGAGCAAGACCAACGCGCTGGCACTGATGAAGGCGTTGCAGACCACCTGGCAGGAACTCGACATCCGCACCACGGCGACGCAGATGCTGAAGGATATCGGGCATCCCTTCGGCAAAGGCGAGAAGGTCTACGACGTCACCTTCGAGAACGTGCAGGCGGGTCTGCGCACAGACTATCTGTTCCGCCTTGCCAACCATCATGGCGGCATCGTGATCGGCACAGGCGATCTCTCCGAGCTCGCGCTCGGCTGGTGCACCTATGGCGTCGGCGACCAGATGGCGCATTACAATGTCAACGCCGGCGTGCCGAAGACGCTGATCCAGCATCTGATCCGCTGGGTGATTACATCGAAGCAGTTCAGCGCCGACGTGAATGCAACGCTGGCCTCGATCCTCGCGGCCGAAATCTCGCCGGAGCTGGTTCCAGTGAAACCGGGTGAGAAGCCGCAAAGCACAGAGGCTTCTGTCGGGCCCTACGAATTGCAGGATTTCAACCTGTTCTACACGCTACGCTTCGGCATGCGGCCGTCCAAGATCGCCTTCATGGCGCTCCAGGCGTGGAAGGATGTCGCCGCGGGCGAATGGCCCCCGGCGTTCCCGGCCGACAAGCGCAGAGCCTACGATCTGCCGGAGATCCGACGCTGGCTCGAGGTCTTCCTGCGCCGCTTCTTCGCCTTCAGCCAGTTCAAGCGCTCGGCGATGCCAAATGGACCGAAGGTCTCTGCCGGGGGCTCGCTGTCGCCGCGCGGTGACTGGCGCGCACCGTCGGATTCGAGCGCTGCGGCCTGGCTCGAGGATCTCGACCGCAACGTGCCGAACGCATCGGCTTAGCCGCAGGCGGCGGCTGGAAGCGACGTTCCCGCTTCAGGAACATTCGCGGCGACAGAGCGTTCGCGTCTGTCATTGCGAATTGTTGAGGAGAGGGACCATGCGTAAGCACTTGATGTTATCGACCGCGGCGATTGGACTTATGCTCGCATCCGGCGTTGCCTATGCTCAGGCGCCCGAGCGCAAGGACGAGCAGAAACGGACCGAGGAACCGGCCAAGAGCGCTGCGCCGCAGCGCGGTGGCGCTGGCCAGGAACGCGCCCAAGAACGCACCCAGGAACGCGTGCAGGGTGGGCAGGAGAAGCTTCAAGGCGCCGCCCGCGAGGAGAAAGGCGGCGCTGCCAAGCACGAGGCGAGTGAGGACAAGCGTCAGCCGGCCACCGCTGCCGAGCACAACGCGCCGAATGCCAGGGAGCAGGCGCAAGAATCCCGCGAGCCATCGAAGGATCGCAACCGGGAGGCTGAAAGCGCGAAATCGGGCCACGACGCCGACAAGAGCCGCGCCGAGACCAAGTCGGACAAGTCTGCGCCGCAGAAATCAACGGCCGAGACCGAGAAATCCAGGAGCGGTCCCGCTGCTCAGCAGAACGAGCGCACGGGAGCCGCGGCCAACCAGGGCGAGCGTAACCAGACCCAACCTCCGCGCAACGCCGCGGAGCAGAGCCCTGCGCAACAAGGCAATCGGCCGGCCACCGCAACCGACACGAGCCGGACGCCGCCAACCAACAACGCGCAGAGCGCACCGCCCGCTAGCGGGACGCAAACCAATCAGGCCAATCAAACCACCCAGACCAACACGCAAGTCAGCCAGCAGACCCGGGTGAGCTCCGAGAAGCAGGTGCAAATCTCCGAACGACTGAGCCGCGAGCGCCTGGCGGAGCCGGAGCGCAACCTGAACATTTCGATCCGCGCCGGCGAGACAATTCCCCCGCACGTGCGTCTGTACAGGCTGCCGGCCGAGATCGTCTCGATCGAGCCGGAATATCGCGACTACGAGTATTTCGCGACGGACGATGACGTCGTCATCGTGGAGCCGCGGACGCATCGCATCGTCAGCCAGGTGCCTCGCGATCCGTCGCGAGCCCGGGCGGAGATGAGCGGCAGTGCATCAACCAGCATGGCCGCGACCGGCGGCAGCAACGCAAGCAGCGGCGTCAATTGCCGGATCATGCGGCGTGATGCCTCGGGCAACGTGGCCGAAGTCGAACCGTCAACGGTGGGCTCGACTGCGCGGACCGATTCACTGAGCGTGACGGTTCAGATGCCCGGCGGCGGCTCATCCGCCCCGATTCCGCTCGGCGCCGCCGCTGGCGATATCGTGGTCGCAACGCAGGGGCAGGGCGATTGCACGGTGACCATCGAGCCGCAAACCCGCTGAGCGCGGGACCGGCAAGACGCTGTCAACAAGACGCCGTCACAACGAATTCGCGCCGCGCGGCTCATAAAGCCGGCGGCGCGAAACTGCGTTCTAAGTAAAAAGCTCCGAGGTCCGGAGTGCCTAGGAGTCCGGACCTCGTCACCTTGCCCCAGCCTTCAATCCCCCGCCCCCATGTGGTCCCCCAACCCCATAGTGCGCGATCAGAGGATGATGCCCTTGGAAGTGGCCGCCGATCGATGAGCGTGATGTACGCGAGGTCCCGATAGGATTCCATTCCGGAGCACTACGGACGAGAATACCGTTGTGCTCTTGGCTGATCATGTGCATCCGCATCTTGCAGTTGGCGCGAACCGAGGTTGAGCCGTGTACGGCTTCGTTCATCCCGGCGCTCGCGACGTTCGCCTCCAAGCCCGCGCCGGGAGCAGGGGAGCCCTGTCCGATCCAAGTTCCCGTTGCGCCTGATCACCCCGTGCGCTATCCGGCCGGAAAGGTGCGAGGCGGCTCCATATTTCCCGCCCGCGCCACCCAACCCCGAGGATGGAAACCGCCATGCCAGCCTATCGCTCCCGCACCACCACCCACGGCCGCAACATGGCAGGCGCCCGCGGCCTCTGGCGCGCGACGGGCATGAAGGACGGCGATTTCGGCAAGCCGATCATCGCGGTCGTCAACTCCTTCACCCAGTTCGTGCCCGGCCACGTCCACCTGAAGGACCTCGGCCAGCTGGTTGCCCGCGAGATCGAGCAGGCCGGCGGCGTCGCCAAGGAGTTCAACACCATCGCGGTCGACGACGGCATCGCCATGGGCCATGACGGCATGCTCTATAGCCTGCCGTCGCGCGAGCTGATCGCCGACAGCGTCGAGTATATGGCCAACGCCCATTGCGCCGACGGCCTCGTCTGCATCTCCAATTGCGACAAGATCACGCCCGGCATGCTGATGGCCGCGCTGCGCCTCAACATCCCCGCCGTGTTCGTCTCGGGCGGCCCGATGGAGGCCGGCAAGGTCAAGCTCCAGGGCAAGACCAAGGCGGTCGATCTCATCGACGCCATGGTGGCTGCGGCCGATTCCAAGGTCAGCGACGACGACGTCAAGGTGATCGAGCGCTCGGCCTGCCCGACCTGCGGCTCCTGCTCGGGCATGTTCACCGCCAACTCCATGAACTGCCTGACCGAGGCGCTCGGCCTCGCGCTGCCCGGCAACGGCACGGTTGTCGCCACCCATGCCGACCGCAAGCGCCTCTTTGTCGAGGCCGGACACACCATCGTCGACCTCGTCCGCCGCTATTACGAGCAGGACGATGCCTCCGTGCTCCCGCGCAACATCGCCAACTTCAAGGCGTTCGAGAACGCGATGACGCTCGACATCGCGATGGGCGGCTCGACCAATACCGTGCTGCATCTCCTTGCCGCCGCCCATGAAGGGCAGGTCGAATTCACCATGCAGGACATCGACCGCCTGTCGCGCCGCGTGCCCGTGCTCTGCAAGGTCGCACCATCGGTCGCCGACGTCCATGTCGAGGACGTGCATCGCGCCGGCGGCATTTTGGGCATTCTCGGCGAGCTCGACCGTGCCGGTCTGATCGACACGTCAGTGTCGACCGTGCATGCGCCGACCATGAACGAGGCGCTGGAGCGCTGGGACATCAAGCGCTCCAAGAGCGAGGCTGTGCGCACCTTCTATCGCGCCTCGCCCGGCGGCATCCCCACACAGGTCGCCTTCAGCCAGGATCGCCGCTACGACGAGCTCGATGCCGATCGCGAGAAGGGCGTCGTCCGCAACATCGAGCACGCCTTCAGCAAGGACGGCGGCCTCGCGGTGCTCTACGGCAACCTCGCCCAGGACGGCTGCATCGTGAAGACCGCAGGTGTCGATTCTTCGATCCTGAAATTCTCCGGCCCCGCACGTGTGTTCGAGAGCCAGGACGCGGCCGTCGAAGGCATCCTGGGCGGCAAGGTCGTCGCCGGCGAGGTCGTGGTCATCATCTATGAAGGCCCGCGCGGCGGCCCCGGGATGCAGGAAATGCTGTATCCGACCAGCTATCTGAAATCGATGGGCCTCGGCAAAGCCTGCGCGCTCGTCACCGACGGCCGCTTCTCCGGCGGCTCCTCGGGTCTGTCGATCGGCCATCTGTCGCCGGAAGCGGCCGAAGGCGGCAACATCGCTCTGGTGCGCACCGGCGATCGCATCGCCATCGACATCCCGAACCGCAGCATCAATCTCGAGATCTCCGACGAGGAGCTCGCGAGCCGCCGTGCGGCGGAGGAGGCGAAGGGCGATGCCGCCTGGCAGCCCGCGGCGCGCAAGCGCAGCGTCTCGACCGCGCTGCAGGCCTACGCTGCGCTGACCACCAGCGCTGCGCGCGGCGCCGTGCGTGAGGTCAAGCGTCGCACGAAGTAAGCATGTTCTGCATCGGCGTGAGCGTGACTCTCGCGCTCGCGCATGGTCAACAAGTTCTGAACGGTCGGCGAAAGCCGGCCGTTCGCATTAAGGATGCCCCGACGAACTTCGGCAGAGATGCGTTTTGCGGCTTATAGTGCGGCCACCTTCGCACATCCATTTCGGGCAATTGGGGCACCACCATAATGTCTCGTACTCTTGCTGTTGTTTTCGGAACAGTCGTCGCCGCGATTGCGATGACGAGCGCAGCTTCTGCCGGCTGCTATAATTGCTACGCGCCGCCGCAGCCGTGCACGACGTGCTATCAGCAGCAATACGTCGCCCCGCAATACCGCACCGTCGACGAAACCGTGATGGTGTCACCCGGCGCCGTCGTCGCGCATCGCACGCCGGCGCAGTATCGCACCGTGATGGTCCCGCAGACCGTGATGGTGGCGCCGCCCGGTGTTCAGTACGAGCAGATCCCGCCGCAATACGCGACGCGCCAGCGCGTCGAGATGGTCTCGCCGGGTTATTCCTATTACGCGCCGGTGCAGATGGGTTGCGCCTCCTGCGGCTACTGAGCTGAGGCGGGCAACACCAAACTCAGCAACAGACTTCGCGCGGCGTCCTTGGGGGCGCCGCGTTTTCCTTTGCGGCAAGCCAAACGAGGCCCGGACATGGAGGCGAATCCGACCGGGCCTCGCGACCAGCGACGCCCTGGGTGGCATCGCCAATGGCGGGGATGGCTGAGGGGAAGCGCTATTGACTCTCCCCAAGTGTTGCCAGGCTAGAAGATCAGCCTGACGCGCGCCTGACAGGTCGGATTTGGTGGGCCGGCTCGATGCGGACAGCCCTAACTTCGCGTTGCCTTGCGCGGCCGACTACGTTAAGCGACACCCAGACTTGACAGCCAGTCTTGGAAGGGTGGCCGAGTGGTTTAAGGCACCGGTCTTGAAAACCGGCGTGCCCGCAAGGGTACCGTGGGTTCGAATCCCACCCCTTCCGCCAGTAAGTTCTTGATATCAAAAAAATATTTTTGAAATTCGTTTTCCATCGCCTTCTGAACAATGAGCGAACTGGACCCAACCACCCTAAGGGGCAAGAAAGCCCTTCGCCAAGGTGTTTAGCGTCGTCGCGATTGACGCGTCGGCCTGCTTCGATCGCTTCCGCTTCG
>NZ_LBJP01000052.1:0-14887 GCF_028128715.1 Bradyrhizobium sp. CCBAU 51745 | reverse complement strand
AGTTGAGTTTCTGGAGGACGGCACATAGCGATCTGGGGAGAAGTGTCAAAAGCCATCGACTTAATCCTGGCAAGCTATGTGAAGGTCAGAGACGGCAATCCCTCGAAGCCTATGCTCGCGCACCGGCGCGGGATGCTAGCGCGCCTGGGCCTGGGGGGCTCACCCTAAAGGACAGCATGCCCGACCCCGCCCATAGAAGCAGGGTTCGGAGCCGCACCGCCAAGTGCGCCCGACATTAAGCCGTCACCCCCGACGCCAATGAAGCACGCTGACCAAGCTGTAGCTCCGGAGCGGGCTCTCACGCCCACGGACACGCTGCCAACTGATTTTTGCACAAAAATCCATCCCTTCTCTCCCGGGGGAGCATTTGCCTTTTGCCGCGCGGCGGTGGTTGAATTCCGTCTTCGAGGGAGTTGACGTATGCGGACGCCACACGCCGTTGCCGCGGCATTTATGCTAGCTTTTCAGGTTTATATTGTGCCCGTGTCCGCTATCGCAGCAGCAGATCAAAAGGTGCGTTGCACTATGAGCGCCACGGGGGCTCTCCCTAAGGTCGCGGGCCTCAAGGTCGTGAAATCTGGTACGCGGCCGATGCCGGCCGAGCAACTGGCCAACTGGCGCGGCCAATCGACACCGATCATTGTCGATATCGATACCGACGCGCCCGGCGGCGGACAGCGCTATTCGTACATTTGCGCAAGTGATCCGAAAGGCGGAGCTTTCGTCCAGCGAACATTCACTCCAACAGGGCCGTAAAACATGAACCGGCTTCAAAAATTTATCGAGCAAGGAGCATTTGGCGAGCGGCCCGGCCGCACCGCGTACGCTTTCAATGCTACCGTCTTACCCGAACCGACCAAGGGTCTCGATTGGCGTCCAGTGACCGGGTTCAGCCCCGCTGATGAGATATTAGGAGACCCAGATTTGAAGCAGGTTTTTGCGGCTGCGTTGAAGCATGGCTACGCGGTGGTTACGGCTTCTTAGATTGACAGTCACCCCGGGGTCGCCTGCGAGTGGCACGTTTTAGAGGCTGGTCAGCCGTTCACTGCCAAGGCCACCCACCGAAGCCAACGGGTCTAAATTTCCCAATGGTAGGATGTACCCCTGCAGGACGCCCGCGCCGGACGAGCGACGCTGCAGCCCTTATATGAGATCAGTTTGGCGCAGAGTTCTCTTAGCCCTTTTCCAGCTGACTGGGCAATTTAGAGATCCCGCAAGTCTCATAAGGGCCGCCGCCCCGAATGCCGCAACAACAGAGGCAGTTCCGGCGAAATCTTGCTGGCAACCGCAAGCGCTGACTTTTCATCAGTTTCAAGCGCGATCTTCTGAGCAAGCATGACATCGCCGGCCGCAAAGAAAAATCCGGGAACGAAACACCACCCGACTTTGGCCGGCACATTCAATCTGAAAGCGACGGTGCAGAATGGTGTGATCGATATCTGGGGCTTTGCGCCATCACTCGCCGAACGTACGGCCATTCGCGTTGCCGCGGAAGGGATCCCGGGCGTGATGGCGGTGAATGACCACCTCCTGGAAACTCCAGCCTTCGTATATTGACCTGAAGAAGCAACTGGATTCGCCTCCAGGCGCGGTTGTTTCCGGGCACCGTTGCTAAGCTCTGGAAAATTTGACTTGGCTCAACCCGGAACGTCATGAACCTGCTCTGCTGTAGTTTATGATCGGGTATATTAGATCGTTTGATGAGATCGGATTGGCGGACGTGAGCCTGGTCGGAGGCAAGACCGCCTCGCTGGGAGAACTCTACTCCACCCTCGCCTCACAAGGGATTTCGGTCCCCGACGGCTTTGCGATCACGGCCGACGCCTATCGCGAGGCGCTGTCGCGTGACGGCGCCGCAGGTGCCCTTCGGCAGCTGCTCGACGGGCTGGACAAACGCAAGATCAAGCAGCTTGCCAGCAAGGCCGCGAAAGCTCGCGAGATCATCTACCAGGCGATGGACACACCCCTCCTCCGCGAGCAGATCGTGGAAGCGTACCGGCAGCTCGAGCGCGAATCCGGAACCGACGTTGCCGTGGCCGTACGAAGCTCTGCGACCGCCGAGGATCTGCCAACCGCGAGCTTTGCGGGCCAGCACGAAAGCTATCTCAACGTGCGTGGGCCCGAGGATCTGTTCGAAGCCTGTCGGCGTTGCTTTGCATCCGTCTTCACCGACCGCGCGATCTCCTATCGCATCGACAAGGGCTTCGATCATTTCAAGGTCGCACTCTCCGTCGCCGTCATGAAAATGGTGCGTTCCGATCTTGCGGCCAGCGGCGTCGTCTTCACGCTCGACACTGAATCCGGCTTTCGTGACGTCGTCTTCGTCACAGGCTGCTATGGTCTCGGCGAGACCATCGTTCAGGGCCAAGTCGATCCCGACGAGTTCTACGTTCACAAGCCCACGCTGGGCCAGGGATATCGCTGCGTGTTGCGGCGACGGCTCGGCGCCAAGCAGATCCGTATGATCTATGGCAAACGCGGCGGCGAACATGCGACGCTCACCCGCAAAGTTCCGGAAGCCGAACGCCGGAGATTTTGCGTCTCCGACCCAGAGGTGGTGAGCCTTGCCGAGATCGCAGTGCGGATCGAAGCCCACTACTCGCAACACGCCGGTGCAGCGACGCCGATGGACATCGAATGGGCCAAGGACGGAGCTGACGGCAAGCTCTATATCATTCAAGCCAGGCCCGAAACGGTCGCCTCGCGACGCTCGGCGGACGTCTACGAGACCTACAATCTGAAAGCGCACGGCCCGGTCATCGTCAACGGTCGCGCGGTGGGCGAGAAGATTGCTTCAGGGCGTACGCGCCGCGTCGTGACTGCGCGCGACCTCGCCGCCTTCAAGCCCGGCGAGATCCTGGTGGCTGCGGCGACCAGTCCGGACTGGGAGCCGGTCATGAAGATCGCGGCCGGCATCATCACCGACAAGGGCGGTCGCACCTGCCATGCCGCCATCATCGCACGCGAGCTGGGCATCCCCGCCGTGGTGGGGGCCACTCTCGCGACCGAAAAGATCAAGACCGGGACCGAAGTCACGATCTGCTGCGCTGAAGGCGATGTCGGCAGCGTCTATCAGGGCAAGGCTGGCTTTGACATGACCAGGACGCCGGTGAGCGAGCTGCGCCAGCCGCGCACGGCCATCATGGTGAATGTCGGCACTCCCGAGATGGCGTTCCGCACGGCGATGCAGCCGCAGGCCGGGGTCGGTCTCGCCCGCATGGAATTCATCATCAGCGAGCATATCGGGGTTCACCCGATGGCATTGCTCAAACCGGACAAGGTCAAGTCAGCCAAGGCGCGTGCCACGATCGCGCGCCTGGTGAAGGGCCTCACGAGCCCCGCCGATTTCTTCGTTCAAAGACTGGCGGAAGGGGTCGGTACCATCGCCGCTGCATTCTATCCGAAGCCCGTGATTGTGCGGCTTTCCGATTTCAAGACCAACGAATATGCCAGCTTGATCGGTGGCGAAGGCTTCGAGCCCCGGGAAGAGAATCCGATGCTCGGTTTCCGGGGCGCCTCCCGCTACAGCCATCCTGCCTATGCCGAAGGATTTGCGCTGGAGTGCGCCGCACTCCGCCGGGTGCGGAAGGAGATGGGTCTCTCCAATCTGCGCCTCATGGTGCCGTTCTGCCGCACGGTCGAGGAGGGCCGGCGCGTGATCGCGACGATGGCGGCCAATGGATTGAAGCGCGGCGAAGATGGTCTCCAGATCTACGTCATGTGCGAGATTCCAAATAATGTGATCCAGATCGATGCGTTTGCGGAGCTGTTCGACGGCTTCTCGATCGGCTCCAACGACCTCACCCAGCTCACGCTGGGCGTCGACCGGGACTCCGACATCGTGGCCTTCGATTTCGACGAGCGTGATCCGGGAATGCTGGAGATGTTCCGGCAGGCGGTGGTCGGTGCCAAGCGCAACGGTCGCCATATCGGCATCTGCGGCGAGGCGCCCGCGAACTACCCGGAGATCGCGCGCTATCTGACGGGGCTCGGCATCGACTCCATCAGCGTCAATCCCTCGAGCGTATTTCGGACCATGGCCGCCGTATCGGACGCCGAGGCAGCCCTCCCGAAGTCCGCGTCGTGACGCTTCCGCCCATTGTCGCAATCAGATCGCGGCCGGGACGGCCGCAGCGTGAATACGCTCTGCCGCGGCATTGACCTTGCTCATCATCTGCGTCAGCTCGTCATAAACTTCGTCGTCGATAGTCACTGCGCCGAAATTGGAATCCTCGCCGTCAAAGCGGCCCTCGGCCGGCTGATCGGCATGCTCGAACCAGTGATAGCCGACCACATTCGACTTGCTGAGGGCTGCCGCGACGTAGCCTTCGAAAGCCTGGGCTCGCTCAGTCTGGGTTGGTAGCCGCGGTCCGGCCCCTCTGGAATTCGGCAGGCCCGCATCGTCGCCGCGGAACGAGAATTCCGAGATCAGGCACGGCTTGCCGGTGGCAGTGTAAGCGTCGATGACAGGGCCTGGGTCGAACTCATAGCAATTGAAGGAAACGACATCCAGGTGGCGACCGGCCGCGGCGATCACGCCACTGAGCGGTTGGTATCCGAATCGGGAGCCGAGGACGAGATGATTGGGATCGGCCGCCTTGATTGCCGAGACACAC
The DNA here is from genome assembly GCF_028128715.1 of Bradyrhizobium sp. CCBAU 51745. Lineage (NCBI taxonomy): Bacteria > Pseudomonadati > Pseudomonadota > Alphaproteobacteria > Hyphomicrobiales > Nitrobacteraceae > Bradyrhizobium > Bradyrhizobium sp. CCBAU 51745. The sequence continues at coordinate 10,271 of NZ_LBJP01000052.1, read as the reverse complement.
AATTCGAAATACTTGTCGGCCACCACAGCCACAAAGGCATCGCAATCGGCGGAGAACGCCTCGCGAGCGGAATCTGCCAGGTTGGCCTTGGTCTCGAGCGCATCGTTCAAGACGCCAGGCCGGAGCCTGACAAACGGCGCAACGATGTGTTCGATCTTGCCTAGCTCTTCCCATGATCGCGCCCGCGTACGCCAGACCGCATTGAATTGCGCAAACTCTCGATAGTGGGCCTGCAGACTCGTGATCGCGGCAATCCTGCCCGGACGATGAGGTGGCAGGTTCAGAAAGAGCGTCAGAAGCTCGTCAGTACCGCGCCAGTCGGGCGACCAGTAAAGTTCGTTGTCAATGAAGGTACCGAGCAAGCCGGGATCATTGCGCCGAGGCCTGCAGCGTTGATCGGCGCTCATGCGGATATGCGCCGAGAATTCGGGATCGTAGACATCCGGAAAAACCTGATCGCGGCGGTGCAGGCGGAAGGACGCGCCAAGCTCCGCCGTCGGCGCGGTCGCCAGCAATCGCGATCCTTCGCTGGCGACAAGTTCATCCGACCAGCAGCCGACTGTATTGAAATTCCAGCTCGCCAGCCGGTCGGACGCCGCGGCGCGCCAGATGGGCGGGCTGCCGTATTTGGCCATGCAAGCTTTGGCGTAAGGCACGCGATCCGTCTGTCCGACGTGGTCTTGATCGAAGCGGATGTTGTTGACGCCTTTTGAGAGGAAGCGGCCACCATCGGGATCGACCAGCCAAAAAACACCATTGTGCTCGGCGACACGGAAGAAGCCGCTTCCGCTGCGGCCGTCGACGACCCCTCCCCACTTCGTTCTTTGCAACTGCGAACCCCGGCAACCAACCAAGATTGTCAATTCATCGCATGGTCCTCTCCAGGGCTCTTGACCTATCTCAATACCATCCAGCAGCTGCCTGACTATCAATGCGACAGGCATAAGATCCTTGCAATCCAACGGCCGCAACGGCGTGGCAGGGCACAACTGGAGTAAGACCGAGCAGGGTCGTCCATGTCGACAATTCAACTGCCGAACACCGCCAACCTGCGCCCCGGTTTCATCTGGGGAGTTTCCACTTCGAGCTTTCAGATCGAGGGGGCCACGCGCGAGGATGGCCGCGGACCCAGCATCTGGGACATCTACTGCCAAAGCGGCATGATCAAAAATCGCGATACCGGCGACGTCGCGTGTGACCACTATCATCGCTACCGCGAGGATGTGGCCTTGATGAAGATCCTCGGCGTGCAGGCGTACCGGTTCTCGATTGCCTGGCCGCGCATCCTGCCGCAGGGACGCGGCGCAGCCAACGAGGCGGGTCTTTCATTCTACGACAGTCTGATCGACGAGCTCATGGCCGTCGGCATCGAGCCGTGGCTGTGCCTGTACCATTGGGACCTGCCGCAGGCATTGGAGGAGCACGGTGGCTGGCAGAATCGTGAAATTGTGACGTGGTTCGCCGACTATGCGGCTCTGGTCGCGACGCGCTTCGGCGATCGGGTCAAGCGCTTCGCGACGCTCAACGAACCGTCGATGTTCAGCCTGTTCAGCCGATCGCTCGGCAAGCGGGACCGAAGCAGCGAGGACAAGCTGCATCGCATGATCCACCACGTCAATCTTGCGCACGGCGCGGCGGTCGATGTCGTCCGCGCAAAAGTGGCCGACGCCTCGATCGGGTGCATTCACAACAGGCAGCCATGCCGGCCGTCCAGCAGCAGCGAGGCCGATGCAGCCGCCGCGGCACGCCTCGACGTCTACTGGAATAGCGCCTTCCCGGATCCGCAATGTCTTGGCGCATATCCAGCGCAGATGCGGTCAGCGATCGAACCACACCTGCAGCCCGGAGACCTCTCGCGCATCTGCCGTCCAGTCGATTGGTTCGGACTGAACCACTACAGTCCGGTCTATGTAAAGGCGAATCCGGATTCGATGCTGGGCTATGACTTCGGCGATAAGCCCGTCGGCACCGCACTGACGCCGATCGATTGGCCGATCGATCCCAAGGCTTTCGAGGATACGTTGCAGGCCGCTCAGGATCGCTACGGCCTGCCAATCTACGTTCTCGAGAATGGATACGGCAATTTCGACCAGCCTGACGCGACCGGCGCGGTGACTGACACGGGCCGGGTGGAGTTTCTGAGGGACTATATCGACGCGATGAATGCCGCCACCTCTCGTGGCGTCGACGTTCGCGGCTATTTCGTCTGGTCGCTGCTCGACAATTTCGAATGGGACTCCGGATACAGCATTAGGTTCGGCCTGACCTATGTGGATTATGCGTCGCTGCGGCGAACACCCAAATCCTCGTTCGACTGGTATGCAGGACTGATCAAAGCGGGGCGGCCATGATGAAGGCGCGAACCACCCTGCTCGCCGATATCGGAGGGACCAACGCCCGCTTCGCACTCCTCACCGACGGCAAGCTGAGCACGGTCGCGCACACAGCCGTCAACGATCACGGCACCTTTCAGGAGGCGCTCGCCGCTTATCTCGGCGATACGACGGAGGCCGGGACAATTCAGCGCGCAATCCTTGCTGCATCCGGCCCAGTTCAGAACGGCCGCTGCGCACTCACCAACAATCCCTGGGTGATCGATGCAGAGCAATTGCGCGAGGCCTATGGATTTTCGTCGGTGCGCCTGATCAACGACTTCGAAGCGGTCGCGTTGGCGCTACCTCATCCGGCCCGGGCAGTCTTCTGCAACTGGGCGGGCGGGAACGGGTCGTGGGGGCGCCGCTTGCAGCGATCGGTCCGGGCACTGGCCTGGGCATGGCGGTCACCATACCGCACGCCGACGGTCCAATTGTCCTTCCCAGCGAGGGCGGCCATTCCACGATGGCGGGCGGCTCCTTACGCGAGGACGCCGTCATCGCGCATTTGCGGCAACGATTCGGGCATGTTTCGTCTGAGCGCCTGCTGTCTGGCGCCGGCCTGGAAAATCTCCATGATGCTCTTGCGTCACTCGAGGGCGTAACCACTCCGAAACGTCGCGCGGGCGACATCACGCGGGCGGCAATCGATGGGACATGTCCAGTCAGCGCTGCCGCTCTCGAGATGTTTTGCGCGATGCTGGGATCGGTTGCTGGCAATTTTGTACTCGCGATCGGGGCAAGGGGCGGCGTATTCATCGGCGGAGGCATTTTGCCCCATCTGCCCGGCTATCTTGCCGCGTCCCAGTTCCGCATGCGCTTCGAGGCCAAGGGGCGTCTCAGGACATTCCTGCAGCCAATACCGGCCTATCTCATCCTGGATGACGATGTCGCATTCACCGGCCTTCGCGCACTGATGGAGGTCGACGGCCTTGGCTAAGATGCCGCCGATCATCACGCTGACCATCAACCCGGCGGTCGATATCTCGACCTCGGTCAGGAGGATGCTTCCCTTCACCAAAATGCGCTGCGCGGAAGCTCAGCGCGATCCCGGCGGCGGCGGCATCAACGTCGCCAGGGTTCTGACGCGGCTCGGCGTCGACGCGATCGCGGTCTATCCCGCCGGAGGCGCCACCGGGCAAACCCTGGCGGCACTGGTTGAGCACGAATCCGTGCGCAGCATTGTGATTCCGTCCGCCAACGCTACCCGCGAGGACATCACCATCTTCGATGAGACGACCCGAGAGCAGTTTCGTCTGGTCTTTCCGGGCGCCTTGCTCCGCGAATCCGAATGGCAGCAGTGCCTCGAAGCAGTCACGCGCATCAGTTCACAAGCCGGATTTGTCATCGCTAGTGGCAGTCTGCCGTCCGGGGTGCCGGGCGACTTCTACGGACGTTTGGTCAAGGCATCGAGAGGGGTAGCCAAGGTCATTGTGGATACAACCGGCGATGCGCTCAAGGCTGCATTGGAAGCTGGCGTTTATCTCATCAAGCCCAATCTTCACGAGTTTCAGGATCTCGCCGGGATCAGTACCGAGGATGAGCCTTCTCTGCTCGAAGCCGGACGCGGCCTGCTCGATCGCTACCGCATCGAGATCATCGCGCTCTCGCTGGGCTCGCAGGGGGCCCTACTCCTGACGCGCGACATCGCTTTGCGTGCGAATGGCCTCCCGATCGAGCCCGTCAGCGTTTCGGGCGCAGGCGACAGCTTCCTGGGTGCGATGGTGTCGAGCTTTGCACACAGCAACGATCTCGAAGCGGCTCTGCGCTATGGCGTTGCCGGCGGTTCGGCCGCACTACTACGTCCCGGCACAGGGTTATGTATGAGAGAGGATATTCATCGTCTCGCCTCCAGCGTGAAAGTCACTGCTATCGCCGGCCATCATGCCTAGCAACGAGGAATATCAATCTCCCGGGGAGCGCCAATTGCTGCTGCGTTTCTGGAGAAGCGCACGTGGATTTTGGACTGGCAAATCGGCCCGCTGGGCCTGGCTCCTCACCGTGCTGCTCATCGTCACGATTGTTCTGCAACTACTGACCCAGTATGCGCTAAATTTCTGGAACCGAGACTTCTTCAACGCGGTGGGGCGCAAGGATGGGAACCAGCTTGTAATCCAGGCGATGCGATTCGTACCGCTTGCGGCGGCCAGCCTGTCGCTCGCGGTCTTCTCGGTTTGGGGCCGGATGACGCTGCAGCGCAGATGGAGGGCGTGGCTCAGCGATGAGCTTTATCGTTACTGGCTGGAGCGGGATCGCTTGGTACGACTGAACCTCGTGGCGGGAGACTATCAAGCCCCTGAATATCGAATTGCAGAGGATGGCAGAGTGGCAACGGACTTTCCCGTCGACCTCGTTCTCGGGCTTTTTGGCTCCCTCCTGACAGCGGGCACCTTTATCGGCATCCTCTGGGTGGTCGGAGGCAATCTCACCATTGACGCAGCCAGCCTGTCTGTGACCATTCCCGGCTATCTGGTGGTCGCCGTCATTGTCTACTCGCTTGCTGTGGCAGCCACGACGATGTTGATTGGGCGTCGGCTGACCGACGTCATGGAGGAGAACAAGCGGGCTGAAGCCCAGTTGCGAGCCATCGGAACCCATCTGCGTGAAAGCGGAGAGAGCACCCCCGAGGCGAACGGCGAGGATGGAATTCGCAAGATGAACTCCGCTCTCACGGCTGTGATTGCCTCGTGGCTGAAGTATTGCTGGCAACTCATGCGCCTCACGACCATAACCCATACGAATTCGCTGCTGGCGCCGGTGATTGGCCTGCTGCTTTGCACGCCGAAATACGTTGCAGGTACGATGCTCCTCGGCGAGGTCGTTCAGGCGGCGGCAGCGTTTGCCGTGGTCCAGGGCGCCTGCAGCTGGTTCACGGACAACTATCCGCGGCTTGCTGAATGGGCTGCTTCGGCCAATCGCGTCGCATCGCTTCTTCTTGCTCTAGACAAGGTCGATCAATGCCGCGGAGATGACAAGGCAACCTGCACGGGTAATTAGTTTTACCAAACCGGAAGGTCAATCAGGTGGACGATGAAGTGGTATCGAAACTGGAGCAGCGCCTAGGGCGGATCCACGCCCGACAGCGGCTCGGAATCGAAACCGATCATGAAGCCCAGATCTTCGGCCAGGGCCTCAACTTCTTCCATATCGAGAACTGGTACTCCGTTCACTCGTTGATCCGAACGTTTCTGAAGCTGTCCGGGCTTTACTGGCGCGGGCGCCGCAATGCCGAACGCATTACCGTGAAATACAACAGTATCGAATGCGCAAATGTGCCGGTCTTGTTCGACGGCTTCACGATTCTTCACATCAGCGATACGCATGTAGATATGAGCCAGCGCGCCATGCGGCGCCTGATCGAACTGGTCTCAGGCCTGAGCTATGATTTATGCGTCCTGACCGGCGACTATCGTGGCAAGACTTTCGGAGCGTTCGACGCTGCGCTGGAAGGCATGGCGCGGGTGACCGCCAACCTCAAGCAGCCCATTCTCGGGGTGCTCGGCAATCACGACACCATCAGGATGCTGCCCGGTCTGGAGGCGATGGGCATACGCATGCTCCAGAACGAATGCACGAAGATCGCACGCGGCGATCAGGAGATATTCGTCGCAGGGATCGACGACGCGCATTATTTCAGAGTCGACAACATCGAGAAGGTGGGGTCGGAGATCGCGGACGGAGCCTTTTCGATCCTGCTGTCTCACACGCCGGAGATCTACCGACAAGCGGCGCATGCCGGTTTTGACGTGCTGTTGAGCGGACACACGCACGGAGGGCAGATCTGCCTTCCGGGTTCGATCCCCATTACGCTCGATTCGGTGCTGCCGCGTCGGTTGGGAGCCGGCGCCTGGCGCTATCACGATATGGCCGGCTACACCTCCGTGGGCGCAGGATCGAGCGTCGTCGCCGTCCGCTTCAACTGCCCGCCGGAAATTACGCTGCATCGATTGTGCCGACCCGCCGACCGCATCAATAGGGCTGATCCCTGATGCGCAACACGTACAACACGCGGGAAATCGCGAGCTCGCCGACAAAGAACATCAGGACAACCACAAAGATGTCAGCGTAGCTCAGCCCGAGGCTTTCCTGGCAAGCCAGAAGTGGAAACAGCGATTCCGGAACCTGATCCAAACCCAACGCCTGGCTGCTTGGCGGCATATTCAAGCGCCGCTTCAAGAAGCTGGAAAGCAAGTCGCCCACCATTGCGGCGATGGCCACGAGAGCTCCCAACTCGTAAGCGAGTCCAAGGAGGATCCCGCCGACCGCGGTCACGGCGATGGACGCAACGATGCCGCGGACGGTCTTCGAGGCCCCGAATACCGGTCGGCCATCGAAGAGCAGAAGCCCTCCATCCAGAGCGAACGCGAAGCGAGAGCCGAAGATCTTCTTGGCCACGACCGGCGACCCGTTCGCGAGCGTCAACAGAACAATCGAATAGAAAATTGGCATCGCGGCCATTGAGCATCTCGCGGACACCACCGAGGTATGAGCAAGCGGACACGTCTGCGAATCGCAAGACGTCTCAATCTTTGGAGTGGGGCAACATCCGGATGAGGGTCCGGTCCTGAAATACCCAATGATGAACGAGCGCGGCGATCGCGTGAAACGCTGCTATGACCACCAGAGCATGCGCGAGCACTTCGTGCACTTCTTTCACATTGTGGGCAAAGGCCGCATTTCTAAGCCACGGCGACGGAATGGCGGCAAAACCGAACAATGGCAATGCATCACCACGCGCGAACTCAAGCACAATCCCGGCGACTGGCACCGCGACAAGCAGCGCGTAAAGAGCGTAGTGCGCGATTGCGGCGGCAGGATCGCTCCACTTCCCAAGCCAGACCCCAAATTCGGTCGCTTCCGACACAGGCGGTGGATTGATCGCTCGCCAGATCACGCGGGCCACAAGCAGGACGAGAATTGCGATCCCGGCCGCAACATGGATGCCAACGCCGGTCTGACGGGGTTCGCCCTTCGGCAAGACATCGCCAAAAATGCCAAGCGCCCAAGCAACAATGACAAGAATGACCGTCAACCAGTGCAGGGTCTGCGCAATAGCGCCGTAGTCCTTGTCTGAATTGAGTAGCTGCATGTCTGAGGCTTCAATATCCCTAAATGCAGTCCAATTCGTTGAGATCGATCAAGCAAGTCGAGCGGACCGACATCATTGCTAAGTGATTGAAATGCTTGGTACAGGGGAGCGCTACTTACGTCCCCCAACGGGCTTCCGCCGAGTTTTTGGTGTCGGTGGCATAGCCGCCACCCCTCCCCTGCGCAGGGAGTGGCTGAGGGCTAAAATGCCAGGAAAATCAAAGTAGTAACCGGATTGTGTCCTCCGTTGTGTCCCGATCTGACGATCCACAAGGATTTAAGACAAGGCGATAGGAAGCCCGCGCATGTGCCTTTACCCCGCGCATGCAGGCGGCGGCCAACGGAATACTGCATGCGCGGCTGCGGCGCACGCGGTTGATCGTGCGGCGCCAGCTACTTTAGCGAGCTGCTGAATGTCCTCGACGCGCTTCCGGCAACGGACTGCCCGCGTGGCGGGCCCACCACACCAGCGCGAGCCTCCTCAACAATTAGGTCGGAGGTGCTGTCGCTATTTCGATCAAGTTTATAGAAACGAACCCTGAGCCGTGGCGTTAAAATGCTGATTGCCGGTGGAGGACTCACAATGCGCATTTCAGCTTTGGTCGCCATCCTGCTGCTGTCGTCGGGCCTCACTTCTACGGCCGCTCTCGCACAGCAATCGGATAACGCTCCCGGTACTAACCAGCCCCAAACTGCTCCTGTCCAACCAGAACGTACGCCTCAGCAGTCGGACCAAGCGCGCGAGCGCGACCGTCAGAGCGCCGAAGATACGCGTGTCAATCGAGACTGGACAACGCAACAGCGGGATCAGGATCGCATGGGCATGGACCGCATGCGCCAACAACACATGGGGCGCATGATGGAGGACATGGACCATCGCACGACAGGCCGCAACTGGCGAGATGAGATGGACCGTCCCTCGCGATCTTACGATCAGGACCGACCTTACCGTCGGGTAAAGATCTGCTTCGAATACGAGAACGGCGATGAGTTCTGCCGTTATCGGGACTGAGTGGGACCGCCAACTGTCTGCGCAATAAAGCCAGCGGCCCCGGCCCGCCACTTGCAATTCCCGCTCAAGAGCAGCAGCTATGACTAGCGGCCGCAAAAAATATCTTGGCGGGCTTGCCCTCACGCGAAGGTCCGGTCGGGATCAACGTGAACTACCATGCTCTTTCGTCTGATCGCCCTCACGACTACAGCCTCCGCGAAGACGGCCACCAGATCGGCCACATCCGGTTCGATGATCATTTCTTGTTGTGACGGTCACGGTGACGCTGCCCGGTCCACCGTCCGGCTTGGCCGCGAGCCTTGAAAGACGGCTTGGAAAGCGAAGCAGTCACCGGAGCAGCAGTTGGCGTCGGGCGTACGAGCAGATGGCGCTCGCGACCCGGCCGGGACCGTTCGGTGATCAGCGCTCGCCAACTTCATCCACCTTATTCATAGGCGCCTCCGTAGTCGCACGGGTTCGCACTACCTCGGCATCAACGGTGGCCGCATTGCCGAGATCAGCACAGGACAGGGCGGCAGCAGCATCACAGCCTCGCCAGCAGAAGACCTGCCGCCTGCAGGCCCATACATGGCCGGCCGCTCGGCACTCCGCGCTCTTTATTTCAGTTGAACTGGATGCGCGGTTGTAACACCCCGTGCGGCTCGAAGCGCCGCTTCCAGTCGCTCGTTTCTACACCCACGACTGCCAGTAGTTTGCAGATGACGCGACCCACTAAGGATCGTTTGCGATCGACTTGTGTCGCTGCTTTGAGCGGCATGCAAGCCCCGAAGGTCACTTCGATCCGCCTCATCAAGCACGAGGCTGTACCCGACTGGGCAGCTTTGAGGTGCGGTACGGCGATGGTCGGCAGAGCCATTATTTTTATTGGGACGACCTGCCGAGCCGGCGCCTGCGGCCGGAGATGCTGACGCGTAAGGCGGTGGCGCTCGACAAAGCTCGGGAAGGTGCACGGCATTAGCCGGCCACGCCCATTTTATGTGCAACTCTGACGGCGTACGATCTCGTGATGCAATCGCATAACTTTCTCTTAAATGATTTGGATGAAACTCCGTTCATTGAAATTTGTCATGCGCAAGGGGCTGGCGGAGCACCGCTGACCCAGCAGGCTGGTTCAAGTTAGCAGCTCGGATCTGCGTTCATAAGAGTCCCGCGAGTGGCTGTTTGTAGCGTTCTCATTTTTGGCTGTTGTGCTCCCTTACGGATCAAACAGCGCCGGATAAACCGCGCAGGAGGCGTTGCAATTTTTACAAGAATGATTGGTCCCCTGAGAATTGCACATGCTCGGCAACAAGCGAAGATCGGACCGTGTCCGGTTTGACCATAAGCATACCGTCAGGATCATGGGCGTAGATGGGACGTGGCAGCGAAGCTGCATCCTCCTCGACGCTTCAACAACAGGCGCCCAGCTTGAGGTAGAGGGCTCGGTTGAGCCGCTGAAGGCACAGGAATTCTTTCTGGTACTATCGTCTACGGGACTGGCATTTCGACGGTGCGAACTGATTTGGGTTGACGGGACACGCGTTGGCGTTCGGTTTGTTAGCGCCAAGACAAAGAGAAACCCTAAACGGGCGGTTACTGGTTCCCGGTAGGACGGGGCATTGTGCAAAATGGACATGCGAAACTTTACATCCGCGATGTTGGATTGCATTGCGCACTGTGCAACAGAAGCAACGTAACCGTCCGGTGAGGGCCGCGGGATGATCGCGTGGCGCGGTGGCCCGATCAGGCCGCAGACTGAACGGGGGTTCTGTTCCAATCCCAAGGCAGCAGCTCATTGAGCTGACCTTGAGGGGTGCTGG
>NZ_LBJP01000051.1:0-14410 GCF_028128715.1 Bradyrhizobium sp. CCBAU 51745 | reverse complement strand
GTCGAGACCGGCGGCAAGCCCGGCGCGTAGATATTCGACGCCGTCGGCGAGCGTATAGGCAAGCTCGAGATCCTGCGTCGCGCCGGCCTCCTGCATGTGATAGCCGGAGATGGAAATAGAGTTGTACTTCGGCATTTTCTGCGAGGTGTACGCAAAAATGTCCGAGATGATCCGCATCGAGGGCGCGGGCGGATAGATGTAGGTGTTGCGCACCATGAACTCTTTCAGAATGTCGTTCTGAATGGTGCCTGAGAGTTTTTCCGGCGGAACGCCCTGTTCCTCGGCGGCCGCGACATAGAGCGCGAGGATCGGCAGCACCGCGCCGTTCATGGTCATGGACACGCTCATCTGGTCGAGCGGAATCCCTGCGAACAGCGTGCGCATATCGTAGATGGAATCGATCGCAACGCCGGCCATGCCGACGTCGCCGCCGACGCGCGGATGATCTGAGTCATAGCCGCGATGGGTGGCGAGATCGAAGGCCACCGAGAGGCCCTTCTGCCCGGCTGCGAGATTACGGCGATAAAACGCGTTGGAATCCTCCGCCGTGGAGAAGCCGGCATATTGCCTGATCGTCCAGGGCTGATTGACATACATGGTCGGGTAGGGGCCGCGCAGGAACGGCGCGATGCCCGGATAGGTCTCGAGGAAGTCGAGCCCGGCGAGATCGGCCTCGCCATAAACAGGCTTTACCAGGATGCCCTCGGGCGTCAGCCACGGCTCGGCGCTGCCTGATGGCGCGGCGGCAGCCGTTCGCTCGAACGTGATATCGGCGAAATTGGGAATGCGGCTCATGGCTTCAACCATATCATTCAATCATGATCCGGATGCTGATGGCTGACGATGGTCGCCATCTTCTCCGGCCCGTAATTCTGCTGCGTGGTCTGGCTCGGCAGGTTCGAGATTCCGACGACCCAGCCGAGGCGGGACTCGGTTCCGTACTGTCGGGTCGGCACCAGCCGGTCAGGCCGGTCGAACGCGCCAGTCATGATCTCGATGCGCGGACCATCGATGCGACGGAAGCTCAGCGGCGTGCCGCAGGCCGCACAAAAGTCGCGCATCGCGATCGTGGAGGATTGGAACGCGGCCGGCGTGCCCTTGGTCCAGGCGAAGTCCGTGCGGTTGATGTCGGCAAAGGAAGCAAACGGCGCGCCGCTCGCCTTCTGGCACATCCGGCAGTGACAGATCGACACCTTGTTGGGTGTTGCCGAAATCGCAAAGCGCACCGCGCCGCATTGGCAGCCGCCGGTGAGAACGGGTTTGCTCGCGTCGGTCATGCCAGCTCCATCACAACATAAGCCTCTTGCAGCGTCGCCAGCGCATCGCCCCCGGCAAATACGAAGCCCGTGACACCGGCCGCGCGCAATCTCGCCTCCGCCTCGGCCGGACGGCCTGCCAGATAGATATGTCGCGCGCCCGCCGATTGCAGGGCCTTTGCCGCGGCTTCGGCGCGTTCCGCATAGACCTTGTCGCTGGAACAAAGGCAGGCGAGCGCCGCGCCCGAAGCCCTGAAGGCCGCAGCGAGCTTGGCCGGATCGGCGAAACCTTCGCTGTCGATGGCCTGGATACCGCCTGCCTCGAAGAAGCTTTTTGCGAATGTCGCACGTGCCGTAAAATCGGCGGGGGTGCCGAGATTGGCCAGGAATACGCTGGGCCGAGATCCGCGCGCCTTCAACGTCGCGTCGGATTTGTCGCGCAGCGCCTCGAACGGCTGCGCCAGGCGAATCGGCGCAAGCGCATCGAACTTGTATTTGGCCTCGCCATAGGGCGGCAGCACGATGGGCGTCGCCTTCAGCACCGCGGTCTCGCTTTCATGCAGGTTCGGAAACTCGCTGGCGCCGGTCAGCACGTCGCGGCGCCTGGCGATGTTGGCCTCGCGCGCCTTGCGCGTTGCCGCGACCTTGCCCTGGAACAGGCCATGCTGAAGTGCGGCAAAGGCGCCGCCGGCCTTTTCGCTCTCCTGAAACAGCGCCCAGGCGGCCTCGCAGAGCTGCGCCGTGAGCGTCTCGATGCCGCCGGATCCGGCCGCGGGATCGCTGACCTTGGCGAGGTTGCTTTCTTCGAGCAGCAGAAGCTGGGTATTGCGGGCGACGCGCCGCGCGAACGGATCGGGCAGCCCGAGCGCCAGCGTATGCGGCAGCACCGTGATCGCATTGGCGCCTGCAAGCCCGGCTGCGAAGGTCGCGATGGTCGCGCGCAGCATGTTCACATAGGGGTCGCGCTGCGTCAGCATGCGCCAGGCCGTATCGGCGGCAATGAACAGCGGCTTCGGCGTCAGGCCGCAGGCGGCCTCGACGCGCGCCCAGAGCAGTCGCAGCGCGCGGAACTTCGCCATGGTCAGGAACTGGTCGGCATCCGCGGTGAGCCGCGCGTAGACCATGCCTTGCGCCTGCTCCAGCGGAACGCCGGCCCCTTCAATCGCGCGCAGATAGGCTAATCCGCAGGCGAGCACGAAGGCCAGCTCCTGGACCTCGGAGCCGCCGGCATCATGGATCACACGGCCATCAGCGGATGCAAATGGTCCCTTGAAGCCGAGCGCTGCGAGGCCCTTGATGCCGCCGGTGACGGCAGGAGTGATCTGTTCCCATGTGTAAGGGCTGTGACCCCACACTGCGCAGGCCGCAAGCGGATCGAGCCCGAAGCGGATGTCGCAGGCGGCGGGATCGATGCCATTGCTCTTCACATATTCCGCGACATGGATCGCAGCCATCCGCGATTCCGGGCCGACCTGAAGCTCGAGGCCGATGCCGGCGTCGAGGTGAATGTCTTTCAGCACCTTTGCGACCGCATCGGCCGAAGGTTCCAGGCCGAAGCCGTGACTGCCATTGCCGCTGGCGAACACCAGAGAGAGGCCCGTGGCGCCGTTCTCCAGATCGGTCAGTGCCTGCGCGTTTGCTGCAAGCGCATCGGGATGATCGATCCGCTGCATGATCTGCCAGGGCGCGGCCGCCGGCCGCCCCGCCACCGGCGCTGCCCCCCTCGCGCGCGGATAAAGCGGCTCGATCTTGAGGCCGTCATAGGTCTTGCCGACCAGCTTCTCGAACGGCGCGCCCTTCAGCACGCCGTCGACCAGCTTGCGCCAGTCCGCGTCCGTCGCCTTGGGAAAATCGGCGGCCAGCGGCAGATCGTCAGTCACGGAGGTCATAAGGACAAGGGCTCCCGAACATCTCGACATGCGCAGGCGAATTTGCCACGGCGGCCCGCTCCTGCAAACGGTCGATTTTGGTTAACCGGTATCCGGAAGCTGCTCAATGCCTTGCGTCGAGACGCTGGCGAGGGCATCACGCACGCGAATGCCCGAGATCACGCGCTCCGGTGCGATCTCGGCCAGCGGCACCAGCACGAAAGCGCGCTCGAACAGGCGCGGATGCGGCAGGGTCAGGTCGGGCTTGTTCATCGACACATCGTCATAGGCGATCATGTCGAGATCGAGCGTGCGCGGACCCCAGCGCCGATCCTTGTCGCGCGTACGGCCGAATTTCTGCTCGACTTTCTGCATCACGAACAGCAGTGCGTGCGGATCGAGGCCGGTCTCGATCTCGAGGCAGGCATTGACGAAGGGATCCTGGTTCTCGTCGCCCCAGGGCGGCGTCGCATAGTCCGAAGAGCGGGCGATCACCGTGGCCTGCGCCATGCCGCAGATATGGGCGATCGCCTTTTTGAATGTCGTGCGGACATCGCCGACATTGCCGCCGAGCGCGATCAGCACGCTCGCCATATCAGTGATGCCGCGAGCGCGTCAGCATGACGCCGACATCGTCGAAGATCGCCGCGATCGGCGCATGTGGCTTGTGCACGGTGATCTTCACCGCGCGGATGCGCGGAAAGTGCGACAGGATGGCATCGGCGACCGCACCGGCCGCGCGTTCCAGCAACTTGTAATTGGTGTTCTTGAACGCCGCCGTCGTCGTCGCCACCACGTCGGCATAGGAGACGGTATCGACCAGGCGGTCGCTGCGCGAAGGCTCCGACAAATCGGTGTAGAGCTCGAGGTCGATGACAAAGCGCTGGCCGACTTCGGTTTCGTGATCCAGCACGCCGTGGCGCGCATGGATCGACAGGCCGGTGACGAAGATCGTATCGGTCATAGCTTGCTCTCGATTGCGTTGGCGACCCGCAGGGCCTGCAAGGTCTCGGCGACGTCATGGGTCCGGATGATCTTCGCCCCCTTCTGCGCGGCAATCAGATGCGCGGCGATCGAGCCGGCCAGCCGCTCTTTCGGCTCCGACGGCGACACCGAGGCGATGAAACGCTTGCGCGAGGCGCCGACCAGGATCGGCAGACCGAACATCTCGAGCTCGCGCAAGCGCGCCAACGCGATCATGCTTTGCTCGGCGGTCTTGCCGAAGCCGATGCCGGGATCGAGCACGATCTTGTCCCGCGCGATGCCGGCCTTCGCGGCAATGTCCAGCGAGCGCATGAAGAACGCCTTCATATCAGCAACGATGTCGATGGCGGAATCGACGCTCTCGCGGTTGTGCATGACGATGACAGGGACGCCTCTTGCGGCCAGCAGCGGCGCCATGCCGGCGTCGCGCTGCAGGCCCCAGACGTCGTTGGCGATGGCGACACCCTGGTCGAGCGCAAAGGCGACAACCTCCGCCTTCATGCTGTCGATCGAAACGGGCACGCCGAGTGCAACGATGTCTGCCAGCACCGGCTTCAGCCGGGCCAGCTCGTCCGCGGCGGTCACCGGCTGCGCACCCTTGTAGGGCCGGGTGGATTCGGCGCCGATATCGATGATGTCGACGCCATCGGCTATCATTGCCCGCGCCCGCGCCCGCGCCTGATCCGGTGCGATGAAATCGCCGCCATCGGAGAAGGAGTCGGGCGTCACGTTGAGCACGCCCATCACCGCCGGCAGCGGCCGGCCCACGAGCGTCCGCAGCACATCTGGCCCGGCCGAGCCGGCCGGCGGGACGGATGGGGAGGGCGAGGCATTCATGCGCGTGGCTTTGCGCGGTCGGGCAGGGGGAGTCAAGACCACCCTTCCTGTCATTGCCCGCGGAGGCGGGCAATCCAGTATTCCGAGGCCGTGCCATGAGGCGGAGCAGCTGCGGCGTACTGGATACCCTGCTTGCCGCCCGCGCTAAGGCTTCGGCGCGCCCAAGACTGAAACCTCGGCGAAGCCTTGGCGTAGCCGGGTCGCGGGGTATGACACCGAGGGCTAGCGCTGCAGATCGTATGTCGAGAGAGCTAGTACGTGATCTTCGGCGGCAGCTTCCTGGCCTTGGCGATGATGTCGCCGACCGACTTCTCGGAAGGCAGGATGCGGACAAGCTTCTTGCGGTCGTTGGCTTCGCGCATGCTTTGCGCCAATCTTGCCGGATTCCGATAGGCGAGCTCGCGCACCGTGGTGACGCCGGCGGCGCGGACCAGGCCCACCTTGGCCCTGCCCATGCCGGGAATACGCATGTAGTCGGAGACGTTGGCCCACTCCAGCAGCTGCTGCTCGCTGATGCCGGTCTTGGCCGAGAGCGCCTTGCGGCCCTTGGCGGTGCTTGCGGCTTCCAGCAGTGCGTCGGTGGTGCGGATACCCTGCGCCTTCAACTTGTTGGCGGCAAAGGCCGGCAGGCTCTCAATCTCGGAGATCGGATATGTCATGATACTCGGTATAAAAGCGTCGCTCAGGCGAACTGGCTGAGGCCCGGCGTCCCCGCGATGATCTTGCCCATCTGATCCGCTCCGATTTTGTCTCGGCCGAAGCGGAAAAGTTCACGGGCAATGGTCTGGATGTCGGACATGCCAAGCCCGAGGCCCATCAGGCGCGTGCCGACCGCCATCAGGCCGCCGCCCATCAGCCGCGACAGCCCGCCGCCGCTCCCGGACGCCTCGATCGCTCCTTCCGCACCAGGGATCTGGTCGATCAGGGCCTGCACGCTGTCGGAAGGACCTTCACTGCGGAGGAATCCCAGAATAATGCCGACGGTCTTTTCAGCGACAGCACTATCTATGCTGGCGTTTGTCGCCAGCCGTCCGATCAGCTCGTCCATATTGACCCGCCCCTCAGCCGGTTCACATGCCGGAGATTATTTTCGAAAAGTGATCTTGAGCCCGTGCGATGTGAAATACAAGCAATGAACGCATGCAACATCCCGATTCACTCTCGAAGACAGGAGAAGTGTTGCAGCAATGCAAGAGCGGAGACGAAATTCACGAAAAATCGCCGCGGATCGATGCGCGCGCCCGACTTTTGGCGCCCGCCGCGCGCGGAGTCTCCGACGATGTCGCATGTCGACGGCGCCCTGAAAGGTTTCAATCGGCGTGCGACATGCGTTAAACTGCGGAACTGGCGGGTTCGAGTTTTCGATACGCGAAACCAACGATAAAACCGACAATAGAGAGTGTGATGACGGCGCAGGACAACAAGCTCGGCGATACCGACGACAAGATTTTCGTCGGCAAGGGAGACGAGCTGGCCTGGCTGACGCTGGCGCTCGCCAATCGCCACGGCCTCGTCACAGGAGCCACCGGAACCGGCAAGACGGTGACGCTGCAAGTGATGGCGGAAGGATTTGCGCGGGCCGGTGTTCCGGTGTTCGCAGCCGACATCAAGGGCGACCTCTCCGGCATCTCCGAGGTCGGGGAGGCAAAAGACTTCATCGTCAAGCGCGCCAGCGAGATGGGACTGAATTTCCAGCCTGACCAGTTCTCGACGGTGTTCTGGGACGTGTTCGGCGAGCAGGGCCATCCAGTGCGGGCCACCATTACCGAGATGGGGCCGCTGCTGCTCGCGCGCATGCTCGATCTCAACGACGTTCAGGAGGGCGTGCTCAACGTCGCCTTCCGCGTCGCCGACGACAATGGCCTTGCCCTGATCGACCTGAAGGATCTGCGGGCGTTGCTCGATGCCATCGTGCCCGACAGCGGCAAGAAGGGGCCGGACGCGGAAGAGGATCCGCTCGCGCCGATCCGGAAAGCGGCGCAAGGGTTCGGCAACGTCACCAAGGCCACCGTCGGCACCATCCAGCGCCAGCTCCTGGTGCTGGAGAACCAGGGCGGCACCAAGTTCTTCGGCGAGCCGGCGCTGACCTTGAAGGACTTCATGAAGACCGACCGCGACGGCCGCGGCATGGTCAACATCCTCGTCGCCGACAAGTTGATGCAGAGCCCACGGCTTTACGCGACATTCCTGCTGTGGATGCTGTCAGAGCTGTTCGAGGAACTGCCCGAGGCCGGCGATCTGCCCAAGCCCAAGCTGGTGTTCTTCTTCGACGAGGCGCATCTGTTGTTCAACGATGCGCCGAAGGCGCTGATGGACAAGATCGAGCAGGTGGTCCGCCTGATCCGCTCCAAAGGCGTCGGCGTCTATTTCGTCACACAGAATCCGATCGACGTGCCCGACCGTGTGCTCGGGCAGATGGGCAACCGGGTGCAGCACGCCTTGCGCGCCTTCACACCGCGCGACCAGAAGGCGGTCGCCGCTGCCGCCCAGACCTTCCGGCCCAATCCGAAGCTCGACACCGCCAAGGTCATCATGGAGCTCGGCAAGGGTGAGGCGCTGGTGTCATTCCTCGAAGGCAATGGCACGCCGGCGATGGTGGAGCGGGTCATGATCCGGCCGCCATCGGCTCGCATCGGGCCGATCACCCCGGAAGAGCGCAAGGCGATCATGGATGCAAGCCCGCTCAAGGGCAAATACGACACCGCCGTTGATGCCGAGTCGGCCTATGAGATCATCCAGAAGCGGATCGCGGGCACCGCGGCCCCGGCCGATGGTCAGGCGGGTAGCGGTGGCGGTCTCCTCGGCCAGATCGGCTCGATCGTCGGCACCGTCTTCGGCACCAATACCGGGCGTAACCGGCTGACGACCGGCCAGCGCATCGCGCGCGACGTCACGCGCACGGTCACCGACAAGGTTGTCGGCGGCGTCGTGGCCGATCTCGGCAAATCGGTCGGCGGCCAACTCGGCGGTTCGGTCGGCCGCGCGCTGGTCCGCGGCGCGCTCGGCGGACTGCTCCGACGGTAGGCAGGCAGGGACATAGTTGAAGCGGATTTCTGGGCCGCTGCAGCTCCCCTCGCGCCTGTGAGGAGAGGGGCAGACTTGCGGCCCGTGTGTGGGTAGACATATATCGACACTCTCCCGGCCGCAGATTGAAGGCATTGTGACCACAGCCCTTTCGCCCAACAAACCCGGCGCACTCCGAGCTCTTTCGCTACGTGCGCCGCTCGACCTGCTCTTCCTGTTCTGCTGCCTGATCCTGACCGCCGATGTCCTCGGGCCGGAAATCTTCGGTCACGGCAAGACCAAGGACTATGCCCTGTGGTACTGGGCCGGGCAGCAGGTGCTGCATGGCGGCGCGCTCTATCCCAGCGACATCCGCAACCAGTTCGAGTTCATCTATCCGCCATTGCCCGCGATCCTGCTGGCGATCCCAAGCTGGTTCGGCAAGATCCCGCTCTACGTCGTGCTGTCGATCCTGAACGCCGTGGCGTGGTGGTACACGGGGATGCTCTCCAATGCGATGACCGGGGCGGACCGCAAGCCGGGCCCGTGGCTCGAAGCGCTGCCGGCACTGGTCACCGTGACCTTCGTGTTCGACATGTTCGATCTCGGTCAGCCGAACCTTGTTCTGCTGGCGATGATGCTGTGGGGCTTCCGGTTGTTACAGCATCGGCGGTCCTGGTCTGCTGGCTTCATGTTCGCGCTCGCCACCGCCATCAAGGTGTTTCCGGTCGCGGTGCTGCCTTATCTGGTCTGGCGCCGGCAATGGGCGGCGGTCGTCAGCATGCTCGCCTTCATCGGCATCCTGCTCTACGTCGTGCCCGCACCGATCCGCGGCTTCGAGCGCAATGCCGCCGAGCTCAACACCTGGTACCAGGGCATGGTCGGCTCGAGCTCGGAAAAGGGCTTTGGCCAGCGCGACGAGCAGAACTGGTCGTGGGTCAACCAGTCCATCATCGCCGTGACGCACCGCCTGGTCCGCCCGATCAACTTCAATCTGGAGGATCCCAGCAAGCCGGTGCGCACGATGAATATCATCGATGTCGACTACAAGACGGCGAACTGGATCGTGCTCGCGGTATCGGTGTTGCTCGGGTTCGGCTTCATCGCAGTGATGCCGTCACAGCGGCAACGAACGGCGCGATCGGATGCCGAGGAGCTCGGCATTCTGTTCTGCCTGATGACAGTGGCCTCGCCGCTGGCACGACAATATTACTTCATGTGGCTGTTCTTCCCGCTGACAGTGCTGATGCATCGGGCCGCCTTCGACGTCAGGCCGAAGGTGCAGCTGGGAAGCTGGCTTGCGCTTGGCGCGGCCGGCATCCTCATGCTGCTGTCGCTGCCGCCATTTCCCAATGCCATTCAGGCCTGGGGCAACAACCTTGCTGCCACGGCTATTCTCGCCGTTACGCTCGCCTGGCACATCCGGCATCCGCCTGATGCGGCTAGCTCCGACGCTGCGGCGGAGCTAAAATCGCAGCCATCTTGAGACTCCAACAAGCGGAACATCCGACCATGGCCAATGCGCAGCTTCAATCCGTGCTCGACCACATCGACAAGGACTTCGACAACAGCCTCGAGCGCCTGTTCTCGCTGCTGCGGATCAAGTCGATTTCCGCCGATCCGGCCTATGCCGGGGATTGCAAGGCAGCAGCCGAGCATCTGGCCAAGGACATTGCGAGCCTCGGCGTCGCGACCGAGGTGAGGCCGACCGCCGGCCATCCCGCTGTCGTCGGCAAGGTCAAGGCGGGCGGACGGCCGCATGTGATCTTCTACGGCCATTACGACGTGCAGCCGGTCGATCCGCTCGAGCTCTGGCACCGTCCGCCGTTCGAGCCTGCAGTCACGGATCACGCAGACGGCCGCAAGATCATCGTCGCGCGCGGCGCCGAGGACGACAAGGGTCAGGTGATGACCTTTGTCGAAGCCTGCCGCGCCTGGAAGACAGTGACGGGCTCGCTGCCGATCGACGTCACATTCCTGATCGAAGGCGAGGAAGAGGTCGGCTCCAAGAACTTCGTGCCGTTCGTCGAGGCCCACAAGGACGAATTCAAGGCCGATTACGTTCTGGTCTGCGACACCGGCATGTGGGACCCCAGCACGCCGGCGATCACCACGGCGCTGCGCGGCCTGCTCTATGAAGAGGTGAAGATCACCGCGGCCAGTCGCGATCTGCATTCCGGCGTATTCGGCGGCACCGCGATGAACCCGATCCGCGTGCTCACCAAGATCCTGGGCGGGCTGTTCGACGACGACAATCGGATCACGATTCCCGGCTTTTATGACGGCGTGAAGGATACGCCGCCGGAGATCCTGGAGCAGTGGAAGAAGCTCAACTTCACGCCCGAGACCTTTCTCAAGCCGGTCGGCCTGTCGATTCCCGCGGGCGAGAAGGGGCGCTTGATGGTCGAGCAGGCGTCCACGCGTCCGACCTGTGACGTCAACGGCATTTGGGGCGGCTATATCGGCGAGGGCTCCAAGACGGTGATCCCGTCGCATGCCTCGGCCAAGGTCTCGTTCCGACTCGTCCAGGGACAGGACCCGCAAAAGATCCGCAAGGCCTTCCGCGATTACGTCACCGCCCGGATTCCCGGCGACTGCAAGGTCGAGTTCGGCGATCATTCCGCCGCGCCCGCCGTGGCGCTCGACTGGAACATGAAGCCGCTGGCTGCGGCCAAACAAGCGCTGACCGAGGAATGGGGCAAGGAGACCGTGCTGATGGGCTCCGGCGCCTCGATCCCGATCGTCGCCGATTTCAAGCGCGCTCTTGGGCTCGACTCGCTGCTGGTCGGCTTCGGCCTCGACGATGACAACATCCACTCGCCGAACGAGAAGTACGATCTGCGCAGCTTCCAGAAGGGCATCCGCTCCTGGGCGCGGATCATCGCGGCATTGGCGGAAGTGAAGTAGGCCGAGCTGCCGTAGGGTGGGTTGCCCTGCGACTGCGCGAAGCGCAGTTGCTGGGCGTACCCCACCAACTTGGTTCGGCAGGCGTGGATGCCTGGTGGGTTACGCCTTCGGCTAACCCACCCTACGAAGCGCCAAAATAAAAACGCCGCCCGGGATTGGACGGCGTTTCATTCCAAGACGTGCAGAGGTAGTTCGACAAAGACACTACCTCACATTCATGAAAATCTCAAGACCGGTAGCCCGGACTCTCGCGGTCGAGCTTGCGCAGCAGCGGCGGCCAGACGAGGTTGTTCGCGCGCAGTTCGGCGCGGTCGCGGTTGGCGAGCAGCTCGGTGTTCTTCTCGATCGCGATCTGCTCGACCGGATAGACTGGCGTGCCCAGCGCACGCGTGCGCACCTGCATCGAGCAGGCGCGCTCGAGATGGTACATGCGCTCGAAGGCGGAGGCGACCGAGCGGCCGACGGTCAGCGTGCCGTGATTGCGCAGCAGCATATGGTTGTGATCGCCGAGATCCTTCTGCAGCCGCGGCCGTTCGTCATGATCGAGCGCGATGCCTTCATAGTCGTGATAGGCGAGGTCGTGGGTGACGAGCTGCGCGGTCTGGTTGAGCGGCAACAGCCCTTCGGCGCTGCTCGACACCGCGGTGCCGTCGAGGGTGTGGAGATGCAGCACGCAGATGGCGTCCTCGCGCACCTCGTGGATCGCCGAATGGATGGTGAAGCCGGCCGGGTTGATGCTGTACTCGCTCTCCGAGAGCTGGTTGCCGTGCAAATCGACCTTGACCAGGCTCGAGGCCGTGATCTCGTCGAACATCAGCCCATAGGGGTTGATCAGGAAGTGATGATCAGGGCCGGGCACGCGCGCGGAGATGTGGGTGTCGACCAGATCGTCCCAGCCATACAGCGCGACGAGGCGATAGCAGGCGGCGAGATTGATCCGTTGCTGCCACTCGGCCTCCGTCATATGAGACGGCACTTCCTTCAGGCGGGCTTCCGCTGGCGACATGGCAAATCTCTCCGAACTTCGTTGTTGTGGAGAGGGAGCGTAGTCTCGGGTGAAGCCGGCAGCAAGCCGACGAAATCGCGGCAGCCAAGCGTAGCCCGCATGGAGCGGAAGCGGAATGCGGGGCCGCTGTCCCCGGATTTCGCTTCCGCTCCATCCGGGCTACGGATCCGGAGAAAACTATTACGGCGCCGGGATCGACAGCAGGCTGGAAATGCTGCGGCCGCGGATGTCGTAGACGCGGGCGAACACCACGTCGTCGCGCTTGATCTCGACCATCACGGGGGCGGTGAGTCCCTTGCAATAGAACTCGCCGAGCGTCATTGCGAAATCCGCCGCGTTGGAATCCCACCCGATGGTGAAATCAGGACCGAGCGCGACTTGCGCCGGGCGCTGCGGACCGCACACCGCGACCTTCCATTTGCGATTGCGCGGCGGGACTTCCTGGCGCTCGACCAGCTGCTCGCGCAGTTCGTCGGAGGCCTGCTTCAAGGCGAGGCCCCAATAGTCCAGCATGAAGCGGTCGTCGGCGGCGCGCACGGTACCGGCGATGTGGTTGAAGTGGGTGTATTGATAAGGATGCAGCCGGATCATCTCGGCCAGCGGCAGCGCGAGACCGAAGCAGAACAGTGCAAGCATGGCCGGTTGCCAGGCGCGATGGCTGACGCGCAGGCGCTCCATGGTCCAGGCGAAGGCGACGCCGCCAAGCACAGCCATCGGCGGGATCACGAACACGAAATGGCGGATGCCATTGTAGAGCGCCGGCCGCTTCACCATCGCGATCGCGAGCGGCAGGGTCGCCGCCAGCGTCAGCATCAAAAGGATGGTCTTGCGGCGCGCCGGAACCTCGCGGCGCGGCAGCATGGCGAAGGTGCTGAACATGGCGCCGGCCATCAACACCAGCATCACTTCGGGAAGTTGCAGGGCAAACAGCGTCGGCAGATACGACCATGGCATGTCGGGCACGGACACGATCGCGCCGTCGAACATTTCCTTCCAGGGCTTTTCGAAGAAGTGCGAGAAATAGGTCAAGGCCTCGAAGGGATTGCCGGGCTCCATGATCGACCACGGCCAGATCAGGCCCATCACGAGATAGCCCAGCACAAGGCCGGGCAGCAGCACGTAGACGACATGGGCAAAACGCCTGACAGCCTCGCGGACGCCCTCGCTGCGCAGTTCCTCCAGGAACAGGGGCACGAAGCCGATCATGGCATAGACCAGCGCGAGCCCACCGAGAATGCGCGAGCCGATCGAGAGCCCGGCTCCCAGGCCGACGATGAGGATCGTGCGCGGCGAGGGCTTTGGATATTCCTCGGCGAGCCTGACGAGGCCGAGCATCAGGATGATCATCGCCACCGCGAAGGGCGCATCCTTCGGATTCATGAACATGTGGCCATAGAAGATCGGGCAGAGCGCCAGCAGCAGCAGCGCGGCGAGGCCGGCAAGAGGTCCGCCGATGCGACGGCCGAGCCGCCACGTCACCGCAAGCCCGATCACGCCGACAACGGCGCCGACCAGGCGTCGCGTCTCGAACAGCTCGAGCGGAATGATCTTGTGCAGCAGCGCCGCGGCCATGTCGAAGCCGCCGCCATACATATAGAGATTGGCGAAGGAGAGGGCGGAGGTGTCGCTGAAGCCGGAGCCATACATGCGCAGCAGCAGGTCGGCATATTCTGCGTGGGTGTAGTCGTCCCAACCGAGCCCGTAGTCGCGGAAGGTCAAGCCTGCGATGACGGCGACGGCAGCCAGCACCAGCATGGCAAGGTCGTCACAGGTCCGTTCAACCGAGCGCCGCTGAGGCGTGTCGATCGCCGAAGTCGTAATGGATGTCATGGCAATTGGTGACCCGGAATCCCCTCGTGGCCCAGCTGGTGCGCGCGGGCCTCAACCCCGGACTCCCTATAGCGCAGTTCCATGACCAAGTAATTGGGCATTATGGCTAAATTCCTGATGCAACGCAGCAATTTCCAACTTTGGCAGCCCTTTAGAGCTAGCGGAGCATTGCTGAAGGGAATGTGAATAAGTCCCTGATATCCTTCCCTTTAGGAACAGTGGCGGCAATTTGGTCGTTGGCGTGGAACGCAGTAAGACGGTATCGTGGCGTAGCGGGTATCGCGCATGGTTGCGCGCCGGGGGTGTGTTCGATGAGTGTGGCTCTGTTGATCGCTGGGATTTTCGCCATTCTGGCGGGCCTCCTTGCGGTCGCGTTTGGCTATTCCATCAGGGATTTCAGCCTCGGCAGCACGCTCATAACGAGCGGAACGATCGGCGTCTGCTCCGGTATGCTACTGATAGGCCTCTACGTCGTGCTGCTCGAGCTACGGGCCATCGCTCGCAGGCTGGCCGGCGCAGCCGCGGCCTCGGATGTTCGCGTCAGGCCGGTGCTGCCGCCGGGCCTGGCATCGCCCAACGGGCTCGGTGCGTCTGCGCCGGAACCCGCTCCGGCAATGCGGGCTGAGCCGCCGCCATCGCCGGCCGCGCCGCCAACTCTGGCTGCGCCGCCCACTCTGGCTGCGCCGCCTTGGCAGGCCGAAGCGGCCGCGCGCCCCCGT
>NZ_LBJP01000050.1:0-9914 GCF_028128715.1 Bradyrhizobium sp. CCBAU 51745 | reverse complement strand
CGGGTTGGCTGCGGCCTCCAGCGAGGCACGGCCGGGATTGGAGATCGGGCCCGGCGGCAAGCCTTCGATCACATAGGTGTTGTAGGGCGAGGGCTGCGTGATCTCGCTGCGCTTGATCGGGCGTCCCAGCGTGCCCTTGCCGCCGACGAGGCCGTAGATGATGGTCGGGTCGGACTGCAGCTTGATCTTCTGCTTGAGGCGATTGACGAACACGGCCGCAACACGGCTGCGCTCGTCCGGCTTGCCGGTCTCCTTCTCGACGATCGAGGCCAGCGTCACCAGCTGCTCCGGCGTCTTGACCGGCAGGTCCTGGCTGCGGCGCTCCCAGATCTCGGCGAGCACGCGCTTGTGCGCCTGCTGCATGCGCTGGATCACCTGGTCACGCGGGGTCCCGCGCGGGAACTTGTAGGTCTCGGGCAGCAGCGTGCCTTCGCGCGGCAATTCATGCACGCTGCCGGTGAAGATGTCGTTGTCGCTGAGCCGCGCCACGATCTGCTCCGAGGTCAGGCCTTCGGGAATCGTGACCGCGTGCTGGACCACCTTGCCCTCAACAATGGTGGCAATGACGTCGCGCAAGCTCGCGTTCTTCTGGAACGAATATTCACCGGGCTTCAGGTCCGAGCTCGCCTTCAGCGCAGCCACGGCGCCGATGAACACCCATGGGTTGACGTCGGTGACGCCTTCCTTGTTCAGGGTCTCGGCGATGTCGCGCTTGCCCGCACGCTGCGGGATGTTGACGACCTTGTCTTCCTTCAGCGGCCCCGGCGACTCCAGCACCTGACGGCCGTAATAATAGGCCGCGCCGGCGCCGATCATACCGATCAGGAGCAAGGTGATGATGGCGTTACCGACCACGACGAACGGATTGCGCGCCCGCTCCGAACGCTTCGGCGGCGGCGGGACCTGCTCGGGCTCGAGCGCTGCCCGCGGACTCCGGGGCGAAATGGGCGGCCTTTCACTCATCGAAGCAACCTGAATCCTGCCGGTTCAATCGCAGCCAGACAATCGCTTGCCGAGCCCAATGCACGCGCCCACTGATATGACTATCGCCGAATACGGCAAAACGGTGGATTCGTCTCGAACGCAAACTATTGGACCAGACGCCGGACGATCACCGACGCATTGGTACCGCCGAAACCGAAAGAGTTCGACAACGCGACGTTCACCTCGCGCTGCTTCGCCTTATGCGGCACGAGATCGATCGCGGTCTCCACCGACGGGTTGTCCAGGTTAATGGTCGGCGGCACGACATTATCGCGAATCGCGAGGATCGCGAAGATCGCCTCGATCGCGCCGGCCGCGCCGAGCAGATGGCCGGTCGACGATTTGGTCGAGGACATCGCCACCTTGGAGGCGGCATTGCCGAGCAGCCGCTCCACCGCACCGAGCTCGATCTCGTCGCCGAGCGGCGTCGAGGTGCCATGCGCGTTGATGTAGTCGAGGTCGGACGCGGTCAGGCCGGCGCGCTTGAGCGCGGCCGACATGCTGCGGAATCCGCCATCGCCATCGGGCGACGGCGACGTGATGTGATAGGCATCACCCGACAGGCCGTAGCCGATCACCTCGGCATAGATCCTGGCGCCGCGGCGCTGGGCGTGCTCGAGCTCTTCCAGGACGAGGACGCCGGCGCCCTCGCCCATCACGAAACCGTCGCGGTCCTTGTCGTAGGGGCGCGAGGCCTTCGCGGGCGTCTCATTGAAGCCGGTCGACAGCGCGCGCGCGGCGTTGAAGCCGGCAATGCCGATGCGGCTGATCGGCGACTCCGCGCCGCCCGCAACCATCACGTCGGCATCGCCGAGCGCGATCAGGCGGGCGGCATCACCGACCGCATGCGCGCCGGTCGAGCAGGCCGTGACCACAGAATGGTTCGGTCCCTTCAGCCCGTGCTTGATCGACACATAACCGGAGGCGAGATTGATCAGGCGGCCCGGAATGAAGAACGGCGAGACCTTGCGGGGCCCTCGCTCCTTCAACAGGATCGCGGTGTCGGCGATGCCGTTGAGGCCGCCGATGCCCGAGCCGATCATGGTGCCGGTCGCGCATTTGTCCTCTTCGGTCTCGGGATGCCAGTTGGCATCGTCGAGCGCCTGGCCGGCCGCAGCCATGCCGAAGATGATGAAGTCGTCGACCTTGCGCTGGTCCTTCGGCTCCATCCATTTGTCGGGATTGAAGCTGTCGTTGCTGCCGTCGCCGCGCACGACGGTACAGGCGATCTTGGTCTGCAGATCGGAGACATCGAAGCTCTCGATCCTGCGCGCACCGCTTTCGCCGTTGAGGATGCGTTTCCAGGTCGGCTCGACGCCGCAGCCGAGTGGCGACACCATGCCGAGACCAGTGACGACAACCCGCCTCATATCCGAAAACTCCGCATCGAAAGATTCACGGCCAATAACAAGAAACCGGCTGGCCGCTGCGAAGCGGCCCGTCCGGTTTCAATGTTGTCCCCGCGAAAATGAAGAGCCTTAGCTCTTCGCGTTCTTCTCGAGAAACTTCGTGGCGTCGCCGACGGTGAGAATCGTCTCAGCGGCGTCGTCCGGAATCTCGCAACCGAATTCTTCTTCGAACGCCATCACCAGTTCGACGGTGTCCAGACTGTCGGCGCCGAGGTCATCGATGAAGCTCGCTGCGTCGACAACCTTCTCGGGTTCAACACCAAGGTGTTCGACCACGATCTTCTTAACCCGCTCGCCAATGTCACTCATTGCATAACCTCGTGTTGTTCCCTGTAGACCCGACCCCCCGGGACGATACGAGCCGTCGTGGTCGTTGACTGCCTTCGCTTACGAACTTTGATTTGGCCCCATCTTAACCGATGGAGGCCCGGCGAACGACGGCCAAGGCTCCGCATCGCCAATATACAGGGTTTCAAAAACCTGCAATGGCGTTCTTTGCCCATCCGTTGAAGGTCCGGTTATCATACTTCAACTGCCTTGACTACACGCCTCAATTCGCTCCGGAAACGGCCGTTTGCCGCATCCGCACCAGCCATGTGGGCAGTGCGGAACGACGAGTCAGATCATGGCCATGCCACCGTTGACGTGGATGGTCTGGCCGGTGACGTAGGCTGCTTCGTTCGAACTCAGGTAAACGGCGGCGGCTGCAATGTCCTCGGGCGTACCCAGGCGGGCAGCCGGAACCTTGGCCAGAATGGTCTCGCGCTGCTTGTCGTTGAGCGCATCGGTCATCGGCGTCTTGATGAAGCCGGGCGCGATGCAATTGGCGGTGACACCGCGCTTGGCGTATTCGGCGCCCAGCGTCTTGATCATGCCGATCAGGCCGGCCTTCGACGCAGTGTAGTTGCCCTGCCCCGGGTTACCGGTGACGCCGACGATCGACGTGATCGCAATGATGCGGCCGAAGCGCTTGCGCATCATCAATTTGGTGGCGGCACGCGCCAGGCGGAAGGTCGCGGTCAGGTTGACGTTGATGACCTCATCCCAATCCTCGTCACGCAGCTGAACGAACAGATTGTCACGCGTGATGCCGGCGTTGGCGATGAGAATGTCCACCTGGCCCATCGCAGCTTCCGCGGCCGGCACCAGCGCCTCGACCTCGTCGGCCTTGGAGAGATTGCAAGGCAGCACATGGGTGCGCTCGCCGAGCTTGCCCGCAAGCTCATCCAGCACCTCTTTCCGCGTTCCCGAAATCGCAACGGTCGCGCCCTGCGCATGCAGCGCCTGCGCGATCGCGCCGCCGATGCCTCCGGTCGCGCCAGTGACGAGCGCTTTTTTGCCAGTGAGGTCGAACATTGAGAAACTCCTCTAGCCCTGCTTCGCAGCGGCCAATGCGTCCTTGGCGGCGGCAATATCGTTGGGACCGCCGACTGCAACGCCGACGGCACCATCCGCAATGCGCTTGACGAGGCCCGTCAGCACCTTGCCTGCGCCGATCTCGAAGAAACGGGTGACGCCCTGCCCGGCCATATAGGCGACCGACTCGCGCCAGCGCACCGTGCCGGTCACCTGCTCAATCAGCCGGCGGCGAATCTCGTCGGGATCGGTGATGGCGCTCGCCAGCACATTCGACACCAGCGGCGCGGCCGGCGCCTTGATCGTGACCTTGGACAGCGCCTCGGCCATCGCATCGGCGGCGGGCTGCATCAGCTGACAATGGAACGGTGCGGACACCGGCAGCAGCATCGCGCGCTTGGCGCCTTTGGTCTTGGCGATCTCGACGGCGCGGTCGACCGCGGCTTTGTCGCCGGAGACGACCACCTGGCCGCCGCCATTGTCATTGGCAGCCTGGCAGACCTGGCCCTGCGCCGCCTCCCTGGCGACCTCCATGGCGGCGTCATAGTCGAGGCCGAGCAGCGCCGCCATGGCTCCGGCGCCAACAGGCACGGCCTTTTGCATTGCGAGACCGCGGGTGCGAAGCAGCCGCGCGGTATCGGAGATTGTCAGGCTGCCCGCCGCCGCCAGCGCCGAATATTCGCCGAGCGAGTGACCAGCGACGAAGGCGGCATCCCGTCCCACGGAAAATCCCGCCTCAGTCTCCAGCACGCGCAGGGTCGCCACCGACACCGCCATCAGGGCCGGCTGTGCGTTCTCGGTGAGCTGAAGGGTCTCGGCCGGGCCGTCCCAGATGGTCGCTGTCAGCTTCTCTCCAAGCGCGGCATCCACCTCGTCGAACACGGCGCGCGCCGCCGGATAGGCGTCGGCCAGGGCCTTGCCCATGCCAACCGCCTGGGAACCCTGCCCCGGAAATGTGAATGCTGCCGTCATCGGCGCGCTCCCTGGATCGCTCAACCCGTGTGCCACGAGAACCCGGCAGCCGATGACGTCCGGCCCGAGCCTTGGTTCCGGACCATGCTCCGAAAGGGGCCGTAGACACTGTCCGGGGCTGGAATGTCAAGCCAAGATAGGAACTTCCGCCGGCATTCAACGGGGATGCGGCCGCTAGAACCCGCCGTCGGTCTGGTTGGCATCGACCGCCGCCCCCGCCCGTGCGCGGCGTGCGCTGTTCACCAGCTGGCCGGGACGGTCATCACGATTGGGCTTCGCGGTCGCAAGCCGCAGCACCGCGGCGTAGTTCGGCTGCACTTCCATCCGAGCGGCGTGCCGGCTCTTGCTGAGAAGGCGATGGACTTTCGGCAGGTTGTAACAAGGGACGTAGAACAAGAGATGATGCTCGAGGTGATAGTTCACGTAGTACGGCGCGATGAACAGACGCTCGAGAAAATTGGCGTGCGTGGTGCGGGTGTTGCGCAGGGGATCGCTGCTGTCGGGCACGACGGCGTGTTCTGCGATGTTGCGGATGCGGGTGATCACCATCATCCAGGTGAGCAGCGGCACCAGCCACAGCAGCGGATAGGCCCACCACACACCGGCCGCGGCGAGGCCGGCGAACATCACGGCGTTGACGAAGCACTGTGGACCGAGCTTCTCCCGGAAATGCGCGGCGCGCCGGCGCCACGGCCAATCCTTCGGCCCGAGCGCGTTGAGCAATTGCGCCTTGCGCTGCTGGTAGCCGGTCTGTCCGGTGATGTCGCGGATGAACTTGCGGCGGTAGCTTAGTTTCGTGATCGGAAACGGCGCCGATAGCACCAGATCAGGATCATCCTTCTGCTGGGTGCGCGCGTGATGCTGCAAATGATAGCGGCGATAGCTGCGCGTCTCGGCAAACAGCGGATAGGCGCAGAGCCACTGGCTCAGCGCCAGATTGGTCTTCTCGTCCGCAGACAGACAACCATGCGCGCCGTCATGCATCAGGATCGCCAGACCCAGCTGTCGCGAGCCGATGAGGGCGACGGCGAGAACATAGGTGAGCGGATTGGGCCACCACGCGACCAGAGCGATCGCACCAATGATGAGCGCCCAGGCGTGGGCGATCATCGCGACGCCTTTCCACGTCACGCGCTGACGCACGTCGGCGAGTTGATCATCGGTCAGGAAATCGCGGGCACGCATGCGAAGCGCGGTCATCGCCTACCCCTCCTCATTCGAATTGCGCGGTGTGTCACGCTCGTCGACGAGACGCAGGCGCGCAGTATCACCGGTCGATTTCGCCTGCTCGCCGAGCACACGCAGCATCTCGGCGCAGAGCGCGTCGGGCGAGCGGCCCATCGCGTAACCCTCCAGGATGACGCCGATGGCGACGGCCCAGAACCGCCGCGAGCTTTCATCGGGCGCACGCAGCGAACGCCAGCCGTGGCGCGCCACCTGGCCAGCATAGGCGCGCGCGCCTTCAGCGTGCAGGCGCTCGATGGTGCGCTCGACCAGCGGCGCGAGATCCTGGCGCCGCCGCGTCAACGTCAGCGCCTCGGCAAAGAAGGCGATCGAATCGCTCGCCGTCACGGTCTCGGCCAATGCGTGCGTGTACTCCCGCGGCGTACGCGCCTTCAGCGCCGCCTGCTCGGTCGCGCGGGCCAGATACAAGAGATCGCGGCAGGCGCATTCGACGAACAGCGCCTCCTTGGTGCGAAAGTAATAAGTGATCTGGCTCGGGAACGCGTCCGCGGCAGCCGCGATGTCGGTGATCGCAGTGCCCGACAGCCCCCGCTCCCGGAACAGCGGGCTAGCGGCATCCAGCAGCAGAGACCGCATCTTGCGCCCGGCCGAGCGCGTCGCCCGCGCCGCATGCTTGGGGTCGCCCGCCGCCTCGAGCGGCTCCTGGGCCGGCTTTTCCGACATTCGGGTCCTCTCCCTGATTTATTTGTATGACATACAAACAAATAAATCAAGCAGGATATGGTATGACGCCGATCTAGCCACCCCCACACTGTCATGCCCCGCGACCCGGCTACGCCAAGGCTTCGCCGGCGTCGAGGTCCAGGGGCGCCGAAGCTTTTAGCGTAGGCGGCAGGCGGGGCATCCAGTACGCCGCGCCCGATCGGTTCAACTATAACCGCCCCGGAGTACTGGATCGCCGGTCCTGGTGCGCAATTGCGCACTGGCCGGGCGATGACCCTGAGTGTGTGGCGAGCACATTCGGCCTCCCTGCGCCGGGACCATCCCAAGCCCAAAAGCATGACGTCAAACCTTGCCAAGCCGGCCAAAATCTGTATAACGCGCGCATCCGCAGACCCCGGCCGGGAGCTGAACGGACGGTCTCAGCAAATCCTCAGTGATTTTGGTGTGGCAGGGCCAGTCGGCCCGTCGTCCCGTGTTTCCGCCTTCTGAGCTTAATCCCAGAGTCCTTTCCGAAGGTCTCTTAAGGGCTTGACGCCGGGCAATGCGCCAACACGAGGAAAGGACTGATATGGCTCTCTATGAGCATGTTTTTCTCGCGCGCCAGGACGCGAGCACGCAGCAGGTCGAAGAGCTGACTGCGCAGATGACCGGCATCGTCGAAGGTCTCGGCGGCAAGGTCACCAAGACCGAGAATTGGGGCGTTCGCTCCCTCACCTACCGCATGAACAAGAACCGCAAGGCGCATTTCGTGCTGCTCAACATCGACGCGCCCTCCGCGGCGATCGCCGAGATCGAGCGCCAGGAGCGCATCAGCGAGGACGTGATCCGCTATCTCAGCGTCCGCGTCGAGGAGCTCGAGGAAGGCCCGTCCGCGATGATGCGCAAGGCCGACCGTGATCGCGAGCGCGACGATCGTGGCGGCGGCTTCCGCGGCGAGCGTGAAGGCGGCTTCCGTGGCGACCGCGAAGGCGGTTTCCGCGGTGGTGATCGCGACGGTGGCTTCCGCGGCGATCGCGGCCCGCGCCGTCCGCGCGACGAAGCTGAAACGACGGATGGGGAGTAAGAACAATGGCTGAAGCTGGTGCACGCCGCCCGTTTTTCCGTCGCCGCAAGAGCTGCCCGTTCACGGGAGCCAATGCGCCGAAGATCGACTACAAGGACTCCAAGCTGTTGATGCGTTACGTCTCCGAGCGCGGCAAGATCGTGCCGAGCCGCATCACCGCAGTGTCCGCGAAGAAGCAGCGTGAGCTCGCCCGCGCCATCAAGCGCGCGCGGTTCCTGGGCCTGTTGCCCTACGTCATTCGCTAACACGAATTCGGCCGGCGGCGGTCCACGCCGTCGGCCGTGACTTTTTCGAACTCATAAGGCTTCCGGGTCGTCCGGTCGCCGATGGTTGGGGCAAAGCGCCTCTAACCGCTCGAAGGGAGCGGGACAGCTGATGATGGTATTTGGACTGATAGCCCTGATCGCCGGCGCTGCGTCGGCCCTGATGTTCGCCTCGATCGTGTCGGGCGCGCTGATTTCGCTTGTCCTGTTCTATCTCGCACCGTTGCCGCTGATGGTCGCCGCGATCGGCTGGGGGCCGTTCTATGCGAGTCTCGGCGGTATCGCCGCGGCGGTCGGCCTCGGCGCGATCTTCGGCCTGCCCTATTGCATTGCCTTTGCTGTCACCATCGCCCTGCCGGCCTGGTGGCTCGGCCATCTTGTCCTGCTCGGCCGGCACGTTGCGGGCGTGACACCTGCCGTGGACGTCGCTGCGCCCGCCGAACCTGAAATCGAATGGTATCCGGTCGGCCGCATCATGTTGTGGATCGCGGGCTTCGCAGTCCTGACCACGCTCGCGGCCCTGCTCACGCTCGGCACCGACGCCGACACCATCACCGCTACGCTGCACCGCGGCTTGATGCGCATCCTCCGCGCCAGCGATCCGCAGGCCACTGGTGAGGCCGACCAGTTCATCGATGCGCTGGTCCGGATCGCGCCGGCTGCCGCCGCCATCGTCTCGATGATGACCCTCACCCTCAACCTTTGGCTCAGTGCCAAAGTGACGGCGACATCGGGCCGGCTGCGCCGCCCCTGGCCCGATCTGAAGACGGCCGAATTGCCGGCGATGACGCTCGCGGTGCTCTGCATCGCGCTTGCCTTCTGCTTCACCGGCGGCCTGCTCGCGATCGTCGCGCAGATCACCACGGCGGCATTGATGATGGCTTACGCGCTGACCGGCTTTGCCGTGCTGCATACGCTGACGCTCGCACTGAAGAGCCGCACCTTCTGGCTCGGTTCAACCTATGCCGTTGTCGTCGTGTTCGGCTGGCCTGTCATCGCGATGGTGATCCTTGGGCTTGCGGATGCCGTGTTCGGCTTCCGCGAGCGCTTTCTGCGTAACCGGCAGCCGCCGCCATTGCCGATATCTTGAGTTCAACCCGAAACTGAAAACCAGAGCACTTCAAAGGAGAACGAATATGGAAGTCATTTTGCTGGAACGCGTCAGCAAGCTCGGCCAGATGGGCGAAGTCGTGAAGGTTCGCGACGGCTATGCCCGCAACTTCCTGCTCAAGCGCGGCAAGGCGCTGCGCGCCACCGCCGACAACCGCGCCAAGTACGACGGCATGAAGGCCGAGCTCGAGGCTCGCAACCTTGCCTCGAAGGGCGAGGCGGCCAAGGTCGCCGAGAAGATCGAGGGCAAGAACATCATCGTGATCCGCCAGGCCTCGGAAGCCGGCCAGCTGTTCGGCTCGGTCAACGTGCGTGACATCGTCGTCGCCTTCGAAGCCGACGGCATCTCGCTGGCCCGCCCGCAGATCCAGCTCGACGCGCCGATCAAGACCATCGGCAAGCGCTCGATCACCGTCGCCGTCCACCCCGAGGTCGAGGTCGAGATCACCGTCACCGTCGCGCGCAGCCAGGACGAGGCCGAGCGCATCAACCGCGGCGAGGACATCTCCACCCGCAACGAGGACCGCGACGCCGCCGCCGAGGCGATCGCCGCTGCCGGCGAGTTCTTCGATCCGGAAGCCCAGCACGACGACGTCGCGCCGGCTCCGGCCGCGGAAGAGAAGTAAGCCTGCTCGTCATTCCGGGGCGGTCCGCAGGACCGAACCTCAGGTGCGCAATTGCGCACCGGGGAATTTCGAGGGTTCTCGCTTCGCGAGCCCCGGAATGACAAATCAAAAGCCCGGCTGCCTCAGGCAACCGGGCTTATCGTTTTTGCAGCGATGTCCTCGCCGAGCATCGCAATCGAGATGAGTGCCGTTGCGGTCCTGCTTAGCGCGAGATCGGCGGCGT
>NZ_LBJP01000049.1:0-7726 GCF_028128715.1 Bradyrhizobium sp. CCBAU 51745 | reverse complement strand
GCTGGCGCAGAGGCCGGCGAGGAGAAGGATCCGGCCGAGGCTGCGGCCGAGTCCGACATGGACGACGACGAGTTCGAGAACCAGATGTCGCTTGCGGCCATCGAGGCCGAGCTCAAGCCGAAGGTGGTCGAGATCTTCGACAAGATCGCCGACAGCTACAAGAAGCTGCGCAAGCTTCAGGAGCAGGACATCCAGAACCAGCTCCAGAACGAGTCGCTCTCGCCGCACCAGGAGCGCAAGTACAAGAAGCTGAAGGACGAGATCATCGTCGAGGTGAAGTCGCTGCGCCTCAACCAGGCCCGTATCGACTCGCTCGTCGAGCAGCTCTACGACATCAACAAGCGCCTCGTCTCGCATGAGGGCCGGCTGATGCGCCTCGCCGACAGCCATGGCGTCGCCCGCGAGGACTTCCTGCGCAACTACACTGGCTCGGAGCTCGATCCGCGCTGGCTCAACCGTGTCTCGAAGCTCTCGGCCAAGGGCTGGAAGAATTTCGTCCATCACGAGAAGGATCGCATCAAGGACCTCCGTCACGAGGTGCATCAACTCGCCGCGCTGACGGGCCTCGAGATCGTCGAATTCCGCAAGATCGTGCACTCCGTGCAGAAGGGCGAGCGCGAGGCACGCCAGGCCAAGAAGGAGATGGTGGAAGCCAACCTCCGCCTGGTGATCTCGATCGCCAAGAAATACACCAACCGCGGCCTGCAATTCCTCGACCTGATCCAGGAAGGCAATATCGGCCTGATGAAGGCGGTCGATAAGTTCGAATACCGCCGCGGCTACAAGTTCTCGACCTACGCCACCTGGTGGATCCGGCAGGCGATCACGCGCTCGATCGCGGACCAGGCCCGCACCATCCGCATCCCCGTGCACATGATCGAGACCATCAACAAGATCGTGCGCACCTCCAGGCAGATGCTCAACGAGATCGGCCGCGAGCCGACCCCGGAAGAGCTCGCCGAAAAGCTCGGCATGCCCCTGGAGAAGGTCCGCAAGGTCCTCAAGATCGCCAAGGAGCCCTTGTCGCTGGAGACGCCCGTCGGCGACGAAGAGGATTCACATCTCGGCGATTTCATCGAGGACAAGAACGCGATCCTGCCCATCGACGCCGCGATCCAGTCGAACCTGCGCGAGACCACCACGCGCGTGCTCGCCTCCCTCACCCCGCGCGAAGAGCGCGTCCTGCGCATGCGCTTCGGCATCGGCATGAACACCGACCACACGCTGGAAGAAGTCGGCCAGCAGTTCAGCGTGACGAGAGAGCGTATCCGCCAGATCGAAGCCAAGGCGCTGCGCAAGCTGAAGCATCCGTCGCGGTCGAGAAAGCTGCGGAGCTTCTTGGATAATTGATCCGAACTTCAATCAGAACGAAAACGGCGGGCCAACAGCCCGCCGTTTTTCTTTGACCCGGCTCTCGCCACGTCATTGCGAGGAGCTCGCGACAAAATTGCAAAGCAATTTTGCGCTGATGCGACGAGGCAATCCAGGCTGCGGCTTGTACTCACCCAGGCGATTGCCCGACCCATGACCGCTTCTATTCCAACAGCAACGAAAGAGCGGACGGTGCCCGACTTCCGAGATGGGCCATGTGTGGACTCATGCATGCCTGTTTAGGTCACCGCATGGACCTATGTGGTTGGAACCGCGGAAAGGCGAATAACGAGCGCTCCCACCCGGTTTCGTCGTCCCTCACGAATTTCGTTCCTGAGGAACTCCTTGTTATTGCGCCAGTTCGGGCGTCAAGGCATAGTTCCTTCAGGCCCACGGCACGGGGCGCTGACGGGTCGCGCTGGAGACAGGCGCATGAGCGAAGAGTCGCATACTGCGCGGCGGCTCGCCGCAATCCTTGCCGCGGATGTGGTGGGATATTCGCGCCTCATGGGCGCCGACGAGGAAGGCACGCTGGCCGCGCTCAAAGGCCATCGCAAGGAACTCATCGATCCCCTGATCGCACAGCATCAGGGCCGCATCGTAAAGACGACGGGGGACGGCCTTCTCATCGAATTTGCATCCATCGTCGATGCGGTGCGCTTTGCGGTGGTGATGCAGCAGGGCATGAAAGATCGCAACGCAAACCTCGACGACAGCCATTGCATCCGCTTTCGCGTAGGCATCAATGTCGGCGACGTGATAGTCGAAGACGGCGACATCTTCGGAGACGGCGTCAATGTCGCGGCGCGGCTGGAGACGCTCGCTGAGCCCGGCGAGATCTGCGTCAGCGCCACGGTGCGCGAACACGTCGGTGAGAAGCTTCCCATCGGGTTCGCCGACCTGGGCGAGCACAGCGTCAAGAACATCGCGCGACCGGTCCATGTCTATCGGATCGAGACGCGCTCCGAGCCCAAGACGGCCTCCTCAGGCAATGCGGCCTCCTCAGGCAACCCGGGGCCTGCGATGCTCGCACTTCCTGATCGGCCTTCAATCGCAGTGCTGCCATTCGCCAACATGAGCGGCGATGCCGAGCAAGACTATTTCTGCGATGGCATGGTCGAGGACATCATTACCGGCCTTTCGCGCCTCAAGTGGATGTTCGTCATCGCGCGCAATTCGAGCTT
This sequence comes from Bradyrhizobium sp. CCBAU 51745, assembly GCF_028128715.1. NCBI lineage: Bacteria > Pseudomonadati > Pseudomonadota > Alphaproteobacteria > Hyphomicrobiales > Nitrobacteraceae > Bradyrhizobium > Bradyrhizobium sp. CCBAU 51745. The sequence goes on along the minus strand of NZ_LBJP01000049.1, from coordinate 5,171 downwards.
CGTCTACAAGGGAAAATCCGTGGACGTGAAGCAGGTGGGGCGCGATCTGGGCGTGCGCTACGTCCTTGAGGGGAGCGTGCGCAAGGCGTCGAACCGCGTGCGCGTCACTGGTCAGGTGGTCGAGGCCGAGACGGGCCGGCACGTCTGGGCGGAGCGTTACGACCGCACCCTTGATGACATCTTTGCGCTCCAGGACGAACTTACGACAAGTGTGGTCGCTGCCATCGAGCCAAGTCTCCGCCAAGCGGAGGTCGAACGTGTCAAGCGAAAGCGGCCCGACAACCTCGATGCCTACGATCTGCTGCTCCGCGCCATCCCCGACGTCTATCCGGCCATGCCGGGTCGCGCCGCGAAGGCGCTGCCGTTGCTTGAAAGCGCGCTCAACCTCGAGCCGGACTACGCTGCCGCGCACGGCTTTGCCGCATGGTGCCATGAAATCCTTTTCGTACGCGGCGGCGCGCACGAAGAGAACCGGCTCGGCGCCGCGAGCCATGCCCACGCGGCCATTGCCAATGGACGCGACGACGCCACCGCGCTTGCGCTCGGAGGCTTCGCCCTCGGCCTCGTCGCGCACGACCGCGAAGCCGCGTCTCGAGCGTTCGAGGTGGCGCTGGCGCTGAGCCCGTCATGCTCGCTCGCCTACGGCTTCGGCAGCGTGGTGATGGCCACGGGCGGCGATGCGGATCGGGGCATTGAATGGGGCGAGCAAGCGCTCCGTCTGAGCCCGTTCGACCCCATGAGCTTCGGCCCGCTATTCGCCATCGCGTTCGGCCATTTCCAGCGCGCAGAGTATGAGGGGGCCGCGGAGGCGGCGCGCAGGTGCTTCCAGGCCAACCCCAACTGGAGCTACGCGCACATGCTGCTGGCGGCGACACACGCGAAGCTTGGGCGGGTCGACGCGGCCCGGGCGGCCGCCGCGCGCGTTCTGGAGCTGGAGCCGGGCTATACCATCAGTGGCATGCGCGCCGCCGCCGGCTTCCATCCTTCGATCGCCGAGCCCTTGGCGGAAGCGCTTCGTGTGGCCGGCCTGCCGGAATAGAAGCGCGCAACGAGTCCGTTCCGGTGTCAAAAGGCGACATTGAAACGAATGCGGGACCGGCGTGGATGGTCATCCTTGCTGTCTCAGTTGGTGCAATCTAATCGTGACACCTCCCTGTGGAGGTCATCCACAGCGCGGCCGCAAGAACGGGCTTCGTAAAGTGGATGGGACGAGCAATCACCGGGTAGAGCTTGGCTGGGCGAACCATGTCGGCCAAGAAGTACACGAACGGTAGTTGGGGGAACGCACCGTCCGGCGGACATGTAGCTATTTTTGAGGGTTTTGTTAAACTGACGCGCTAACCGGGCACGCATGGGCGGGGTCGAGATGTCCCAACCAGCTTCCATTGCCGAATGGTTGACGGCCATAGGGATGCCCGAATACGCGACGCGGTTCGCCGATCACGACATCGACCTCTCCGTCCTCTGCCATCTCACAGATCGCGACCTGAAGGAGCTAGGCGTCTCGCTCGGTCACCGGCGCAAGCTGCTGGCGAACATTGCCGAACTGCCGGTCACGTCGAGCGCCCGTCCGAAGACGATGGCACCAGCGCCGCGCGACGACGCCCAGCGCCGTCATCTGTCCATCATGTTCTGCGATCTCGTCGGATCGACAGCGCTGTCGACCAGGCTGGACGTCGAGGACCTGCGTGCCGTCGTCGCCGCTTATCACCGGTGCTGCGCGGAGATCATCGAACGCGAAGGTGGCTTCATCGCCAAATACATGGGCGACGGCGTGCTGGCCTATTTCGGTTATCCGCAGGCGAGCGAGCACGATGCCGAGCGCGCGGTCCAGGCCGGCCTTGCCTTGGTTGAGGCCGTACCGGGTCTCGAGACCCCCGCCAACGCGCCGCTCGGGGTCCGGGTCGGGATCGCCACCGGGCTGGTGGTCGTCGGCGACCTGCTCGGCACTGGCGCGGCACAGGAGCAGGCGGTCGTCGGCGAGACCCCGAACCTCGCCGCCAGGCTGCAGGCGCTGGCCAAGCCGGGCACTGTGGTCATCGCGTCCGGCACTCGCGACCTGACCGGCGGGCTATTCGAATACCGTGATCTCGGCACGGTCGCGCTCAAGGGATTCGACCGCGACATGCGAGCCTGGCAGGTGCTGAGCAGCGACGCGGCCGAAAGCCGCTTCGAGGCACTGCGTGCCGCCAGTACGCCGCTCGTCGGTCGCGACGACGAGACCGCGCTGCTCCTGGGCCGCTGGGAGCAGGCGAAAGCGGGAGAGGGCCGCGTTGTGCTGCTGTCGGGAGAGGCCGGCGTCGGCAAGTCGCGCATGACGCAGGTACTACTTGAATGCGCCGCCCAGGAGCCGCATGCGCGATTGCGCTACTTCTGCTCCCCGCATCATCAGGACAGCGCGCTCCACCCGCTGATAGCGCAGTTGAATCATGCGGCCGGCATCCGCCGGACCGACACCGACGGCGAACGCCTCGCCAAGCTCGAAGACATCATCGCGGAGGCGACCGACCGGGTCGCCGAGACCGCTCCGCTCTTGGCCGATCTCTTGGGCATCCCCATCGGCGACCGCTATCCGCCGCTCGACCTGACGCCCGCAGCGCGTAGGGCGAAGACTCTCGAAGCGCCGCTGACGCTGGCCGAGGGACTTGCCGCGCGGCGGCCCGTGCTCATGATATTCGAGGACGCTCACTGGAGCGATCCGACCACGCGCGCGCTGCTCGACATCCTCGTCGACCGGCTCGCGGTCCTGCGGGTCCTCCTCGTCATCACGTTCCGCCCGGAATTCGTTCCGGCATGGCGCGACCGCACTCACGTGGATCTGCTCAGCCTCGGCCGGCTGGCGCCCGACCAGTGCGTTGCGATCATATCCCACCTCACAGGCGGTAGGCTGCTGCCACGAGAGATCGCCGGCCAGATCCTGGACCGCACCGACGGCGTTCCGTTGTTCGTCGAGGAACTGACCAAGACCGTTCTCAAGAGCGGCTTGGTCAGGAAGGCCGGCAACGCCTATATCGCGACTGCCCTGATCGGGCGGACGGCGATTCCGGAGACGCTGCTCGCCTCGCTGCTCGCCCGTCTCGACCGAATGCCGGAGACGCGCGATCTCGCCCAACTGGGCGCGGCGCTCGGCCGGCAATTCTCCTATGAGCTGATCGCCGCCGTCTCGGAACTGCCGCCAGCGCTGCTAGAGCGCTCGCTGGAGCGGCTCGAGAGCGCCGAATTAATCTTCCGGCGCGGCGCGCCGCCCGACGCCGAATACACTTTCAAGCATGCGCTGGTGCAGGACGCCGCCTACGCCACGATGCTGCGCGACCGGCGTCAGCGGTTGCATGGGCGCATCGCCGCGGTGCTCGAAACTGACTTCCCGGAAGTCCCGAAGCGCCAGCCGGAGACGCTGGCCCGTCATTGCGCCGAAGCGGGCCAGACCGAGAAGGCGGCGGAGCTCTACATCGCGGCCTCGGGCCGTGCCACCGCGGCCAGTAACAATGTCGAGGCGGCGGCGCACCTCAAACGCGCGCTCGCACTCGTCGCGACGCTTCCGCCGCGCGCTCCGCGAACCGTGGAGCTCAGGAACCGCATCATGGTCGGCGGATGGTGGTGGTCCGCCTGAATCCGATGAACCAGATGGAGAAAGCAAGCACGGAGAGGAGAAGGGAAATGATCGAGAGCTTCGACGGAAAAACGGCTTTCGTCACCGGCGCCGCCAGTGGCATCGGCCTCGCCTTGGCCCGCGCCCTTGCCTCGAAGGGCGTGAAGGTAATGCTCGCCGACATCGAAGAAGGCGCGCTCGACGCGGCCCTGCGCGACCTCAGGGATTCCGGAGCAAATGCACGGGCCGTCGCCTGCGACGTGTCCGACCCCATCTCCGTGATGAAGGCGGCGGATGAGACCTTCGCCGCGTTCGGCAAGGTCCACGTCGTCTGCAACAACGCCGGTGCCGGTATCGGCGGTCCCATCGAGGCCATCGTCGAGACGGACTGGAATTGGCTCACGGCCGTCAACCTCATGGGCTCGGTCCATGGCATCCAGGCGTTCCTGCCACACATCAAGGCGCATGGCGAAGGGGGGCACATCGTGAACACCGCGTCCTTGGCTGGCCTGCTTGCTCAACCCGGCACGGGCCCGCACAATGCGACCAAAGCCGGCGTGATCTCCGTGACGGAGACCCTCGCGGCCGAGCTCGCCGGCACCAAGATCGGGGTCAGCGTGCTGTGTACGGCGTTCGTGCAAACTCGCATCGCCACAAGTGTCCGCAACCGGCCATCGCGTTTCGGCGGACCGTCCGACGAGCCGGCCAACCCTCAGATGGCTATCCTTGTCGCCGCCGGAATCGATCCGGCCTTCGTGGCCGAGCGCGTGTTGGCCGGGATCGCGGATAACGACCTCTACATCCTGACGCATCCGGAATTGCGCGACGTCATCGCCGGCCGCTTCGACCGGATCCTGGCCGCGTTCGACAAGGCCGCGCTGTTCGAAACCGCGCCTCCGGAGGCAATCGCCGCGCGCGCCTAATCACCAGCAAATCTCAACACAGGAGGCGACTATGAGTTTTTCCGGAGCATTTACCGACTTGAACGCCAGGTTTACCGAGACCGTCAACGGCCATGACCCCCATCGCTGGGCGGCCTTGTTTTCCGAAGATGCCGTTCTCATTCCCGCCGGAGAACCGAGCGTGACCGGACGCGCGGGCATCGAGACATGGGCCGAGGGCGCGATGAAGATCTGGAACCACCTCGAGATTCACGACGGAGGAAGCTGCTCGACCGAAGGAGACGTGGTTTGGGAGCAGGGCACCTGGACCGGCAACATCAACGTGCCCGACGCGAAGGAGACGATGGACATCAGCGGCAACTTCCTGCTCGTTGCCGAGAAGGAAGGCTCCGCCCTGCGCATCAAGGCGCATACCTGGAGCGTCAACCCGCCCAACTGACTCGCCTCAAAACGAGCGCGCAGAACAGCATCGGTCCTGGACCCTGCGCAGGTCTTGGACCGATGCAAGCGCTCGCCCGCTTCGAGGGTTTATGTTTACTGCAGATCTGCGAAGGGGCTCTCCTAGAAGCCCTACGGTTTTTTCGATGTCCGTTCAGGGTCTTGGTTGCGTGAAAACGCTTCAGTGCGGGGTGACGCGGCCGTGAACGGCTCCTGTGAGGGCCAGCTGGCGGCAAAGTGGC
>NZ_LBJP01000048.1:0-7517 GCF_028128715.1 Bradyrhizobium sp. CCBAU 51745 | reverse complement strand
TACGGCCCGGGAAACCTATCGGGTCCGCATCGACGATCTCGGTAATCCCAAAGCCGTTCCGATCGCGCGGGCCGACTATGATCGGCGGCGTACAAGCGGGGCGCGCGGTGCTGCCGCCGCTCGGACCTGACTGCCGGAGGGGCGCCGCTGCGATGGATGACGCGTTCGCAGCGGCGCAGCCTCACGGTAAGCCATCTGTCGATCGACGTTTCATGCGCGCGAGCGCGATCACGAGGTTGCAGGATGAACCCTGCTGTCAATGCCGTTGCGATCACCCGTTCCGTTGCGCGCAAGGAGGACAATGCCGCGGTGCGATCTCGACGACCGAGCAGGCCGAGTCGACGCACGATGCCCTTCGAGGGCGGCGCTACGCTTGCGCATATCGCATGTCCGCAACGACGACGAGACACGCTCATTCAATCCCGCGCGTTTCGCCCTGGTGCAGCAGGGGATTGTGAAACATTGTGCGGGAATGAGTGCCATAGCACAGGCTCCAATTGCATGACGTGCCTCGACCGCACTCGACTCGGGCAGCCCGAATTGGTCATTACCTCGCCTAATGTGCTTGACGCAAGGGTTGCGCGTCGCTTGCACCATCATCGGTTACTCTCCAAGGGACAGTCGCGATGAGAAATCTCTATTCGCTAGCGCACCTGACGGCTCTGGGACTCGCTCCACCTCAGTTGATCGACGCAGCAAGCGACGCTGGTTACGAATATGTGGGCTTGCGGCTCAACCGTACGACACCAGAGGAACCATTGTACGATCTGGTCAATGATCGAATGCTTATGAGAGAAACCAAGGCGAGCCTCGCAAGGTCCGGAATAAAGGTTTGGGACATCGAGGCGGCGCGAATGGATCCCTCACGTGATCACCTGCACTATCAGGCGTTTCTCGAAGCCGGCGCTGAACTCGGAGCCCGGCACGTCCTGACCCAGTTGCCCGATCCCGAAAAAAGCCGCGCGGTTGACCGGTTCGGGGCGTTGTGTGACATGGCCCAGCCACTCAATCTCAATGTCAGTCTTGAGTTTGTCTCGTGGACGGAGACACCGGGTCTGGTCGAGGCCGCTCGCATCGTGCGCGAGGTTAATCGCCCTAACGCCAGCATCCTGCTGGACGTGCTGCACTTTGACCGGTCTTGCTCCGATCTGACTTTCCTAAGGGCGCTCCCGCCCGGATGGTTCAAATGGATTCAGGTTTGCGACGCTCCAGCAGATCATCCACCTGGCCCAGCAGAAGCGATCTATACGGCCCGGTGTGAACGACTTATCCCCGGTGAAGGAGGAATAGACATAAAGAGCATCCTCGCTTGTCTACCGGAGGGCATCGTCTATTCGCTTGAGATACCCAACGATCCGTCCGTAACGAAGGTCGGATTTCGTGGATATGTCCGCCGGGCGTTAAATGAAACCAAGCTGCATCTGGAAGGCAATCGGTTGTCCAACAGTCATTTCGACCAACCTTCAAGACGATAGTGCAAGTCTCGCTGCCGAGATCAACCATGTTGCCGCATCGCAATCGGACGCGAACTGCCCACGAGCTTTTCCCACGTGCACATCATGACATTGGAAAGGGTACGACGGTTCCTCAGCAACTCAAAGTGACCGTCAGGGCAGTAGAGAGTGCAACACATGAACCATAAGCGGATGCTCGAGTGTGATGTGCTGGTACTTGGCTCCGGTGCAGGCGGCTTGTCGGCGGCGGTGACGGCCGCAACGTATGGCCTGACCGTGATCGTAGCGGAGAAGGAGGACGTCTTCGGCGGCACAAGCGCATGGTCGGGGGGCTGGATGTGGATCCCTCGCAATTCGCTGGCCATGCGGGCAGGCATCCGGGAGGAGATCGATGCGCCCCTCACGTACCTGAAAAGCGAATTGGGAGCGCAATTCGACGCCGCCAAGGCAAATACGCTGCTCGAACGTGGCCCTGAAATGCTCGACTTCTTCGAACGTCACACCTCGCTTCGGTTCATCGATGGCAACCGTATTCCGGATTTCCATACCACGCCTGGTGCGGCGACAGGGGGGCGTTCGGTCTGTGCCATGCCGTTCGACGCGCGCAAACTTGGCCCATTGATCGACAAACTGCGTGAGCCACTCTCGGTCATTACGATCAAGGGCATGGGGATTGCGGCGGGGCAAGACATCTCGCACTTTTATCGAGCGACGCGCTCGCCGAGTTCTGCCCTTTACGTAGGCCGTCGACTGCTTGCATTTGCCTGGCACAAGCTGCGCTACGGACGTTCGATGCACCTCGTCAACGGCAATGCATTGGTGGCTCGGCTGCTGAAGTCGGCGGATAATCTCGGGGTCCACCTGCGCACGCATGCCCGCGGTGTCGCCCTGCTGAGGGATGGCCGCCGTGTGACCGGAGCAACCGTAGTCGGCGCCGGTAGCGAGTATGAGGTGCATGCGAGGCGCGGTGTTGTGCTCGCCTGCGGTGGCTATCCACACGACGTAGAAAGAAGGTCGCGGACGTTCGCCTATACCCCGTCTGGGCTGGACCATTGGTCTGCGGCCCCGTGCACAAACACCGGAGACGGCATACGTCTTGGAGAGTCCGTCGGCGCTCGCTTCAACAACACTCTTGACGCTCCCGCTGCATGGACACCCGTCTCGTTGGTTCCTCAACGTGGAGGCGGCGCGAATGTCATCTTTCCGCATTTGATCGATCGGGCAAAGCCCGGCGTGATTGCGGTGACGCGCGCCGGCAGACGTTTTGTCAATGAAGCCGATTCATATCGAGATTTCATCTGCGCACTGCTGGCCGCCACGCGTGACGGCGACGAGGTCTGCGCCTGGCTGATCTGCGATCATCGTTTTCAGCGGCGATACGGCCTGGGCTTCTCTAAGCCGTTTCCGTTTCCCGTCCGCCCATATCGGCGCTCGGGATATCTCGTACAGGCGGCTACCCTGGATGAACTGGCGACAAAATGCGACATCGACCCGCAGGCGTTGAAGAGCACGGTGGAAACCTACAACGCGCACGCCAGGGAAGGCACCGATCCGCTGTTCCATAGGGGCGCGACACCGTATAATCGAGCGCTGGGCGATGCCGAACATCAGCCGAACCCGTGTCTTGCGCCCATCGAAAAGGGGCCATTCTACGCGGTCAAATTGTTGCCCGGCAGCCTTGGCACGTTCGCCGGATTGGCGACCGACACCGACGCGCGGGTGCTAGACGAGAACAACTGCGCCATTCCTGGGCTCTACGCAGTAGGTAACGACAGCGCCAGCATGATGGGTGGCTTCTATCCGAGCGGCGGGATAACGCTCGGTCCGGCAATGACGTTTGGATATCTCGCCGGCGTTGCGCTCTCCAAGACGAAGGTGACGCCGCAGGGCGATTGCACCGCTGAAGAACACCCGTCCGCCCATAGCCCGGCTTGATGTGACTCTCTGATGGAAAGGCCAAGCATGAAGAACAATGTTATCACTTCCCGCCAGCTGAACATGCCGAAGCTCGGCTTGGGAACTTGGCCCATGGTAGGCGAGGACTGCACGCGAGCCGTGCTTCAGGCCCTCGACATTGGATACCGTCACGTGGATACCGCGGCGGCCTACGAGAACGAAGATGCGGTAGGTCGCGCGCTCGCCGAAACCGACGTGCCCCGCGAACATATCCACGTGACGAGCAAGGTCTGGTGGGACAAGTTGGCCCCCACGGACATGCGCCGGTCATTTGACAACACGCTGCGCGCGCTGCGGAGCGAGTACGTGGATCTGTTTCTGATTCACTGGCCAGCAAAGGACTGGGACTTGCCGCGCACGATCGAGACGCTAGTCGCGCTCAAAGAGCAGGGGCGGGCGCGCAACATCGGCGTCGCCAACTTTCCCTTGCCATTGCTGCGCCAGGTTGTTGAGGGGATGGGTGCTCCGCTGGCGGCCATACAGGTCGAGTATCACGTCACATTGGGCCAGAGAAACTTGCTCCAGTTCGCCCGTGAACACGACATGGCGTTGACCGCTTATAGCCCACTCATGCGCAGCAAAGCGCCCCAGATGCCGGCACTCGTTCGAATCGCCGAGAAGCACGGGGTGCTTCCGACCCAGGTGGCACTCAAATGGCTGGTCGATCAACCGAGTGTAGCCGCCATTCCCAAAGCCAGCAGCAAGGCCAGCCAGGCGAGCAACCTGGCATCCCTCAACGTGCAGCTCGACGATGAGGATCGCGCATTGATTGCTTCCTTGCCGAAAGACCAGCGGGTGGTTAGTCCGGAGTACGCACCGCAATGGGACCCGCCGGAATGATCTGGGTCGCAAGCCATCCCCGGCAGCGATCTGGCGGTTGGGTAAAATGAATTTGGGATTCGTTTATGCGCTGATCGCGTTCACGATCTGGGGTCTTTTCCCATTCTATTTCAGGCTGCTGGCTGCCATCCCGCCTCTCGAAGTGCTTGCGCACCGGATGGTATGGTCGCTGGTGTTCGTAGCCGTTGCGGTTGCGGTCCGCCGCGACGGCCGTTGGTTCGTCGCTGCGCTTCGCCAGCCTGCCAATTTAGTGCGGTTCGGAGCCTGCGCCGCACTGCTGTCGGCGAATTGGGGCCTCTATATCTGGGCGGTTAACACCGGCCGGATCGTCCAGGCGAGCCTCGGATATTTCATCAACCCGCTCGTCAGCGTACTATTCGGGCTTGCGTTTTTGCACGAGCGTTTGCGGGGCCTGCAGTGGGGCGCGATAGCCATCGCAGCTGCGGGCGTCCTGTGGCTGACATGGGAAAATAGCACGCTGCCATGGATCAGCCTCGTGCTCGCAGTCACGTTCGGCGCATACGGACTGTTGCGTAAAACCGCGAAGCTCGGCTCCCTCGAGGGACTTGCGCTGGAGATAACGCTGCTTTTTCCTGCCGCGTTTTTCTATCTGCTGTGGCTCGCGGCGCACGGCGATAGTCATTTCGGCAGTGTGCATGTCGGCATGCAGCTGCTGCTGGCCGCAGCCGGTCCCGTGACGGCAGTACCACTGTTGCTGTTTGCGGCGGGAGTTCGCCTTATCCCGTTGTCAACCCTGGGGATCATGCAATACGTAACGCCCACGCTGCAATTGCTACTTGGCGTATTTGCCTATGACGAGCCATTCGGTCACGTGCAACTCGTCGGTTATGGCGCCATTTGGATAGCGCTTGCGGTGTTCTCGGTCGAAAGTCTCTGGTGCCGCGAAGCGAAGTAGGAGACCGTAAGGGTAAGCATGGATACCTGCATAGCGCAAATCAAGCAAGCATTCGGGCTTCCAAAACCCGCGATCAAGGTTGATTCCTTGCACGATCGAGATCAGCCGCCAAGCTGCGTGATCCATGCTAACTAAACATTTGCGCATCATCAACAAAACAAGTGCGCTACTAATTGGCGGCTCGGGAATCGTCTCAGTCGCAAGGGGTATGAGTTTAACGTTTCTCGCAGTCAAGCTGCAGGAAGACTTTATGCTCACTCCAGCCTCCGTAGGTGCCGTTCTTGGCATTGGCCCCTTTGTCGCTGCCTTCGCCACTCCATTTGTAGGCAACCTCTCCGATGTTTTGGGACGGAAGCGACTTCTCGTCACAGTCTTGGCGTTGATAACGTCGTCCCTCGCGACTATTTCAGTAACGCAATCTGTCGCGATATTTGTGGCGGCACAAGCGGTCGGTTCAGTTTCGTCTTTCGTCTTTGAACCCCTGTCTAGAGCTGCTCTCAGTGATGCATCTTCACAAGAACACCGACTCCAACTCTTTTCCTGGCGTTACCTTGCTATCAATGTTGGATGGGGTATCGGGCCGCTGGTTGCTCTTCTTTTGAGGCCCGCGACCGCTCTTCTGTTTATCGTCTCCAGCATTATTTATGCTGTTGTGACAGTCGCTTTCACCTTGATCATTCCTTCCGATCGCTTTTCGAACGATAAGCGACGATCTCATACGGCTCCTCCGATGTTGATCGCATTTCGCAATGCTAGGCGAGATGCGCGATTGCTCCTCTATGCCATGGGAGGTCTTCTCATACTTGCTGTGCACGGCCAATGGACTGTCACCCTATCCCAATACATGAACGGATCTATCAAGGGCGGCCTCGAAATTTTCTCGTTCATGGTCACGACCAACGCTGCCGTCGTTTTGCTCGCAAATCGACCGGCTAAGGTCGCGATCCAGTATTTGGGAGAGATTCGTTCCCTCATGATTGGTGTGTTTTTCTTCGCTCTTGGAACGTTAGGATTTGCGCTCTCAGATTCCGCGCTGAGCTTTATTGTCTCGATGGCTATATTCAGTCTCGGGGAGGTCCTTGTTGTGCCTTCCGAGTTCGTTGCTGTGGACCGTCTTTGCAACATTGAAAACAGGGGAACATATTTTGGTGTCCATTCAATGTCGTCTATGGGTAACTTCGTTGGACCGTTTGCGGCTGGCTACTTGTTAGGCCAAGCAGGTGGGAGCTTCATGTTCGGCTTCTTGGCCCTCTTGGTCATATCGGGCGGGCTGTTGTACCTTATTGGATCAACGCCGTGTACAAAGCTGCCGTATCTCTGGTCACGCAACGAACACTGACCAGGTTTGTCCCGATAGTGGCGACACGGCATCAACTAGATACGCGTACCGATCAGTGAAAGGGACGGGTAGCATTCTGTTCAGTCCTGAAGATGAATTAGCATGACGGATCTACAACGGAACTGGCACCGCCGAATCGTACAGCTACGCGATGTGCACGCGCATTACCTCCGTGCACTCGTCCATTCCCACCAAGGAGTTCAAAGCGTGCCCTATGACATAACCCCAATGATCGACAAGTATCCGGCGGCGCTGCGGATACTACATTGGGTGCGTGCCCTGCTGGTCCTTGGCCTTATGGCGGCTGGCTTGGCTATGACCGAGCTCGATGATGCCGTCACGGCCAAGTTCAACCTGCTTTATCCCTGGCACAAGGCGTTCGGCCTGCTGGTAACCCTGATTGTCCTTGCGCAACTTGCGATCCGCGCAATATCGCGCCTGCCCGGACCGGCACCCCTCCCCACCCAAGAGAGACTGCTCTCGCAGGCCGTGCACGCCCTGATGTACGCGCTGCTCCTGATTGTCCCATCAATGGGCTACGCAATGTCTAGCTCTTATGCTGACAGCGATGGAGTGTTCTTCGCCCCGCGAGAGGCGGGTGACCTTGACCTGCCGGCGGCGATCAAAGTCGATGACGCGGCTACCGAGATGCGCGAAAATTGAGAGATTGAAATAGCGCTCGAGGTAGGCGCGAGCGACGAAGCGTCCGAACAGGCCGGACAATGCGACCTTGACTTCGCGCGCTAGTCCGAGCGGCTCCTTGAAGATGAACGGCGTTCCCACGCCTGTAGGCGCCAGCAATGCGTCAAGAATGGACCAAGCTCCATAGGCGGCGCCGGGAGTCTGCAGCACCTCCCGAATGCCGGCGTCCTCGATGTCCGAGACGTAACCGTCCGGTGAGGGCCGCGGGATGATCGCGTGGCGCGCTGGCCCGATCAGGCCGCAGACTGAACGGGGGTTCTGTTCCAATCCCAAGGCAGCAGCTCATTGAGCTGACCTTGAGGGGTGCTGG
>NZ_LBJP01000047.1:0-5257 GCF_028128715.1 Bradyrhizobium sp. CCBAU 51745 | reverse complement strand
GCGCCTACGAGGCGTATCGGGCGACCCTGCTGGTTCCGACGCAGCCATAGGAACCATCACCGCAAGCACGAGTTGGGCGCACGGGCAGGGCGACATACGAGACCTACCGTGCAAGATATCGTGCCCGTGCGCTCCACTGCGCAAATCGCGGGTTACCCCATTCATCCGATGCTGGTGCCGATCCCGATCGTGTGCTTCATCGGCGCGTTGCTGACCGACATCGCCTATCTCGTCTCCGCCGAGATCATGTGGGCGGATTTCTCCGCCTGGCTTCTGCTCGTCGGCGTCGTCTTTGGTGTGCTGGCTGCGATCGCCGGCCTGACCGATTTCCTCGGCAACCGCCTTGTGCGGGCGCAGACGCCGGCCTGGCCGCATCTGATCGGCAACGCCGTGGTTCTGATCCTCGCGATCATCAATGCGCTGATACACACGCGTGATGCCTGGAGCTCGGTATGGCCATGGGGGCTGGTGCTTTCGGTGCTCACCGTGCTGATCCTGCCTGTTACCGGCTGGCTCGGCTGGGCCATGGTGTATCGCCACGGTGTCGGAGTTGCGCCATGATGTCTTTGCAAACGCGCGCGCTGCTATGCGCTTCGCTTCTCGCTCTTCTCGCCGGCTGCAATGACGGGAGCGGCGATCCCAAGGCGCAGATCGGCGTCAATCCTGTGCTGCCCGACATCCGGCAATATCTGCTGCCGCCGATGCACATCGCCCGCATCATCGGCTGGAAGAAGGACGAGACGCCTGATGTTGCGCAGGGCTTGCAGGTCAAGGCGGTCGCGACCGGCCTGCAGCACCCGCGCTCAATCTACGTGCTGCCCAATGGCGACGTGCTGGTGGTGGAATCCAAGGCGCCGAAGGCCGCCGCGATCAAGCGGCCCAAGGAGATCGTGATGGGCTATATCGAGTCCTGGGCGACCTCCGGCGGCGATACCGGACCCAGCAATCGCATCACGCTGCTGCGCGATACCAACGGCGACGGCGTACCGGATACGCAGAGCGTCTTCCTCGATCATCTCAATTCGCCGTTCGGCGTCGCCCTGGTCGGCAACGAGCTCTACGTAGCCAACACCGACGCGATCGTGAAATATCCCTACGCCGAGGGCGACACCAAGATCACCAAGCCGGGCACGGTGCTGACGCCGTTGCCGGGCGGCCCGATCGACCATCATTGGACCAAGAGCCTGGTCGCAAGCCCTGATGGCTCAAGGCTCTATGTCGGCGTCGGCTCCAACAGCAACATCACCGAGAACGGGATGGAGGCCGAGCACAATCGCGCCGACATTCTCGAGGTCGACCGCGCCAGCGGCCGCTGGCGGATCTTTGCCAGTGGCCTGCGCAATCCCAACGGTCTCAGCTTCGAGCCGCAGACCGGCGCGCTGTGGACCGTGGTGAACGAGCGCGATGAGCTCGGGCCCGATCTCGTGCCTGACTACATGACCTCGGTGAAGGACGGCGCCTTCTATGGCTGGCCCTACAGCTATTACGGCCAGCACGTCGATCCCCGCGTCAAGCCGCAGCGGCCGGATCTCGTGGAAAAGGCGATCGTGCCCGATTACGCCCTGAGCTCGCATGTCGCACCGCTCGGGCTTGCCTTCTCCACCGGCAACAGCCTGCCGGAGGCCTATCGCGGCGGCGCTTTCGTCGGCGAGCACGGCAGCTGGAACCGGCAGGTGCTGAACGGATACAAGGTTGTCTATGTGCCGTTCACGGACGGCAAGCCGAGCGGGCCGGCGCAGGACGTCGTCACCGGCTTCCTCACCAGCGACAACCAGGCGCGCGGCCGTCCCGTCGGTGTCGCGCTGGACAAGACCGGTGCACTGTTGGTCGCCGACGACAGCGGCAATACGGTCTGGCGGGTGACCGCGGCGCATCCGCAAGTGACGCAGCGATAGGCAAGCCGCGCAATGATAGGAGAGGGATGATGGGCCTTGCCCAATATGCTGTTGTACCGGTGCAAGACGAGTGGGGCGTGCTGCATGACGGCGACGTCAAGAGCAGATACGCCACCAAGGAAGCCGCGTTCGAGTCGGCTGTTGCCGCTGCATCCCTGGCGCTACGTGAGGGCCACGAAGTCCATGTCAGCGTGCCCGGCCGCGAGCCGGGCGAGAACGCGCTCGGAATCTAGCGGCCTCACACGATCAGGCGTCCGCGCCGCCTGGCGATGCCGATCGTGACCTCGGCGCCCGCGTTGAAATCGAGGCGGTCGGCTTCGACACCGTCGCTGAAGATCACGCCGTTCTCCGCCATCAGCGAGCGGATGCGCAATTGCTCTTCGGATGCGAGCCGGCCGCAGACCAGGTTGGTCTCCGAGTGCAGGCTCGGGAACGGCTCGCGCACGGCGAAGCGCAGCTCAGCGGCGTCCCAGGGCAGGGCCTCATAGCCCGTCAGCGAGGGCGACTGACCGAAGCTGCCGGCGATCGCCAGCGAGCCGGTGACGATGCTCTTGAACCACGCGGTCGAGCCGAGCCCGGTCGAGACGATCAGCCCGCTCGAGGATTGCCGCTCCCTCGTCCCGCCGGCCGCGATCTCGTAGATCGCGGAGACATGCGTCCGCGCGCCGATGAAGAGGTCGTTCACCGCATGCAGCACCTGGCCATCGCCGAGCCGGGCCTCCGCCATCGTCACGGCCTGGCTGTCGCGCTTGTCGGCGGCGACATCAGGCAGCAGCTTCGCGAGGTCGCGCGGCGCGAAGGGCAGCAGGATGCCGTCATAGCGCGCGGGATCCGGATTGAGCCCGATCAGCGGATGGTCGTCGAGATATTTCATCGTATTGGCGACGACGCCATCCTGGCCGAGCGCGACCACGATGTCGTCAGGGGCGAAGATGAAGTTCGGAAGGTATGCGCGCTCGATCACCTGATAGCGCCCCCATTGCTCGAGCACCTGAAGTGTCGCGCGCCGCTGCGCCTGGTAGACCTCGTGCTCCCTCTCATAATCGGAGAAATCGGCGCCGAGATGCTCGACATAGAAGCGTGCCTGCGCCGCCGTCAGGTAACGCGCGACCAGGTCTTCCAGCCTGGTCTTGCGCGTCACCAGCACGATCTTGCGATCATTGGCGGCGGGCATTGGCGGCCTCCGGCTTCGGCTTCTCGATCAGCTGGCTGAGCAGGTCGGGCGAGACGTTGAGCTGGCCGATCTTCTCGGCCTTCTCGGCAATGCCGGAAAAGGCCTGCGCGATCAGCTGACCCGGCTGCATGCCGGCGGCGGCGAGCGCCTGGATCACGCGGGTGTCGACGCCCTCGAAGATCTTCATCAGCGCGCCGACGCGATAGGCCTCGGCATCTGCCAGAGTGCGGGTGTTTTCGGCGTTGAGGCCGACGAAATCCTTGCGCTTGCCCTCCAGCACGATATCCGCGGCCATGCCGGCCTCGCGCAGCTCGTTGCGCTTGGCGGCAACGCTCGCCTCGGCATCCATCTGGGTCTCGCGGATCGAGCGCTTCTTCTGCTCGACCGCGATCTCGGTGTCGAGCTCGCTCTCGCGAATGGCGCGCTCCTGCTCGACGGCGAAATTGCGCCGGGCGAAGATTGCTTCGTCCGCGTTCTTCAAAATCGCTTCGCGCGCCTGCGCCTCCAGCGCCTTCGCCGTATCAGGCGTCGGCTTGATGCCGCGGATCGAGACACCGAGGATTTCCAGGCCAAGCGCCTCGATGTCGGCCCGTCCGCGCAGGCCGCCGGCGATGAGCTCAGCGATGCGGTCGGAGGCCTGCAGCGCCTCCTTCAGCGTCAGCTCCTTGATCGCCTGCTGCGCCAGCACCTCGACCGTGCCGAGAATGCGCTCCGGCAGCTTCTCCGGATCGTCGCTCTCATAGGTCTTGCCGTCGGGCTTCAGGGTGAAGTTCAGCATCGAGGCCGCCTTTTTCGGCTCGCTGACGCGATAGGTGATTTGGCCCTGCACGGTCAGGGTCTGAAAGTCGCGCGCGATCTGCTGAAAGATGAAGGAGGCGTCGCGGCTGCCGACCGGCACGGCGACGAGCGTGGTCACCGGAGCATAGTAGAACGCGGAGAGGCCGGTGCCCTCGGCGACAACGGCGCCGGCGCGGTACTTCATCAGATAGGTGGTGGGCTGGGCCTTGATAAACCTTATGCCGAACATGGCCGTCTCCAATGGCTGACTATAAGTTGGTCTGAGCAACTAAGTAAGTTGGACTGTACAACTAACTGTGTTACTGTCAAGGTCCAACGAAGGAGGCTGCCGGTGGCAGGCGAGGATCGGGCCGAAGGCTTTGAAAAATCAGGAGATCTGGACTTCCCGCGGCCGCTGACCACGGTTGACGTCGTGATCTTCTCGATTCGCGACGACCAGCTCCAGGTGTTGCTGGTACGGCGTCCGGCCGGTGAGGGCGAGCCGTTTCCGCAGGCGCTGGCTCTCCCAGGCGGCTTCGTCGACGTTGCGAAGGACCGCGATCTCGCGGCCTGTGCAGCGCGCAAGTTGAAGGAGAAGACCGGAGTCACCGCTCCTTATCTGGAGCAACTCGGAAGCTGGGGGAGCGCCTCGCGCGATCCGCGCGGCTGGTCGGCAACGCACGCCTATTTCGCGCTGATTCCGGAAGAGGCGGGCGCGCTCACGCCAGATGCGCGCTGGTTTCCGATTCAAGGCGGCAGGCTCAAGGAGAAGCTTGCCTTCGATCACGGCGACATCCTGGCCAGCGCGATCCAGCGCCTGCGCAACAAGGTGGAATACACCTCGCTGCCCGCTTACCTGATGCCCGCGGAATTCACGCTGCCCGACTTGCAGCGGGTCTACGAGATCGTGCTTGACCGTCCCTTGGAGAAGAGCGCCTTCCGCACCCGGATCCTGTCGGCCGACATGATCGAGCCGGTCGCGAAAATGCGGCGCGGCCCGAACCGTCCGGCGCAGCTCTATCGCCTGAAGAGGAACAGCAAGCCGGTGTATTTCGTGCGGACCTTCAATCCGCCGGAGTGATGCAGCGTCCGCCCGCTCCGGACGGGCATAACATCATGTTAGGTTTATCGCATAACAGGGTAATTGTGTTAGTGCGGTGACAGCCTATGATCGCGTCACTCAAGTACGTATCGGCAGTGACAAACGCTGGCGGAGAAGTCCACACAGCGCGCGGAGAGGGCTGCCCAATTTCTCCAAGAAGCCCGCCAAGGGACGCCAAGAAAAACCAGTTTGGAGGACTCCCAAGATGACCGGAATCCATCAGGTGAGCCAGTCAAGGAAGGCCGCTGCAAGCGGCTGGATCGGGTCGGCTCTCGAATATTATGACTTCTTCATCTACGCGACCGCCGC
>NZ_LBJP01000046.1:0-4159 GCF_028128715.1 Bradyrhizobium sp. CCBAU 51745 | reverse complement strand
GCATGATCATTACCTCTTCCGGACGATCCATCCCCAAAACCGCATCATCATAACAGCTCCGGGGCGCGGCAGCATCCTCGGCGTCCGGAGCTGGCCCATTCCGGTCGAGCGAGAAGCTAAGGTTGAGGTCGGCTTCCGGGATGGACCGGAAGCGGAGCGGCATTTTTGTTCAGGATAGAGTTTGGCGACGCATGGACGTACCGCAATCGAACGCGCGCGAGACCTTGCGGATGCTTTTGCGCGGCTCCATCCGCGAGCACGGCGAGCAATCGGCTCCGGTGCGGCTGCTAAATTCCCAACTCAGGCAACTCTCACTCCGACGCGCAGGAAAGTTGCAGGAATCGACGTGGCTTCCTTGCTTCTGTTCTGAGCAGTGAAAAGGGTCTCCATTTCCTTTTGCAGATCCGCCCTGCGTCCGTTCTTGTCCGCCGCCTCGAATGCGTTCATCGTAGGTCCGTAATAGTCCCGGAACACATTGACGAACTGTGCGGGTGTGCCCGGGAAGTTGAACGTGTAAGTATCCCGGACGAAGGAAATGTTTTCCTTTTGGATGCCGGCGGCTCCAAATCTCTCGATAACGTTGCTCTCGACCCCCCAAGTCATGGGGCTGACAAAGCCTTCCGGAGGAGGCGGAGTGTATGACGCGGCAATCTTCAATATTTGTGCAACGAGGGTCGGATCGCCCGGAATCCAGTTTCCCATGATGATTTGCCCGCCCGGGCGGGTAACACGCACCATTTCCTTGGCGACGTCAAACGGTCGTGGGGCGAACATTGCACCGAAAATGCTTACCACTCGATCGAAGCTTTGGTTGGCGAGGTCATCAAGGTGAGAGGCATCACCTTCCTGGAAGCGGCAGTTGGAAAGACCCATCTCCCGCGCGCGTTTGTTTCCGGCTTGCACGAGGTTGCTGGCAATATCCACGCCCGTCACGTCCGCACCGAGCTGAGCCTGGGGGATAGCCGTCGTCCCGTCACCGCATCCAAGGTCAAGAACCTTGATGCCGCTGGCGGGACCGAGCGACCTTGCAAGTGCGTCGCCACTCTCCCGCATGGTCGACGCGAGCCTGGTGAAGTCTCCCTTTTCCCAGAGTGCTTTGTTGGGATTCGTGCTCATTATTGTTCTCCAGCTCAAGTAGGCCGCACAGGGTCATCGTCATCGGAACCGCCACTGCACATCGTTGCGAATGCGCCGCCGACCGTCGCAATGTGACGACAGAACTAGAAAATGGAAGCCTGACTGCAAACATCCCATGGATAAGCGCGGCTCCAGCGAGTTGCGGCGGTCCACTGTTGGTCTCGCAAATTGCTTCAAGGTTCAAATTCCAAGCTCTGTTGAGGAGTTTTTCCCGCAGAGCGGAGCAGATCGCTCCACTGCAGCGCGGCATCGGCAAACCACTTAAGGACGCGATGATCGAATAAGCTGCCTTCCGCTTGCGGGCTACAATTTCCGTTCTTGGCCCGTTTGAGACCTTCCGATGAGCACCAAAGATGTCCGCTCCTCGGGTCTGACCGGAAGCAATCGCGGCAGGACTAAACCGACGTGATTGACCCCAATTCGGACATTCGGTCGCAGCGTCGGAAGCCAATTGTTCGCCATATCTCATGCGGCGATCCCGCAAAGGTGCTAGGTTTTAGACATCGATGAGGCATTCCACTTGCGACGGCGCGATTTCATCACGTTTTTTTGTGGCGCGGCGGCAACATGGCCGCTTGTCGTGCATGCGCAGAAATCGCTGCCTCGGATTGGGTGGTTGGTATTTGGCGATGCTGAAAGATTGGGACCAGTCGATCAGTCGCTGAAGGACGCACTCGCGCAGGCCGGGATCCTCGATGGACGCAACGTCGAAATTGTCTTCCGCTATGCCAACGGAGTGCCGGATCGACTTGTGGAATTGGCCACTGAACTTGTCGCGCAAAGGCCCACTCTTCTGCTCGCCATTGGCGGTGATGTTATCAAGCCACTGTTTGAGGCAAGTAAAGGTAGCGTACCCATCGTCGGTGGCGTTAGCGATAACCCGATCCGGTCGGGAATCGCCGTGTCTCTTGCTCGACCAAGCAAGAACTTCACCGGGATCACGTTTCTTACGGATGAAATGGCAGCGAAGCGAATAGAATTGCTCAAGCAAGTGGCCCCGAACGTCAGGAAGGTTGGGGTGATATTTAATCCCCAGCATTTCGATGACGAAGTGACTTTTGCTCGGCGCGGCGCCGAATCGCTCGACCTTGAGCTAACCGCCTACCCGATAAATGTGATCGCCGATCTCGACACCGCGCTAAAGGGGGTGGAAGCAAGCCGCGCCGATAGCTTGCTCGTCATTTCTTCACGTCTGACTGGCGTTGTTGCCGCTAAAATCGCGCAATACGGCCAGGAGCGTCGTCTTCCCGTGATTGCCTCGTGGCGGGAATTCGCAGATAGCGGTGCCTTGCTGTCCTATGGTCCGAGCCGGAGTTTTGAGGCCAAACGTCTGGTGGGCTATGTGCAAAAAGTCTTAAAAGGGGAGAAGCCGGCAGATTTGCCGATCGAGCAACCTGTGAAATTCGAGCTTGTTATCAATCTCAAAACTGCCAAGGTCATCGGGCTCACGGTACCGTCTTCATTGCTCGGCCGCGCCGACGATGTGATTGAATGAGGCCGTTGAAGCGGTAGGCGGGATCGGCCAGAACCTTCAGGAGCGCTTGAGGCTCGCTCGCCACCTTCACTTCCTTCAAGATCTTGCCCGCGTCATCCAAAATGCAGACACTCGTCTGCTTGACCGATACGTCCAATCCAGCAAAATGGTCCATGCTGCGCTTCTCCTTCTGATGCTTGAGGCCGTTGCCACGGACCTCGTTTCACCATCAGCCTGAAGCGCAGCACCTAAAATCTTTAGCTATCCACAAGCTGGGCCGGCCGATTACCCCATCTGTCGGTGGTAGGCCGGACCTAACTTGAACCGGGCCAAAATGTCGCGATTGACCCGGAGCGCCTGTATTCGGCCATCGGTGCTTGCCTCTGGTGGCCGAAGTTGATTTGCCGCGCTTGGCAGAATGCCTTCAAGCCGCCCTTTGCGAAGCGCGACCGACTGCGCGGTCATAGGGCCGTCGCTTCCCTGACCTAAGGCTGCCAGCTATTCTTAGAGCGTTTTAAATACGGCTTGCCGCGTCGGCTCCATTAGGCAACACTCGCCCCGTTTCAGATAGGTATTTTTGAGGTCATTCATGCCTGAGATATTGGAGGTGCTGCTGTGGTGTGCCGCGCTTGCGACGTGGCTGTTGCTTCTCTTCGCCTTCTTGAGTGAGGCCCTGAAACCGCCCTCAAAGAGCGTCCGCCGAGTGATCGAGGAAGCTTTCAAGCCCAACTTGAAATGATGTCGGCTACGATGAGCTTAGCCGTCTCGCGATCTTATCTTTGGAGGCAAAATGGCTGAACTCATCGAGGTTGGCGCAATGCAGCTACGTTTTTTGCGTACCAAGTATGATACGAGCGGGGCGCTTGATATGTTTGAGGTGGTGATCCCGCCAAACTCCCGTATGCCGGTCCCGCACCATCATCGTGACTGGGAGGAAACAATCTACGGCCTTGAGGGCGTCGTCAGTTGGACGGTCGCCGGCAAGCGCATCGAGATCAGGCCGGGAGATGATCTTTTCATCCCGCGCGGTGTTGTCCATGGATTCCTCAACGAGACGCAGGCGATTGCGAAAATGCTTTGCGTTCTCACGCCAGGCGTTCTCGGGCCGGAATTCTTCCGGGAAATGGCCGTTGCCCTCGGCGGCCCTGCGCCTCCTGATCCTGCCCGGATGGGCGAGATCATGAAACGTCATGGCCTAATACCTGCGCCATCTCAATGAAGGGGCATTCGCGTTCGCGCTCTGCTCGCGAACCGCGTTACTTCTGGATGTCGGCCCGTGGCTGACCTTAGCCCAAGGCGCCGTGAGATCTGCTTCCTGATGGTGATCCGAACAAGACCATGGAAGGTGGCCAAGGCAGCCCTTGACCCATCTCTACCATCTGCCGGTCAACTGCTATGATGTATGGACGACATTGCCAATCACGATGCGGCGGTGCCATGGTGTCTGCGAGGGATGGTCATGCGACGGCGCAACTTCGTCAAGCTGCTTTGTGCCGCCGGCGCAGGGTGGTCGCTCGCGGCACATTCGCAAGACAGACTACGGCGTAT
>NZ_LBJP01000045.1:0-2872 GCF_028128715.1 Bradyrhizobium sp. CCBAU 51745 | reverse complement strand
TGGACTTGGCGTATTGCTGATGGTCTTTGTGGCGACTTGGGTATAGCGCGCCGTGCTGGCCAGACTGGCATGGCCGAGCAGCACCTGGATGATGCGTACGTCGGCCCCGTTCTCCAGCAGATGGGTCGCGAATGTGTGCCGAAGCGTATGCACTGTCACCGACTTGCTCAAGCCAGCCGCAGCACAGGCTGAGCGACAGGCGGCGTGCAGCACATTTGGGACGAGCGGACGCTCGTCGTCGCGGCCGGGAAATAGCCATCGTTTGGGCCGAGTGAGCCGCCAATATGTCCGCAGAATCCTCAAAAGCTGCGGCGAGAGCATTACGTAACGGTCCTTGCCGCCCTTGCCGTGCTCGACCCGGATCAACATCCGTTGGCTGTCGATGTCGACAACCTTCAAGAGAACCACTTCCGATACGCGCAAGCCTGCGGCATAGACAGTGGTCAACGCGGTACGGCTCTTGAGGCTCGGGATTGCTTCCAGGAAGCGGACGACCTCGTCGGCGCTCAGCACCACCGGCAGTTTGCGCGGTTTACGCGCATAGGCGATGCGCTCCGGAACGGTGTCATGACCAAGCGTCACACCGTAGAAGAACCGCAGTGCGCAGACGATCTGGTTCAGCGCCGGCCAAGACATCCCCGTCGCAACCAGATGAACCTGGAAGGCGCGGATATCCTCCAGGTCGAGGCGGTCGGGAGAACGACCGAAATATCGGCTCAACTTCGCTACGGCGTTGAGGTAGGATTGCTGCGTCGCCGGTGACAGATTGCGGACCGTCATGTCCTCGATCATGCGGCGGCGAAGCGGACTGATCTCAGCCATCGGAAAACCTCCTGTAAAGGGTTGGGCTTCGAAAACCCGCAATCCTCTCAGACAGGAGGCAATCCTTGCTATGCCTCCCTACATGCCGCGCCAGCGGCTTCGTTGTGTGCCGGGCATGTTCAATAGCTCGGAAGTGAAAGTCTTCCACCCAACCTGATGGAGGTGAAGGGATAGAGAAACGCAAGGGCTGCCGCCGCGAGGCGGGGTCTGAAGGAAGCGTGGATCAAAGATGCGGGCCGATGAACAAGAACCGGATATGAGGCGCCAGTGTCGGACGAGCGGGCAACACATCGCGAAGTCCATATCCATCAAAGACGCAAAGCGTAGATCCGGCGGTCGTGCATTGAAGGCGATTGAACTTACCCCGGGAGATCTGCCCGGCGTCGCTGTACGGCGACTAAGACGACCGTGAGGTCGGTTGACCACCTGGCAGAAGTCAGCAGAGGGCGTATTAGGTCAGGCTGTCGGCAAAGCTAGTGAGGCACTCCAATTGCCGAAAGGTGGAGAAACAGATAGGCGGAGCCGGAAACGATGGCTGAAGGCCCGAACGAGTGAGAGAGGCAAGTAGGATCGGCACCTCATGAACGGAAAGCGGCAGACAAACCAGCAACGACTGGCCTCAGGCACGGATGGTCGGGGTGAAACCCCTGCTGCCGCGACCGGAGGAGCCGAACCGTCTGTGGCGATGCCGGCGACCGAAAGCCCGGCTTTCCCAGAACAACTGATGGAGGAGGTGTGTAGCCGCGAGAACCTTCAAAGAGCGTGGAAACGCGTTCAGGGAAACAAGGGAGGTCCTGGTGTCGATGGGATGACCATCGACGTCGCCAAGGCATTCCTGCGTGAGCACTGGCCAGCAATTCGGCTCCAATTGCTCAACGGGAACTATCAGCCACGGCCGGTTAAACGGGTGGAAATTCCGAAACCGGATGGTGGGGTCAGAAGGCTCGGCGTTCCCTGTGTCGTCGACCGCCTGATTCAGCAAGCCGTGCTGCAGGTTCTTCAAGAACAATGGGATTCGACGTTCTCCGAGCACAGCTACGGATTCCGGCCGGGACGGTCGGCGCACCAGGCCGTAGCCCAGGCACAATGCTACATCGCCGAGGGCTACAACGTTGTGGTAGATCTCGATCTGGAAAGATTTTTCGACCGAGTCAACCATGACATCTTGATGTCGCGCGTCGCCGCGCGGGTGACCGACAAGCGCGTGCTCAAACTCATCCGGGCGTTCCTGAACGCCGGGGTGCTGGAGGATGGCCTGATCAGACCGGTGGAAGAGGGGACCCCTCAGGGTGGTCCGCTCTCGCCCTTCCTCAGTAATATCGTGCTCGACGATCTCGACAAGGAGCTGGCTCGACGTGGCCATCGGTTCTGTCGCTATGCGGACGACTGCAACATCTATGTTCGCAGTCATCGCGCCGGCAAACGGGTCATGGCCTCGATCACCCGGTTCCTGACCGACAAGCTCCGGCTAAAGGTCAATGAGGCCAAGAGCGCGGTGGCACGACCGGAAGGGCGCAAGTTCCTGGGGTTCAGTATTGCGAACGATGGGAGCAAACGACGCATTGCGCCGAAAGCGCTCGCTAAGTTCAAAGACCGAGTTCGGGACGTCACATGCCGGACACGAGGCATCAATCTGGAAAGGATTATCAAAGACCTCTCGCCTTACCTTATCGGATGGCGCGGGTACTTTGGGTTCTGCCAGACTCCTCGCGTGCTCACAAACCTGGAAGCCTGGATTCGCCGGAGATTGCGACTGTATCTCTGGCGCCAATGGCAGAACGGGCACAAGCGATTCACGGAGCTTCGCCGCCTCGGCATCGCGAAGTTCGCTGCATCGGTTGCCGCCGGCTCGCCGACGGGGCTCTGGCGAATGTCCGGGCACCCGGCGGTCCAGCACGCCCTGCGCAACCACTTCTTTGACGCTCTCGGTCTCCCCCGAATACTGGTTCCTGGACCAGCTTAACTCAGTCGAACCGCCGTGGTACGGACCCGTATGCCCGGTGGTGTGGGAGGGGTGGCGTCGCGAGACGTCCCCCTATCCCGATCAATC
>NZ_LBJP01000044.1:0-2308 GCF_028128715.1 Bradyrhizobium sp. CCBAU 51745 | reverse complement strand
TACCGATGGATCGAGCTTCACCGTCAACGGCCACAGCATCACCTTCAAGGCGGGTCCCCCCCCCCCCCCCCCCCCCCCCCCCCCCCCCCCCCCCCCCCCCCCCCCCCCCCCCCCCCCCCCCCCCCCCCCCCCCCCCCCCCCCCCCCCCCCCCCCCCCCCCCCCCCCCCCCCCCCCCCCCCCCCCCCCCCCCCCCCCCCCCCCCCCCCCCCCCCCCCCCCCCCCCCCCCCCCGATCATCTATCTTGGTGCCAGTGCCACGAACGCGACAGCCACGGTTGGCGATGTTCTGAAGGCGGTCGACCTTGCCAGCGGCGTCCAGAATGCGGTCGTGGCTGCGGGCGCGGCGACGATCACCACCAACACCAGCCAGACGACGTCGGTGAGCGCGCTCGCTGGCGGCAAGATCACGCTGGAAACCTCGACCGGTGCCGATCTCAGTGTGGTTGGCAAGGCCGACCTGCTGAAGGCTCTCGGCCTGACCACGGCGACCGGCTCCGGCAATGCCACAGTGACGGCGACCCGCACCACCAGCTCGGGCAGCCTCGGCACTCTGATCACCGATGGTTCGACGCTGAACGTCAACGGCAAGACCATCACGTTCAAGAACGCAGGTACGCCTGCGGCTGCCAACGTTGCCAGCGGATCCGGCGTCAGCGGCAACGTCGTCACGGACGGCAGCGGCAACTCGACTGTTTACCTGGAAAAGGGCACGGTTGCCGATATCTTGAATGCGATCGACCTCGCCACCGGCGTGCAGACCGCATCCAACTCCGGCGGCACGGCGACCCTGAGCACCGCGACCGGCCAGACCAACTCGTCGATTGTTGCCGGCGCGCTGCACATCTCCACGGGTGCCAACTCGGATCTGACGATCACCGGAACCGGCAATGCCTTGTCCACGCTCGGCCTCACCGGCGCGACTGGCACCGGTACCGCGTTCACCGCGAGCCGCACCGCGGCCTCCGGTGGCGTCTCCGGTAAGACCTTGACCTTCACCTCCTTCAATGGCGGCACGGCGGTCAACGTCACCTTCGGCGATGGCACCGGCGGCACGGTCAAGACGCTCGATCAGCTCAACACGGCTCTCCAGGCGAACAACCTGACTGCCACGATCGACGCCAACGGCCGGCTGACGGTCTCGGCGACCAACGACTATGCGTCGTCGACGATCGGTTCGGCTGTCTCGGGTGGTACCATTGGCGGCACGCTCACCACGGCGCTGACGTTCTCGAATGCGACCGCGCCGGTTGCTGATCCTATTGCCCAAGCCACCCGCACCAACCTGGTCTCGCAGTACAACAACATCTTGACGCAGATCGACACGACCTCGCTGGACGCTTCGTTCAACGGTGTCAACCTGCTCAACGGTGACCAGCTCAAGCTGGTGTTCGACGAGACCGGCAAGTCGAACCTGAACATCACCGGCGTGACCTTCAACTCGAAGGGTCTGGGTCTCGCTGGTCTGGTGCAGGGCACCGACTTCATCGACAACTCGGCCACCAACAAGGTGCTGGCCAATCTGAACACGGCGTCGAGCACGCTGCGCTCGGAAGCTTCGACCCTCGGTTCGAACCTCTCCGTCGTGCAGGTGCGTCAGGACTTCAACAAGAACCTGATCAACGTGCTGCAGACCGGCTCGTCCAACCTGACGCTGGCCGACACCAACGAGGAAGCGGCCAACAGCCAGGCGCTGTCGACCCGCCAGTCGATCGCGGTCTCCGCGCTGTCGCTGGCCAACCAGTCGCAGCAGAGCGTGCTCCAGCTGCTCCGCTAATAGCGGACGACATCGCAAGCAAGTCATGGCGGCGGGGCTTCGGCCCCGCCGTTTTCTTTTTGCAGGAGCGATCGAGAGGTGATTTGGCGAGACTGAAAAAGTAACCGTTGGTTATGGTTAACGGGGAGCAAACGGCGAAAAAACGTGAAGAGTTTCAGATCGATCGTCACCGATCTCGGCGTGCTCGCACGGCCTTATGGTGAACCGGCGCTTACGGCTCGCAAGCAGATTTCATCTTTTGTTAGCCATGTACGCGCAGGCTGTGCCCGTCACTCGATCCGAAGCGATCGAACGAAGACGCGTAAACCAGAAGGGTAAGAGTCATGTCCGGTATTGTTCTCTCTGCGTCGGTTCGCCAGAACCTGCTCTCTCTCCAGTCCACCGCCGATCTCCTCGCCACCACCCAGTCGCGCCTGTCGACGGGCAAGAAGGTGAACACGGCGCTGGATAACCCCACCAACTTCTTCACCGCACAGTCGCTCGACAACCGCGCCAGCGACATCAACAATTTGCTCGATGGCATCGCCAACGGCG
>NZ_LBJP01000043.1:0-2287 GCF_028128715.1 Bradyrhizobium sp. CCBAU 51745 | reverse complement strand
GGCAGGCTGTGAGCGGTAGGAACGTGCGCGTCCAGTGTGCGGTTTTTAGCTACCTCGCCGCAGAAGCAGCGCGCAACCCCTTCCGCCGTTGTGTGGGAAGCGGCAACGCTAGATCATGCATTCGGTTCTTCCATACAGTCCAATCGCGCTGGCGGCGCCAAGCCTCGTAATCGGCTTCGGTGCGAGTAGCAGCCAACTCATCCCAGGCGGCTTGGAAGCCGGCGCGGGCGCCGTCGAAGATTTCGGCGATACCATTTCGATGATCGCCCGGGTCAATGCCGGATAGAAACCGCAGGACCATCCCCATTGCGGGGCCGAATTGGGAAGGCCAGCGCGGAGGCCGCTCACGCCAACCCTGACGTCGCCGAAATAGATCAGCCACGTTTCGCAATGAGGATCGTCCCTGCTTCGGCGGCAGGTGAGGGCGGGCATGCCGCCATCAAAGCGAATGGGTGCCACTCGTAAATTGTCAATTCATTGGGCCTCGTACCAATCCCGTACCACTGTCGGTCGTGGGTGTGGACAACCCGAGGGGAACAAGGACGAGGTCTCTGTTACGAGCACGATGGCCGGCGGTCATCACCGCCGGCCATCGCTTGCGCTACCTCGGCTTGGGGGGTGTTGGGGCAGCGCTGACCGCAAGGCTGCCGAATTCCAATTAACAGTCCGCTAACCAATTCGGGCGAGCTATGGACCTTTCGTCGGCAACAAGGCGGCAGCTTGTGCTGCTGTCCGTTCTTGGTTGAGCACGAACAGGCGCGCGATCGCCTCCTCCTCCGAAATGCCAGCAGCCCAGCCATGGCGGGGCGACCGCCGCGTCGAGATCGGCGAGCTTGAGGAAATACCAGCGATGAGTATCTGGGCACCAAAGCCTACAGGGAGTGCTGAGATCGCATAGCAATCGCTTTTTCCATGGTTCGATTCACGAGCAACACAAGATCGATTGCGCCTCTACGACTCCATACTAACGCAAGTGTTCCTATGTGCCGGGCGCGCTTCTTGGTCCTGGAGGAGTTTCGAGATGGGCGACGTTCTGGAGGCGGACGAAGGCGCCATCCATTCCACGCTGGTGGCAATCTCCTTGCTGGCCGATACGACAAGGTTCTCCGCGTGGTGGCGTTCAACCCAGCAGAGGCTGAAAGCTGCGGCGTTTGTTCAGCTCATCGACGAAGCCGTGCCGTTCACAACTGCCGCGAGTTAGGTCGGTGCTCGAGGCAGTTCAGCGCGTTGGTGTGCGAGCCAACGATCTCCACCTTGATAGCCGCCCATGGTAGCCAACGAACTCCGCCAAGCCGACGTCTTCACCGACCTCGACGAATCTCAAAGCTAGGATCGCTGGCACGGACAGCACCGCGCCTCTCGCGAGGGTGACGCGCTAACGTCCGTATCAGGTGCCGGGCACCGTGGAAGGATGTTCGAGGGGCGCTGAGAGCCATTTGCCCAGTTCAACGTCCAGGAGCCGATCTACCATCTCAATCGGTATAAGCGCCTCGTCGCTCCGTTTCCGCGGTCTCGTTTGAGGCCAAGCAACGTCTTGCTCGTTCGATCTGTGCATCGGTAGCGCCGTGATTACGGGCGTACATCTCAGCCACTGACGCCGAATATTTCGCGACGTAGTATCTGACCTCGCTGCAAGAGATGCGCGCCGTGGGTCTGTGGTGTCGCGAAGCGAAGGCTTCGGACCCCAAGGGAATCAGCAACAACGCAACAGTGACCCCCGCCCGTACGTTCATCCTCGCCGTCCCCTATATTGTGTTTGGGTTGTCGAGAGAGCAGGCCTGAATCGTGCAGACGACGCAAATTAACAATCGTGCGCTGGTGCAAAGTGCCGTGAGACTGTTGCTCCAATGCCGCGGTGCTGGCACGTCATAAAGCGATTGGACGCGAGGCTTCTAACAATGTCAAAGGAGCAAATTCGATCGTCGCCTTTCAGCGGCCAGCCTAGTTATGACCGCCGAAGAACCGGGCTCCTTGAGCCGCCGAACTAAGCCATCGCGCACGGGCGGAAAACTACTGTCGAGATATCGGTGGGACGACCGTTGCAAACACCGTAGCTAATGTTCTGAGGCACAAGAAAAGTGCCGTTGAATCAACGAGTTGACAAGACCCCCCTTCCGCCAGTAAGTTCTTGATATCAAAAAAATCTTTTTTGAAATTCGTTTTCCATCGCCTTCTGAACAATGAGCGAACTGGACCCAATCGCCCTAAGGGGCAAGAAAGCCCTTCGCCAAGGTGTTTAGCGTCGTCGCGATTGACGCGTCGGCCTGCTTCGATCGCTTCCGCTTCG
>NZ_LBJP01000042.1:0-2200 GCF_028128715.1 Bradyrhizobium sp. CCBAU 51745 | reverse complement strand
ATGGCGACCGTCGCCGCGGGCGAGCGCCAGATCGTCGAACAGGCGCGGGACGCGCTGATAGAGCACGGAACGATTGTCGCGACAGGCCTTGTGGCCGAGCGCCGAGGCGAGCCAACTCTTGCCGACGCCGGCCGGGCCGCAGATCAGGAGATTGACGTGGTCGTCGATCCAGCGGCCCTCGACAAGCTTGGCGAACAGCGGACGGTCGAGACCGCGCGGGGTGCGGTAGTCGATGTCCTCGACGCACGCCTGCTGGCGCAGTTTGGCGTAGCGCAGGCGGGTGGCGAGCCGTTTGTCGTGCCGCAGCGAGGCTTCACGTTCGAGCAGCAGAGCAAGCCATTCGGCGTGACCGAGGCTTGCGGCCTCACCGGTGGCTTCGATGTCGGCGAAGGCCTTGGCCATGCCGTGGAGGCCGAGGGCGTTGAGGCGGTCGAGGGTCGGATGGGTGAGCAAGGGATGATCTCCTAATTGTAGTAGCGCGGTCCGCGGATGTTGGCATGCAGGATCGGCGCATCGTCCGCGGAGCGCTGGTGAGCAGGACGCCGATCGAGATTATTGGCGAGGATCGACTTGACCGAGCCATAGGTGCGCGCGCCGATGTCGATCGCCCGCGCAGCCGCGGCGTCCAGCCGTTCGCGCCCATAGGAGGCGGCGAGCCTGAGGATGCCGAGGCAGGCGCGGAAGCCTTGCTCGGGGTGCGAGCGCTCGTCGAGAATGAGGTCGCACAACGCGCTGGTCGCCGGCCCGATCGCGGCGGCGTCCTGGCGGATACGCGCGATGGTCCAGCCGGCGTAGCGCCGATGGCTGGAGGCCATGTGCTCCGGCACGGTGGTGTGTTTGTGATTGCCGCTCATGCGCTGATGCGCGGCGATCCGCTCGCCTTTGTGGAAGATCTCGACGGTGCGGGCCGTGAACCGCACCTCGACCTCGGCGCGGGCGAAGCGATGCGGAACGCTGTAGTAATGCTTCTCCACCTCGACGTGGTAATCGAGACTGACGCGGCGGATCCGCCACTCGGCGAGGACGTAGGGGGACACCGGCAATGGCTTGAGCGCCGGCCGGTCGACCTCCTCGAGCAACCGGCGGCGTGTCACGCCGAGCCGTCGGATCGGCCGTTCCTCGTTCAGCCTCGTGAGCAGTTCGCCGATCGCCGCATTGACCTCGGCCAGGCTGTAGAAGGTGCGATGACGCAGGCGACCGAGCAGCCAGCGCTCGACGATGAGGACGGCCTGCTCGACCTTGGCCTTGTCGCGCGGCTTGCGCGGCCGCGCCGGCAAGATGGCGGTGCCGTAATGCGCCGCCATCTCCGCATAGGTACGATTGATCTGCGGGTCGTACAGGCTCGCCTTGATGACCGCGACCTTGGTGTTGTCGGGCACCAGCAGCGCCGGTATGCCGCCGATCGCCGCGAAGGCGCCAACATGGGCGCTGATCCAGTCGGCGAGCCCCTGCGTCCACGTCGCCTGCGCGTAGGTGAAGCTCGATGCGCCGAGCACGGCGACGAAGATCTGCGCCGTTCTGCGCTCACCGGTCAGGCGGTCGACCACCACCGGCACGCCATCGCCGGCGTAGTCGACGAACAGCTTGTCGCCAGCCACATGGGCCTGGCGCATCGTCACCGACAGACGGCCCTCCCAGGCGCGGTAGAGCTCACAGAAGCGCGAGTACCGGTATCCGCCGGGCTCGGTGGCGATATATTCCTCCCACAGGATCGACAGCGTCACGTGCTTGCGTTTGAGCTCGCGGTGCACGGTCGCCCAGTCGGGCTCGGCGATGCGGCGGTGACCCTGACGGTTGCCATTGCCGGTCTTGGCGAACAGGCGAAGTTCCAGAACCGTGTCGGTGACGTCGTCTGGCAACGGCCAGCTCAAGCCCGCGGCCTCGAACCGCCGGAGCGCCAGCCGCACCGTCGAGGGTGCCGCGCCCACCCGTCGCGCAATCTCGCGGCTCGGTAGCCCGGCCGCCTTCATTCTGATCACATCGCGCACACGGCGCATCGCAAGCCTCTCCGTCGGCATCCAGGTCCCCTTCGCAAAGCCGAAAGGGTTGACCCTATGGGAGCCAGAAGAGGTCTCGTCACCCGGGCGACATCATCCCGGAATGGTGGGCGACATCATCTCGGAACGGGCGGGCGACTTCAAATCGGAATGGTGGGCGAGATCATCTCGGAATGGTGGGCGACATCGAGCGGAATCCGCAC
>NZ_LBJP01000041.1:0-2199 GCF_028128715.1 Bradyrhizobium sp. CCBAU 51745 | reverse complement strand
GTGACGACCGTCGCCGCGGGCGAGCGCCAGATCGTCGAACAGGCGCGGGACGCGCTGATAGAGCACGGAGCGATTGTCGCGACAGGCCTTGTGGCCGAGCGCCGAGGCGAGCCAACTCTTGCCGACGCCTGCCGGGCCGCAGATCAGGAGATTGACGTGGTCGTCGATCCAACGGCCCTCGACAAGCTTGGCGAACAGCGGGCGGTCGAGACCGCGCGGGGTGCGATAGTCGATGTCCTCGACGCAAGCCTGCTGGCGCAGCTTGGCGTAGCGCAGGCGAGTGGCGAGCCGTTTGTCGTGCCGCAGCGAGGCTTCACGTTCGAGCAGCAGAGCAAGCCATTCGGCGTGACCGAGGCTGCCAGCCTCACCGGCGGCTTCGATGTCGGCGAAGGCCTTGGCCATGCCGTGGAGGCCGAGGGCGTTGAGGCGGTCGAGGGTCGGATGGGTGAGCAAGGGACGGTCTCCTAATTGTAGTAGCGCGGTCCGCGGATGTTGACATGCAGGATCGGCGCATCGTCCGCGGAGCGCTGGTGAGCGGGACGCCGATCGAGATTGTTGGCGAGGATCGACTTGACCGAGCCATAGGTGCGCGCGCCGATGTCGATCGCCCGCGCAGCCGCCGCGTCCAGCCGTTCGCGCCCATAGGAGGCGGCGAGCCTGAGGATGCCGAGGCAGGCGCGGAAGCCTTGTTCGGGGTGCGAGCGCTCGTCGAGAATGAGGTCGCACAATGCGCTGGTTGCCGGCCCGATCGCGGCGGCGTCCTGACGGATACGCCCGATAGTCCAGCCGGCGTAGCGCCGATGGCTGGAGGCCATGTGCTCCGGCACGGTGGTGTGCTTGTGATTGCCACTCATGCGCTGATGCGCGGCAATCCGCTCGCCCTTGTGGAAGATCTCGACGGTGCGGGCGGTGAACCGCACCTCGACCTCGGCACGCGCGAAGCGATGCGGAACGCTGTAATAATGCTTCTCCACCTCGACGTGGTAGTCGAGGCTGACGCGGCGGATCCGCCACTCGGCGAGCACGTAGGGGCTCGCCGGCAACGGCTTGAGCGCCGGCCGGTCGATCTCCTCGAGCAGCCGGCGGCGCGTCACGCCAAGCCGCCGGATCGGCCGCTCCTCGTTGAGCCTGGTGAGCAACTCGCCGATCGCTGCGTTGACCTCGGCGAGGCTGTAGAAGACGCGGTGGCGCAGGCGGCCGAGCAGCCAGCGCTCGATGATGAGGACGGCCTGCTCGACCTTGGCCTTGTCGCGCGGCTTGCGAGGTCGCGCCGGCAAGACGGCCGTGCCGTAATGCGCGGCCATCTCCGCATAGGTGCGATTGATCTGCGGGTCGTAGAGGCTCGCCTTGATGACTGCGACTTTGGTGTTGTCAGGCACCAAGAGCGCCGGGACGCCGCCGATGCCGCGAAGGCGCCAACATGGGCACTGATCCAGTCGGCGAGCCCCTGCGTCCACGTCGCCTGCGCGTAGGTGAAGCTCGAGGCGCCGAGCACGGCGACGAAGATCTGCGCCGTCCTCCGCTCGCCGGTGAGGCGGTCGACCACCACAGGCACGCCGTCGCCCGCGTAGTCGACGAACAGCTTGTCGCCGGCCGCGTGCGCCTGGCGCATCGTCACCGACAGGCGTCCCTCCCAGGCGCGGTAAAGCTCGCAGAAGCGCGAGTACCGGTATCCGCCGGGCTCGGCGCCGATGTACTCCTCCCACAGGATCGACAGCGTCACGTGCTTCCGCTTGAGCTCGCGGTGCACCGCCGCCCAGTCGGGCTCGGCGATGCGGCGATGACCCTGCCGGTTACCGTTGCCGGTCTTGGCGAACAGGCGGGCCTCCAGGGCCGCGTCCGTGAGTTCGTCGGGCAACGGCCAGCTCAGGCCTGCGGCCTCGAACCGCCGGATGGTCAGCCGCACTGTCGAGGGCGCCGCTCCCATCCGCCGAGCAATCTCGCGGCTCGGCAGCCCAGCCGCCTTCATCCTGATCACATCGCGCACACGGCGCATCGCAAGCCTCTCCGTCGGCATCCAGGGTCCCCCTTCGCAAAACCGAAAGGTTGACCCTATGGGAGCCAGAAGAG
Source organism: Bradyrhizobium sp. CCBAU 51745 (assembly GCF_028128715.1). Lineage (NCBI taxonomy): Bacteria > Pseudomonadati > Pseudomonadota > Alphaproteobacteria > Hyphomicrobiales > Nitrobacteraceae > Bradyrhizobium > Bradyrhizobium sp. CCBAU 51745. The sequence goes on along the minus strand of NZ_LBJP01000041.1, from coordinate 129 downwards.
GTCTCGTCACCCGGGCGACATCATCCCGGAATGGTGGGCGACATCATCTCGGAACGGGTGGGCGACTTCAAATCGGAATGGTGGGCGAGATCATCTCGGAATCCTGGGCGACATCGATCGGAATCCGCA
>NZ_LBJP01000040.1:0-1928 GCF_028128715.1 Bradyrhizobium sp. CCBAU 51745 | reverse complement strand
GGCTGACCCGTGCCCTGCTGGCCCGGTTGCTGCTGACCCTGGCCCGCGCGCGGCGTACCCGGCTGCGTCGCTCCACCTTGTCCTTGGCGCTGCGGTTGCAGCGTGCCCTGACGGTTCGGTGCTCCCGGCTGCGGCTGCTGACCCGGACGGTTGTTCTGGCCGGGCTGGCCGTTCGGCTGCTGCGGGGTCGGCGTCGGGTTCGGACGCAATTGCTGTTGCTGCGGCACCTGCGCCGGCCGCGGAATGCGGCTCACCGCAGTCGGGTTGGCGCGGCGGAAATCGCGCTGCTCGGTGACGATCTGGCGTCCCGTGGTTTGCGCTGCGTGGACCTGGCTGACGATGCCGCGGTCGCGCGCGACCTGCTGCGGCGGAATCGTGATCGGGACTGCGGCGAAGCGCATGCCGCCGGGACCGGCCGCACCGGGCCGGATCGCAAAGCCGCTCGAGGCTTGCGTCAGCGCGCCGAGCCGCGTGCCGCTGGCACGATCGTGGACGTCGATATGGCCGACGCCGCCATCGGCGTCGGGATAGAGCTTGATGTTGACGTTGTTGGCGCTGTTCGCCGCCGCGTTCGCGGGCACGTCGACGACGCCGGTGGTGCCGCGGATGCCGAGCGTTGCAGTCGGCGTTGCGATCTTCATGTCGCCGGTCTTTGCCACGGCGGCCGCGACGAAGGCGACCGTGCCCTTGCCGATGTCGAAGATCGCCGAGTTCTGCTTGCCGCCGTCCTCATAGACGTAGTTGTCGATGGTGATCTTGGCGCTGGCGGAGAGATTGAACGTGGTGGCGTCGTTGAAGGTGATGCCGAGCGAGGAGTTCGAGGACGTCTGCACGACATCGTTGAGATAGATGTCGTCGCGCACCTTGAGCGGATAGGAGTTCTTGTCGCGGATCACGGTCGCAATTCCCGTCACGGTGGCGACGTTGCCGATCGGCTCGACAGCGGCCGGTTGCGCGTCCGCTGATGGCGCCGGCGAGGCTGATGGCGCGGGGGAGGGCGCGGGCGTCGGCTGCGCTTCTGGCTGGGCCTGCGCAAGCTCGATTGTGTCGGAGGCGCGCGCATTGTCCGCGCCGGCCAATGGCAGCGCCAGCAGCGACAAAGCAAACATGACGCGGCGCCAAGCCACCATCAAAGCCACGAATGAGGTCCCGGTGAGAACGCGAGGCGAGATCGGCCGATATCAGCCGGAGATTGCTGAATGGCGGATGAACATCTTTTGCATGGAACGGGCGAATGTTCAAATGCCACGTCCCAGAAACAGGGACGTGGCGCCGCCTTCTTGCTCGTCATTCCGGGGCGCGACGAAGTCGCGAACCTCAGATGCGCAATTGCGCATCGGGGAATCTCGAAGTTTTGGTGCGAGGTTGCCGCACGAGATCCCGGGTTCGATGCTTTGCATCGCCCCCATTGCGCAATTGCGCAATAGGGATGACACCTTCGGTGTCAGCTCACCCGCTTCCAGGTCTGGCCGCCGCAGAACATTCCGCCGAAAGCGCAGCCCTGCACGCGCAGCGCGTTCGGGCCCTTCATGGCGATCGTCGAGTCGTAGTTGCGGCCGGAGTCGGGATCGTGGATGCGGCCGCTCCACTTGGCGCCGTCGGACTTCATGTTGATCAGGATGCGCTCATTGGTCTTCTCGGCATAGCCGCAGAGATTGGGGCCGCACTGTTCGACGCGAACATTGCCCTTGTTCTCTTCGGTGGCCCACACGCCGATCGGCGTGTTCGCGGCCTGCACCGGCGTAACAGGAGCCGGCGCCGGCGGTGCTGTGTAAGCGGGCGCAGCAGCAACCGGCGCAGGCGCAGCGACCGGCGCGGGAGCTGCAACGGGTGCAGGCTGCGTGGTCGTGTCGACGGATGGTGCGGCGGCAACGGCCGGGGCAGCGGCGGCGGGCGCGGCAGCGGGCGCGGTCGCCTGCACCGGCGCT
>NZ_LBJP01000039.1:0-1901 GCF_028128715.1 Bradyrhizobium sp. CCBAU 51745 | reverse complement strand
CATGGAGGTAACGAAGTGGCTGAAGCCTTCGATTAGCGTGTCACGAATTGGTGACAGCGCGAGTGTGCAGGCCGTAACGCGAGTGAACGCCGAGCAAGCCTCGAAAAGGACGATGCGCAGGCCGACCCGACAACCCTTTCGGGGAAGGCTGATACGGCTGGGATAACGAGCGAAATCCACCCAGCCGCTGCGCCGGGGTAGTGGCGACAGCATGTGCACAAGGAAAGCGTACGCAACACGGGAGGCCCCACGACGTGGTCAGGGATGATCAACCGGACGCCCGCGAGGGACAGGCCGGGCGCCGTGGGGATGCGGAGGGGTTCGTAGTACTGGTGAAGCCGGGTAACGCCGGTGGAGGGAAGGGACCTCAGTTCAAGACGAACGCAACACGTAGTGAGGGACCTGGAGATTGGGCAACCTATCAACTCCGAAGAGTGTTCAGAAACTGCAGACGGCGTTGCACGCGAAAGCGAAGGCAGAAGCCGGCTATCGCTTCTATGCCCTGTACGACAAGATCAGCCGTGAGGACATCCTGGCGCATGCCTACGCTCAATGCCGCTCCAACAAGGGCGCGCCGGGCGTGGATGGTCAGGACTTTGCGGACATCGAGGCGTATGGGGTGCAGCGGTGGCTCGGCGAACTGGCGCTTGCGCTCAGGCAGGAGACGTATCGACCGGACCCTATCAGAAGAGTGTACATACCGAAGGCCAATGGCAAACTCAGGCCATTGGGCATCTCGACCTTGCGCGATCGAGTCTGCATGACGGCAGCGATGCTGGTGCTGGAACCGATCTTTGAGGCCGATCTTCCGCCGGAGCAGTATGCCTACCGTCCCGGGCGAAATGCCCAACAGGCGGTGGTCGAGGTGGAAGAGCAGCTATTCCGCGGCCACCCGGAAGTCGTAGACGCCGACCTCGCGGACTACTTCGGGAGCATTCCGCATGCCGAACTTCTAAAGTCGGTAGCGCGCCGGATTGTTGATCGGCGCGTGCTGCATCTGATCAAGATGTGGCTGGAATGTCCCGTGGAAGAGACCGATGATCGAGGAAGGAAGAAACGGACGACCGAGGCACGGGACAAGCGGCGCGGCATCCCGCAAGGCTCACCCATCTCACCATTGCTGGCGAATCTTTACATGCGCCGGTTTGTGCTGGGATGGAAGATGCTCGGTCTCGAGCAAAGCCTCGGCTCTCGCATCGTGACCTATGCCGACGACCTCGTAATCTTGTGTAAACGGGGCAAAGCTGAAGAAGCCTTGCGTCAATTGCGCATGATCATGGGAAAGCTGAAGCTGATGGTCAACGAGGAAAAGACACGAATCTGTAGGGTCACGGAAGAGGAGTTCGACTTCTTGGGCTATTCGTTCGGGCGGATGTACTCAGAGAGAACCGGCCAGGCACGCCTGGGGTACCGGCCATCGAAGAAGAGCATCAAGCGTATGGTCGGACAAATCCATGCGCTGACGGTCCGAACGGGGACATGGCAAGAAACCACAGAGCTGGTGGGTAAGTTGAACCGCACGCTGCGCGGATGGGCGAACTACTTCAAGGTAGGCACCGTCACTAAGGCGTACCGCGCGATCGACAACTACACCGCTGTGCGGTTGCGCCGGTGGTTGCGCTCCAAGCACAAGGTCAGGCGACGCAAGGGCGGGACTTATCCACTCTCGCACCTCTACGGGCACTTCGGGCTCGTACGCCTAACTGCACGCGGACGCGACGTGCCGTGGGTGAAGGCGTGAGGTCTTGTCCGAGAGCCGGATGCGGGCGATCTGCATGTCCGGTTCGATGAGCGAGATGTGGAAACGGAGTCACGGTCGAACTACTAAGGCACCGCCAGACGAAAGAGGCGGCAACAGATATGTTCAGCCTACAACCGCCGCGCCACATCTCGACTCTACC
>NZ_LBJP01000038.1:0-1492 GCF_028128715.1 Bradyrhizobium sp. CCBAU 51745 | reverse complement strand
TCTTCCTTGCCGTCCTCGGGCAGGCGCAGCACCTCGCCGATCTGGTCGATCAAGAGGCCATAGGATTCGCCGCGCAGATCGACGCCGACCGCCATCGGGGTCTTGCCGTCCTCGTCCCTCGGCAGGCCGAGACGGGCGCGCATGTCGACCACGGTGACGATGCGGCCGCGCAGGTTCAGCACGCCCGAGATCTCGCGCGAGGACAAGGGAACGCGGGTGACGCGCTCGGGCATGAACACGTCCTGGACGCGGGAGATCGGCAGGCCGAACAGCTGGCCGCCGATCATCGCGGTGACGTATTCGACCATGGCGCCTTCGCCAATTTGCGTCTTCTTGCTCATTTCAATGTCTCCTGGTCCCTGCCCTTATGCCGCGGCCCGGCTCAGCTCGGAGGCGCCGGCGGCGCCCGCGGTCTGCTCCTTCAGCGCCGCGATCAGGCCGGGACGGTCGAACTTGGCGACATAGTCGTGGAAGCCGGCCTGACGGCCGCGCTCGATCGCGGCCGGCGACACCAGGGCGGACAGGCCGATGATCGGCATCGAGCCCAGATTGCTGTCGGAGCGGATCACTTCGGCGAACTCGAACCCGTTCATGTCGGGCATCTCGATGTCGGTCAGGACCACGTCGAAGCTCTGCGCACGCAGGGCAGCCAGGCCCTCCTGCGCGGTCGGCGCGGTGCGGACGCGGTAGCCGGCGGCCTTCAGCACCGGGGCCAGCATGTTGCGGAAGAAGGCACTGTCGTCGACCAGCAGCACCGACTGCGAATGCATCGACGGCTTCATCTCCTTGCGGGTGAACCAGTCGGCGAACGCCATGGGCAGGAAATGGCCGACGTCGATCACCTCGGTGGCCTGGCCCTTGATCACGGCCGAGCCGAGGATGCCGGAAGCCGAGCCGCCGACCTCGATGTTGAGGCGCTCCTCGACGATGTCGATGATCTCGTCGACGACGAGGCCCATGGAGCGGCCGTCATCGGCGAACACCAGGATCGGCTGGGCGCCCTGGGACGCGATGGTGACGCCGTCCATGGAGACGAGCGGCATCAGCTGCTCGCGGTACTGCACCATGTAGCGGCCGTTACTGAACTCGATCTTGTCGGCCGGGAGCTCTTCCAGGCGGGTGACGAGCCCGAGCGGGACCGCCTTGGGCTGCGACGAGCCGGCGCGGAACACGAGCAGCGAGGTGGTCTGCTCGCCCGAGCCGATGTGATGGGCGCTGTTGTCGTCGGCCATGTCATGGGCCGAGGAGCCGGCGGCGCCGAGCGCCTTGGCAATGCCGTTGGGGTCGATGATCATGATGACGGCGCCATCGCCCAAAATGGTGTTGCCGGAGAACATGTCGATGTGACGCAGCTTGGTCGACATCGGCTTGACCACGATTTCCTCGGTGTGGAACACGCCGTCGACGACGATGCCGAAGGTCTGGCTGCCGACTTGCGTGACCACGATGAAGCCGTTCTCGGGATCGCTGGCCGCGCCGTCGTCGATCTTCA
>NZ_LBJP01000037.1:0-1299 GCF_028128715.1 Bradyrhizobium sp. CCBAU 51745 | reverse complement strand
TTATGCAGTCAATTTCGACGATCGGTCTGGATATCGCGAAGTCGGTCTTCCAGGTGCACGGCGTTGATGCAGCCGGCCAGGTGGTCATACGCCGTCAGTTGAAGCGTCGGCACGTCCTGGCGTTCTTCGAGAAACTGCCGCCATGCCTCGTCGGTATTGAGGCTTGCGCCTCATCGCACTATTGGTCCCGTGAGCTGGAGACATTGGGGCATACGGTGCGGTTGATGCCTCCGGCCTACGTGAAGCCCTACGTCAAGCGGCAGAAGAACGACAGCACCGACGCGGAGGCGATTTGCGAGGCGGTCACGAGACCGAACATGCGGTTCGTGCCGGCCAAGACGGTCGAGCAACAGAGCTGTCTAATGCTTCATCGTGCGCGCCATCTCTTCATCCGCCAGCAGACTGCCGTGATCAATTCAATCCGCGCCTATTTTGCCGAGTTCGGGATCGTCGCCCCTGTCGGGCGCCAGGGTGTCGAGCAGTTGCTGGAAGTCGTCGCCGACACTGATGACCGCCGGCTGCCGGAGGTGGCCCGCGCGTGTCTTGCGGCTCTCGGCAGCCAATTGCGGGCCCTGAAGGCCCAAATCCTGGAGTTCGACCGCCGCATCATCGCCTGGCATCGATCAAATGCGACGAGCAAACGGCTGGACGCGATTCCTGGCGTCGGGCCGGCGCTGGCAACGGCGTTGGTCGCGAGCGTTGCCGATGCCAACGCCTTCCGATCGGGACGGGACTTCTCGGCCTGGGTTGGGCTCGTGCCGAAGCAGAACTCGAGCGGGGGCAAGGACAAGCTTGGCAGTATCAGCAAGCAAGGCGATCGCTATTTGCGCAGCCTGTTCACGGCAGGCGCACTCGCAGTGATCCGCTATGCCAAGATCCATGGCACCCGGCATCGGCCCTGGCTCACCGCATTGTTGGCGCGGCGACCCACAAAGGTCGCTGCCATCGCGCTCGCCAACAAACTCGCCCGGATGGCATGGGCGATGATGGCCAGGAACGAACGCTACAAGGAACCCGCCGCTCTCATGGCGTAAATGAGTTCACAGCCGGACACACCGGCGTGACGTAACGGTTGGAAAGGACGAACAGCACTTAATGCAGCGCCGGTCGATCCGGCGATCAGGACAACCCACATGGGCCAAGGCATCTTCGAATGCGTGCTGTTGATCGGGACCTGATCCGCGGAGGGCATTATGGCCAGCGGTCATGGGTACCGCACAAACAGGCCGAACACATGGCTGCTCCGACCAATGCTGCAAGTGAAGATTCTTCTTGCCAACCCGGAGCCGTCCACACATG
>NZ_LBJP01000036.1:0-1155 GCF_028128715.1 Bradyrhizobium sp. CCBAU 51745 | reverse complement strand
GTCGCTGATCTTCCCGCAAATCTTCTTCCCGTCGGAAAATCCCACCGTCGCCATCGTCGCATCGCTGGCGACCTATGGCGTCGGCTATGTGGCGCGGCCGATCGGCGCCTTCGTGCTCGGACATTGGGGCGACACCCATGGCCGCAAGACCGTTCTGATCGTCTGCATGTTCCTGATGGGTCTGTCGACCATGGCGGTGGGCCTCCTGCCGACCTATCATCAGGTCGGCATCCTCGCGCCGATCCTGCTGGTCGTCCTGCGCCTGATCCAGGGCTTTGCCGTCGCCGGTGAAATCTCCGGCGCCAGCTCGATGATCCTGGAGCACGCGCCGTTCGGCCGTCGCGGCTTCTATGCGAGCTTTGCGCTTCAGGGCGTGCAGGCCGGACAGATTCTCGCAGCCGCCGTCTTCCTGCCGCTGGCGGCCTATATGCCGACCGAGGCCTTCAACAGCTGGGGCTGGCGAATTCCGTTCCTGCTCAGCTTCTTCGTCATCGTCGCAGGCTACATCATCCGCCGCGAAGTCGACGAAACCCCTGCCTTTGCCCGCGAGGAGGGGCGGGGAGAAACGCCGCGCTCGCCCATCGTCCAGGCCATCAAGCTGAGCTGGCCCGACATGCTCAGGGTCATCTGCATGGCGCTGATGAATGTCATCCCTGTGGTCGCGACCATCTTCGGTGCCGCCTATGCGGTGCAGCCGGCCTATGGCATCGGTTTTGCCAAGGACGTCTATCTGTGGATCCCGGTCCTCGGAAACATGCTGGCCATCTTCGTCATTCCCTTCGTCGGCAATCTGTCCGACAAGGTCGGCCGCAAGCCTCCCATCGTCGTGGGCGCGCTGCTCTCCGGCCTGCTCGCTTTCGGCTATCTCTATGCCATCAGCATCAAGAGCGTGCCGCTGGCGATCGTGCTGTCGCTGTTGATGTGGGGTGTGGTCTATCAGGGCTACAACGCAATCTTCCCGAGCTTCTATCCGGAGCTGTTTCCGACCCGCACCCGCGTGTCGGCGATGGCGATCTCGCAGAACATCGGCACCACCATCACCGCGCTGCTTCCGGCCCTGTTCGCCACCGTGGCGCCTCCCGGCTCCGCCAACATTCCCTTGACGGTGGGGGCGATCGCCTTCGGCATCACGGTCATCGCGGCGCTGGCAGCCGT
>NZ_LBJP01000035.1:0-1086 GCF_028128715.1 Bradyrhizobium sp. CCBAU 51745 | reverse complement strand
CGCTCGCGCTCGCGCCGTCCTTCAGCTCGACGAAGGCACAGGGCACTTCGCCCCATTTGGGATCGGGTTTGGCGACGACGGCGGCGAACAGCACGGCCGGATGCTTGTAGAGGATATCCTCGACCTCGACGGAAGAGATGTTCTCGCCGCCGGAGATGATGATGTCCTTGGAGCGGTCCTTGATGATGACGTAGCCGTGCTCGTCGAGCACGCCGAGGTCGCCGGTGTGAAACCAGCCGCCCTCGAAGGCTTCCTTGGTCACCTTCTCGTTCTTGAGGTAGCCCTTCATCACGATATTGCCGCGGAACATCACCTCGCCGATGGTCTCGCCGTCGCGCGGGACCTCCTGCATGGTCTGCGGATTGATGACCGAGACGCTTTCCTCGAGCGGGTAGGGAACGCCCTGCCGGCGCTTCATGCGGGCGCGCTCGGCAGGCGCAAGCTCGTCCCAGCCCGGCTGCTCGGCGCAGACCGAGGCGGGGCCGTAGACCTCGGTCAGGCCATACACATGCGTGAGCTTGATGCCGATGTTTTCGGCGCCTTCCAACACCGCAACCGGCGGCGCTGCGCCGGCGATGAGGCCGACGACGCGGCGTGCCGCGTTGCCCCGTGGCGCATCGGGCGCATTGATCAGCGTGTTGTACACGATCGGCGCGCCGCACATGTGGGTGACGCCGTGCTGCCTGATCAGCTCGAAAATCTTGGTCGGCTCGACCTTGCGCAAGCAGACATTGATGCCGGCCGCAGCCGCGATCGTCCAGGGGAAGCACCAGCCGTTGCAGTGGAACATCGGCAGGGTCCAGAGATAGACCGGATGCTGGCCGAGATTGCCGGCGAGGATGTTGCTGACGGCGTTGAGATACGCGCCGCGATGATGGGTGACGACGCCCTTGGGATTGCCGGTGGTGCCCGAGGTGTAGCTCAGCGCGATCGCGTCCCATTCGTCGCTTGGCAGGATTGCCGTGAAGTTCGGATCGCCTTGCGCCACGGCGGCTTCGTATTCGATCTCGCCGATGCGCTTGCCACCCTTGAACGCGGCATCGTCGACGTCGATCACGAACGGCTTTGGCCCGGTCATCTGCGCCA
>NZ_LBJP01000034.1:0-1054 GCF_028128715.1 Bradyrhizobium sp. CCBAU 51745 | reverse complement strand
CAAACAAGAACGACCAGAACGATGCGGAAGCCATCTGCGAAGCGGTTGGCCGTCCGTCCATGCGCTTTGTGCCCGCGAAATCAACCGATCAGCTGGCGGTACAGGCCGTCCACCGCATTCGCCGGCGCCTGGTCGCCGACCGGGTCAGGCTCGTCAACCAGATTCGCGGTCTTCTGTCCGAGCATGGGATTGTCATTGCCCGTGACATCGCGCAGCTGCGGCGCGGCCTCGCTGTCGTCGTAGGGAACATCAATGACGGCCTCAGCGAGATGCTCCGAGCGCTCATGAGGGAATTGCAAGAGGAGTTGTCCGAGCTTGATACCCGCATTGCATCCTATGACCGGCGGATAAGGGAAATCTTCCGTACGAATGAGCAGTGCCAGCGGCTCGGCAAAATCGAAGGCGTCGGACCTGTGACGGCAACGGCCTTGATCGCCGCCGTGGGCGATAGAAGCTGTTTCAAGAACGGCCGCCAGTTCGCGGCTTGGCTTGGCCTGGTGCCGAAGCAGCGATCCAGTGGAGGGCGGGCCCGCTTGTTCGGCATCAGCAAACGCGGCGATCGATACCTGCGGACGCTGATGATTCACGGAGCTCGCGCCGCTTTAAGCCGGGCCACTGGCAAGCAGGATCCGCGAAGCCTCTGGCTCGGCAAAATCCGGCAACGGCGCCATCCCAATGTCGCGGCCGTGGCTCTTGCCAACAAGAATGCGCGGATCGTGTGGGCTATGCTCACAGGCGACGCAGCTTATGAGCCGGCGCTGTCGGTGAGGGCGGCCTGAAGCGAAGCGGCTCAAGGAAAGGAGGTCTCACCCGGCAATTGCAACAAATGGCAAGAGATGGCGAAACGGTCACCCCGTCGCTTCCCGAACCTGATGTGTGGACCGGCACGGCTTGCGCCGATGTCTCGGGGCCGTTGAGGTGGAAGCGGGCGAAAACCATCGAGGCTCGCGGCAGAGACGTTGTCCAGCCGCATCAAGAAGCCGGATATACGTCAGCAGTTGTGATCGTCGATCCTGATCAAGCCGGTCGTTGCAATCGGGCGGGGTCCATATAC
>NZ_LBJP01000033.1:0-931 GCF_028128715.1 Bradyrhizobium sp. CCBAU 51745 | reverse complement strand
GTGCGGTGGCCCTGCAGCCGCTTTATCGGCTGATCGAGCGTCACGTCCTCTCCGCCGAGCGACTGCATGGCGATGACACCACGGTGCCGATCCTGGCCAAGGGCCAGACGGTCAAGGGACATATCTGGACCTACGTTCGCGACGATCGGCCGTTTGGCGGACGGGCGCCGCCGGCCGCGCTCTATTACGCCTCGCGCGACCGGCGGCAGGAGCATCCTACACGGCATCTCCAAAGCTTCTCCGGCATCCTGCAGGCCGACGCCTATAGCGGCTACAACGAGCTGTATGACGCCTCGCGCGCGCAGGGGCCGATCACGTCCGCACTCTGTTGGGCCCACGCCAGGCGCCAGTTCTTCGAGCTGGCGGACATCGCGGCCAATGCGAGGCGCGACAAGAATGCCGCAGCGATCTCGCCGATTGCCCTGGAGGCGGTCAAGCGCTTCGATGCACTGTTCGATATTGAGCGCAGCATCAACGGCCAAAGCGCCGAAGAGCGTCTGCGCATGCGCAAGGAGCAAAGCGCTCCGCCTTTGACGGCATTGGAAGCATGGCTCCGCGAGCAGCGTGCCCGGCTGTCAAACTCGTCCGCGGTCGCCAAGCCAATCGACTACATGCTGCGCCGCTGGGACCGGTTTGCTCGCTTCATCGATGATGGGCGGATCTGCCTGACAAACAATGCGGCGGAGCGCGCGCTGCGCGGCTTTGCCCTCGGCCGCAAGTCATGGCTCTTCGCCGGCTCCGAACGTGGTGCCGACCGCGCCGCCACCATGGCGACGCTAATCATGACGGCAAAGCTCAATGACGTCGATCCGCAAGCCTGGCTGGCGGACGTCTTGGCCCGCATCGCCAGCACCCCTCAAGGTCAGCTCAATGAGCTGCTGCCTTGGGATTGGAACAGAACCCCCGTTCAGTCTGCGGCCTGATCGGGCCA
>NZ_LBJP01000032.1:0-929 GCF_028128715.1 Bradyrhizobium sp. CCBAU 51745 | reverse complement strand
TGGAGTACTGTTGGGGCGCCCGCTTGGGGACCCCGAAGGAGAGAAACAGGCTCAGGCACTTGAGCAAGGGCTTTCGCAGCTTGGTTGGAAGCGGGACCGTACTGTCCAGATTGAATACCGCTGGGCTGGTGGCGATCCTGAACGCACCCGGATTTTCGCGAAAGAGCTGGTCAGTCAGAGGCCCGATGCCATCGTCGCCCAGAACACTGCCATAGTGACGGCATTACTGGCTGAGACACGCACCATTCCCATCGTTTTCGTGCAGGTTACTGATCCGATCAAAAGCGGTTTTGTTGCCAGCTTGGCCAAGCCCGGTGGGAACGCGAGTGGCCTCGTCGATCTGGAGCCCTCACTCGCGGGAAAGTGGGTTGATCTGCTGAAGCAAATCGCGCCCGGACTCGCGCGGGTCCATTGTATTTTCAACCCGGAGACCGCGCCGGGGGGCGGGGCGTATTACTTGCGTCCGCTTGAGGCAGCTGCAACATCCCTGGGTGTCGAACCGAGGGCCGTGCCGGTGCGCGACGCTGCCGGGCTCGAACAAGCGATTGCCGCGATTGCCGGCGAACCCGGTGGTGGGCTCGTGGTTATGCCAGATATTTTCAATGGCATTCATCGTGAGCTGATAGTCTCGACAGCCGCCCGAGACCGTGTTCCCGCAATCTATGCCTTTCGCTTCTTTGCTTCAGGCGGCGGATTGATGTCTTACGGCGTCGATATCCTTGATTTGTACCGGCGAGCCGCATCTTACGTCGACCACGTCCTGAGAGGCTCGCAAATTGCTGATCTTCCCGTGCAGCTGCCGGTCAAATTTGAACTCGTCGTTAACTTGAAAGCTGCGAGAGCGCTTGGCGTCAATATCTCTTCATCGCTGCTCGCTCAAGCCGACGAAGTGATCGAATAGGCCCTCATTACGACGTATGAAGTCCGGA
>NZ_LBJP01000031.1:0-892 GCF_028128715.1 Bradyrhizobium sp. CCBAU 51745 | reverse complement strand
ACCGCATCGCCAACCAGTCGATCCGCGTCAACGTGGATACGCTGGAGCATCTGATGACCATGGTCTCCGAGCTGGTGCTGACCCGCAACCAGCTGCTGGAGATCTCCCGCCGCAACGAGGACACCGAGTTCAAGGTGCCGTTGCAGCGCCTCTCCAACGTCACCGCCGAGCTGCAGGAAGGCGTCATGAAGACGCGCATGCAGCCGATCGGCAATGCCTGGCAGAAGCTGCCCCGCATCGTCCGCGACCTCTCGAGCGAACTCGGCAAGCAGATCGAGCTGGAGATGCACGGCGCCGACACCGAGCTCGACCGCCAGGTGCTCGATCTGATCAAGGACCCGCTCACCCACATGGTGCGCAACTCCGCCGATCACGGCCTGGAAACCCCCGCCGAGCGGCTCGCTGCCGGCAAGGGCGAGCAGGGCACCATCCGCCTCTCCGCCTATCACGAGGGCGGCCACATCATCATCTGCATCGCCGACAACGGAAGGGGCCTCAACACCGAGAAGATCAAGGCCAAGGCGCTCTCTTCAGGTCTCGTCACCGAGGCCGAGCTGGAGAAGATGAGCGAAGCCCAGATCCACAAGTTCATCTTCGCGCCGGGCTTCTCGACCGCGGCCGCCATCACCTCGGTCTCGGGCCGCGGCGTCGGCATGGACGTGGTCCGCACCAATATCGACCAGATCGGCGGCACCATCGACATCAAGTCGGTGGCCGGTGAAGGCTCCTCCGTCACCATCAAGATCCCGCTGACGCTGGCGATCGTCTCCGCCCTGATCGTGGAAGCCGCCGGCGACCGCTTTGCCATTCCCCAGCTCTCGGTGGTCGAGCTGGTCCGGGCCCGCGCCAACTCGGAGCACCGCATCGAGCGCATCAAGGACACCGCGGTGCT
>NZ_LBJP01000030.1:0-795 GCF_028128715.1 Bradyrhizobium sp. CCBAU 51745 | reverse complement strand
CACAGCCAATCACGGGCCGAGTTTTCAAGAATTACATTTACCAGCACGCACTGTAACCCTAGCCCTTACCGCCTTTACAAAAAAGCCTCAAGCCCTAACCCTAAAAATCCTCGAAACCCCTACAGACATAACCCAAAATATTTACCACACTAAACACCTGAAGACCTATGCCTAAAACTCCTAACCCAATAAATTAAGACGTTCAAATCCCAAGCCCACAAAATTAAGACGTTCAAATCCCAAGCCCAAAAAATAGGACTCTCAAAACCTAAACCCAAAAACTAAAACCTAAAAACCCAAAAACCTAAACCCAAAAACGCTCCAAACACTAATCCAAAAAAATAAGACACTCAAAGCACTAACACAAAATATTAAGATGCTCAAAACCCTAACGCAAAAAATTAAGATGCTCCAAACCCTAACCCAAAAAATTAGGACACTCAAAACCCTAACCCTGGAGAACCTAACCTGAAAAAATCAATCAATCAATCAATAAATAAAAATAAAATTTTAAAACCCTAACTCTAAATAATTGACCAAAAAGAAAACCCTAAGACCCTAACCCTAAAAAACCTTTCAACACTACAACCCATAAACTCTAAAACCCTAACACACTAACCCTGAAAAACTTAAAACCTTAACCCCCAAATCCCTAAAATACTAACCGTTAAAAATCCAAACCTAAACAACTTAAAATCCTAAACATAAACCCTGAGAATACTTACCCTGAAACCCAACCCTAGTGCCCTACCCCTGAAACCTTAAAAGCGTCAATCAATCTTTGGAAAATAACAT
>NZ_LBJP01000029.1:0-686 GCF_028128715.1 Bradyrhizobium sp. CCBAU 51745 | reverse complement strand
CTGCCAGGCAGAGAAGGACCTGGGAGTGATGGTGGACAGTCGGCTGAATATGAGCCAGCAGTGTGCTCAGGTGGCCAAGAAGGCCAACGGCATCCTGGCTTGTATCAGAAACACTGTGACCAGCAGGGCTAGGGAGGTGATCGTCCCCCTGTACTCGGCTCTGGTGAGGCCGCACCTCGAGTACTGTGTTCAGTTTTGGGCCCCTCGCTACAAGAAGGACATCGAGGTGCTTGAGCGGGTCCAAAGAAGGGCGACGAAGCTGGTGAGGGGCCTGGAGAGCAAGTCCTATGAGGAGCGGCTGAAGGAGCTGGGCTTGTTCAGCCTAGAGAAGAGGAGGCTCAGGGGTGACCTTATTGCTCTGTATAAGTACATTAAAGGAGGCTGTAGCCGTGGGGGTTGGCCTGTTCTCCCATGTGCCTGGTGACAGGACGAGGGGGAATGGGCTAAAGTTGCGCCAGGGGAGTTTTAGGTTAGATGTTAGGAAGAATTTCTTTACTGAAAGGGTTGTTAGACATTGGAACAGGCTGCCCAGGGAGGTGGTTGAGTCACCATCCCTGGAAGTCTTCAAAAGACGTTTAGATGTAGAACTTAGGGATATGGTTTAGTGGGGACTGTTAGTGTTAGGTCAGAGGTTGGACTCGATGATCTTGAGGTCTCTTCCAACCTAGAGATTCTGTGATTCTGTG
>NZ_LBJP01000028.1:0-683 GCF_028128715.1 Bradyrhizobium sp. CCBAU 51745 | reverse complement strand
CGCCAACAACACGCTGCGCGCCGAGTTCATCTACGACAACATCGCGATCGCCGCGAACGTGATCCAGGCCGCGCATGCGAATGGCGCGGAGAAGTTGATGTTCCTGGGCTCGTCCTGCATCTATCCAAAGCTGGCAGCCCAGCCGCTGCGCGAGGATGCCGTGCTCACCGGTCCGCTGGAGCCGACCAACGAACCCTATGCCATCGCCAAGATCGCCGGCATCAAGATGGCCGAGGCCTATCGCAGCCAATATGGCAGCGACTTCATCAGCGTAATGCCGACCAACCTCTACGGCCCCGGCGACAATTATCATCCTGAATTGAGCCACGTCGTCGCCGCGCTGATCCGCCGCTTCCATGAGGCGAAAGAATCTGGCGCCAGGAGCGTCGTCGTCTGGGGCACGGGGACGCCGCGGCGCGAGTTCCTCTATGTCGACGACATGGCGGATGCCTGCGTGCATCTGATGAAGACCTATTCGGGCAGCGACCTCATCAACATCGGCACCGGCGAGGACATCGCCATCGCCGAGTTCGCGCGCGTGGTCGCGGAGATCGTCGGCTATCACGGCGAGATTTCCTACGATACCTCGCGGCCCGACGGCACGCCGCGCAAGCTGCTCGACGTCAGCAGGCTCGACAAGCTCGGCTGGCGCGCGACGACCTCGCTTCGCGAGGGCTTGAAGC
>NZ_LBJP01000027.1:0-645 GCF_028128715.1 Bradyrhizobium sp. CCBAU 51745 | reverse complement strand
GAACGAAAAAGGAGGCTGCATGCCCGGTGACCGCCACCGCCGTGAGCCCAGCTCCTCTTAGTAACCGAAGAAATTCGTCCGAGTCCGAGAAACGAAACACATTGTGGCCCTGCGGGACGTCCTTCGGTAACGCTACTCCGATCTCGGCAATGGCTTCACGGAAGAGGCCTTGGATCCGCTGGCGCGCCGGATCATCCCACCAAGCGAACGCAATGCGTCCGCCTGGCGCTAAGGTTCGGACGCACTCTGCGACAGCAAGTTCCGGGTGGGGAAAATGTCCAAGCCCAAAGGCGCAGACGACCGCGTCGAACATATGATCGAGAAATGGGAGATGTTCTACGTCTGCCTCACGATATTCTATGGCAGGATGCAGTTGGTGTGCCAGCTCTACCATCCGTGGGGACAAGTCAACGCCCACGGCGCGCGCGCCGCGATTTGCCGCCTCCGCCGCAAGAGCACCGGGCCCGCTCGCGACATCCAGCAGATTTGCGCCCGGTTGCAAACGTACGGCGTCGAGAAGCGGCTCGGTAGCTAGAGTGGTCACCGCTGCAAAAAATTCGTAATAACTCCTTGCCAGAGCGTCATGACCTTGGCGTTCGAAAGCACGCAGTCGTTCGGCATCGCTGCTCGACAATCCTTCTGAAG
>NZ_LBJP01000026.1:0-613 GCF_028128715.1 Bradyrhizobium sp. CCBAU 51745 | reverse complement strand
GCCTGCTCTGGGCGAAGCTCTTGAAGCCCTTCAATCCGAAGGACCCGCGCTCGCTGTCGCTGCGCACGCATTCGCAAACATCCGGCTGGTCGCTGACCGCGCAGGATGTCTTCAACAACGTGATGCGCACAACGGTGGAGGCGATGGCGGCGACCCAGGGCCACACCCAGTCGCTGCACACCAATGCGCTCGATGAGGCTTTGGCGCTGCCGACCGATTTCTCGGCGCGGATCGCCCGCAACACCCAGCTGTTCCTGCAGCAGGAGAGCGGCACCACCCGCATCATCGATCCCTGGGGCGGCTCCTATTATGTCGAGCGCCTGACCCGTGACCTCGCGGCGAAAGCGTGGGGCCACATCCAGGAGGTCGAGGAGCTCGGCGGCATGGCCAAGGCGATCGAGGCCGGCCTGCCCAAGCTGCGCATCGAGGAAGCCTCCGCCAAGACGCAAGCCCGCATCGATGCCGGCAAGCAGGCGGTGATCGGCGTCAACAAGTACAAGCCGACCGACGAGGCGCCGATCGAGATTTTGAAGGTCGACAACACCAACGTGCGCCGGCTCCAGATCGACAAGCTGACGCGGCTGAAATCCGAGCGCAACCAGAAGGACGTCGA
>NZ_LBJP01000025.1:0-590 GCF_028128715.1 Bradyrhizobium sp. CCBAU 51745 | reverse complement strand
TTTCCGTCGCTGGCGTTGCAGGTTCAGGAGATCTTGCATCGCGACCCGCTGGGCGGCCACCTGTTTTGCTTTCGCGGTCGCCGCGGCAACCTGCTGAAGGTGATCTGGCATGACGGCCAGGGCGCCTGCCTGTTCACAAAACGCCTTGAGCGCGGCCGCTTCATCTGGCCGAGCCCGGCCGAGGGTGTGGTGACAATCTCGTCGGCGCAGCTCGGTTATCTCTTGTCCGGAATCGACTGGCGGCACCCACAGGAGACGTGGCGACCGACGTCGGTCGGATGAGGCTTTGAGCTTGCGGATCGTGATGGATGTGATTCCATCAACATCGTGACCACATCTGAATCGCTCCCCACCGATCTTGCCGCCGCGCATGCGATGATCCTCGCGGAGCGCGCCGCGCGCCTGGAAGCGGAAGCGGTTGCGGCGAGCGCCAAAGCAGAAGCTGCCGACGCGAAGGCGGCCGAGGCCCTGATCAGTTACCTCAAGCTCGAGATCGAGAAGCTGCGTCGCCAGATTTACGGCAGCCGCTCGGAGCGCAAGGCACGGCTCTTGGAGCAGATGGAGCTCGAGCTCGAAGAGTTGGAAGCAAC
>NZ_LBJP01000024.1:0-582 GCF_028128715.1 Bradyrhizobium sp. CCBAU 51745 | reverse complement strand
ATATCGCTGCCCGGCGGGCCAGTTGCTGGCGTATTGGCTTACAACAGTGGATGGCGAACGCACCATTCGGCGCTACGCCACGAAAGCTTGTGGAAGCTGCCCGCTTAAGGCGCGCTGCACCACGGCCAAGAACCGCGTCATCTCCCGTTGGGAACATGAACACGTCATGGAGGATGCCCAGAGGCGGCTCGACGCCGATCCTCAGGCGATGCGTCGCCGTCGCGAGACGGTCGAGCATCCGTTTGGCACACTGAAGATGCGCATGGGCGCGACCCACTTCCTGACGAAGCGGTTGCCGAAGGTCGCCGCCGAGATGGCGCTGCACGTGCTCGCCTACAATCTCACACGCGCAATGAACATCATGGGTGTCGGTGCGCTGATCGCGGCGATGCAGGCATGAGGCAGGAGCGCTGTCGTGCGCGTGCCGCCAACCTTTATCGATCGATCACAGTGACCAAGGGAAGCCAATAGACCGGCTTCCGGCACCTTGCCAGAAAATATGCCACTTTGCCGCCAGCTGGCCCTCACAGGAGCCGTTCACGGCCGCGTCACCCCGCACTGAAGCGTTTTCACGCAACCAAG
>NZ_LBJP01000023.1:0-574 GCF_028128715.1 Bradyrhizobium sp. CCBAU 51745 | reverse complement strand
TTTCCTGCGATCGAAATAGCGGAGCCGACAGAGGTTCGACCGGGTCCTAGTGCGGCTAGCACACACATCGCCCGGGACCGGAGCGTGGCTGTTCGGGAAGGACGGCCGCCGCTCCGGACAGGACAGAAGCTTTCGTCTCGGGGACAACCAGCCCCCCCCCCCCCCCCCCCCCCCCCCCCCCCCCCCCCCCCCCCCCCCCCCCCCCCCCCCCCCCCCCCCCCCCCCCCCCCCCCCCCCCCCCCCCCCCCCCCCCCCCCCCCCCCCCCCCCCCCCCCCCCCCCCCCCCCCCCCCCCCCCCCCCCCGCCCAGGGTCCACATCCGGACGCCTGCCGCTCTGGACTGTCTGAATCCCCGGTCCCCGGCACTGCGTAACTCCGAGCCGCTGAACGACAGCCTCCACTTCTCGACACGGCTGGCAGCCACAGCGCTTGTGGCCGGACAACCGTGTCGTAGGATCTCCTTCCCCGAGGCGCCCGAAATGGGATCCGGACCCCGGTGCGGCGAGCAAACACGACACCCAGGATGGAGTCAAAGGGCTCGGGAAGCCGGACCCACGCTGCCCGTGGAGGGACAC
>NZ_LBJP01000022.1:0-510 GCF_028128715.1 Bradyrhizobium sp. CCBAU 51745 | reverse complement strand
GGGCGATGAGACGCTGGAGAGCAGCCTAGAAGAGAGGGATCTGGGGGTCGTGGTAGACAGCAAGTTGAATATGAGCCAGCAGTGTGCCCTGGCAGCCAGGAGGGCCAACCGTGTCCTGGGGTGCATCAAGCACGGCATCGCTAGTAGGTCGAGGGAGGTGATTGTCCCGCTCTACTCTGCGCTGGTGCGGCCTCACCTCGAGTACTGTGTGCAGTTCTGGGCACCACAGTATAAAAAGGACATGAAACTGTTGGAGAGTGTCCAGAGGAGGGCTACGAAGATGGTGAAAGGCCTGGAGGGGAAGACGTACGAGGAACGGCTGAGGGCACTGGGCCTGTTCAGCCTGGAGAAGAGGAGGCTGAGGGGAGACCTCATCGCAGTCTACAACTTCCTCGTAAGGGGGTGTCGAGAGGCAGGAGACCTTTTCTCCATTAACACCAGCGACAGGACCCGCGGGAATGGAGTTAAGCTGAGGCAGGGGAAGTTTAGGCTGGACATCAGGAAGGGGTT
>NZ_LBJP01000021.1:0-455 GCF_028128715.1 Bradyrhizobium sp. CCBAU 51745 | reverse complement strand
GGCAACCGAAGACGAGCTGGCGGCCGAGAGGGCGGCGGCCAAGACACAGACGGTACAATCCTTCCAGCGCAAGCGTCCGTCGCGCAAACCGTTCTCCGAACATTTACCGCGCGAGCGGGTCGTGATCGCCGCACCGCAGAGCTGCCCTTGCTGTGGCTCATCGAAGCTATCAAAGCTGGGCGAAGACATTACCGAGACGCTGGAGGTCGTTCCCCGGCAGTGGAAGGTGATCCAGACGGTGCGCGAGAAGTTCTCGTGCCGGGACTGCGAGACGATCACCCAGCCGCCAGCCCCCTTCCACGTGACGCCGCGCGGCTTTGCCGGGCCGAACCTGCTGGCCATGATCCTGTTCGAGAAGTTCGGCCAGCATCAGCCCTTGAATCGGCAGAGCGAGCGCTACGCCCGGGAGGGCATCGATCTGAGTCTGTCGACACTGGCTGACCAGGTCGGCGCCT
>NZ_LBJP01000020.1:0-455 GCF_028128715.1 Bradyrhizobium sp. CCBAU 51745 | reverse complement strand
CGCAACCGAAGACGAGCTGGCGGCCGAGAGGGCGGCGGCCAAGACACAGACGGTACAATCCTTCCAGCGCAAGCGTCCGTCGCGCAAACCGTTCCCCGAACATTTACCGCGCGAGCGGGTCGTGATCGCCGCACCGCAGAGCTGCCCTTGCTGTGGCTCATCGAAGCTATCAAAGCTGGGCGAAGACATTACCGAGACGCTGGAGGTCGTTCCCCGGCAGTGGAAGGTGATCCAGACGGTGCGCGAGAAGTTCTCGTGCCGGGACTGCGAGACGATCACCCAGCCGCCAGCCCCCTTCCACGTGACGCCGCGCGGCTTTGCCCGGCCGAACCTGCTGGCCATGATCCTGTTCGAGAAGTTCGGCCAGCACCAGCCCTTGAATCGGCAGAGCGAGCGCTACGCCCGGGAGGGCATCGATCTGAGTCTGTCGACACTGGCTGACCAGGTCGGCGCCT
>NZ_LBJP01000019.1:0-423 GCF_028128715.1 Bradyrhizobium sp. CCBAU 51745 | reverse complement strand
AATAGTTTCTCAACAAGACCGCCGGATCATCACCGATGCGCTCTGCTACTCGATACACCGGAATGTTGCCATCGAGCAGAGCGGTCGAGTGAATGCCGCGGAGGTCGTGAAAGCGAATGCCGCCGAAACCGATGAGCTCGGCGCGCCTGGCAAATTCCTTCGAGAAGTTGCGCGGGTTGCGCGGCTTCGAAAGGTCGAGCGGCTCGCCGGGATCGGGCAGGCAGGAAAAATGAGGGCGTTGGCCGGCAACCTGACCAGACCGAGATCGACGTCGGCGCTGTCGGGGATCCCCGCCAATAGGCGCTGATACTTGGTGCGTTCAGAAACTCCCGCCGGCTCACAAGGTCGGCGGATTCTTTTGTGCTAGTCGTCTCGACAACGGATGCCGAAATTGTCGCAAGTGAGCGCGAACGTCTCTTTCGC
>NZ_LBJP01000018.1:0-421 GCF_028128715.1 Bradyrhizobium sp. CCBAU 51745 | reverse complement strand
AAGGACCCGCACGCGGATTGCGATGTTGCACTGCGCTCGTTTCGCTATCGCACTAGCGTTCACCGA
Source organism: Bradyrhizobium sp. CCBAU 51745 (assembly GCF_028128715.1). NCBI lineage: Bacteria > Pseudomonadati > Pseudomonadota > Alphaproteobacteria > Hyphomicrobiales > Nitrobacteraceae > Bradyrhizobium > Bradyrhizobium sp. CCBAU 51745. Next base: position 355 of record NZ_LBJP01000018.1, on the reverse strand, counting down.
TGAGCAAGGTTCTTGCCTTACGCTGAATGGCCCCTCGGCGACCATGGGGAAATGGTCGGCGAAGTGAGACCAACCGTGGCCGAGCGTCGAGCAGGCGCGAGGCCGCGCCACACCTCCTGGTGAAAGTGATGACTACCGATCGCCGACGACAGGAGCGCACCGAAGTCGACGAGGTCGCCTATATTTCAGGTGACGGTTCGAGCTTGAGCTGTCGCGTGCGGAATATCTCCGACCACGGAGCCGCTATCGAATTGGCGGATAGTCGTTACGTCAGACCACTATTTACTCTGATGCTTGAGCGCAACCGCGTGATCAAGCAGTGTCGCGTGATCTGGCGCATGGGAAGTCAGATCGG
>NZ_LBJP01000017.1:0-403 GCF_028128715.1 Bradyrhizobium sp. CCBAU 51745 | reverse complement strand
CCGCACCGCCGCCGTTGTTGTCCTGAACAACCGAGCCGGTCACGGTACCGATCGTGCCGCCGAGCGTGGTGGTCGAGGTGGCAGCGTGGGTACCGCCGGCCGTACCGTCGAACAGCACGTTGGTCAGCGCCGTCGCGCTTGAGTAGGTCGTGGTGCCGCGCAGGTCGGACGAGGTCGCGCCGGCAATCGTGGTCGAGACGTTCGACTTGGTGGAATAGCCGACCGTGGTCTGCAGCGCCTGGTTGGCGATCGACTTGGCGGAGTCGAGCAGCTTCGACAGCGAGGTGATGCCGGTGTTGGCGGCCTGCAGCACCTGCACGCCGTTGGCGATGCCATCGAGCAAATTGTTGATGTCGCTGGCGCGGTTGTCGAGCGACTGTGCGGTGAAGAAGTTGGTGGGGTT
>NZ_LBJP01000016.1:0-302 GCF_028128715.1 Bradyrhizobium sp. CCBAU 51745 | reverse complement strand
CTGAATATGAATTGATTCATTAGGAACTGTTACCAGGGCATCAAAGAAAGTCTCACTAATAAATTCAGGGTTTGTGCTTTTAATGGAGTACTTACGAAGAAGCGTCTGCAGACAATACCGAAGTTCCCTCAGGACCAGCACTCACCTCTCCCTAAGTGTCTGCAGATCAGTGCTTGGGCCAGCATCATCTGCCCGCATCGCAGCATACATCCCCAGCCAGCGTCCGACGAAGGACCCGTGCCTCCTGTTAGGAAAGTTCATCACAATCAGTGCAGGCTTTCAACTGGGTGCAGCACCACAGA
>NZ_LBJP01000015.1:0-285 GCF_028128715.1 Bradyrhizobium sp. CCBAU 51745 | reverse complement strand
GCCGGCAACCCGCCCGAAAGACCTGAGCCCGTCGCCCTGTGGACATGCCGCTGCGCTTGGACAACGCCAAGGCGTTGCCCACATGCCCACAGCAACCGCAACAGAAACAGAAGAGTTCAAGCCGCGATTCCGGGTTGACCGCCCGGCTCGCCCAATGCCAGAAAATCTATCGGCCAGAATGCCTCGCTCCCGGGCGAGATCAAATCGGAAAGGTGGGCGACATCGTCTCGGAATCCCCGGGCGACTTCATATCGGTACACCCGGGCGACTTCGTCGGAATCCGCA
>NZ_LBJP01000014.1:0-284 GCF_028128715.1 Bradyrhizobium sp. CCBAU 51745 | reverse complement strand
ATTTGCCTCATTTTTGGGAACAACTCCCCCACTTTCGGAAAGAGTCCCATTTTTGGGGAACAATTCTCCATTTTTCTTAACAATTACCCTGTTTGGGGGAACAATTTCCCCATTTCTGGGAACAACTCCTCCTTCTTTCAGAAAGAGTCCCCCTTTTTGAGGAACAATTCCCCAGTTTTGAAAACCATTCCCCCTCTTTCTGAGGAAAAATTTCCCCCTTTTTGGGAACATCTCCCCCTTTTTTCAGAAGAAGGCCCGTTTTGGGGGAACAATTCCTCCATTTG
>NZ_LBJP01000013.1:0-280 GCF_028128715.1 Bradyrhizobium sp. CCBAU 51745 | reverse complement strand
TGATCTCGCCCAGCGGCGAGGCGTTCTGGCCGGCTGGTTCTCTGGCATCGGTCAAGCCGCGCGGTCAATCTGTAATCGCGACTTCAACCTTTTTTCTTCTTCTGCGGTTGCTGTGGGCATGTGGGCAACGCGATTGCGTTGTCCAAGCGCAGCGGCATGTCCACAGCGCTCAGGTCTTTCGGGCGGATTGCCGGGTTCGGCGCAGGCTCTCACCGGTGAGGTCGAGCCGATGGGCATTGTGGACGAGGCGATCGAGCACGGCGTCGGCATAGGTGGGATC
>NZ_LBJP01000012.1:0-250 GCF_028128715.1 Bradyrhizobium sp. CCBAU 51745 | reverse complement strand
CTAGAACAGTAGAACCTAGAACCTCTAGAACCTAGAACCCTTGAAACCTAGAACCCTAGAACTAACCCTAACCCTAACCCTAACCCTAACCCTAACCCTAACCCTAACCCTAACCCGTCAGTTATGGTGAAACCTAGAACACTTGAATCTAGAACCCTAGAATCTAGAACCCTAGAACCTAGAACCTCTAGAACCTCTAGAACCTCTAGAACCTCTAGAACCTCTAGAACCTCTAGAACCTCTAGAACCT
>NZ_LBJP01000011.1:0-226 GCF_028128715.1 Bradyrhizobium sp. CCBAU 51745 | reverse complement strand
GCTGATAACACCCCGATGCTTTAATTGTTGCAGAGCAGTGCTTATACTAAGCCAAGGACATCTCAGCCTTTTGCTCTGTCCTGCCAACGGGCAGGCTGGGGGTGCAGTAAGAGCTGGGAGGGGACAGACCCAGGACAGGTGACCCAAACTAGCCAAAGGGGTATTCCATACCATCTGACGTCATGCTAAACAATATATAGGGGTGGCTAGCCGGGGGGAGGGGGCC
>NZ_LBJP01000010.1:0-214 GCF_028128715.1 Bradyrhizobium sp. CCBAU 51745 | reverse complement strand
TACGCATGTCCATCAGGAAAAAAAAGTCTTTATACAGACATACTGTGAAATCCAAGCACCATGGTCTCTGTAATACATCCCTAGTTAAAACACATCTGGAAGACAGATCTCTTGAACTGTACTACAAATTATCAGTCTTATCATCTTTTGATATCAGCTTTGATATCTGCAAACCTGTAATTTTGTTTACAGGTAGCAAGCACACTAGGAATGT
>NZ_LBJP01000009.1:0-211 GCF_028128715.1 Bradyrhizobium sp. CCBAU 51745 | reverse complement strand
GTTAAGGCTCCCCTGGGGAGTCCAGTTGTACCCAAAGCCTTCCTTTGGGGGCACTTTTGGATGGTCCAAGGGGAATCGCAATGCGTTTTCTGAGGCCCGCTTTTTCAGTCTTCTCCCATTGCGCCGAGGGCTATATTTAGGCTTGCGGTGAAAGAGTGAACCCGGAGGGTCCAGTTGCATGTGGGGCTGCATAAAGGCTCCCCTGGGGAGT